>CACGTM010000065.1 GCA_902575965.1 uncultured Alphaproteobacteria bacterium | reverse complement strand
GTTAGAGAAATGAGAGTTGAAGGACATCAAAGATTTACTAATCCTATACTAAACCTTACACTTGTACTAATTGGTTTGGCATTTATTCTTAAAGGTGAATTTAATAAATGATGGGGTAATTTTTACTAGAAACCTTGTTAGCGAACCAGCAAATGTTTTAACACCCCTTTCTTTTGCAAAGCAAATCAAAGCCTTGTCCTCAAAGGGGCTTAAGGTGAAGGTTTTAACAGTCCCTGAGATGAAGAGAATGGGCATGAATGCACTTTTAGGTGTTGCCCAGGGCTCTTCTAATCCGCCTAGAGTTGCTGTAATGGAATGGAGTGGTGGCTCTAAAAAACAAGAAACAATTGCATTTGTTGGGAAAGGTGTTTGCTTTGACTCTGGTGGAATAAGCATTAAGCCCTCCCATGGAATGTGGGATATGAAATGGGATATGGGGGGAGCTGCAGTAGTTTCTGGGTTGATGAAATCATTAGCGGAACGCAAAGCCAAGGTAAATGCAGTTGGAATAATTGGTTTGGTTGAGAATATGCCAGATGGAAATGCACAACGACCAGGAGATGTTGTTAAAAGTGCTAATGGACAAACCATTGAGGTGCAAAACACAGATGCAGAGGGCAGATTAGTACTTGCAGATATTTTATGGTACGTGCAAAAAAATCATAAACCTGATTATATTATTGATTTAGCTACATTAACTGGAGCAGTCATCGTAGCATTATCAAAATATTATTGTGGATTATTTTCAAATGACGATAATCTTTCTAATAATTTAATTAGCGCAGGTATTTCGACTAATGAGAGATTGTGGCGATTACCAATCGGTCCAGAGTATGATAGACTTATTGACTCCTCGATTGCAGATATGAAAAATATTGGACCTCGTGATGCAGGCGCAATCACTGCAGCGCAATTTATTAAAAGATTTATTAATGATGGCGTAAAATGGGCGCATCTTGATATAGCAGGTGTTACATGGTCAGAGATTAATACTAAGTTATCTTCAAAGGGAGCTACAGGTTACGGTGTTAGGCTACTTGATAGATTTGTTAGGGACAATCTTGAAAATAATAGTTAAATTTTAAACTAAAATAATATTTTTAATATGAGAAAACTCATTCAGCCTTTTGTCGCATTAAGGCCACATCCTCAAATAGCTAATAGTGTAATAGCACCTCCATATGATGTGTTAAATGATGCTGAGGCAAGGGTAATGGTAAAAAACAAGCCTAATAGTTTTTTGCATATCTCAAAACCGCAGGTTGATTTACCTGAGTCTATAGATCCATACTCTGAAATCGTTTATCAGAAAGGTAAAGATAATTTTGATAGACTTCAATCAGATGGAATTTTACTTCGCGATAAAAAGCCTTGTTTTTATATATATAGGATTGAATGTGATGGTCATCAACAAACAGGAGTTTCTTGTGTAGCTTCGGTAGATGCTTATGATTGTAATATTATAAAAAAACATGAACTAACTCGCCCGAAAAAAGAAGATGATAGGGTAAAACAAATTTCTTTTTTGAAAGCTCAGACGGGACCCGTTCTTTTAGTGCATAAAAAGTCTTCTGAAATTAAAGAAACGATTAATTTGTTATGCAATTCACTTCCTGATTATAAAGTAATAAGTGATGATGGAAATGTTCATTCGTTATGGGTTATTAATAATCAAAATTTTATTGATAAGATAACTTATAGCTTTAATAACTTAGATCATTTGTACATAGCAGATGGCCACCACAGGTCTGCTGCGGCTTCTCGTGTGGCAAAGTTGATGAAAAATAATAATAATGCTCAGTTCTTTTTGTCTGTGATTTTTTCAGAAGATGAATTACAAATTTTGCCTTACAATAGAGTTATAAAAAATTTAAATAATTTATTACCAAAAGAGTTATTAAATCATATTGAAAATAGCTTTGATATTTCATTGTCCAAAAAGCATTTTCAGCCTAAAAGATCACATCAGTTTGGGATGTATTTAAGGGGGAAGTGGTATAAATTAAGTCTTAAGAAAAATATAGAGAATAATGACACTGTTTCTAAATTGGATGTAAGTATCTTGCATAATGAAATTATAGAGCCTTTTCTTGGAATTTCC
>CACGTM010000064.1 GCA_902575965.1 uncultured Alphaproteobacteria bacterium | reverse complement strand
GGGGTTTGGGCGATGGAAGTACTCTTGGTGTATCAGATACTAAAGTTGGTAAGGTTGGCGCATTAATCTGTTGGGAACATACAATGAATTTAACACGTCAAGCACTAGCTGAGGAGAATATAGAAATACATGCTGCTCATTGGCCTGGATTATCAACTATGGCAGGTTTTGATAAAATTGCTAATACCCAAATTGAGGCTATGATGCGAAATCATGCACTATCAGCTCAATGTTTTGTTGTATGTTCATCGAGTCCTGTAACAAAAGAGATGATTGAATTCTTTGAGGCTAAATTGGGAAAGCAAGAACTAATGACCGAAGGCGGAGGCTGGACAACAGTTGTGCAACCCTTTAGTGCCCTTCTTATTGAACCACATTCTGGTTTAGATGAGAAGTTGGTCTCATGTGATATTAATATGACTGAGAGAGATGATACTAAATTATGGGTTGATAGCATTGGTCACTATTCAAGACCAGATGTTATGAAACTTTATATTGATAAGTCCCATAAAAAAACTACAATTATTAATCATGAGCAAAATTAAATCATTAAGACAATTCGGTCATGGAGATCCTTCTAAAGTTGTAGAAATAATAGATTTAGAGGAACAAGAGCCGAAAGATGATGAAATAATAATTAAAATGGAAGCTGCCGCCATTCATCTTGCCGATATAAAACGATTTAGGGGAGATTATGGTTTTGAAGCTAAGGAATTACCACTCACGCCAGGGTATGAAGGAGTTGGAAGAGTCTCTTCTATTGGCTCTTGTGTAACTGGCTATAAAATCGGAGATAGAGTTTTTCCATGGTGGGGTAATGGAACTTTTTCTGAAAAAATTGCAGCTAAAGCTGAACTTTGTATTCCTGCTCCAGAAGGAGACGCATGTCAACTATCGTTAATGCTTGTTAATGGCATGACAGCAATATGCTTACTTGAAGACTTCTATGATTTAAAGGAAGGTGATTGGATTTTACAAAATGGCGCTAATTCAAATTGTGGTAGATACCTAATTGTTTTAGCTAATGAAAGGGGGATAAAGACTTGTAATATTGTAAGACGTGAGAGTTTATTTGATGAATTATTCGATCTTGGTGCAGATAAATGTATTGTTGATGATAATAACTCTGATGCTCTTGCTAAAAAAATTTCTGATTTAACTGATGGCAGCAAAATAAATATAGGATTTGACATGGTTGCAGGTAAGGCAACTGAGAGAGTGGCTAGATGTTTGGCCTATGGAGGTAAAGTTGTTAACTATGGTTTTATATCTAAGGAGTCTTGTTCACTTCCTTTTCATGATCTCTTTTTTAAAAATATTACTCTCACAGGAATGAGTACAGGTAGAGGGCTTGCAAAAAGAGATATGTCTACTATTCGACATACATACTCTTTGCTCGCAAAAAAAATTAGTGATGGTCTCTTAACAGCAAAGATAGCAAGAACTTATAATTTAGAAAATTTCGTTGAAGCATTTGCTCATGCAGAGGAAACTGGTGAAAACCGAAAAGGTAAAATAATTTTTACAATGAATTAATGGATGATTTTAAATGATAAATAGGCGTTCTGTTGTTAGTGGTGGACTTGCTTCAGCATTAACAACTTTTTCAAACAAGAGTGTCAGATCTCATAGAAAGAAATATGATGTATTAGTTATAGGGGCTGGTCTTTCAGGGTTAAATTCTGCTTTGCTACTTGAAGAATCGGGTCTAAATGTAAAAGTTATAGAAGGTAGGGGAAGGGTTGGAGGTCGTGTATATACTTTAATGAATATTCCAGGAAAGCCTGAAGCAGCAGGAGAGCTGATAGGTGGGAATTATGCAAGAATGATTGACAGAGCTCAATCTCTAGATTTAAATTTAATTCTTCCTAAAAGCCTTGGTCCAAATAGAGAATGGGTTTATAGAATTAAAGATACAAATATTTTGAGTTCTGATTGGCCATCCCATGTACTCAATCCACTTTCTGGTGATGATAGAAATATTTTACCTCATCAGTTATTGTTTTCACTATCTCATCGCAATAATCCACTTTCTGGAAAGGCATTAGATGATTGGATATCTCCAGAGTTTCAAAAATATGATATTCCTCATTCTCAATATTTAAAAAATTATTTAGGATTGAATCAAGATACAATTAATTTAATGAATGTTGTTATTCACACTGATCATATTAATAACA
>CACGTM010000063.1 GCA_902575965.1 uncultured Alphaproteobacteria bacterium | reverse complement strand
CAGAGTTAGCAATGATAATTGTTCCTAAATGTGATTACACAATAGAAGACGTTTGGTATTCACCTGGAATGAGAGGGTCTGGATCAAACGATATCATAATAGACGCGAAATTCGTCCCTGAGCATCGGGTTACAAAATTAGCTGAACTGAATAAGAAAGACTCACCAGGATGCAGTCTCAACACGGGTCCAGTATACAAGCTTCCCATGCTCGACGTTTTTGGATACTCAGTTGCAATACCAACTCTTGGCTGTGCAATTGCAACACTTAATCATTATTTAAATGAAATGACAGGAAGAGTTGGTTTAGATAGCGCCAAGATACTTGAATTTCAAAGTCAACAATTGCGAGCTGCAGAGTCATCTATGGAAATTGACTCTGCCTTAGAGATTTATAGGTCGGATCTTTGCAAAATGTGGGATGCGGCAGAGAAAAACATTGATTTAAAACCTCATGAGCTTAACAGGTTTAAGAGAAATTGTGCTTATGTCGCTACATTAGCAAGAAGATCTGCTACAAGAATTATTGAAGCAATGGGAGCTACAGGTATCGCAGACAGCAATCCTGCTTATACCTCATTTTCAGATACTATTGCAGGTGCATCTCACAGGGCTCTTTCATGGGATATTAATGGTACAATCTGGGGGAAAGAAATGTTCGGTCTCAACAAAAATGAAACTGAAGTAGAGAGACGATTGGGTTCTAAAACAAAATAAAGCAATTGAAACGGTTAACTGGAGACTATGTAATGTTGGCCTACATGACTTTTGGCACAAATAATAAAGAGAAGGCTGTATCCTTTTATGAAGAACTCTTAGGAGAGATTGGTGCAAAACAGCTATTTAGTACAGATAGAATAGTATGCTTTGGAAGTGAAATGGGTAAACCAATGATCTGTGTTGGAGATCCTTTTAATGGAGAAGAAGCATCATATGGCAATGGAACTATGCTAGCAATTCAGGCAGGTAGTAGAGAAAACGTTGACAAACTCTACTCTAAAGCCATTTTACTGGGAGCAAAAGACGAAGGTGGTCCGGGGGAGAGAAACCCAACTTTTTATGGAGCATACTTCAGAGACCTGGATGGAAATAAGATAGTCGTTTGCCATATGGGAAAATGATCAAAAAAAATTTATTGAATTAAGGATTTTTACATAATTGCAAAAGATTATTTAAACCTTTATCAACTATTTCTAATTTTGATAATTGATCAATTATGTTCTTTAGATATTGAATACTTCTACCCTCAGAGCCAACTCCCTGTTTTATGTAACTCGTTTTTTCATTATCTGAAATATTTCCCACGTAATGCTTGTGATAAACATTACTGATATAAACTCTTGCTTTAACGATTCTGTTATCTTGGAGAGTTATTTCCTTATACTCTGGTGTATAAACATTTGTTATTAATTCTCTATCATCAAGATAATGAATAATCGAGTCTAGGTCCTCATCAGATACCTTGTAAGCTCTCCCATGACAGCTACCTCCTGGTTTTAAACCACTAACTAAGCCAGGTTTATTGGGAGTGCCTCTATAATGAATTGAGATTATACACATATCTCTCTGCCATCCATTAATAATTGCAGGAATCATTTCAGAATATTGAAAATTTGGCCTCCACATAAGAGAGCCATAAGCAAAGATCCAATTACTAATAGCATTATTTGAATTGCATATATTCATGAATCGTATAACAAGCAGTTCATAATTAAGCCTGATTTGCCTCAACTATTCCTCTTCGGATTTTTCTAGTCCTCTCAAAAAGCTTTTCTAATTTATCACCCTCATTATGCCTTATGGCCCTTTGTAAGGAAGTTAGATCCTCTGTAAATCGCTGAAGCATATTAAGTGTTGCATCCTTATTGGAAATGAATATATCTCTCCACATAACTGGGTCTGATGCTGCAATTCGAGTAAAATCTCTAAACCCTGATGCAGAATACTTAATAACTTCCTGCCTAAGGTCGTCTTCTAAATCAGTTGCCGTACCAACAATTGTGTATGCAATAAGGTGCGGTAAGTGTGATGTTATGGCAAGAACAATATCGTGATGCTCAGGTGTCATTATATCAACACTTGAACCCATAAGTGTCCAAATAGATTTTATTACTTCTACAGCATTTTTATTTGTATCCTCTGTTGGAGTCAGGATAGTCCATCTATTCTGAAATAACTCTGCAAACCCGGACCTTGGCCCAGAATGTTCAGTTCCTGCAATTGGGTGCCCTGGGACAAACATATCAATACTACTTAGATACTTTCTCGCGATGTCTA
>CACGTM010000062.1 GCA_902575965.1 uncultured Alphaproteobacteria bacterium | reverse complement strand
AGCTCATTTGAGGTAATTGTAGAAAAAATACGAAATGTTATACCTGTATGGTAATCAAAATCATTATTTTCTACAAAATCTATAGTTTTGTTAATATTATCAGAAATATTTTCAATACTATTAATAAACTCAAAAATGTAATTAATTTTTTTTATATTTTGATCGGAAAATAAATTCAAATCTAGTATTTTTCTTGCGTGATCTACTGGGCCAGAATAATCAATAAGTGCAATTAATAATTTAGAAAGATCTTTACCTAATGGCTTTATTTGTTCAATGTCCCTATTTAGTAGAACATTTTTTACTTCACTAATTTCAGATTCTTTTAATTCAAAACTAGAAAGGATGTCAAAAAGCAAGGTTGGCATTGAAATGTCTATTGAAATATCGCTAATTCCAATTTCATGTAAAGAGTCGATAGCAACAAATAGAACTTCTGTATCGGAGTATATCGATGGATTACTAATTAATTCATAGCCAACTTGTGAAAATTGTCTTTCAGGTTTGATCGGTTTCCCTTCAATTATCAAAACATCCCCTCTGTACATAACCCTTAAGGGTCTATTATAGTTCTGAAGCCTGGTTGATACTATTCTTCCAACTTGTGGAGTAATATCTGCCCGAATACCTAGTACTTCCTGTGAAAGAGGATCAACAAATTTAAATATCTTTTTTTCGCAAGCCTTACCCAAGCCGGAAGTAAGAGTTTTTTCAAATTCTACTAATGGTGGTTCAATAAGATTATAGCCAAAAAGACTTATATTTTTACATAATTGGTTTTTAATATGTAATCTTCTTTCAGCGATTGGATAAATGAAATCGCTAAGACCTTCAGGCAAAAGATTATTATTGTTGGAAAAAATTTCTTTGAATACCATAAATAAACATTAACCAATAGAGTAAGGAGTATCAAGCACGGGCATATAAAAACAAATAATAAATTATAAATTACCATTTACAAACTAAAACCGTATACTATTTGTAAAATTAATTTAATAGAACGATTAGAATATTAGATTTTTAGCTTGGTGAACATATGGTAGCTGACTAACTTGCTTAAGTACCTTTTCATTAACTTTTTGATCTAACTGCAATAGTGCAACAGCATTCCCATCTTTATCCTTTCTACCTAAGTGAAAAGAGCCGATGTTTATGTTCTCTTTACCTAAAACCGTCCCAAGTGAGCCAATAAAACCAGGTTTATCATCATTTATTACATAAAGCATATGCTTGCTTATCTCAGCCTCTAAATTAATCCCATTCACGTTAATTAATCTAGGCATATTACTAGCAAATAAGGTTCCAGATACTGTCCTTACTTGACGTTCTGTAGTAATGGAGATAGAAATTAAATTATTATATTCAGCTGAGGTATCTTTCTTTATCTCGCTAATTTCTATATTTCGATCCTTAGCAACAATTCTGGCATTAACCATATTAATATTTTCCATTAAGGGAGATAGTAAACCCTTCAAGGCAATTGCTGACAAAGGCTTAGTATTTAATTCAGCAACCTGGCCCGAATAAGAAATAGAAATATTCTTAATACTTGTACGAGTAATTTGCCCCAAAAAACTCCCTAGCTGCTCAGCCAGATTCATATAAGGCTTCAACCTTGGAGAATCCTCAGCTGATACTGAAGGAATGTTTAGGGCATTAGTTACTGTTCCATTAAGAAGATAGTCTGAAATCTGTTCTGCAATTTGTATTGCTACATTTTCTTGTGCTTCAACTGTTGATGCACCTAAATGCGGGGTACATACGACTCTATCCATTCCAAATAATATATTATCTTTAGCTGGTTCAGACTCATAAACATCCAGCGCAACACCTGCAATATGGTTGTTTAGCAAATATTTTTTTATATCTTCCTCTACTAATAACCCACCTCGTGCGCAATTAATGATTCTTACACCTTTTTTGGTTTGTTTAATCGCTTTCGAATTAATTATATTTTTTGTTTGATCATTAAGAGGAGTATGCAACGAAATAAAATCTGACTCCTTTAATAGTTCCTGTAAATCAACTTTTTTTACACCAATTTCAACGGCATGTTCATTCGATAGATAAGGGTCGTATGCTAAAACATGCATTTTAAGTCCTCTCGCTCGATCAGCAACAATGGAACCAATATTACCGCATCCAATTAAACCAAGTTTTTTGTTAAAAAGCTCAACTCCCATAAACTTGGATTTTTCCCATTTTCCGCTGTGTGTAGAATGATTAGCATTAGGTATCTGTCTGGCTAAAGCCATCATTAATGATATTGCATGCTCAGCTGTAGTAATTGCGTTTCCAAAAGGAGTATTCATTACTACAACCCCAGATTGAGTTGCAAAAGAAGTGTCTATATTATCA
>CACGTM010000061.1 GCA_902575965.1 uncultured Alphaproteobacteria bacterium | reverse complement strand
ACTAATCCACTCACAGGAGATTTAACTGGGATAAGATCTTCTTCTAGTTGACTTCTATCAATCTGATTAACTTTTATAAGACGTGCTCTGGCAAATTCTAAATCGGCTCTAGTCTTATTTAGACTTGCATTTGCTTGAGATAGTTGAGCCATGGCTGTCTTTACAGTTAGTTCTCTTTGATCAAGAGTAGCTTTTGATATAGTTCCTTGTTCTGCGAGAGGAATACCTCTATTCAATTCATTTTCAGAGAATTCCAATTGGGCTTTTGCTCTGAGTTGTTCTGCTTCCGCAAGATCCACAGCGGCTTTTGCAGACTTAACTGAAGCCTCTGCTTCTGTTCTACTCCTCGCATCTAACATAACAGGGTCGTTAGGTTGAAATAGAGCAAGAACAGTAGTATTTGCAACTACTGGATCTCCTGCTTCAATATCAATTCTTCTTACCCTTCCGGCTACTGGCGCTGAAACAGTATATACATCTTTTAGCTGTGTCTTACCCTCATCATCAATTGTAACTATGAAATTTTGTTTTTGAATTGTTGCTATATCTACATAAACAGGACTTGGTAAGAGTGTATATATTATAATAAATAAAGAAAAAAAGACTATTATAGAAAGAATAAGACTCCTTCTTGTTAAATTAAATCTTGTTTTAATCATATTATTAGTCTCTTACCTTTAGGGTTGATACAAGATCAAGGTCGATCAATTTATTTCTTAAATTTATCCAACATATAATTGAAGAAAAAATTACTACTAAAACTGAGATGCTATAAGTTGATTTATCAATCACCAAGGGGAAGTTATATAAGTCTGTAGTTAACATTGGAGAAACTGCTAGTGACATAAAATACCCAAACAAACAGCCTATTGGGAATGAAGCAAATAATATTAAAGTTAGCTCTCCAAGAAGGATATATGTGATTTCATGCCGAGTAAATCCTAAAATCCTTAGGCTAGCTAATGATGTTGACCTTTCAGATAGTGCTATTCTTGAAGCATTATAAACAACGCCAAAGGCAATAAGGCTGGCAAGAAAGGTATAGAAACTTATTAAAGCAAACATAGTCTTATCCATTGTTTCTTCAAAGCTTTTTAGGGCTTGTTTTTGATTAACAATTCCTCCAATAGCAGGGGTTTCTTTTAATTTTTTATATAGATTATTTGCATATCGACTATCAACCATTAAATGTATAGCATTAACAGATTGAGGTTCTTTCATTATTCTTCTTAATCCTTCTGAAGTCATATATGCATTTAGTCCGAACTTCTCATCTATGAGTTTAACTAAAGGCAGTTCCATGATTGGTCTACTATCAGTAAGAATCTCGACTTCAAGTATGTCTCCAATTGATGCATTAAGTTTTTTAGCAACTGTCTTGTCTAAAGCAATACCGCCAATAGGAGGATTTGTAGGTACGTGGTTTTCATCAAGAATTCTATTAAGATCGGCTGACTCATTAATCCCAAATATGGTTCTTCTTTCTTTAAAATGTTCTTTTTTAATGTATGCTTCTACAACTCTCACCGGTTCAGTTTTTAATACTCCCGGGAAATTTTTTATCTCATTTTCTATTTTTGAGTCACTTCTCTCAATAAAGAAAACAGTCATTGACTGTCTCTTGGCTGTGAAAAAATGTGTTTCTATTGCGCTATTAACAGAATCGATGAAGAACAATGACATAATCATAAGACCAATTGCAAAGCTAATGCCAATGATTGTGAAGATAGACCGAAATGGGAATCTCAAGACGTGTCTAAAAATCATTTTTGTGGGTTGGCTAATATTGTATCTTTTGAGTAAATTACTAAAAAGATCTCTCTTGTAGCTAATAGGAACTGGTGGAGCCATTGCTACAGCGGGTGATAGATTAATTGCACTTTTTACAGCTGCGAAACCACCAATCATTCCTGAAAATAAGGTAATTATACAGCCTAGTATAATGATTCTTTGTTCAACAAAAAAGGTTAATAAAGGGAACCTAAAATATTCTGAATACATTTTAATCATTGCTTTCCCCATCCAAAAACCAAGAATATTTCCAAAAAGAAAGCCTGCAAATAAAATTGTGAGAATTAATTTAAAATATAACCAACCAATTTCAATATCTTTATAACCAAAGGCCTTAAGTAATCCAATTTGTTCGCGTTCTTTAGTAATTATTCTTGAAACTACAAGGTGAAGTAAAAACGCAGCAACTAATAGGAATATAGGTGGTACAGCCGTTCCGCTTATTTTTAGTTGTTCAATTTCGTTAGTTAAAAAGAAATGTGAAACATTAAATTTTCTTTCATAGGAGCCAGTGCCCCCGTAAGGTTTCATGATTATATCCAACTTCTCAATTACTTGCTCTTTGGAAAA
>CACGTM010000060.1 GCA_902575965.1 uncultured Alphaproteobacteria bacterium | reverse complement strand
TTTAAATATAGGTTTTATATAAGAGGGGTCTATTCTGTTATTTTCTTCAAGATCTTTGATCCAATCAATAGATGCAGATATAATTAAATTTGCAGGTATACCAAGCTTTACTTGCTTTGCAAGGATGCCAGAGCTAGAAACGGATACCTTGATTTTAGTTTCGAATCTATCATTAAATTCATTTGATAAATCATGAATAAGTCCAGCTGTGCTTGATGCAGAAAGGACTACTAAATCATTATTATCCGCCAAGGATGGGTGGCTGAGTTTTACAAATGTTAATGCCACGCAAAAGAGGATCTTTATAAATATGATTTTTTTCATTTTTTTATATAATTATTTTAATTTATTTTAAACGTACACTAGACATTATCTCATGTAATAGTATATTTAATGTGAATATTTTAACAGGATTTTAAATATGCCATCGGTTTGGACAGAAAGTAGGATTGCAAAACTGAAGAAATTGTGGTCTGGTGGACTCACAACTGGAGAAATTGGAAAGATTCTTGGTGTATCAAAAAATGCTGTGGTTGGAAAGGCTCACAGGCTCTCTTTAGAGAGCAGACCATCTCCAATAAGAAGAAATTCAAAAACACAAAAAACAAAGGTGACAGAGGAAAAGCTATTCAAATTAGCTGATTTGACAGCTAATACCTGCAGATGGCCTTTTGGCGACCCACAGGATGATAAATTTTATTTTTGTGGAAAAAATGTATTTCCAGGTAAAACTTATTGTGAAGAACATTGTAATCAAGCCTATGTAAAATCAAATCGAAATTAATAATTACTGGTTGTTAAATAATTTCTGTATTCTTGCAAGAGCTTCATTTATCTTGCTGGTGCTTGCAGCATAACTAAATCTAAGATAACCTTCACCGTAGTCACCAAAGCTGGTTCCCGAAATTGTTGCCACTCCAGTTTTATTTAGTATTAATTCTTCCAATTCTTTTGATTTCATTCCTGTTTTTGTAATATTTGGAAATACATAAAAAGCACCTTTAGGTTCAATGCAATTAAAACCCTTTATTTTATTTAATCCATTTACAATTATTTCTCTTCTTTCATCAAACTTTTTTACCATCATTTCAACATAGTCTTGAGGGCCCAAAAGTGCTTCAATTCCAGCAATCTGAACAGGAGCGCTTGCGCACGAATTTGAATTTATTTGTAGTCTTTCAGCAATTTCAACTAGGCTATTAGGCCAAACACCATATCCCAATCTCCATCCTGTCATCGAAAAGGTTTTACTCCACCCATCAAGAACTATTGTCCTATCTCTTAAATGATCATATTTGAGGAAGCTATGAAATTTATTAGCTCCATAAATTATTCTTGAATAGATTTCATCTGATAAAATATGAACGTGTGGGTATTGTTTAAGTCCATCCGCAAGTTTATCAAGTTCGACGGATGAGACTACTCCTCCGGTTGGATTTGCAGGGCTATTAATAATTATTAATCTAGTTTTCTCTGTAATTTTATCAAGAATTGGCTGAGCAGAGAATGAGAAACCATCATTCTCAGAGAGTTTAATTGGTATAGCCCTAGCTCCTGTAAATTCAATCATTGATTTATAGATTGGAAAACCAGGGTCAGGATACATAATTTCAGTTCCTACCTCACCAAATATGAGCATTGCAAAAAACATGGTTGGTTTACCACCAGGAACAATAATAATATTTTCAGGATTAACATCAACTTGTCTATATTTGTGTATGTCGCTCGAAACTGCTTCTCTGAGTTCAAGAATTCCCTTTGCGGGTGTATAAAAGTGATATCCGTCTCTTAGTGCTTTGCATCCAGCATCAATAATATTCTCAGGAGTCTTAAAGTCCGGCGCTCCTATACCTAGATTTATTACATCCATTCCTTTTGACTGAAGTAATTGGGCCTTTGCAAGCACTTCAAATGCTGATTCTGTCCCCAATCGAGATATTGCTGAGGCAATATTCATAATAATTTCCTTAGATTATATTCCAGAGTAATGTATTATATACTTCTAGAATTAACAAATTTATATGAAAATTTAGGCATTAAGAGATGACTTTGTCAGTAAAATTCTGGGGTGTAAGAGGAAGCATAGCTTGTCCTTCGCCGAAGCATATGGTTTATGGGGGTAATACAAGCTGTTTAGAAATTATAGCTGGAGATAACCATTTAATATTTGATGCTGGAACTGGTATAAGAAATCTTGGCCTTCAGTTGCTTAAAGATAAAAAGAAAGCAAGTCATTTATTTCTCACTCATTGTCATTGGGATCATATTAATGGTTTTCCTTTTTTTGGACCTGCATATGTTAGTGGTAATGATCTAGTTGTATCAGCAGGAAATGTTAAAGATAAAGGCGGGATAGAGAATGTTCTTTCCACCCATGTTAACACGCCTACTTTTCCAATACCAATAGATGCAATGCAAG
>CACGTM010000059.1 GCA_902575965.1 uncultured Alphaproteobacteria bacterium | reverse complement strand
ATGAAGCCAAAAAAGTTCTAAGTGACTTTAAAACATCACGTGCACCCTCATCTATTTTAAATGAATATTTAGATAAATATATTTCTCAAAATAATGCACAGAGGATGACTGCTTCCCTGGGTTTGTCCGAAGCATTAAGAACGATAATGCACCTGCAGATGTCATTAAATGGTTCAGGATCTGGGGTATTATCTTTATCCTACGGGCAATTAGCACTCTATTTAAATCCAAACCTAACACTTTTAAAGTATGATATTTCTAATTTATTTAGAAAACGAGGCCAATTTGAAAGTGCTGTTAAGGTTTTAAAATCAATCAAAAAAAATGATCCTGGATATACAATGGCACAATTAAGAATTGCTGAGAACCTTATCTCAATGGATAAAACTAGTAATGCCATAGAAACTTTAGTTGAGATATCAATAAATAATTCATCCTTAGCATCTCCTTTAGTCTCTCTTGGTGATATATATAGGTTTGAAGAGGAATTTATCAAAGCTATTGAATATTACAGCGAAGCAATTAATTTGAGTAAAAATAATGGATCACCACTTTGGTATCTTTACTACTCACGAGGAATAGCATTGGAGAGAGCGAAAAAATGGGAGTTAGCAGAAAAAGATTTTATTAAGTCTTTGGAGTTAAACCCCGGCGAAGCTGATGTCCTTAACTACCTCGGATATTCTTGGCTTGACCAAAAAAGAAACATTAAGAAGGCTATGGATATGATAGTCCTAGCAGCCGAAAAAAAACCAGACGATGGATATATAATTGATAGCCTTGGCTGGGCAATGTTCTTAATAGGTGACTTCAAAAAGGCAGTGACACTTCTAGAGAGAGCTGTTGCACTAAGACCAGGAGACCCAACAATAAACGATCATCTTGGAGACGCTTACTGGAAGGTAGGAAGGAAATTAGAGGCAATATTTCAATGGAACCATGCTATTGCCAATATTAAAGAAGAAGATAAAGAAAAAGATATAAAAGAAAAGATCAAAAACGGGCTCAAGTGAATAATGGTTGATGAAAAAATATCTGGGAATTTAATACAATCATTCTCAAAAATAAATCTCTATCTTGAAATCAAAAAAAAATTAAGTAATGGATACCACGAAATAGAATCTCTCTCTGTTTTCACAGATATACACGATAATCTTACTTTTCGCTCATCTAATAATATAAGTCTTGTAGTTAATGGAGATGAAAAAAATAAACTTGGTGATACACATGAAAATATAATTATTAAAGCAGCAAAGCTAATACAAGAAATTCTTAAAATAGACAAAGGAATAGCTATAACACTTGATAAGAGAATCCCAGTAGCGGCTGGCTTAGGAGGTGGCTCTTCAAACGCAGCTGTTACTATTCAGGAATGTGTAAAACTATGGAAACCAAAAGAGAAAATTAAAATTGATAGCAATGAGATAGCATACAAATTAGGTGCAGATATTCCTTTTTTTCTAAAAGGGTCAAGTGCATTAGTGGGAGGGATTGGAGAGAAAGTTTACCCACTAAATTTCTTTCCTAAATTATATTCAATAATTGTTAATCCAAAACTTCATATTTCTACAAATATTATTTACTCTTCTTTTAAAGGCCCTTTTATTACAAACCCAAGTAAATTTTCAAATGTCAAACAAACCACTAATGAAGATTTATTTGCCTACCTGAATAGACGAAAAAATTGTCTTACGAATATTGTCATACAAAAAGAACCAATTGTAAGAGATGTACTCGATTTACTCTGCCAAACTCATGGTGCAGAATTAGTTAGAATGAGTGGTTCCGGACCGACTTGTTTTGCACTTTACTCTAATAGACAAGATATGGATATTGCATATAATTTTATTTACAATAAAAGACCTAATTGGTGGATAAAAAAGAGTCAAATTAGGTTAAAAGTCAGTTAATATGGTCAAAATTCATTAATTAAATGTGATAAAAATAAATATGAGAAACATTTTCAGCTATTTAATAAAAAATAAAAGCATATACATGATATTAATGCTTTTTTTTATCTTTTATAACCCTGTATTGTCGAAAACAACCTCTAATAAAATAGTGTCTGATATCTCTTCTTCACAATTAGTCATTGAAAATAACAAAATGATTAGAGGACAGGCCGCATACATTGATTTCAAAATTATCCTTAAGGATGGATGGCACACATATTGGATTAATCCTGGGGACTCTGGATATCCTCTGATGATTGATTGGGATCTGCCTCCAGGCATTGATATTGGACCAATAAATTGGCCTGCTCCTAAAAGACTTCCTTATGGAGGGCTGACAAATTTTGGCTTCAGCAATGAAGTAACGTTTGCGTCATCGATTAAAGTTTCTCAGCAAGCATCCTTAGGTAATAAGAGTATAGTTGCGAGAGCAAATTGGCTAGTATGTAACGATATTTGTATCCCGGAAGAAGGCGAA
>CACGTM010000058.1 GCA_902575965.1 uncultured Alphaproteobacteria bacterium | reverse complement strand
AACAAAAATATGATGAGGAAAAATTATATTCAATAGCTACAAGCGTGTTAATCAAAATCCATAAATCTGTAAAAAAAGAGAGCATGCCGGAGTTTGTTAATCCGTTTTCTTCAAAACGAATAATTAATGAAGTTTGTCTTTTTCACGAATGGTATTTTTCTCTTATAAAAAAGAAAGCTACTTATACTATTATTCAAGAATATATAAATATATGGAATAAACTTATTCGAGTATCAGCAGAATTTAAATCAAGCTTAATTTTATTTGATTATCATGTGGATAATTTATTACTTCTTGATAATAGGCCTAGTTATAAAGCCTGTGGATTATTAGATTTTCAGGACGCAACATATGGACCAATAACATATGACCTAATGTCTCTATTAGAAGATGCAAGAAGAAGTGTTAACCCAGAAATTGTAATTAAAATGAAATCAAAATACCTTGATAGTTTTCCTGAAATGAACAAAGATGATTTTGAAACATCATGGGCAATTATGTCTGCACAGCGCCATCTAAGAGTTCTCGGCACCTTTGCACGCTTAAAAATAAGAGATAAGAAAAGTCAGTACTTAATACATATTCTAAGAATATGGAAATATTTAGAAATATCCCTAAATCACCCAGTACTTGAAGAATTAAAACTCTGGCTAGATGAAAACCTTAAACCAGAAGAACGAATTTACAATGACTAAGTCAATTCAATCAGCAATAATTCTTTCGGCTGGTTTTGGAAAGCGAATGCTACCGCTAACCAAAAATAAACCTAAGCCAATGATTAAGATTGGTGATAAAACACTTATAGACTTGATCTTAGACGATTTAAATAAAGAAGGAATTCAGAGTGCAACAATAAATGTTCACTATAAAGGCTCTATTTTAATTGAACATCTGAAAAAAAGGAATAATCCTAAAATTATATTCTCAAATGAGACAAATAAACTACTTGATACGGGTGGTGGGGTAAAAGCCGCATTAAATTTAATAAATGATAATTCATTTCTAGTAACTAACTGCGATGGTCTTTGGAAAAATGGTTTAGGTCCAGTAATCAGAAGTCTAAATTTTTTCTGGAAAAGAAATGCATTAGACGCAGTTATCTGCTTAGTAAAAAAAGAAAACACTTTCGGATACGATGGGAAGGGGGACTTCTTTTTGGAAGACAACGCAGAAATAACTAGGCCTAAAAAAAACGAGCCAGCCCCTTATGTTTACTCTGGGATCCAGATAATACATAAAAGAATCTTCGAGGGTGAAATAAATGAATCTTTTTCTTTTAACAAGTTATGGGATAAGGCAATTAAAAACAAAAAAATAAAAGCAGTCGTTCATGATGATATCTGGTTTCATGTTGGAAAACCAGATATGGTAGATTTTACTTTCAGAAACCTTTCTAAAAAATAGATAATAAATGGATAAGACTAATAAAGGATTGTTATATAATAGGGTTAAATCTGGTGATAACATCTGGACAATCAATCATACTGAGAACTTTCTCGAGTGCTTGGCGTTTGGTCTTCTAAATGAGTTTCAGGACGATAACCATGCATTAGCAAAGACAACAATCTTGCTGCCAACAAAACGGTCTGTAAAATCGATTAAAAATATTTTTCTAAATTGTGCAAAAACAAAAGCTACACTTCTTCCAAAAATAATTCCCTTAGATGAATTGGGAGAAGATGAGGCCATTGATACTTTTAATATTAATCCACCTATACCTAAGCTTTCTAGACGCTTCCTTTTAACTCAACTGATAATTAAAAAACTAGAATCTCATGAAAATATTCCAAGACATGACGTTGCAAATTCACTTGCAATAGAATTAGAAAATTTCCTTGATGAAGCCCAGACTCATAATATTGGTTTAAATAATTTAGAAAAAATTCTTCCTGAGAATTTAGCATCCCACTGGCAAAGTACACTCGATTTTCTCAATATTATAAAAGATAATTGGCCCAAAATTCTAGAAGATGAAAAATACAATGATAAAGTGGAGAGAAGAAACAAACTTTTTGAATTAATAAGTAAAGAGTGGTCAGAGAACAAACCTTCTGATTTAATCATTGCAGCAGGAACCACTGCATCAATAATAGCCACACGTAAACTTTTAAAAGCAATTATGGATCTTCCCACTGGATTAATAGTAATTCCAGGCCTAGATAAAACCCTTGATAAAAAGTCATGGGAAGATATGGACGAAACACACCCACAATATTCTCTTAAAGGCCTAATAGAATTCTTAGAAACAGATAGAGCTGATATAAAAAATTGGCCATATCAAAAAAATTACTCAAAAAATCTATATCGAGAAAAATTTATAACTGAAATAATGCGGCCAAAAGAAACAACAAATGAGTGGTTAAAATTAAGCGATAAAGAAAAAAAAGAGATCAGTAAAAATATAAGTATTATTGAGCCTGAAGACGATCAAAATGAAGCATTAACAATTGCTTTAGCTATGCGTCATATTGAAGATACAGGTGAAAAATCATGTGCTTTAATTACACGTGATGATGAGTTAGCTAAAAACGTTTCCTTAATTCTGGAAAAGTGGAACATAAAAGCAGAGAACTCATTTGGCAATACCTTAATAGATACACAACAAGGA
>CACGTM010000057.1 GCA_902575965.1 uncultured Alphaproteobacteria bacterium | reverse complement strand
TATTTAATTCCTAATTTTCTTAACATCTGATGAGGACATATTTCCGTAGCCCTCTACTTCAAGTGTAACGTCTTGAGTGCCATCGCTTGGAATACTTGCTGACATCACTCGACCATATACATGTGTTGATGCACCTTCATATGCACCATCTAAAACTGCATAGGCTTCAACTAAGTAAGCATCTCTTGCCTCGAATTCAGGATTATTGATAAAACCATTCCACTCAAATCCAACCATTCCCTCAGGTGCAGCACCCATATCAATTTGATCCAATATTTCCCCAGTAATATCTCTTACTACTAAAGTGAGAGCATTAGTTCTTCCTGGAACATCAATCGCACCAGCAATTGTTCCATATTCGTTAGGCCTTGCAACTGTCCCTGGAACTAATACTTCATGACCTATGAAACTTGATGCAACTGCAACTCTATTTGGAGCAAGTTTCTGACCAAGGTCCAATAAATTTTTATTTATGTCTGTAATACCTGTTACAGTCGAGAACTGAGCCATTTGGGCAATAAAATCAGTATTATCTACAGGCTTAAATGGGTCTTGATTGTTGAGTTGCGCAGTCATCAACTTGAGAAAGTCTTCCTGCCCAAGGCTCTTTTTTGTTACTCGTGGCCCATCTTGGTCTTTTGCTTTAGATATACCCAATTCTTGGAGAATTGAATCTAAAGAAGACTGTGCACCGTTTGATATCTCACTCATTTTTTTCTCCTTTAGCGCCCTACATTAAGAGTTTGGCTCATTAACTTGCGCATTGTAGTAAGCACTTCGACATTATTTTGGTATTGACGGCTCGCCTCCATCATTTCAACCATTTCTTCTGAAGGTTCTACAGACGAACGAAAAACAAAACCTTCACTATTAGCAAGTGGATGTGATGGCATATACACTCTTGCTGCATCACGATTTTCTCTGGTTACCTTATCAACATCCACTGTAGATCTTCCGGATTGCTTAAAGGCATCATCATAGGCAGTTTTAAAAATTGCCCTTAAGGGCTTATAAGCTTCTTCAGGTGTTGCTGACATAGTATTTGCATTGGCTAAGTTACTTGCAACTGTGTTTAACCTAATCAATTGAGCAGACATTGCGCGCGCTGAAAGTTCAAAAGAGTTCATTTTACTCTCCTTTAATTGCTGACCTTAGTGTTTGGATACGGCCAGTTAAAAAAGTTAATGTTGCTTGGTACTTAGTAGCATTCTCTGCGAAGGATGTTTGCTCAACAGCCATCTCAACAGTATTCCCATCAAGCGCTGCCATAATAGGATCCCGAAACTGAACCTTAGTATCACCAGCTGACTTGTCAGACACAAAATGACGATCCGAGTTAGTTCTGAGAGGCCCTAACCGAGAAATCTTTTTTAAAGCATTGGAAACATCAAAATCACGAGCCTTATAGTTTGGAGTAGATGCATTTGCTATATTTGAGGCAATGACATTTGCTCTTTTTGATCGCATCTCGAGTGCAGATCCGTGATATGATAAATATTTATTAATACTAATCGCCATTTTTAAAGTATTCTCATTATGTTGATTTACGAGTAAATTAATGCAAATCCAGTGCCAAAAAGGATAGAATGATGGAAAAAGAAGAATATTTTGCCTCCCAAGATAAAAATAAGGAGACAAATTCTGAAATTATGAGCAAATTTTCTGCCGAAATTATTCAACTAAGAGATGCAATGCTCAAGCAACTTGAGCCATTTGACACCCCAGAGAAGATAAAAAAACTAAAAAAACTTGTAGATGCAAGTTCTGACACTCTTAGAAAACTTGCTGGGTTAGCAGCAAGAATACAAATAATTAGAAATAGATTAACAGAACTAGCCTCGTTTAGACTTGGTAAGGCTTTGCCTAAAAAACCGAAAATCAAAGAAATAAAAGAGAGTAGTAAAATTGAGGAAGAAAAAATTAATCCAAACGATAAATCAAATTGGATATCGGTTAGGACTGTAAAACAAGGGGATATCAATGGAGTTGACTTGGACGAAGGAATAAAAATTAAGGTTTCTCCAAATGACGTTGAAAGATTAAAAAAGGCAGGACTTGTAGAAATAGTTTCGACAGACAAGGAAAAGGCTCAGGATAAGAGCAATGTAAAGGAAGAAGATAAGTCCAAGGAAGATGGAAAAAAGGCTAAACCAAACGAGACAGAAGGCAAAAAAGAAGAGAATAATCCTAAAGACGAAAAAAATTCAGAACAAAACAAAACTGAAAACAAAGAAAAGGATCAGGATAAACTCCTTTCTAAGGAGAATATTGGAGAACATAAGGAAGTGGATACAAAAGAAAAGAAACCAAAAGATTAGAAATTATGTAATTTAACGGTTATGGAATATTGAAATAGCTTTTGCAGTCTCAAGGGGAAGGCCTGTTTCATCAACGATCTTTTCCGGTGACTCTCCTGATTTCGCAAGTTCAATAGCGTCACTAATTTTTCCTCCGCCCTCCTGGACAGATGCTATATCAAGAAGGGAACGCTGGACAGCAATTAAATCATCTCTTGTCATCCCCTGGGTTTTCAGAATTTCCTGCAAAATGTTTATTGCTGACAAAAAAGTAGATTTTAGGGTTTTATTATCTTTACTTACTTGTTCTAGTAGCCCTCTTATTTGATTTAAGCTTGCGTCAAGATGATAAGCCCTAGACTTTTGGAACAAATCAGTTCTAATTTTGAGAATAATAAAGATTAATATTAGAGCTGAAGTAAACA
>CACGTM010000056.1 GCA_902575965.1 uncultured Alphaproteobacteria bacterium | reverse complement strand
TACCGGCGCAGGACCAAAAGTTTTTAGAGTTAGAGAAATGGAAGAAAAACTCTCAAGAGATTTTTCCACGGACTCAACTAAGGATGTTATTATCTCAACTGATGAATTAAATTCTGATTTACATGCTTCCTCTGAATATAGATCGCACTTAATTAATGTTATGGTAAATAAGGCAGTTCTTGAACTCCAATAATTTAACGGAAACAGTGGATTAAGTTTTGAAAATTATTTCAATAGTAAAAGACATGTGGGGTGTCCCACTTCTAATATTTTCGATTTGCATGATTGGTCAAGTTTTATCAAACTTTGATCAATCTCTATTTGCCTATGCAATTCCCGGTATTATGAATACATTTGATATTGGACTAGAGACAATTGGAAGTATTTTATCTCTATCGTTTATCTTTGCAGCTATTGTAACAGTTACAATTGGTGTTGCAGCTGATCGTTTTGGGAGAAGAAAACTTTTTATATTTTGTTTAGCTAGTTCCGCATTATTAGTAGGTCTTCATGCACTAGCCCCGTCAATATTAAGCCTTACAATGTTTAGAGCATGTGCATTTGGCCTAAGTGCTGGAATACTTCCTTTAGCCCAGGCCTATACTGCCGAAGCCGCACCAGCCAGAATAAGAGGTTTTATGACCGGTATGCTTCAGTGTGGTTATGCAATAGGTTGGTTTTTAGCAGCACTCATAGGAGCACCTATATTAGAAGCTTATGGATGGAGATACATTTTTCTTCCCGCACTTCTAGTTGTTCCTGTTGCCTTTATTATTGCAAAAGCTTTACCAGAGTCTGAAAGGTTTCAAAGAGAAAAATTATCTGATTCAGATAGTAACAACTCACTAATGAATCTAAATGAATGGATAGGAAAAATAAAAATTTTACTAGAACCCGAATTAAGGCAGAGGTCTTTTTGGAGCATATCACTATTCTTCTTTCAAGGAGGTGCATATGCTGGGACCGCTTTTTACTTTCCAACATTTTTTAGTGATGTTTATGGATATTCAGAGAGAGACTCCGCTTTCATTGTGGGACTATCCTATGGAATTGGTGTTATTGGATATATAGCGGTCGCTTTAATTGGGGAGTTTGTTCTAACAAGAAGAAATACAGTACTAATATTCTTGACACTTGGAACATTTGCTTTGTCCGGATTAATCTGGCTTCCAAGTAGCTACGCTGAAAATGTCATTTGGTTTGGAGCAATGACTATGACATTTTATGCTTCTGCTGCGGCAATGTGGGCTTTAGCTGCTGAGCTATTTCCAACAAGAGCACGAGCAACAGCATCCTCTATTATGCTTGCTTCTATTCTAATATCTTTTGCAACATATCCGGTTGGGGTAGCTCTTTTGGTAGAAAATTTTGACTGGCGTATGGCATTCACTATTGTGGCAATCCCATCTGCAATAGTGGCAACTATATCAGCCGCAATGCTTCCTAATATTAAATCCGGCCTTGATCTTGATCAAATAGCAAAATAATCTTCTACTCTAATACTAAGAATCTCTCTCCATAATCTCAAAAGCTGCTCTCTCACCTGATTTGGCCGCCGCTTCCATACCATTCTCAATACTTCTTGTATGCTCTCCAGCTAAGTATAGCCTCTCATGAGGTTTAGCTATTTCAGAAGACCACCGGTTAATTTGCCCAGCACTATATACGTGTCTGCAACAGCCTGAAAAGGATGATTTTGCCCAGGAATGCATATCTATTACTTTTAGCTTACCTTTTGTAGACGGTCTAATTTTTTCCAGCATTTTCACTACAAAACTTCCAAGCTCATTTTTTGAGAGTTGGTCCAAACGATAAGCTCCATTCCCATTAACCCAGCAATCTAATAAAGAAATATCTTCACCACCAACCCTTCTTGCCCAGACTCTTTCAATGGATGTATCCGTGTATAAACTTGGATTACCAATATCATCGTCCCAGAATGGATTTTTAAATTCGAGGAAAACCCTTAGGGTATTGCTATGTGAAGAGTATCTGGTGATATCATCCTGAACTGATTTAAATCCTGGATTTATTTCAATATTTCTCAAAGCACTTAATGGTACTGCCGAAATAACATAACGACTTATATATTTTTTTCCATCAATAGAGGTAACTTCACAACCCTGTTTTAACATACTTACCTGTTTTACAAGCTGGCTTAAACGCACTTCTCTTTTTAAAGCACTTGCCATTGCCTCTGTTAATCTCTGTGTTCCACCTTTAACTTCACTAAAAGTTAACCCATCAGATGAACTTGTACTGTAAAGTGTTGTATTCTTATCATTTGATTTAGGAATACCCCATTCCAGTCGCTTTAAATCACGCAAATATGCCAAAGCAGACGCGGAATTTATACTATGAACATTAGCAGTAACTGAGATTATTCTTAGTGCCTCTTCCGAAGCTCCTGCATTCTTTAAATGGTCATAAATCGAAATATCAAATTTTGACATTTCACTTGATACCCAACTTTCCACATCTGGGAGAGGATTGTGCTTTGAAAGATAGTAATACTCCAAACCAGAAGGCTGTACATCTCTCTCTGCACCAACAGTTTTATTTGCGTTTGACTTTGACCAGTCTAGATCAGAAACCAATTCACCATTAATATAGTTACCCATTTTTATCCGGCCTGATGGGGAAATAAGTGGAACTTTTAGCCTGCTTGCTATATCTCGTACTCTTGCGTAATAAGGACCGATTGTTTGTCCCCCAAGATTAATTTTACCTGTTGGGAGCTCTAATGTTTTTACACGGCCACCAACATAATTATCTCCCTCTAGTACAAGAACGCTATACCCTTCTTGTTCGAGATTGAGAGCAGCATTTAATCCTGCTAAACCTGCACCTATTATTATTACGTCAGCTTTCTCAGTAGCATGAATTTTTTTTGATAAAAACGGATATGCGGAAGC
>CACGTM010000055.1 GCA_902575965.1 uncultured Alphaproteobacteria bacterium | reverse complement strand
GACTCTTTACGGTGTAGTTGCAGGAGGAGAAGAAGTGTTAAGATTTGAAACCTCAAAAGAAATTAATCCTGAAGATTTACCTTCTGAGGCAAAGGTTAGTGAGACCTCAAAAGTCTGTGTTGGACCTGGATATGTTGACTTTATTAAACCCTGGGAAATTCATGCTGAATATAATCTCGACGAGCCAACAGTTGCAGTGATAGTTCGAAGTCAAAGATGCGGAACATATATTCAGAACATATATTATAAAAATGATAACTCAGTTGAACAATACTATGGTCCAGAACAAATACCATTTCACCTTGGTTAAAATTTATGTCTGAGGCAATAAAATTACCTGGTCCATTTGAAATATACAAGATTGTTGAATTTGAAGGTGCATTCAGAGAACCAACTCATATAATTCCTCTTGCAACCGAAAAAGATTTTCAAAAAACACTTTCCTATAATGATACAAGATTCTTTGATAAGACAAAGAATAAACTAATTATGTCTTTTCATGGCCTTCTGATAAAAACATCAAAATCAATAATATTAGTTGATACTTGCGTTGGCAATAATAAGCATCGACCAAATATCCCAGAGTGGCATATGAGAGATGGCTCCTTCATCGATCAGATAAATAATACAGGTATAAGGGTAAGTGATATAAATTATGTTCTTTGTACTCATTTGCATGCAGACCATGTTGGTTGGAATACAAAACTAATAGATGGTAGATGGGTGCCAACCTTTCCAAATGCAAAATATTTATTTTGTGAAGAAGAATTTAACTTTTGGAAAAAAGATAAGGATGCCAATCATGGCTCTTGGGAAGATAGTATTCAACCAATTATCGATTCTGGACAGGTTGAAATTGTAGAACCTAATCATATAATTGAACCTGGCGTTGAACTCTTACCTGCATTTGGACATTCCCCAGGCCATGTAATTGTAAAGTTAAGTGATGGAATTGCAGTAGCATATTTGATTGGAGACGTTATACACCATCCCGTTCAAATAGAACATCCAGATTGGTCATCAAAATTTTGCTGGGATGAATTTAAGGCAACAAAAATGAGAAAATTTATTATTAAAGAAACATGTAATAAAAATAAATTTATAATCCCAGCTCATTTCCCCTCACCTTCTGCCTTTCAACTAACCAGACTTGATAAAGGAGTGTGGCTAAAATAGAATAATCAAATACTTTCAAGAACTTCAAGTGCACATCTCTCTGCAGATTCTGCAGCTCCTTCCATTCCTCTATTTGATAACGCAGTATGTTCTCCACAAAAGTGAACATGATTGAACCGATCTCCCAAGTGCTTTTGAAATTTGTGAATTTGTCCGGGCTGCCATTCAGTCCAAGTCCCCCCTGCAAACCTATCCATAGCCCAAGATTTGTAGCCAACAATCTCAATATTTTCTTTAGCAGCAGGACGAATTCTTTCAAGTGTCTCAAGCACGTGTTTGGATGCGAGACTTTCTCCCATTGTATCAAGTTTTGCCGCTAAAGGACCTCTAACCCTTGCTATTAAACCAGTTACATCAGTATTATTTTCATTCTGTCTCAGAGTACTAATCTGTCCCAAATCAGTATCTGTCCACATTGAAGGGCTATAGCCATCCTCTTCCCAAAAATTATTTTTTACTGCAAAAAAAACTTTATTAATTTTCATTGATGGAAGTAAGTGAATTGCTGCGGATAGATCTCTAGGAAGGATTGGATCAAATTTAATCCATTTTAATGGGTTTAGCGGAATTGAACACACAACTTTTTCTGAGGTGAAGCTGGTACCATCATTACAAATAACTTCAACTTTTCTATTATCTTGTCTTATACCCCTAACTACTTTATTTAGAAAAATATCTCCTGAAAAAGAAGCTGCCATCGCATCAATCAATGATTGATTTCCTCCCTTTATTTTAAAAGCCACATCTTCAATATTTCTTTGTAATTTATCCCAGCCTACTCGAAAATACCAACTAAGAATTGAGCAATCATGAGATGAGTTTCCTCGACCAATATTTGTGTCGTAATTTTGTAGGATCGTATGGTCTGACCACCCCAGTTCTCTTAAAAATTCATAAACAGAAGTGTCATATTTTTTACTAGACGATTCATTCCAATCCTCAAAAGACTCTAATGGGGTATTTTTTAGAACTATTTTTTCAAAAAATTTTCTTCCTGGAAATTCCTCTTTTGATTCCTTTGGCATAAAATTTAATTTATGATCGGGCCATTGATCTCTATCAATTAGTGTGCCTCCATATACTATTTCCTTATCAGACAACCCTCTTCTTTGTGCATGATCTATTAATGAAAGGTTATAGTCTTTAACTAGATTTCTAACTCGACCATATCCACCTAAAATGGAGTCACCTCCAGCTTCCGGATTCCCTTCCAAATTTCTTAAACTTTGGATTCTTCCTCCGAGACGCTTATTCCCTTCAATAACAGCTACCTTTAAACCCTCTTTAGACAGAATTTCAGCAGCATACAAACCGGATAATCCTGCTCCAATAACTAAAACATCTAAATTTTTATAAGACTTTGAACTTTTAGCACTGACAAGTGAAGTAGACAAAAGTGACAGACTAAAACCTCTCCTGCTAATTGAGGAGATATCATTAAATTTCATCTAGCACCTCAAAAGCGGCTCGTTCGCCAGACTCCATTGCACCCTCCATTCCACGATTAGAGGTAGCAGTATGTTCTCCACAGAAATGAATTCTTGTGAGTGGGTCACTTATTGCCTTAACCATTGTTGTCACAGTACCAGGAAGCCAAACTGCCCAATCTCCTGCTGCATAAGGGTCTGATTGCCAAGATTTAACTCCTGCACCCACTAATTTTCCCTTGGAACTTGGTCTTATTCGCTCATAATCTTCTATAACCTTTTGGATACTACCCTTTTCCCCAAGCACATCTAGTTTATCAGCCAAATAACCTCTTGCCCAAGCCATCAGACAGGTAATTTTGTTTGGGTCATGGCCCTCGCGTAACGCTCTAACTTCTCCACAATCAGTATTAGTCCACATTGCTGGACTGTATCCATCCTCAAGCCAAAAAGGTTCTTTGGGCACCAAAATTACCTTTGTTATCTTTTGCACTGGAACCGTCATAATAGCCTTAGCCTTTAATGAGGGAAGTATGGGGTCAAATTTTACCCATCTCATAATCGGGATTGGCAGTGAGCAAATTACTTTTTTTGCTTTACTTATACTTCCATCTTGACAGTGAACTTCAACAAAAGATTTTTCACTTCTTAATCCAATTACTTTTTTATTGAGAAGTACATCTCCACGAAGAGAATTTGCCATTGCTTCAGGAATGCTCTGATTGCCACCAGGTGCTTTAAAAGCAACTCTATCAATCTCACTCTGAGTCTTGAACCATGCTTGTGTAAAATACCACATCAAAGCTGAAATATCGTGTGCTGAAGTTCCATATTGAACATTAGTATTATAGTTAAGATCGATTGCCTCATCAGACCAACCTTG
>CACGTM010000054.1 GCA_902575965.1 uncultured Alphaproteobacteria bacterium | reverse complement strand
CAGGGTTATTGAGAGAGACGTGATGCTTGATAGGGACCCACCGGGCGCGAAGGTACACGATAGTTATATTTATAAAATAAGAACAAATGCTTATCAAAAAAGTTGGTTTACAGGAATTTTGTTGGGTACAGCTATGGGTGCAATTGAAGAATACTCTCTCAGTACTAGTAAAAGAAGGGGTGCTCTGTTTGGCGAGTCAATTGTAGACCAAGTACCAGTTCAGGTAAGGCTTGGTGAGTCTGTTGCAGAAGTAAATGCGGCAGGACTTATTTTTGACGCATTGTCTAATATGCTTCATAGAAGAGGTGTAAATGGTCAAGATATTATAGGTAATGACCTTCTTTCAACAAAAAGAGATATCACTTATGCATCAAGACTTTGCGTCAAGGCCTCTGAGAGACTATCTGGAATGATGGGAGTTTCGGCACAAACCGGAAGGAATCCAGTCCAAAGACATTATAGAGACTGTAGAACAGTTAGTACTCATATAGAGCTTCAATGGGATCATTCTATGTCTCCAACCGGGAAACACTTACTTGGTTTGGATACAGGGGACCCCCTAATTGATAATAATGGAATTGATAAAGGGGCGACAGATAGCTCTCTTTATTTAGGAACCAGAGTTTAAACTTCTAATTTTTATTTAACCAATCAAATAATATTTCACAAAATTGAATTTTTTGCTCCTTTCCGGCAACTACATGAGCAAATTCTTTTAAATGAAGTCCTTCAGAGTTTTTTATACCTTCTTGTATAGGTTGAGTCATCCTTGGACTTGTTACGACATCCATATGGCTATGAATAATTAGACTGGGACATGAAATTTTTGACAGATCATTTGTTACATTATGTTTTAGACATGCATGCATAAATCTTTGATGAGCTTCCAATCTACCGTTTAACTCTCTCCATGGTCCATTAGGCCCAAGAACTTTCTTATAATTCTCATTGTAATAATCAGGTCTAAATGACATCATGCATACAAAGCGTTGAAAAGCCTCCCAGCCCATATGCTTATGAATATCAATAAAAAGATTCATTTGTTCTCTAAAGAATGGATCAGTAGCATCAGACCATGCCCCCATATTCAGCATTGATCTAACCATTTTTGGTTTTTTAATAGCCATTACTTGAGAAATACATGCACCCATACCCACTAATCCAACCAAATGCGTTCCTGAAGTTTCTCCAAGATGCTCGAGCAATTGGATAGCATCATTTGCATACATATCTATAGAAGATTCTTGTGATAAGTCGTCATCAGAATCATATAACCCTCTGTAATCTATAATTATAACTTTATAACTATCGGTAAGTCCTCTGGGTAAGTGGTGTTCTGAGCCATGGCAGAAAGATCCCCAACCACCTTGAAGAAGCACTGGTATTCCTTCTCCATGAATCTCATAATACATTTCATGATTATTAATTGTGACTCTTGGCACAAATCAACTCCTTGCTATATTTTTAATCCAAAATTGACATTATTATAAATCATTTCTCGCAAATCTATAAATACTAAATTCTATACTCCGCAGAGCGGTTAAATTAAAAAAGGCAGCCGATTAAGACTGCCTTTAAAAAGTTATAAAGAAAAAGGTTTTTTTGATTATTCCGCCGCAACGGCTACATCAGAAGATGGTTGGAAAATCGGTGGTTTTGGTGCCTTTATATGAGTCTCTTTCTTACATTTAGCAAGAATTTCATCTAGTTCTGGACCCTTGTTAAATATTGGCATTTGATCAGGTTGAGTTTCTTTGATTTCATTACGTAATTCTTCAGTTGCATCCCAATTAACTACCCCGGATTCTGAACAAATTACACCATAATTATCTTTAGCACCTTTCACAGTTACAAGACCCCTTGTAACTTCAAGAGCAACTAATTCTGCGTCTCTTTCTATGGGGTTACCATAGCCACCACCACCCCAAGTTATAAAGGCTAGAATATCTCCTTTACTCACTTTTATATTGTCGCATTTTGATTCATGATACTCAACTTTGCCAGTTTCATAACCGCCACGATACATTTTTTTAATTGACCTTTGTCCAGGTTCACCACCATTTACCCCCCAGGGATAGGTTAGCCATCGGTCATCATGAATTGATATTTCTCCATCCTCCAAGAAACAGTAATCAACTCTGAGCGCATTACCTCCTCTAAAGACACCTGCTCCACCTGTGTCCGCAACAGTTTCATGCTTTTCAATACGAAGAGGGAAATATGCTTCAAGATATTCTTGCGGCACATTTGTAAAACTTGGCCACATAGAATGACCATCCGGACCATCATCATGAGGTCTTGCCGGTATACCACCAAAACCAATCTGATAAAGCTGATACCACTCACCCCTGGAATCCGTACCGGAATACATGAAATGAGGAGATGAAGAAAATCCTGCTCCAGCCAAAAATTCTGGCGCCTTTTGACCAAGTAGAGCTGCAAAAGTATCAAAAATTCTACCCAATGCATGGGTTCTGCAAGAAAGTGCAGCCGGAAAATTAGGTTTAAGAAGAGTTCCTTGAGGGATTCTCACTTCTACTAAATCATAAAACCCATCATTAAATAAAATCGCAGGGTCAAAAACCATAATCATGTAAACGCCCCAGAACATCTTAAGCATATTTTCATTAAGATAAAAATTTATTGAACCAATAGCTTGAGGGTCTGTACCTTCCCAATCGAGAACAACATTCTTTCCTTCTCTCCACATTGTGCACTTAATTTTATATGGACCATATCCACGCCCGTCATCATCAACATAATCTTCAAAAGAAACAGGGTCTTCACCGATGGCCTGCATTATCAAGCCACCAACTGCGCGTTTATTTCTATCTAATGCAGCTTGAGTTGCAGATACATAAACATCATCTCCAAACCTATCACAGATCTCTCTAACTCTTTTTTCTGCAACTCTACATGCAGCAAGAATTGCATTCAAATCAGAACGGTTCCAAGTTGGAAGCCTTACTTGATTTAACATTACCTCAAGAACTGTTTCTTGAAGAACCCCTTGTTTGTAAAGTTTTGTTGGAGGTGTAACTAATCCTTCTTCAAAAATGGTTGTCGCATCTGTTGGCATTGAGCCAGGAACCTTACCGCCATTATCTGTCATATGACCAAAATGACATGCCCAACCTACAAGCCTTGAGTCGTAAAATATAGGAAGAATAATTAGCCAATCATTAGCGTGGCTAATTGCACCTTCAACTTTGTAAGGATCATTTGTGAAGAAGACGTCACCTTCTTCTACTGTACCATCATAGTTTTCTAAAAACCCAGAGATAAAAGAACCAAATTGCCCAACAACCATTTTACCATTTCTATCAGCAATTAAAGGAAACGCATCATGTTGTTCTCTTATACCCGGAGACATAGCAGTTCTAAATACAGTAGCATCCATTTCAAATCGTGCATTTCTTAGTGCACTCTCGACAATATCTAATGTTACTGCATCAATTTTGATGTTTTTAAACTTCTTCTTGTTCTTTTGTATAATCTGAGCTTTTATCTTTGATTTGGCCATAATT
>CACGTM010000053.1 GCA_902575965.1 uncultured Alphaproteobacteria bacterium | reverse complement strand
ATAGCCAAGCGTAGAGGCAGGATTTACGTCATAAATAAGAAAAATCCTAGACTCAAAGCGCGGCAAGGTTAATTGTTACCCTAACTATTTTAGATTTTTAGGTATTTTCTTCATTAATTTTTATTAAACGTATACTATTTGTTGAGCCGATTGTTCCAAATGGTATTCCTGCAGTTATTATCAGTTGATCGTTAGTTTCAGCAATTTTTTCTCTTAGTGCAATTTTAGCTGACTCTTCAGCAATTTTAACTTCAGGTATTTTTTCTTCATTGATCACGCTATGTACACCCCAAACTAGACAAGATTGCCTCGCGACACTTCTACTTGGAGTTATTGATAATATACGAGAGGGGGGCCTTTGCTTTGCAAGTCTATAAGTTGTTGAGCCTGAAGTTGTGTAGGTTACAATTGCTTTAATGGAAGCCATAGATGCAATGCCTTTAGCTGCTATTATTATTGCATCTGAGGAATTAATATCTTCTTCTTCATAGTTTAGATTAATAATATTTGTATAATGTGTATCGTCTTCAACTTCAGAAATTATTCTATTCATTGTTTCAATAGTTCTAAGAGGAAAATTTCCAATTGCAGTTTCTGCAGATAACATAACTGCGTCTGCACCATCATATACTGCAGTTGCAACATCAGATGATTCTGCCCTTGTTGGTATAGGAGAAGTAATCATTGACTCTAGCATTTGGGTAGCAACAATTGATGGTTTTGTATTTTGACGACATTTTCTTATAATTTTTTTCTGTAAAACTGGAACAGTTTCTAAAGGAACTTCAATTCCTAAGTCACCTCGTGCAATCATTATTCCGTCTGAGCATTTTATTATATTGTCTAGGTCTTTTAATGCAGATGGTTTTTCGAGCTTAGCGATGATGCCAGCTCTATTGTTTATTCTCTCTCTCAAATTAAGTATATCCTTGGCGTTTTGGACAAATGATAGTGCAACCCAATCGACATTATTTTCTAACGCAAATTGTAAATCTTTTTCATCTTTATCAGTAATTGCTGGGAGTGTGAACTTTAAGTCAGGAAGATTTACCCCTTTATTATTACTAATTTTGCCGGGAGAGATTACTTGTGTATTAATTCTGTTGTTTTTGTTTTCAGTAACCCTTAGTTTTAGGTGACCATCATTAATATAAATGTTTTGGCCTTTTTGAAGATGTTCATACAGCTCAGGATGGGGAAAGTATACTCTTTCTTCATTTCCTTTTTCCTCTGAAAGATCAAGAGTAAATTCAGAGTTTTTTCTAAGGATTATACCATCTGGGTTTTCAAAACTTCCAACACGTAGTTTTGGTCCTTGTAAGTCAATTAAAATACTTATTGGTCGATTTATTTTTTTTTTCTAATTTTCTTATATTATTTATATTTACTAAATGACTCTGATGGTCGCCATGGCTAAAATTTAGTCTAAATATATCGGCTCCAGCCCTAAATAATTCAAAAATAGAGTCATAGTTACTTGATGCAGGGCCAAGTGTAGCAATTATCTTTGTTTTTCTTTCTCTTTTCATATTTATTCCTTATATTTCATATTTCTATATAAGGACTATTTAGTAAAGAAAATTATTAATAATAATTTTATATAAATATTAATAGGATACCATAATGGATGAAATAACTAAGACCAAGATCGAAGCTGCTACATTTAGGGCACTGGTTAAACACCTTCAGATAAGAAATGATGTTCAAAATATTGAACTAATGAATCTATCTGGTTTTTGCAGAAATTGTTTATCAAAGTGGTATAAGCTTGCCTCAGAAAAGTATCTAGCACCTGTTGACTACGATGAGGCAAGAAATATTATATATGGAATGGATCATTTAAAATGGAAAGAAAAGTATCAAACCGAAGCTTCACCTGACCAAAAAAATAAGTTTAATCAATCTAAAGGTATGCATGCTAAAATTGAATTATAAATAGAGTAAACTCAAAAAAAATCCCATCACAGATCTAGTGATGGGATTTATATAATATATAAAGAAAGAAAATTTATGCTTCTTTTACTGCATGCCTTTTACCAAAACGAGGTAAAGCTGCTGGTGTATTAGGGTTAATTTTGAAACCAGCTTTTTCAATTTCTTTGTCGAATTCAAAAGTATGGTACTCATAACTCCAAACCTCATTATTCCATCTGTGGTCCCACCATCTTCTATAGTTTGAATATGGTTTACCTTTTGACCCTCCTGTTAGGAAGTCTACGGGGTAGTAGTATCCACCTGGTCTCGTAACCCTATAAGCTTCTTTTATAACTTCCCTGTTTTTATCTTGCGGTAGTTCATGGTTGATAATGTAAGAAGTTACAATATCAAAGTGATTATCTGGGAATTTCGAATCTTCAGCTAATCTTTGAGCAAAATTAACTGGCACACCTAATTCTCTGGCACGCATATGACCATATCTGACTAAAGGTCCTCCTACATCAATTCCCCAGACTTCCGCTTCAGGAAATCGTTCTGCAAGAGCAACAGTCATCTGTCCTAAACCACAACCTTGAACAAGGATTCTTTTTACGACACCATCTTCTGGAAGAGGAAGCCTATTTGCAGTACTTACATGAATTTGGTCTTGAGTATTATCACCCATTACACCGTTATAAAAACTTAGAGTTCCATAATGGTATATTGGTCCTGCAAAAGCATCACCTACATAACCACCAGGTTGTATGTGTATCTCATGCTTAGTATAATCAGGTATTTCCATATTCGGATTTAATTCAAGTGTGCCCGGGCCATCATTATCAGCAGCTTCCATTTCTGCTAGGTACTCATCAGCATTTTCATGGTAGTGATCCTGGAGAATCTTCCATGTGACCTGCTGGTTACTAATCCACATACGGCCACTGGTACCTAGGAGTGTGTCTTTATCCAAAACTTTCATTGCCTCTGTAGCAGGTATTTCCTTTTTTGGATCACGGCCACTGTCTTGTATAAGTTTATCCGCTCTAGTTACTAGTTTTCTTGAATGCTTGTTTAAAAATGTTCTCATTCCACAGGTAAAATCATGAACACCTTCAATTCTAAGAGTTGGAAGACGCTCCATTCTTCCAATTGAACCTCTTGGTTCAACATCACCAACTGGTGAGCCATTTTTATAAGTATGACCAGGATATTTATCTTGCATTCTTGCTTTAATTTTTTTCGAGCTGAAAGCTGAAGCAAGAAAAGTACCTATGGCTGCTGTAGCAGTAAAAATTGAACGTCTATCTATCATTTAAAAATCTCCTTGAAGGAAAAAGTATTATCTTTTTTTTCTATCGCCAAAGTCTGCTGACACAGGAAGGTCACCCTCTCTGAGAAGAGGTGAATATGTCAAATCAATGAAACGATCTCTATCTTTTTGCCATTCTGCTTCTTGTTCTGAAGTGGGCATATATGATTCTACCATTTCTTCAGTAATACCTTTTTCGGCCAATAGAGACTCAAGAACTTTCATTCTTCTCCTATTTGACCAAACCTCTGCACCCAGGGCTATAAGACTGCTCATCATATTATCTAAAACAGGGTTGCCCAAGAAAACAGCCCTTTCCACATCAGATGGAATAAAATCAGATGTATAAGTTGGACGATCAGTTTTCAGTTTTGTT
>CACGTM010000052.1 GCA_902575965.1 uncultured Alphaproteobacteria bacterium | reverse complement strand
AAATTGAAAAAAATATTTTTATTTGACCTGAATCAGGCACATAAAGTCTATCTATCACGAATTTATGGCTTGATTTATCCTTAAAGTTACCTCTTTTTTTCCAAATATTGCCATTACTTCGAATATTGGTGGTGATTGAGTTGATCCGGTGATAGCCGCTCTAATTGGTTGGGCAATATTACCTAATTTTGAATTATTCTTATCACAATAGGTTTTTATCCAATTTTCAATATTTGGCGCTGTCCACTCAGAGAGATCATTAAAATGACGATTAATTTTACTAAGTAAAAGTTTATTTTCACTATTTAATATTTGCTTGGCTTTATCGCTAAAATTTAAGGGTAATTTATTTACATATACCAAAGATTGATCGGCTATATCTGATAGAGTTTTAGACCTATTCTTTAAACTATTCATTCCTTCGAGAAGCATTTCTCTTGAAACTCCATCTACAGTGGCTCCGCTATTTTTCTCAATCATTGGAAGAATTAATTCTAGAATTTCATAGTTATTTTTCTGTTTGATGTAGTGAGCATTTAGTGAGGTTAATTTGGTTTTATCAAACTTTGCAGAGGACTTTCCCAAGCCTTTTACATCAAACCATTCTATTGCTTCTTTATCTGATATTATCTCATCATTTCCATGTGACCAACCTAATCTTAGTAAATAGTTTCTTATGGCTTCAGGTAGATACCCTAATTTTCGGTATATATCAGCTCCAACTGCATCATGTCTTTTCGAGAGTTTTTTTCCATCTGGTCCATGAATTAGCGGTACATGACAAAACTTAGGATGAGGCCAGTTTAAAGCATCAAAAATAACTTTTTGTCTAAAAGCATTTGTGAGATGATCATCTCCTCTAATAATGTGAGTAATTCCCATATCATGATCATCAACAACTACCGCTAGCATAAAGGTTGGGGTCCCATCTGACCTTAATAATATCATGTCATCTAGTTCTTTGTTATCTACTTTTACTTCCCCTTGAACCATATCTTTAATGATGGTTTGCCCCTCTAGAGGTGATTTTAGCCGAATTACTGGTTTGATATTAATTGGAGCTGAAGATTGCTCTTTATTTCTCCATCTACCGTCGTATCTATATGGTATCCCCTCATTTATTTGTTTTTGTCGAAGGTCATCAAGTTCATCTTTTGTGGCATAGCATTTATAAGCTTTATCTTCTTTAATTAGTTTATCAACGATTTCTCTATGTCTATGATAATTATTTGATTGATAAACTGGTTCTTTATCCCACCGTAAATCAAGCCATTCAAGGTCTCTAAGTATTATATTTATAGCTTTATCTGTAGATCTTTTTTTATCAGTATCCTCAATTCTGAGTAAAAATTTACCATTATGATGTCTGGCAAATAACATATTGAAAAGTGCAGTTCTCGCACCTCCAATATGTAAAGATCCAGTAGGGGAAGGCGCAAATCGCGTAACAACGTTCATATATCTTGGCTTTAATTATATGATCTTATAAGACCTACCAGCTTTCCTTGGACTTTGACCCTATCAGGTCCATAGATCTGTGTTTCATGCGATGCGTTTGCAGGCTCTAAAGCAATAGTATCCCCTTTTTTTCTAATTCTCTTTAAGGTTGCTTCTTTGTCATCAATTAGTGCAACTATTATTGAACCATTTTCTGCATGATTAGTTTGTCTAATAATCACATTATCACCATCTAAAATACCTTCTTCAATCATTGACTCCCCCTCTATTGTAAGAGCGAAGTATTCACCATTTCCAACCATATTAGCAGGTATTGATAGATAAACTGATGGGTCATTTAAAGCTTCTATAGGCATACCTGCTGCAATTTTTCCATAGAGAGGTATAGTTGTTTCATGGTTATCTGTATTAGATTTACCTTCATTCTGATTTGAAGAGAAGTTTCCTTTAACTACATTTGAACTATTAAAATTTATTCTATTAGTCCCTTTATTGTTAGGTAATTTTAAAATTTCTAGTGCCCTAGCTCTATTGGGAAGCCTACGCAAATATCCTCTTTCTTCTAGAGCAATTATTAATCTATGTATTCCAGATTTAGATTTTAAATTTATTGCCTTTTTCATTTCTTCAAAAGACGGCGCAATACCACGACTTTCTAAAATTTCATCAATAAAAGTAAGTAATTCATATTGCTTATTTGTAAGCATATTTTCCTCAAACGAATTAATTAAAGATAGTTTTGTTCTACTTTAGTTCTCATCGATGGTCAAGTCTATTGATATAATAACTTTTTTGCCTATGTGTTATTTGAATTATAGATCTATAAAATCAACTAAATCCCCATTTTTTGAGCTCTTTTCATAAGGCTTTCTCATAATCAAAGCATTAGCTTTAGCAAAGTTTAGTATCATATTTGAGTCTTGGTTTTTGAACGGTTTTATAGATAGCTGACTATTCTTTTCTATTTCCAGTTTGGCTCTTAGATAAGTTTCTCTCGGACCATTATCGGAGATGTCGCCAATTAATCGAGCTTTAGATAAGAGTGGACTAAGGCCAGGCAAGCCTGAAAGTTTGTCTAAGGCAATATTTACAAAAATTGTCGCACACACCAGTGCAGAGACTGGGTTACCTGGAAGACAAAATATGGGTGTATCCTCATATAGTCCAAATATAATTGGTTTTCCTGGCTTAATTAAAACTTTTTCAAAGAAAGTTTTGACACCCAATTCCTTAAGAGCCTTTTTAATGAAATCCTTGTCTCCAACAGATGCGCCACCGGTCGTAATGATGAGGTCAGAGTCTTTCATATTTGTAATCGACTTTATAATTTTGCTTAGGCTGTCTGGTTCAATTTTATTACTTAATATTAAACCTCGCCTTTCTCTAACAAAAGAGGCAAGGGCAGGACCATTTGCACTTGAGAATTGGCCCTTTTTTTTCTCTTCTCCAGGGAAGGTAATTTCATCACCAGTTGATAAAATTGATATTTTAGGCTTTTTGTAAACAGGAATAGTATTTCTATCATCCAAAGCCATTAATCCAATATCTCTGTAAGTAATATTTTTTTGTTTTTTTAAAATCAAATCTCCAATTCTAAAATCTTGGCCTTCCTTTCTAATGTGTTTGTTGATCTCAAAATTTTTAACAAATAGTCTTCCATCTTTAAAAACTGAATTTTCCTGAATTAAAATTGTATTTGCACCATTCGGCAATTGACCTCCAGTATATATTTTTACACATTGATTATGTTCTAACTTTAAGTCAATTGACTCACCTGCTGCTGAGGTACCAACAATATCGTAATAACTTGTTGGATTTTCAGTATTAATACATAGAGCATAACCATCCATAGCGGATACATCAGTAATAGGGTGGGAGGTTTTGGCAAAAATATTTTTTGCTAAAATTCTATTTTGACTCTCTTGAATATTAATTGTTTCTACATCAAGAGATTGGATATTATCTCTTATGATTTGTTGAGCATCTGTTACATTAATCATTTTCAATTTTATAATTACCTGATTTACCGCCTTTTTTCTCGATTAACTTTATATCTGTTATTTTTATCTCTCTATCAATTGATTTGCACATATCATAAATTGTAAGTGCAGCTATAGAAACACCAGTTAATACCTCCATTTCAACGCCAGTTTTTGCATCAATTGTTGCATGTGCGAGAATATCAATAGAGCAATTATTTATATCATGTTTGATTTCAATATTTATGGAATTTAGATTTAATGGGTGGCATAG
>CACGTM010000051.1 GCA_902575965.1 uncultured Alphaproteobacteria bacterium | reverse complement strand
GACGTATGACAAAAATTTCCACCTTAGATTTATTTTCTATTTCAATTAGATCGGACCTCCATTCTCCAATTTGGTTGGTAAGCATAAGTATTTGAATATCTTTATTCTCATTGTTAGATGAATCAAATCTTTCTAATTCCATCTCAGCTTTACTTATTCTCTTATTAAGCTCATTCTTGTAGACGTTTAATGATTCTAGAGTATTTCTGATTGATTCGAGTTGTTTTCTTAATGAGTCTTCTTTTGAGACTATTTCACCTAATTTTTGTTTGGCCTCTGATAATAATATATTTGCATTGCCTTTGACAGAATCAATAGTTCTATTATGGTCCAATATTATTTCTTCAATAATTAAAGAATGTAGCTTGTTAATATATTCTTTTTTTGAGATATCTGACCTTGATACAATCTGAACTATTTGACTCTTATTAGACCCCTTAACTTCAAACAAAAACTCTTCTTCAACACCAGGGTTTTCCAAAATAAATCTTCTTTTTACAATTGGAATATATCCTGTATTTAATTTATCAATAACAGTTTCGGTTGACTCGATAGGAATAATCTCATCATTTATAAGCTGATTACCTACCTCAAGAGCTGTTGTAAAGCTATAAATTGATGGTAGTAAGAAATTTACAAAGGTCCCAACTATCAAAGTAATCAAACCAATGTAAGTAGCTATTTTTTTATTTTTACGGACGAGTAGCCAAATATCCATCAGAGAGAGATATTCTTCATTTAAAGAGTCACGTTTATCTTGATATTGAGACATAGTACCTGATAAATTATTTTCCATTGTTGAAATATAAGATCCGTATTATAGATATATATTCTCTCTCCAACAAGACAGATTATGTAAAATGCATATATTATACTTGCATCAATATTTTTGCCCTCCAGATGGAGCTGGGGGAACCAGATCCTATGAAATTGCCAGAAGGCTGATCAAAAGAGGTCATAAGGTAACAATGATTACTTCCTCTGCATTTTTTCCAGATAATTACAATATTCAAACCCGAGAAAATATATATTTAGACGGAATTGAACTACTAGTGTGTAATGTCAAATATAATAACTCCATGAACTTTAACAGAAGAGTCTTCGCATTCATCGAATTTATTTTTAAGTCGGTTGCTTTAACTTTAAAAACTAAAAATACTGATCTAATTTTTGCAACATCTACTCCGCTAACAATAATCATACCTGCATTTATAATTAGCATAATTAGAAATAATCCTATCATTTTTGAAGTTCGTGATCTCTGGCCAGAATTACCTATTGCAGTTGGTGCAATCAAAAACCCGATACTCAAATTTTTTACCTATAAATTAGAAAAGTTTGCCTACATTATCTCAAAAAGGATTATCGCTCTATCTCCAGGTATGAAAGATTCAATTGAAAAAAAAGGAGTAAATAAGTCAAAAATCTCAATTGTACCAAATGGGTGTGACATTGACCTTTTCCAGCGCCACGATTTTATAAATATCAATGAAATTATCACTGAAAAAATAATTTTAACAAAGCCAATTGTACTATATGCAGGGACATTTGGTGTTATCAATGATTTAAATTATATTATAGAATTAGCGAATGAATCGCTAAAACTTAGCCTGGATATAAACTTTCTACTTTGTGGAGATGGTCTAGAAAAAGACCACATTATTAGAAGAGCTAAAAAAACAAATACCTTAAATAAAAACTTGTGGATTTTAGATAGTATCCCAAAAACATCGGTTCCAACTCTAATGAATATAGCCACCGTTTCAATTTCAGTGTTCAAAAATATTCCTGAAATGCAGAATAATTCTGCAAATAAGTTTTTTGACTCAATTGCAGCTGGTAAACCAATAATAATAAATTATAAGGGGTGGCAAGCAAAATTAATAGAATCAGCTGGTATTGGTCTTGTATTGCCTTACAAAGACAAAAAAAATGCAATCATAAAATTAAATAAATTTATTAATAACAAAAAAAGATTATCATATGCCCAATTAAAAGCTCAGCAGTTGTCCAAAGGAAAATTTAACAGAGAAAGGCAATTTTTTAATTTAGTATCTATATTAGAAAACTCAAACAGCCTGAGTCGGTTATATGATTAAAAAGAGATTATTTGATACCTTACTCTCTACAGTGGGTCTGTTAGTGCTTTCTCCAATATTTATTTTAATTATTATTGTAATATTTATATTTATGGGACGACCGATCTTTTTTATCCAAGTCAGGCCTGGGTATCTTGGCAAGCCATTTAAGCTTTTAAAGTTTAGAACAATGATAGAAGTAAAAGAACAAAATAACAATACAATAGATGAGTCTAATAGAATCAAACCGTTAGGAAGATTTTTAAGAAGAACCTCACTAGATGAATTACCCGAACTAATAAATGTCATTAAAGGAGAAATGAGTCTTGTTGGGCCCAGACCACTTTTAATGGATTACCTTCCTTACTATACCCCAAAGCAATTCAAGAGACATGATGTCCTCCCAGGAATAACTGGATACGCTCAAGTAAGAGGAAGAAATGCACTTAGCTGGGAAGAAAAATTTGATTTAGACTTATGGTATATTGAAAATAGAAATATTTTTCTTGATATAAAAATACTCATAGAAACGATATCTGTAGTTGTGAGCGGGAAAGGTGTTTCAGCAAAAAATCATGTTTCAATGCCAAGATTTGATAAGCAAATTATCTCTGAGAGTAAAAATAACAAAAATTGAAAAAAATAAAAATTGAGTTTTATATGATACCTCCTTTACAAAGAATTATACAGGCAACTCTCCTTTTTCTACCGACGACATTTGTAATTCCTAATTCATTTTTAGCTTTATATTGTATTTTTTCTATACTTATATTTTCCCCACAATTTAAAGCTAATGATAGGTTGTATTTTCTATTTATCATTGGCGTAGTATTGAATTTCATTTTAGGACTAATAATTGATAACAGATTACCAAAATCTCTATTAATCAATAATGGATTGATAGGTAGTCTCATCCTCGTAGGAGGCTACCTGAGCGCAAGGTCATTAAATGATACTACATGGAAAATTATTTTATTCTATCTTTTCTGCGAGGTAGTTTGCGTATATGTTCAATTTTCTTTGGGAATAAGATATTTCTTCCCACAGCAGGAAGTTATAAACTTAACTACAGAATTCCAATTTACTAAAGATGTTGAAAACACAACCCTATTATATTTTATACGCCCAATGGGACTTTCTTCAACATCTACAATTTTAGCTGCAAAGATACTTTTAGCACTATTACTCGTCTTTATGCTTAAGATAAAACCAGACCGAAGAGTTTTATTAGCACTTTTTTTTATTGGCGCAGCTATTATTAATTTCAAAAGGTCCGGACTAATTTCCTTGGGATTATTCTCTATAATTATTTTGTACATGGATTTAGCAAAAAATGGCTGGAAGATGCGGCATAATATTTTAACTATATTCTTTATAGTAATATCCGGATCGTATACTTCTTATATTCTTTCTCAATTAACAAGAGAAAGTGCTTTTTCTTTAAATCAAATATCCTTAGATATTTTTACAACGCAGCTATCAGGGAGAGTTGGCCTCTGGGAAGAAGCACTATCTTTTATCAAAAATAATTTCTTTTTTGGTAATTTTTCAGAAAGATTAATATTATCTACTGGCCAATACTCTCATAACTCATACCTTTCACTGCTTTCTACTCATGGTTTTTTTCTGAGCACATTATTGATTCTATTTTTTATTAAAAAGATTCAAGAAAAAAAAATTATATTAATTTTTCTTTTTCCAATTTTTGTCGATGCCATATTTCAAGAGGATATTTTTTGGTA
>CACGTM010000050.1 GCA_902575965.1 uncultured Alphaproteobacteria bacterium | reverse complement strand
ATTAATGAGAGAAATTGATGCTACTCACAGTATGTTTTCTAGAGAAAAAAGGTCGGTTGCTTTAAAAAAATTATCAAAGAAGATGCATGATCTTGCCCCATCTCTTTTTCTAATAGAGATTGTTGACATAATCGCTTTAAAGAAAAAGTTTTATAATACTAACTTTAGACACAAGCAATTAGCTGTTGAAAAACTTCGTGTGAAATAGATAAAATTTACATAACATCTGTAGTTTTTGATTTTGTTTCAGAGCTTAATTTGCTCATTGGTGGTGTATAGATCCCCATTTCTACATAGCTTTCGATTCTTTTGATTAATTCTTTAGCCATTATATAAGGATTTTCATAGGGATCGCCAGACCATAAATTACTTGGGAAACCTACTTCTGGCGAATAGTAATCTGCATAGACTTCAGGGTCATTCCAGAGCTGAAAATTTGTTCTCGGATTTTTCCTAGCACGTCTTAACGATGCGAGGTCGATATTAGCTCTAAATAGTACAGGGCCTGGGCCATCAATTGTACCTTGAAGGCTCCCGTCAAAATTGACTAATCGCGTATGACCTCTTCTAAAAAATGTCATATGTTCTGAGTCATGAGATTTATATTCACCACCATCCATAGCTGAGAGCATATAAGCACAATTTTCCATTGCTCTGGTCCTTCTTGCATTATCCCATGCTCGTCTCCCCTCGCCGCCATGGGGTTCTGAAGTAGAGTGAAGTATAACTTCAGCCCCTCTTGTACGAAGATTACCTGCAATTTCGGGACTCATGTTATCAAAGCAAATCATATTGGCTAACTTACCGATTGGTGTATCGGCAACTGGAAATAAAGCTTCATATCCAAAAATATCTAAGTACTCGTCAAGAATTGAACCTGGTGTAGTGTCAGGAAGTAACCCCCAAATATCAGCACATTGATTTTTTCTGTACGTATGTACGTGATTTCCATTATCATCTATTAGAAAGGCAGAGTTGAAAACGCGACCTGGAAGTTTAGGGTGAGTTTCAAAGTTTTGGAAAGCCACATAAACATTGTATTGCTGAGCAAATTTTCCAATAATTTCAAAAATTTCATCTCCTTCTGAAATAGCCATTTTTTCTAGGTCTTGAACTGTTCTTTGAACTCCCCCAATTCCACCTGGGCCAGTTAACCAAAACTCAGGAAACACACAAAGTCTCATTGTTGGAACAAAGAGTCTGCTTCCAGCACTCTTTAAATGCTCATCAAGATTTTTTAACATTATCTCTTTTGGGTTAATGTTTGACCCCAACGGAATAAGTCTTGCTACAGTTTGAACTAACATGCAGTCATACTGCTCTTCCTGTTTAGGATGTTTTGGACCAGTCTTAGTTACTTCTTCTTTTATTCTTTTTTTGGATTCTTCTATCCATTCTTTTCTTGTTGTGGGTATTTTCATATGACTATTTCTATGATTTTGCTTGTATCCCCTTCCGTAGACATCTGCTCTAACTATTGCTGGGTAGCTTCCTTGTGGTGATATTCTTTTTCTTCTTAAAAGCTCAATGTCAACATCCGGGATTACAAAAGACTCATTTCCTCTTATTCCAGTTTCTTCTCTTTCCCATGGGTAAAGTGCTGTTGCTGACGGAAGTTTTACAGAAATATTATCTTCAACTATTTCAGAGGGGCTTGATACAGCAACATAAGCAAGACTCTCACTTGCCCGAGCAAATCTTGACATTATTCTGTGGTCATATTGTTGGTCAGATTTTTCAATTGATGGATTTAATATAATTTCTGCCCCGTTAAATGCTAAGGCCCTGCTGTATTGAGGGAAATGAATATCTTCACCACATAGTAACCCAATCTTTGCAAAAGGAAGTTTTGCAGTTGGGAAATCAGCTTTTTGGCCTAAGGCAGAGGTTGTGTCTGTAAATCCTTCAATTAAGTCAGGGGAAATTTTAGGTACTCTTAGCAGAAGTTCACCGTTCTTTGATACTAAAAATCCTATAGTTTGAGGTGCAATCATATTCTCAGCCCTTAAGACGCATGATCCTCCAATATATATTTGATTTTCTATTGCAACGCTTGAAATTTTCTCGAAGACTATTTTTTCTTCAAGGATTTTATTATCTATAATTGGTGAATGGGGTAACAATAGAAGTATATCAGGTTCGTCTTCAGTCGACTGACAAATACCTTCTTTTTTAGAAACTTTAGCGATTTCATTTAAATTGTTTTTATCAGAAGGGGACCAAGGTAATTGTGTCAGAATCAACATAAGGAACTCCAATTTCATAATTTTCTAAATCATAAATCAATTTTATATTAAAATCAAAAGGTCTTAATTTTTAAAAATAAATCAGGATAACTTAGGGAAAAATAAAGAATTTATGCATTTTTTTAGCTAGAAATAATCCAATCATGCAGAATAACCGTATTGTAAGTTTATTGTATTAATGAAAGAATAAATAAATGATAAATAAAAAAGTTCCATTTGTTACTTTTAAAACGAGAGTTAGAGATGAATCCATCGGGGGAGAGAATCCTTACAGGTGGGAAGAGGTGACAAGTGATGATTATTTTTCTGGAAAGAAAGTGGTTCTTTTCTCTTTACCAGGGGCTTTTACTCCCACTTGTTCAACTTATCAATTACCTGACTTTGAAAAATTATATGATAATTTCAAAGAAAAGGGTATTGATGAAATTTATTGTATTTCTGTGAATGATGCGTTTGTTATGAATGCATGGGGAAGAGATCAGGGCATAAAAAAAATTAGATTAATTCCAGATGGTTCAGGTGAATTTACAAGAAAGATGGGTATGCTTGTTTCAAAGGATAATCTTGGTTTTGGGATGAGGTCGTGGAGATACGGTGCACTGATAAACAATGGGAATATTGAAAAGCTATTTGAGGAAGATGGTTTTTCAGATAATGCCGGAGATGATCCATATGGGATTTCTTCACCTCAAAATATTCTTGAAAACATTTAATTGCAAGAACAAGAATTTTTAATTTTACAATATTCTATATATTTATTCCTACCAAGGTAAGATTTTACCGTTAAATAAAATATATTGACCTGAGGTTTCTGAATCTAAGTTTTCGATATTCCTTATTACATTCTTTACACTCTCTTTGGTGGTCATACCCATACCAGAATAACCTGCTTGTTGAAGCAATCTTGTTTCCACAATCCCAGGAGCCATTATACCAACATGCACGCCCTTAGGTGCAAGCTCAAGAGCTAGGTTTTTATATCCCATGTTTATTGCGGTTTTTGACATACGATATAAATATAACGGTTTATAGTATTTTGATTTTTTTACATTACCAATTGAAGCAGTGCCCGAGGTTATTACAATAATTTTTTTTTCATTGCTTGTAATAACATTTTCCAAAAAGGCTTCTGCTACCTTAAGAGGTCCAATGGCGTTTGTCTTATAAACATTTTCCATAGATTTAAAGTCAAGGTTTCCAATTTTTTGTAAATTTTCGTTACCACCTAGAATACCTGCATTATTTAATAATATATCAATAGGAATATCTTTTAATTCCTTTGCAAGGAGATCTATTTGTTTGTGTTTGGTTACGTCTAATCCATAGATGGAAATATTTTTATATTTTTCAGATAGCTTGATAAGTTCCATATCATCTGAAGGTGTTCTGCTAGTGGCAATAACATTCCAGCCATTTTGTGCATACTGATTTACAAATTCTAATCCAATACCTCTGTTTGATCCTGTAATTAAGATGGTTTTACTCTCAATTTTATGATTAAATATTATAATACTAACTGAAATAATGAGATATATAAGTTTTTTTGAGACCATTACTTTCATCCTTTTGAGAGTGATATAGGATAACAAAACATAAAGGGGAACTAAATGTCAAAAAAAATTAAAGTTGCCGCTGCCCATGTA
>CACGTM010000049.1 GCA_902575965.1 uncultured Alphaproteobacteria bacterium | reverse complement strand
TAGTCATGTTTATGAAGCTATTAGAAATCTATCTGTTTTATCTGAAATTACTGTATTTATAAGCTCTCCTTCTTTTGCAGAGGAAGTTAGCTTAACCGGTAGGTAATTTTCAGTATAACCTTTATTTTTTCTCTCAACCAGCACCTTAACGTTTTTACCTAATTGGCCATTCATAATATTCTTAAAGTTTCTATTTCCCTTTTTTCGAATTTCACTTGCACGGTGTTTAACTAAATCTGGTTTGACTTGAGGCATTTTATTAGCAGGTGTGCCCTCTTTGGGTGAAAAAGGAAAAACATGAAGCTTTGTTAAATTTGCTTCATCTATGAGCTTCAGTGTATTTTGAAAGTTATTTTCAGTTTCAGTTGGAAAGCCAGCAATTATGTCACAGCCGAGTATCGACTCTGGTCTGGCAGACTTTATTATTTTTGCTAACTGGATTGTGTCTTCTCTTGAGTGCCTTCTCTTCATGCGTTTTAAAATCATATTGTCACCAGACTGTACAGACAAATGAAAATATGGAAGCAGCCTTTCTTCATTATTGATAACATCGATTAGCTCATCATCAACTTGAGCCGGATCGAGCGATGATAATCTTAGCCTTGGTAATTCTGGAACTAGTTTAAGCAGTCGCCTGATCATTTGCCCTAATCTCGGTTTACCTGGAAGATCACTTCCATAGCTACAAATATCAACTCCTGTAAGAGTTATTTCTTTAATGCCAAACATTAAGAGTTCACGTGTGCATCTAACTAGTTCTCCTATTGGTGTGCTTCTATTATTCCCCCTTGCAAAAGGAATTATACAAAATGTACATCTGTGGTCACAACCCTGTTGTATTTCAAGGTTAGCTCTAACCTTATAGGCATTATTCACTGCTATTATTTTATTTGTAGAAACCGTTTTCATTATGTCAGTAACTAAGCTTTTCTTATGCTTCAGCTTTGCGAACATATTATTTTTTGTTTTGTACTCATTTCCTATAACATTATCAATCTCATCCATTTTTATATATTTTTCTGGATTAAGTTGGACTGCACAACCGGTTGCGTAAATCTTAGATTTAGGATTTAATTTTCTGAGCTTTCTTATCTCTTGTTTACATTGTCTCTCAGCCTCATTAGTTACTGCGCATGTATTAATAATTATTATATTTCTTTGATTAGCAAGCTCAGCATTTCTTTTCATCACATTTGATTCATAATGGTTGAGTCTGCACCCGAAAGTAACGACCTTTACTTTATCATTATTTATTTTTTTCTCTAAGCGCATTGATTATCTAACCAGTTAAACCAGTGAAAGAATATTCTGCGGGCCCAGTCATCTTAACTTCATCATTTTTACTCAGTTCTACAAACAGGTCTCCTCCATCAAGGCTTACACGAGCATAATTTTTACTTAACCCTTTTTTTACTGATGCAACTAGTGTCGCACATGCTCCAGTTCCACAGGCTTTTGTGACCCCAACACCTCTTTCCCACACCCTCATTCTTATGTGATCCTTGCTAAGTAATTGTGCAAATTCGACATTAGCCCCATCTGGAAAGATTTTATCTGAGCTAATTTTAGGCCCGACTTCAGTTAAATCAAGATTCTCAACATCCTTAACAAAGAAGACTACATGAGGATTACCCACGTTAACGGCTATGCCATGTGGTAAATCTTTTATTCCAAAATCTAGATTAAGAGTATCTAATTTTCGACTCATAGGTATGTCTTTCCAACTATATTTTATTTTCCCAAGGTTAACTGTAATTTGGCCATTCTGGTGTTTGCTTGCTTTAATTGGACCTGCTAGGGTTTCAATAATTATCTCATTGGTATTTAGATCATTCATTACAACTTTTGCAATGCATCTAGCTCCATTTCCGCATGTTTCAACCCTATTGCCATCTGAGTTATATACGCTCATAAATACTCCATTAGATTTTTTAGGCGGTTGGATGATTAGTAACTGGTCAAAGCCCACACCAGTTTTTCTGTCAGCTATTGCAATAATTTCATTTTTTGAGAGTGTAATTTCTTTCTGCCTCGAATCTAAGACAACAAAATCATTTTCAAGCCCATGCATTTTCCTGAAGGGAATCTTTTTTGCGAGTAAATTAGTATCCATAATTTCGATTTTAAACTCTTTATTTTTAAAAGAATGTACTGCTTGTGAGCTCAATAGGTCAATAAAGACCCTATATAAATCCTTGACTTTATTGATAATAAACCACTATACAACTTTAGAATATGCTAGTTTAACTTTATTGTTACCAAAAACTTAGGGATTTCACTCCTAAGGGGGTCCGTTAGTCTGCGAGTTTTCGCTCACTGATGCAATACCGCTTTGACTAGCTTAATTTTATATAGAATGGAAGACAATGTTTGACGATTTATCAAATAATTTATCAAAGATTTTTGATAGATTAACCCGAAGGGGAGCTTTGAGTGAGAGGGATGTAAAAGAAGCCCTCAGGGAAATAAGAGTTGTATTACTTGAGTCAGACGTATCTTTAACAGTTGTTAAAGACTTTTTAGAAAGAGTTAATACAAAAGCAATCGGCGAGAAGGTGCTTCGTTCTGTAACTCCTGGCCAAATGATTATTAAAATTGTTCACGACGAATTAGTTAATATACTTACTCATAATGAAACAAATGAGAATAATTTAGCTAGATTTGGTAAAAAACCTATACCCTATTTGCTTTTGGGGCTTCAAGGTGTTGGAAAGACAACAACTTTAGTTAAAGTTGCCAAGTACCTGAGGGAAAAAGAAGACAAGAAGATACTTCTGGCGTCCTTGGACATTTATCGTCCAGCGGCTATTGAACAACTTGATCTTCTTGCACAGTCTGAGGGCTTTAAAACCATAAGGCCTGATAAAAATGCAACGCCTATAGACATAATAAACAAAGCCCTGGATGAAGCGGAAAAACTAAATTTTGATTTTGTCTTATTTGATACAGCTGGCAGGACTGTCATTGATGATGAAATGATGAGTGAAATATCTATGATTTACGAGAGAGTTTCCCCTAAGGAAACTCTTTTAGTAGCAGATGCAATGATGGGGCAAGATTCGGCTTCTATCGCGAAAACTTTTCAAAAAACTGTAAACATAACAGGTATCGTTTTAACTAGAGTTGACGGAGACTCAAGAGGTGGTGCTGCGCTTTCAATGGTTTCTTCCACAGGGATTCCTATAAAACTCTTAGGTAGCGGTGAGTCACTCGATTCAATAGAAAAATTTGTCCCTGAAAAGATTGCCAGACGAATCCTAGGTATGGGGGATATAATAGATTTGGTTGATAAAGCATCATCTGTTATAGACCAGGAGGATGCTCAAAAAATTGAATCAAAACTCAAAAAGGGACAATTTGATCTTGATGATCTTCTAATACAATTGCGTCAGTTAAAAAAAATGGGCGGAATCCAAGGTGTAATGAATTACCTTCCCAAGATGGGAACTTTTGGAAAAAAGTTAAAAACTTTAAACAATGATGATAGGACTTTAGTCAAACAAGAGGCTATCTTACTCTCAATGACATCTAAGGAAAGGCGTCAACCAGCAATAATAAAAGCTTCAAGAAAAAAAAGGATTGCTTCAGGATCAGGGACAGTTGTTTCAGATGTTAATAAGGTTTTGAAACAATACCAACAGATGAACGCTATGATGAAAAAAATGTCAAAATTACCAGCAAGTGGAATGCCTAATGATTTAACTGGTGGTTTGGGAGATTTTCAAGGGATTAGTAATCTTGTTAATAAGAAATTAAATTAAACAATGGAGAAGTATGAATGAGTCTTAGTATTAGATTGTCAAGAGGTGGTGCAAAAAAACGCCCTTTTTATCGGATTGTAGTGGCAGATAGTAGAGCTCCAAGAGATGGGAGATTTATTGAAAAATTAGGCACATATAATCCAATGCTTAATAATGAAGATCAAAACCGGGTTACTTTGAAGCAGGAGAGGATACAGTATTGGCTTGGTGTTGGGGCAAAACCAAGTTCTAGAGTTC
>CACGTM010000048.1 GCA_902575965.1 uncultured Alphaproteobacteria bacterium | reverse complement strand
TGAATTTCTAACAATTGCGGAAGTAAATCAGGTTATAGGTCAAGCTAAAGGTGAAGCTTTAGCCTTAGGTATCAATAATGCTGTTGTCGCAGTTTCGGATAGAGTTGGAAATATTCTCGCTGTCTATGCAATGGATCCCGATAACATTCCAGATATTACTATTACCTCAGGGAGGGGAATAGCTATTGGAAATGGACTGGAAGGCCTCTCGTTACCAATTACTCCGTTGGCAGCAATTTCAAAAGCAATTACTGGAGCTTATCTCTCTTCCTCTGGAAATGCCTTTACTACAAGAACAGCGAGTCAAATTGTACAAGAACACTTTAATCCAGGTGAAAAAGGACAGCCTTCTGGACCACTATTTGGTGTTCAGTTTAGTCAGCTAGCCTGTTCAGACCTTATGAGATCTGGAGAAAACTTAGGCATTGGACCAAGAAGGTCTCCTTTAGGTTTATCAGCAGACCCAGGAGGGCTCCCCCTGTATAAAAAAAATCAGGTTGTAGGCGGAGTAGGAATAATTTCCGATGGCATTTACGGCCTGGACTTGAATGTAGGAGATTATGATAGAAATACAGATGAATTAATTGCTGTTGCTGCCCAAAGAAATTTCGAACCCGCTGAGGATATCAAAGGTTATAGAATAACTGTTGAAGGAAAAAATTTTAGATATACAGATGTTAATAAACGTTTTTTAAAAGGTAATGGTAGTATTTTACCTCTAAATACTGAAAACTTTATTTCTGTAAGAGGATATATAGATGATGGACCAAAAAGAGGAAGGGAGTATGGGTCTATTAACTCTGGAATTAGAAAAGCAGAAGGTAATGATTTTCCAGGAGTAAATGCATTTGTACTTGATGATGGACTTGGGAATAATAGGTACAAACCGAGAGATAGTTTGGTACCGCCCCTTGAAGAAGGAGGTCTAACTTCCATTGAAGTAAGAACAATTATTGTTGAAGCCCTTAAAGTTGCTTTTCGAGCAAGAGCACAAATAAGAAGACCTCTTGGTAGTCATGCCCAAGTCACTGTATCAATTGTAGATTCAGAAAGTAATGTCCTTGCTATCGCCAGAACGCCAGATGCACCAATCTTTGGTACAGATGTGTCACTCCAGAAGGCAAGAACAACAGTCTTTGCTTCGCGCACTTCAACTGCTAAAGAACTTTCTGAAATTGAGGGGTTTGATTTAATCCCAGGAGTTATATCTATTCCTAGCCTTAGTATATATGTCAATGCAGCAAAAGAATTTATTGGTCCTATGGCCCTGGAGGATGGAACGGCATTTGCGGACCGTTCAGGAGGAAATTTATCTAGACCATTCTATCCCGATGGTATCCATACCAAAACTCATGGTCCTTTTTCAAAACCTTTTTCTACATGGAGTCCTTTTAATACAGGATTACAATTAGACTTAGTCTTTAAAGATATTGTTCTTAGACTTGATGGAAGTTTACATCCACCATCTGGCTGTACAGATCTCCCTCAATCACAAGCAGCTCCAGGGCCAATGCCACGGAGATTAGCAAACGGTCTTCAGATTTTTCCTGGAAGCGTGCCAATTTATAGAAATAATAATTTAATTGGCGGAATTGGTGTTTCTGGAGATGGGATAGATCAAGATGATATGATTTCTTTTTTAGGACTCCATAATGCAGGTCAATTACTTGGGACAGGTGTAGGGAATGCACCAAAAGAAATCAGAGCAGATAATCTTAAAGTGAAAGGTGTAAACCTTCGCTTTATTAATTGCCCCTTTAGTCCATTTCTTGATACAAGTGAGCAGACAGTATGCAACGAAAAATAAAATGCATTACTTTTTTACTAATTTCTTCATACCTCTTTTTAATACAATCAGAGACGATCGTGCTCTCAGAGACACGATCAAATGAAATTAATAATGAAGTCATTCAAGAAGAGAATATTTCGATTACTAGAAAACGACCTGGAAAAGAATCAAAGCTAAAGAGAGAGCTACCTAAAATTGACCCTTCATCCGTTCCTCCTCCAAGCAAGTATTTACCCAGAGAAACAATCCCTGTTCCTGATAGGTGGAGACTCATTGAAGCGATTGGTGTTAACGAGAGATGGTGGGACCCCTATAATCAAAATACACTTAAGGCAGACAGGCCGTTATTTGACGACTGGTTTGTTAACCTAGCAATAATATCAGATACCGTTCTTGAACCAAGAGAGATACCAATACCTGTTGGTCCTCAGGGGGGAGCACGCCCAGGTTCAATTGATCTTTTTGGTAAAGGTGATCAGAGAATTTTCAGTCAAAGTCTGATTACTTCAGTATCTTTTATTAAAGGGGATACCGCGTTTAAACCTCCTGATTGGGAAATTAGATTTACTCCAGTTTTAAATTATAACAATGTTAAAGGAAAAGAAAAAAGAGCTTTATTGATAGATCCTGCTGAAGGCAAAACAAGGAGGGATAGTCACCTCGCACTCCAAGAAGCTTTTGTCGATTACCATATTCGAAATGTTTCCGATCGCTATGACTTTGATTCAGTAAGAGTTGGAATACAACCATTAATATTAGACTTTAGAGGCTTTTTATTTCAAGATCAGCAATTAGCAATTCGGTTCTTTGGAAATAGAAAAAATAATATCTGGCAATATAATATTGGATGGTTTAGACGAATTGAAAAAGATACAAACTCTGGACTGAATGATACATTTAGAAAATTAAGAGATGATGATACTTTCTTTGCCAACCTTTATAGGCAAGACTGGCCTGTACTTGGTTACACAGTACAAGGTATAGTTGCGCATAACAGAAACAGAGAAGGTAATAATCCCTTATTTTTTAACAATAATGGATTTCTAGAAAGACCTGCCTCTCTTGGGGTGGAAAGAGGGTATAATTATAATGTTACTTATCTTGGGTTTAATGGAGATGGGCACTTTGGGAGATTAAACCTTACACATGCTGCATATCTTGCCTTAGGAAATCTCTCTGCTAACCCGCTAACCTCTTTCTTTGACGACGAGCCAGCTAAAATACGCTCATGGTTTATAGCCCTAGAGCCTTCTATTGATTTTGATTGGATAAGGTTACGATCACAATTCCTTTATGCAAGCGGAGATAAAGATCCATTTGATAATAAAGCTCAGGGCTTTGATGCAATCTTTGAAAATCCACAATTTGCTGGTGCAGATACCAGTTATTGGATGAGACAACCCGTTCCTTTTATAGGTGGAGGAGGGGTATTTCTTAATGGAAGGAATGGAATACTTAACTCCCTGCGCGCATCAAAGGAACAAGGTCAGTCTAATTTTCTTAACCCAGGCACATATTTATATGGGGTTGGGGTTGATCTTGATATTCTTCCTGAATTGAGAGTTTTTGCTAATATAAATAAAGTTGGATTTGCTGATAAGTCTATAATTGAAGTACTTCGTAACCAGCCAATAAATTCAAAGTCTATAGGTTGGGATACTTCATTATCTCTATTATACCGTCCTACATTTATCCAAAATGTTGTCTTTAGAGCTTCCGGAGCAATGCTATCTGGTGGTGAGAGCTTTAAAGAGTTATTTTCTACAGGTAGAAAAGGTGATAAATTTTATTCTGTTTTATTCAATTTAATTTTATCCTACTAAGGAACTTTAATGCGAAACTGGTCAAAATTTTTTTTAATTTTCTTTTATTTTACTGCACATTTTTCCAGTAATTCCTATGCCGCTGGAGGTGGAGAAACGCCTCAAGAAGTTTCTTATCCTAACTATCCACCTGCCCCAAGATTCCAAACATGGGAAGAAGCAAACATAAAAAGTTCAGGTTGTATTACTTGCCATACAGAGTCTGATCAAAAAACAATGCATGTTAGCCAATCAGTAGTACTTGGGTGTACTGACTGCCATGGTGGTGACTCGAATATTAAAAAGCCACTTAATTCAAAAAATAAATCTCCTGAATATATAAAGGCACTCAAAAAAGCTCACGTTGTTCCTCGCTATCCTGATACTTGGCACTATCCACATAGTGCAAATCCAAAAAGATCCTATTCTTTGCTAAATAAAGAAAGTCAAGAGTATGTTAGGTTTGTTAATCCTTCAGATTATAGAGTTGCACGTGATGCATGCGGGGCATGTCACTTGGAAGTAATTCAGGCGG
>CACGTM010000047.1 GCA_902575965.1 uncultured Alphaproteobacteria bacterium | reverse complement strand
CAAGACCCTCTCTTGCTTCTCTAGAAAACCTTAGTGAAAGTTCTTCCGATCTGTCTATTGTCTCATTAAGAGCAGCTCTTGCTCTTGGAAGAGCTTCTTCAGTTGATCTTACATTCCCTATAATTGACTCAACTTCACTTTCAATAGTTAGATGCTCCATTGGTGAGGTTAGTTGATCAATTAAGAGATCGTTAGAGATGTTTAATCTCTTTTTGGCCAATTGTAGATTAGACTTAAGCGTAATTAATTGGACTTCAAGTTCTTTTATATCCTGTTCTCTTTGAATTATTTGTCCATTAAGTATTTTCTTGCTAGTTTTTAATTCGGTTAATCTAGCTTTGTAAGCTTCTTCCTCTGCCTTTCTTAGATTTATAACTCTAGGTTCGTCAGGGAATGGAAGGTTTAGTTTTGTCCCTTCCGCCTCAGATATTAATCGCGCTTTTTTTAATAATAAGCCATAAAGTCTTATTTCTAATTCATCAAAATTTACAACAGTCCCTGCTAAATCAATTTGAATTAAGGGTGAATTTTCATTTACAAAATCACCTTCGCTTACATAAATTTCTTGAATTATACCACCCTCTAGGTGTTGGATAGTTTTTACTCTACCATGAGGAACAACTTCTCCAGTTGCAATCGCTACCTCATCAAATTTAGCAATAAGAGACCAAATTAGAAAAAAAGAAATAATGAAAATAATTATGTATGATGACCTTTGCCATTTCAATATTCTATTTTTTATAAGTATTCTATTTATTAGTTCCATAATAATATTTATTAAATCTATTCTATAAATTTTGAATAGCTTTAATAACTTCCTCTTTCATTCCACTTTTTATAATTTTTGAATTATTCATTAGTATTAGATTGTTTGATATATCAATTATAGATTGGCTGTGAGAAACTATGATTATCGATTTATACTTAGACAAGTCAGATATAAGACGAGTAAGAATTCTCTCCGATTCCTGATCTAGGTTATTTGTAGGTTCATCCATAATAATTATTTTTGGATTACCTACTAATGATCTTGCAATTGCGACTTTTTTTCTTACTCCACTTGAAAGGTTCTGTCCTTGTTCGCCTACTATTGTCCCATAACCATCTGGCATATCAATAATTGTTTTATGGAGGTTTATAGATTCGCATATTTTAATAACCTGGTCATCAGGTATGTTAGTATTACTCCATAAAATATTTTCTTTAATTGTGGAATCAAATAAAAATGTTTCCTGTGGGACATATCCAATTAGGTTTGCTAAATCTTTTCTGCCTATTTGCTTAATATCGGCACCATCTAGAATTACTCTTCCTTCAAAAGGATGATATAAGCCTAGAATGGTTTTTAATAATGTAGTTTTTCCAGAACTATTAGGTCCTATAATTGTATTGATAGAGTTTGAGCTTATATAAAGATTAATCCTATCAAGTGCTGGTTTTGATTTTTGATGATATTTAAATGATGCATTTTCTAGTTTTATTTCTCCTGCAATATTCTGTAGATTTATTGATGAATTATATGATTCATTTTTTATATTAAATAATTGATCTAATCGGGCTAAAGATTCTTTTAGATTTGTCAGAATTCGCCATGTACCTATTAACTGATTTAATGGCCCTAGAAGACGACCAGCAAGCATATTCGTTGCTATTAAAGCTCCAATTGTCAATTCTTTGTTTATTATAGATATTGCACCAGCAGTTGTTAATATTACAGTTGTAGTAATTGTAAGGCTGTGACCAAGATTCATAAAAAAATCTGTTCTATTTCCTCTCGTCATTGAACCAAGGATGGATGCCTCTTGTTTAATATCAAAGTCATGTTTTGTTTTTTTTGTAAAATTTAAAGACTTTATTGTTGATCTAGCAGAGATAATTTCAGAGAGAAGACTTTCTTTTGTAACAATATTTTTCTTTTCACTTCGGGAAGCCTCAGTAACACTCTCACTTGCCTTCCATGCAATTATTGAAAAGATGAAAAATATTAAGACTAAAATCCATGCTATTGGAGAAGCAATTATAAAAATAAAAAAAATAAAAATTAAGGCAAATGGTAGATCACAAGCCAAAATAGCCGAATGTCCAGATAAGGCATTTCGTAAAGAAGTTATATCTTGAAAAAGAAGATGCCAGTAAGAACCAGATGTTGACTCAATTTTTTGCAATGGTAATGATGTTATTTTTGTAAATAGCAATTCATTTACTTTTACATCTAAGTTGACAGCAACTCTTTGCATAAGCTTCGATCTTGTCTGTCTTAATATGAAATCAAAAAATATTACTCCTAGCATTCCAAGCATGAGTCCTTGAAGTGTACTGATTCCAGAATGAGAAATTACTCTGTCATAAACTTGCAATACAAATATGGGAACCGCTATAGCAAGCAGGTTTATGAACAAAGAGCCGATAAATACTTCTGTAAAAATAGGTTTTAAATCTTCTAGGATTTTTTTTAACCAATTATATTTAAGCATTTATAAACATTTAGCCTTCTAATTAAGATCTGAGTATTAATATTGGGGCTTTAAAAATTTTTATTGAATAATTGTATTTTCAGATAGCCTACCCACTGCTAAAAGAAGTTGGTAGGTTGCCTGCCTAGTGTCAAAAAATGCACTTGTATAATTTATTCTAGCATTAAAAACTTCATTCTCTGCATCAAGTACATTTATTACAGTTTCTCTACCTGCTTCTCTAAGTTTTTTTCTACTTTCAAAAACTTCAGCTGCTATATTTACAGCATTTTCCAATAAGTCTAATCTTTGCCTTGCAGTTTTGAGAGCTTGCCATGCAAGTCTTGTTTGTTCTTCAACTTTCCTTTTTGTTTGGCTATAATCATTTTTTCTTGCATTTAGATCAAACGCAGCTTGTCTCGACCTATAAACTGTATTTAGCCCGTTAAAAAGAGTCCAGTTTGCTCTCAGTCTAACTGCGTAGTCTCTTCTAATACCTGGAACTGCGTTGAAATCAGACTCATACCCGCCATCAAGTACTAAATTTATATTTGGAAAAAGTTCAGCCCTTATAGCTCTTTTTCCCTCATATGCTAAATCAATTTGTGCGTTACTGGTTAGCATTGCAGGATTCTCTTTGTCGGCAATAGATATTGCATTCTCAAGAGTTTTAGGTAGTGAAACTCTTGGTGATTTTGGTAAAACCATTTTTTCTAATTCTGGCATCTGACCAAAAACCTGATAGTAACGGCTTTTTGCATCAGATAGTGCGCCATTAACAAAAGCAAGTCTCTCTAGCGAAATTTGTAATCTTGATTTTGCAGACAAAACATCAACTGCTACTCCTGAGCCTCGCTTAACTCTTGCATCTTCAAGATCTAATTGCTGTCTAATATTTTCAGAATTCCTATTAGACAGCTTTACAAGCTGTGATTGTCTCAATACGTCCAAATAAGAAGCAATTCCTTCAAACATTACTGCCTGGGTTATACTTTCTAGAGTACTAGATGTAACAAATTCTGTTATTTTAGCTGTTGATCTTAATGAAGACTTAAGTCCACCATCATAAATATTTTGATTTAATGTTAAGTTCCAAGTTTCTGCACTTAACTTTGTTGGTCCTTCTGGGGTTGATCGCAATGCGGGTGTACTAACATATTCATGATTTGTATCGGCTGCTAGGTCAAGGCTCGGAAGATAAGCAGAAATTGATGCTTTTACACCTTCTTTTGACGAATCAACCTGTGCCTTCATTGATAATATTTGTGGATGTTCAAGTATTAATCGAGAAATTTCTTTTTCCAAAGTTTCAGCATTTACCGTGATAAAGAAAAAATAAATACTAAAGATACTAATTGCAGTTGATATTCTTTTCACTTTCTTTTCCTATAAAAGTTTAATGTTAGATTACGTTTCATGAAATATTTTAAAATCATTATTAGCATTCTCAATTTGATTTAGCGAGTTGCTCGCAATTGAATAACCTTCATCTTGATCACCCTTATTAGATAATTCTTTTGAATTACTTCTTTCTTTGAGATCATTTGTATGTTTATTAGTAATTTTGGATAATCTAGACAAAACATTTAAATCTAATTCATCATTATTATTAATGATTTCCTTAATGGCTTTTTTCTCACTCTCTGTCATTCCTTCAACTTCTGATAAAAAAGATGTTCTTTCATTATTTCCTGGTGGTAAAGCGCCTCCCTGAGGTGGTGGTCCTGAATTTGAAGGTGGTGGACTCACCGGTATGGGGTTTGGATTACTCGGCTCCAAGCCAACTTCTTGCGGCGGAGGTTGAGTGTTCTCAGGTGGAG
>CACGTM010000046.1 GCA_902575965.1 uncultured Alphaproteobacteria bacterium | reverse complement strand
GTAGAATTGAAATTCCAGACGATCCAGTGAGAAGTGATAAAGAATTTGAAGATTTATTGGTTAATATAAGAACTGCAACTGAGTCAGCGGTTGATAGAGTAATGACTTGTGATCCAGGTTTTGTGATAATGGGAATGTCTGCCGAAACTTTTTGGGACGGAGAAGAGGGTGCAGCCGAATTACATTCAAAGATGGAAGCCAGAGCCGGTGTTGGAGTCTCTCTGGGCTCTCATGCTTGCGATCATGCCTTAAAGGCTTATTCTGAGGAAAAAACAATTAAAAACGTTGGAGTATTAACACCTTATATGCCAGCTGGAGATAAGATGGTAACTAAGTTTTTTGAAGATATTGGTTACAATGTAAAAAAGTTAATTGGTTTAAAATGTCCAAGCCCTATGTTAATTGCTCATGAAACGCCAGATACTCTAAGGGATGCAATTAAAGAATTAAATGACGCGGGTGTTGATGCAATAGTTCAGGTCGGAACAAACCTTGCCTGTTCTTCAGTGGCAGCAGAGGCTGAGAGGTGGTTGCAGAAGCCAGTAATTGCAATTAATGCAGCTACATATTGGCATAGTTTAAGAAGAAACGGTTTTAATGATAAGGTTTATGGACATGGTAGATTGTTGGAGAATTGGTAAGGGGGTTCCTTGTTGTGTCATTAGATTATAAATATTCTGCTTTTCCTTACAGAGGAAAACTATCTTGGCCTAACGATGCAAAAATAGCATTAATACTTACTCTCAATTTAGAGTATTGGGATATGGTTAAAGATACTGATGAGCCTTATTATGCTGGAGGACCGGCAGTATTACCTGATCTTCTTCCTGGTAAAATTGCAGATTTTCCTAATTTTACTTGGAGAGAGTATGGTTTGAGAGTAGGTATATGGAGGCTTTTTGAATGCTTTAAGGAAGCGGGTGTCAGGCCAAGTTGTACTATAAATGCAAAAACTGCTCTTGAAAGACCCCAGCTTGCAAAGTACCCAGATGAAAATAATTGGGAAATCGTTGCCCATAATTATGAACAGGGTGAACTTCTGACAAATTTTAATGGTGATATCAAAAAAGAGAGAGAAGTGATAGAGTCTACTTTACAGGTCTATAAAGAGTTTTATGGTCGTCCTGCGAGAGGATGGCTTTCATCGTCACTAAGGGGTACACCTAATACACCTCAAATTTTGGTAGAAAATGGTTGTATATTTTATTGTGATATTATGAATGATGATCAGCCCTACCTAATCAATACTGATTCCGGTCCAATCGTATCAACTCCATACACAAATGAAATAAATGATTTTACTATTCTTACCAGAAGAGGGCATTCAACAGATGAAATGCGGGATATACTGATTGAAGAGCTTAAAGTACTTTATCAAGAAGCATCTAAGCAAGGCACTGGAAAGATGATGAATGTTGGGCTGCATCCTCATGTTACAGGTCGAGCATATCGCATAAGAGCTGTAAAAGAATTTTTAGATTATGCAAAAACACTTGATGGGGTTTGGTTTGCTACTCGTGAAGAGATAGCTGAATGGTATCTTGAGAATGGAAAAGAACATATAGTTTAAATATTGCTATAAATCTTGTTCCAATTAAATAATAACTTTAATTAAAACTTGAATAAATTGTCCCAAATGATTACTAATACTGTACTGAATTGGTACTATTTAGGTGTTTATGTTCAAAGTTAATAAATTAACTGATTATGCTACTGTTGTTATGGTTGATCTTGTCTCTGCTGATTTGGCTAGACCATCACAGAAAATTGCAAATAATACTGGAATTCCATACCCTACAGTTAATAAATTAATGAAAGACCTATTACATGCAGGCCTAGTTCGCTCCCATAGAGGGATAAATGGGGGGTATAGCCTTGCTAGTCCTGCGAATAAGATAACTATTGCAGATATCATTCAGGCAGTTGAAGGGCCAATTGCGCTTACCTCTTGTGTAAATAATTCTTTGGATAAATGTACATATGAAGACTTTTGTGCAGTCCAAGGAAGGTGGAATCGCGTAAATAAAGCAGTGGTAACGGCCCTGAAAAAGGTAACAGTAGCTGATATGACCTAATAATATTTATGGTTTAAACCATAATTTTGGTGGAGAGTGTTGTGGTTATAAGAACGGAAACCGTTGAAGCAGTTGATTCTGCAAGTAAATATAAATACGGTTGGGAAACTGATATAAATACGGAAAAGGCTCCGAAAGGTCTTAACGAAGAAATTGTGAAGTTTATTTCTCATAAAAAGGGTGAGCCAGATTGGATGTTAAAAAGCCGCTTAAAGGCATTTGATTATTGGTTATCAATTAAAGATAAAGAACCTCAATGGGCCAAGATTGATTATCCATTAATTGACTATCAGGATTCATATTATTATGCCGCACCAAAGATTGGTTTGGCTCCTAAAAGTTTAGATGAAATTGATCCCAAAATAAGAGAGACCTATAATAAGCTTGGTATTCCTTTAAAGGAACAAGAAATGCTTGCAGGAGTTGCGGTTGACGCAGTTTTCGACAGTGTATCTATTGCTACTACTTATAAAAAGAAGCTTAAAGATCTCGGAGTTATTTTTTGTTCAATATCAGATGCAATTAGAGAATATCCTGATTTAATAAAGAAATATATGTGTTCTGTTGTTCCTTACACTGATAATTTCTTTGCAGCACTGAATAGTGCAGTTTTTACTGATGGTTCATTCGTTTATATTCCAAAGGGCTTGAGGTGTCCCATGGAATTATCAACATACTTTAGGATTAATGAAAAAAATACAGGACAGTTCGAGCGTACCCTAATTATAGCTGATGAAGATTCTTATGTTAGTTATCTAGAGGGCTGTACTGCCCCGCAAAGAGATGAACATCAACTTCATGCGGCCGTTGTTGAGTTAGTTGCTCTGAAAAATTCAGAGATAAAATATTCAACAGTGCAAAATTGGTATCCAGGAGACGAAAAGGGTAAGGGGGGTGTATACAACTTTGTTACAAAAAGAGCTGTTTGTAAGGGAGATAATTCCAAAGTTATGTGGACTCAAGTTGAAACCGGTTCAGCAATAACTTGGAAATATCCTAGTTGCTTATTGCTTGGAGATAATTCAGTTGGAGAGTTTTATTCTGTTGCAATAACTAATAATTATCAACAGGCGGATACTGGTACTAAAATGATTCACGCTGGTAAAAACACTAAATCAAGAATTATAGCAAAGGGAATTTCTGCTGGAAATTCAGATAGTACTTATAGAGGACTTGTGAGGATACAGCCAAAGGCAGATGGAGCCAGAAACTTTACTCAATGTGATAGTTTACTCATTGGTGATCAGTGTGGAGCTCATACAATTCCATACATTGAAAGTAAAAACCCAAAAGGAATAACCGAGCATGAGGCTACTACCTCAAAAATCAGCGAGGAGCAGATGTTTTACTGTCAGCAACGGGGTATGAATTCTGAAGAAGCAGTTGCATTAATAGTAAACGGTTTTTGTAGAGACGTTCTTCAAAAATTACCAATGGAATTTGCTGTTGAGGCACAAAAGCTTGTCGGTATCAGTTTAGAAGGAAGTGTTGGCTAATGAGTTTAGTTGTTATTGATGACCTTCACGTTTCTGTTGATGGAAAAGAAATTATTAAGGGCATTAGTATTGAAATTAAGCATGGTGAAGTTCATGCTATAATGGGGCCAAATGGAACAGGTAAAAGTACTTTGTCCTACACTATTTCGGGACGCCCAGGATATGAAGTGACTAAGGGTTCTATTTTTGTTGATGGTGTCAATATTTTAGAAATGGATGTGCACGAACGTTCCCTAATGGGAATATTTCATGCTTTCCAATACCCAATTGAGATACCTGGTGTTACAACTTCTAATTTTCTTAAAACTGCAATAAATGCTCGAAGGAGAGCTCAGGGGATTGAGGATATTGATGCAATGGAATTTTTAAAGCTTATTAATGCAAAAATGAAATCCCTTGATATGGATCCTGAGATAATAAAAAGACCTTTGAATGTTGCTTTTTCAGGTGGAGAGAAAAAGCGTGCAGAAATACTTCAAATGAGTCTTTTAGAGCCAATCTTTGGTATTTTAGATGAAACAGACTCAGGTTTAGACATTGATGCACTAAAGATTGTATCTAAAGGTATTAATTCACTGATTAATGATAAAAGGTGTTTTCTTCTGATTACTCATTATCAAAGACTTCTTAATTATATTGTGCCAGACTATGTTCATGTCTTAATTGATGGTTGTATAGTAGAAACGGGAGATAAGTCTTTACCTGACACCCTTGAGTCAGAAGGGTATTCTCGTTTTGAGTTAAAATCCTAATGATGCATATTGTATGAATTATAGAATATTATCTCCTTTAAAAAAATATGTATCAAAAAACCTTCCATTGTCGGAAAGGTCTTTTTGGAACATAGAAGAATTACTTCTAAAAAA
>CACGTM010000045.1 GCA_902575965.1 uncultured Alphaproteobacteria bacterium | reverse complement strand
AATATACATGGTTGTGCATTTTGTAACAGAGGTGATAAAATTGATGCAATCAGGGCAGGTATTGATGAAGAAAAAATTGATCAATTAGATAATTATGAGGACGGTCCATTCACTGAGAAAGAAAAAGCGGCGCTCGCATTAGCTGATGTGATGGTACTCACAAACCCTAAAGGAGCTGTTTCAAAAGATATTTATCAGAGATGTAAGGCACATTTTACTGATGGTGAATATCACTCAATATCTGTTAACAGAGAGATAAATGATGTTTTCGGATATGTTAAAGAGATGGATCTTTGTGACTCGACGATTGCTTCCATTCTGATGTTTTTATGGAGAATTATAGCTCGATTATTTGTAAAGGACTTACCTAACTCAAACATGTCTGTATCACATTTTATTCAATTAGAATGTTCGCCTCCCTTTGAGCTATCAAGGGGTCTAATTGGGGGAAAGAGTAAGCCAACAAATTATGAGGAAATTTCATCTTCAGATTTTAGAAATTTTGATACAAAAGGAACTATAAAGCTAGTTTGGGCTTTTTGGTTATCATCAGATGTTTCTGGAAGTACAATCATACATACAGAAACAAGAGTATTTTGCTGTGACAAACTTACTAACTTAAAATTTTTATTATATTGGATTATTATTAGGCCTTGGTCAGGATTGATAAGGATACGTCTTTTAAAATCGATTAAAAAGAAAGCAGAATTAATCAAAGCTCTATAACCACTTTTCCTACATGAGAACCAGATGCTAGATATCTATATGCATCAGGAGTATCTTCAAACTTAAATACTTTATCAATGATGGGTTTAAAAGTATTTGCTTCACATGCTTTAATGAATTCATTGAGCATATTTCTACTTCCTGATGTGATGCCCTTGAGGATTAAATTTTTAAATAATAATCCTCCAAGGTTTGGATATTTATCCCTTCCAGCAAGTGCCCCAATGAATCCAATTCTTCCGTTAGGATTGCAACAAGCAATTGATTGTTCTAAAGTTCCAATACCCCCAGTTTCCACAACAATATCCACTCCCCCAGTTTCTTTTAGCACTAACTTTTCCCAATCAGGGTTTTCTTTATAATTTACTGTAAAATCTGCACCTAATTTTGACATTTGAGATAGTTTGTTATTACTCGATGAAGTGATTACGACTCTTGCCCCATTAATTTTTGCTAATTGAAGTGCAAAAACAGAAACACCACCTGTTCCAAGCATAAGGACAGTGTCACCTGCTTTTATTTGCCCCAGGGTTTCTAAGCATGCCCATACCGTAGCACCTGCAACAGGCAACGTTGCATTTTCTATATCCGATAATGAGTTAGCTGCCTTGACAAGACACTTTTCTGGCAATACAACCCTTTCAGCAAGCAAACCGTCCGAAGTATTACCTAGGTCATTCTGGAAATAATTGGGATAAAAATCTCCATCTGTCCAATTTACAAAGTGAGTTGGACATACTTTATCCCCAACCTTAAAGTTTTTTACATTCTGACCAACGGAGATAATTTCTCCGGTTCCATCACTTATTGGGATACGATTCTCGGGCTTCGGTCCTCCATATCGATTATTAACAATTAATAAGTCTCTATGATTCATTGCAAAAGCTTTCATGGCTATAACAACTTCTCCAAATCCTGCAATTGGAGGTGTATCTTCGCTTTGTGTTAGTGACTTAATGCCTTCTTGCTTTCCAATATGCCAAACTTTCATTTTTTGTTCCTACTACATAACTATATAATTTTAATTTCTTAAAAGACTATTTCTAAATAAATCTAAAGTTCTATTATTAGCTAAATCAGCAGCACTGGAATCATAATGACTAGGGTCTGTATCTCTAGCAAATCCATGATCACAGTTTGGATAAATGTAGGTTGTGACATTATTATTTTTTTCTAATTGATTGCAAATACTCTCAGCTGTTTCCAGTGGAACAAAAGAGTCTTTTTCTGCAAAGTGGAGCTGAAGAGGTGATTCTATTTTTTTTGACTCTTCTAAAACGCCCTCAATACCAACACCGTAATATCCTGAACTCGCATTTACATCTGTTCGTGCTGCCGTCAAATAAGTTAGCAAGCCACCAAGACAATAACCAACACTACCTACTTTACCTGAACACCCATCAATATTTCTCAAAGTATCTATTGAAGATTGAATATCTTTAATGCTTTGATCAACGTTGAATTTACCGTATAATTCTAAACCTTTGTTGAAATCATTTTCATCTGTTGGGTCTAGCTGGATTCCTGGCTGAAGTCGCCAAAATAAATCAGGTGCCAGTGCAAAAAATCCTTTTTCTGCTAGATTGTCACAAACATTTCTCAACCACTGATTAACTCCAAAGATTTCTTGTATAACAATTACTCCTGGACCATTCTTCTTAGGTGATGAAAGGTATCCCATAAAATTACCATCTTTGGTGGTAATTGAAATTTCTGATTTAGTCATGTTTAGTTCCCTTTTGTATTAATTTTTAATTAAGCATCTAAAACAAGTCCAGATGAGATATTCAGATTTGTTCCTGTCATCGACTCTGCATGATTAGAACAAAGAAATAATATTGATCCAGCACACTCTTCTGGGGAAGCAATTCTACCAAGAGGTAGAGATGATCTCAGATCATCCATTTCATTTTTTGACAGCCTATCAAGCATGGGCGTATCAACTGGTCCTGGAGATACGATATTAACTCTAATACCGTCAGGCGCCCACTCTTTTGCACAATATCGAACGAGATTGACTAAGGCTGTTTTAGATGATGCATATGCGGCACCTGAAAGATGGCTTCCTCCGTTATATCCATTTGAAGACCCGCACAAAATTACAACCCCTCCGGGTTTTTTAATCTTTTTATAGCCATGCTTAAGTATTAAAAAGGCTGAAGTTAAATTAGTAGATACAACTTTTTCCCACTCTTCAAGGCTCATTGCATCTAAACGCCCGCTACCTACCATTCCAGCTAGGTGTATGAGAAAGTCTAATCTTCCAAAATGGCTAATGCATTTTTCTATTGCACTCTTTACCTCTTTCTCTTTTGTTACGTCCAGATTTAAGTGCAACACATCACTGTCCTTAAAGCGAAAGTCACTTCTTCCTGTTGCAACAACTTTTGTGCCAGATTCAAGAAGCATTTTAACTACTGATCTTCCAATTCCTCCATAAGCCCCTGTCACAAATGCAACTTTGTCTTCTGAATTTAATAAATGTATCCTTTCAGGCTTTCTCACTAGGCAGCCTGTGGTACATTCTTAACGTACTTTTCAAAAATGTTTTCTAGCATTTGCCATCTCATTTGAGTAGATGCTGTAACCGCAGATATCGCTTTTTTCTGAAGTTCAGGTGTATTTGAATATTGTGCTGTTATCTCTAAACCAACATGAGCATGTTCTTCGTCACCTTCAATGTGAACATGGAAAAATTCCATATCATCATCGTTAAGGCCCATTTTCCTCATTGCTTCAACGTATGCTGGATATAGTGTTGGCAGTTGACCTTCAAGGGCAACCATAATCCCAGCAGCACTTTCAGCTAGATGTCTCACATTAACTAGCTCCCAGATCCATGATCTCATAGCCCTAGTTGATGGCAATACACTTCCCATATTTTCAGCATCATAAAACTCTTTCTCATCAATACCACAGGCTTTGCCAAATTTCACAAGTAGATCAGGATGTCGTTTTTGAGGAGTATCTGGCATTTCTTCACCAATAAGATTTTCAAGCAGATGTTGTCTTGCCTCAAGATCATCTAGTCGACAAAATAATTGTGCAAATTGTTGGGGGATTGGATCGATATAGTAAAAGTGCTGAACCGCCCACTTACCAATTTGTTTTAAATTCAATTCACCATTAGCCCATGCTAAGCTAAAAGGGTGTGCACCAGAATGAACAGAAGTTCTTGCATCCTCGAGTGCTTTGTAGAATTCTTTTTGTCCCATCAAAGTATTTACCATTGATAACTCCTTTTATTAATTTTCTATATTAAATATTCTCATTTAGATCCCCATTGAGGTAGTGGAAAACTCTCTATAGGAATAGTGGTTGTTTTCTCCTCTGTAAAGAATTGTAAACAATCTTTTGCACTATCTCTACCTATTCCTGACTTTTTATACCCCCCAAAAGGTGCCCTAAGTTCTCTTGTCATTGGTGTATTTACCCAAATTGTTCCAGCCCTTATATTTTGTGAGGCTTTCATCACTATTGGAAGATTATCTGACCATACATATCCAACTAATCCAAAGCTTGATGAATTTGCTATATGTATAGCTTCATCAATTTCTTTGAAAGTCAGAAATGATGCAAACGGACCAAAGATTTCCTCCTGACAAATTCGCGACTCGTTAGATTCTGCCATATATGCTGTTGGTTTTAAATAAAAACCTTTCTCATGTGTATCGTCTCTTTCACCTCCTGTGAGAAGTTCAGCTCCCTCATTTTTAGCAATATCGCAATAACTTAGTACTCTATTCATATGTTCCTCATGACATACTGGTCCAATCTCGGTAGATTTTAACATAGGGTCTCCAACTCTAATTTTTTTTGAT
>CACGTM010000044.1 GCA_902575965.1 uncultured Alphaproteobacteria bacterium | reverse complement strand
GACTATATCCTTTATGCTAGAGCATCAGGAATATCAAGCATGAGGGTTGCAAGAGATGCATTAAGAGTTTCAATCTCACCAACAATAACTTTAATAGGTATTCTTTTTGGTTACATGATAGGAGGAGCTGTCCTTATTGAACGAATATTCTCTATCAGTGGTATTGGTCAATATTCGATAAACTCTATTCTAGCCTTTGATTATCCTGCTATTCAGGGAGTTGTACTCACTATTTCTTCAATAACTTTGCTAATTTTCTTGATAGTAGATATTTTACATGCACTGGTAGATCCAAGAATTAAATTATGAATAATAAAGAAATTAAAATTAGTTCACTGGATATTTTTGGATTTTTAATAACTGGAACGGTTATATTTTTAGCAATTTTTGGTGATTTGATTGTTCCATATGATCCAACAATGGTGACAAATACAGTTTCAAAGAGTCCCCCACCCCTTTCAAGTTGGCCATCTTTATTTTGGGATGTTTTGGTAAATGATATTCCTTCCCCTCATTGGTTTGGAACCGATTCATCAGGGCTCGATGTTTTTAGTAGAACGATTGCAGCGGTAAGAACAGATCTTATAATTGCCTTCAGTGCAAATATTATTAGTGCAAGTTTAGGTGTATTTCTAGGAGTAGTCCTTGGGTACTTTAGGAATATTCTAAGCGAGACTTTATTGAGACTATTTGATCTCCTTCAATCTTTTCCTGTCTTTATTACTGCAATGATACTTGTTGCACTCGCGGGTCGTACTTGGATAAATATTATTTTGGCTATGTCACTATTATACACACCAATATATTTAAGGCTTACAAGGACTGAGGTACTATCATTAATCAATAGAGGTTTTATTTATGCGGCAAGGGTATCAGGGAAAACCGAGTTATATATTGCAATAAGGCACATACTTCCAAATGCACTTGGCCCCGCACTTGTTCAATTTTCAATAACAATTGGTTTTGCTATTTTGCTTACTGCAGGATTAAGCTTTGTCGGTGCAGGAGTAAGACCTCCAACTCCTGAGTGGGGGTCTATGATTGCTTCTGGTGCAGGACAGCTTGTTCTTGGTGATTGGTGGCCTAGTGTTTTTCCTGGAGTGGCAACTTCATTGACAGTTTTTGCATTTGCGGTTTGTGGAAATTTTATAGAGAAAAATTATGATAGATAAGCCTGAAATAGTTTTATCAGTAGAATGCCTTTCTGTTCTAAATACCCTGAATCAAAAGAAGATAATTGGTCCATTAAACTTTAATGCTTACAGAGGTGAAATTATTGGGGTTACAGGGGGTAGCGGTTCAGGAAAGTCTGCCTTAGCATATGCGCTGTTAGGTTTTTCTTTTAGAAATTGTAAAATCAATTCTGGTTCAGTTTTTCTTAATGATATCGACCTAATTGATTTAGAAGAAAAAGAACTAGAAAAAGTAAGAGGAAAAGAAATTTCTCTTATAGTCCAGAACCCTCGATCAGCTTTAAACCCTATGTACACAATTGGTTATCAAATATCACGCGTTTGGAATAAGCATGTAGGAAAAATTAATACAAATGAGTACTTTAGACCAGAAGACATGCTCAAGTTGGTTGGTATTAATGATCCCAAAAGGAGGATTAATTCTTTTGCTCACGAACTTTCCGGTGGAATGGCACAAAGAGTATTAATTGCACTAGCATTATCAACCAAACCGTCAATAATTATTGCTGACGAACCAACAAGTGGACTCGATGTTACAGTTCAAGCTCAGTTTTTAGATATGATCTGGAAAACTTCAAAAGATAAAGGTGTAACGATTATATTATGTACTCAGGATAGGGGGATACTTGCAAATTACTGTGATACAGTAATTGAAATGGAAAAAGGCCTTATAACTAAAAATGAAGATGTAAAAATCTACTTTAAGAATTTAAAAAATAGTCGGATAGATGAAAAAATAGCAAAAAAAGTAATAAATAGTGATAAGATTATTTATAAAATTAAAAATTTAAGAAAAACATTTCCTATTAAAGAATCTAAAAAAACTCTTCAAGCAGTAGAAAATTTTTCACTTTCAATACGCAAGAATGAAATAATTGGTCTTGTAGGTGAGTCTGGTTCAGGAAAGTCTACTGTTGGAAAGTGTATACTTAAGTTAATAAACCCTGATAAAGGAGATTTAATTTTTGATGAGATTGATCTTGGGAAGATTTCTCCTAATGAGTTAAGAAAATTAAGAAAAAGAATACAAATTGTTCAGCAAGACCCTCATGATAGTTTTGATCCGAGGTGGAGGATTGAACAGTCATTAATGGAATCATTTAATAATCCATCATCAAATTCAAAACGAAAATTGAATACAATAAAGAAGATAACAAAAGACTTTGGTATTGATGGGGAGGTTTTATACAAGTATCCCAAAAATGTAAGTCCAGGAGTTTTACAGCGGCTTGCTATAGCTAGAGCAATTCTAGCATCACCTGATTTTGTTGTTCTTGACGAACCTACCTCACTTGTTGCGCCAAATGATAGGGAGAGAATCCTCTCTTTATTGAAGAAAATAAGAGAGGATTACGGGGTATCTTATTTATTTATTTCACATGATCTAAGATCAGTTATAAGTATATGTGATAAAGTTGCAGTTATGTATCTAGGGCAAGTTGTTGAGTATGGGTCAACAAAAGATATCTTTAACAAACCTTTGCATCCATATACTTGTGCGCTAGTTGACTCAGAGCTTGGGTTGGACCCAAATCAGAGAAGAATAGATAATTCAAAGATATTTAACTTGTCAGGTGAGATCCCTAGCCCTGTTGACCTACCATCAGGCTGTTATCTTGCATCAAGGTGTCCAAAATCTGTTAAAAGTTGTTATGCTAAATCACAAAAGCTTGAAAATTATTTTGGTAACAGAGAAGTTAGGTGTGATCAGATTAAAAGAATTTATTCGAGGTGAGGAAATTTGTGAAAAAAAAATCAGATTATATTGTAATAGGTGCTGGCGCCGCTGGTTGTCTCCTGGCAAATAGGTTATCTGCAAATAAGAAGCATAAGGTTCTTTTGTTAGAAGCAGGAGGTAAAGATTGGAATCCATTAATAAAAATTCCTCTTTATGCAGGATTTTTATATTATCTACCTTCACTAAATTGGAAGCTAAATACAATTCCTCAAGTGGGCCTAGCTTCTAGATCAATCACTTGGCCTAGGGGTAAGGTCTTAGGAGGTTCAACCGCTATTAATGGAATGATGTATATGCGTGGTCAGAAAGAAGACTATGACTCTTGGGAAAGGCTTGGTCTAAAAGGATGGTCATATTCAGAACTTTTACCATACTTTAAATCATTTGAAAAAAACTTTAGTCATTCTATTAATGATAATTTTCATGGTAATCAAGGTGAGCTATTTACAGAAAAAGCAAAACCAATAAATGTACTATATGAAAAATGGATAGAGTCGGCAAAATTATCTGGCTTTATAACAAATGATGATTTTAATGGAAAAGATCAAGAAGGTATTGGTCCTTATGATTTTAATATAAAGAATGGAAAAAGGGTATCAGCTGCAAAAGCTTTTTTAGAACCAATAAAGTCAAGAGAAAATTTAGAAATAATAACAAATGCTCATGTGCAAAAGTTAATTATAGATGAAAATTCTTGTAAGGGAGTTGAAGTAAAGCTTAGAAGTGGGGATGTATCGTTTTATGCAAATCATGAAGTGATATTGTCAAGTGGCTCTATTAATTCTCCGAAAATCCTTCAGCTATCGGGTATAGGTGAATCTACAAAACTAAATAACCTAGGTATTAAGGTAAAAAAAGATTTGCCAGAAGTAGGAAAAAATTTACAGGATCATATTGGAATATATTTAAAGCATAGCTGCAGTAAGCCAGTAACACTTTTTGGAGAAATGAGGCCCGATAAAGCAATTATTTCATTTTTTAGAGCTCTCCTATTTGGAAATGGACCAGCATCAAAAGTTCCACTTGAAGTTGGTGGTTTTCTCAAAACAGCAAGTGAATTGGAGAGGCCTGATGTACACGTAACATTTGTTCCCGGACTTTCGCTGTCAATATCTCAGAAGGGTCAACTTCAACATGGTTTCTTAACCAATGTCTATCAGTTAAGGCCAGAAAGCAAAGGAAGTATTTCAATAAAATCTTCTAATCCAGATGATATGCCATTAATTGACCCAAACTACTTCTCTTCAGAAATTGATAAACAATGTATAAGAGAAGCCTTTAAGTTAATTAGAAAAATCTCATTACAATCACCACTTGATGAATATAGGAAATTAGAATTATCGCCGGGAAAAGAGGTTGAGAATGATGATGAGATTGATGATTGGATATCACAGACGGCAGATACTATTTTTCATCCTGTTGGCACTTGCAGGATGGGTTGTGATGATAATGCAGTTGTTAATAATGAACTAAAGTTAAATGGAATACAAAAGCTTAGGGTAATAGATGCTTCAATTATGCCAAAAATTACCAGTGGAAATACTAGTATTCCTTCGATGATGATCGCAGAAAAAGGTGCTAAAATGATTTTAGAATGAACTAGTTATCTCTAAGAATTAGATCAGAAGCTTTTTCTCCTATCATTATTGCAGGGGCATTTGTATTACCACCAACAAGAGTGGGCATGATTGATGCATCTGCAACTCTTAAATTTTTTGTTCCGATGACTTTTAGCTCTGGGTTCACAACTGACATGCTATCTATTCCCATTTTACAAGTGCCAACAGGATGATAGATTGTTTCAGCGGTTTCCTTGATCCAATTATTTAAACTTTCTTCTGATGCAATGTCTTTACCTGGGCTTACTTCATCTCCCTTCAAGTCATCAAATTCAGGCTGAGAAAATACTTTTCGAAGTATTTTTACACCATCTCTCAATGTTCTAAGGTCATCCTCGTGTGATAAAAAATTTGTGTTAATCTCTGGGGATAATTCATTTGATTTTGAGCTTGCTTTTACCCATCCACGACTATTAGGTCTCAGTTGACAAATATTAGAGAAGAAACCGTGCTTATGTGAACCTGGCATGTCTGGACCTAGTCCTGGACAAAAATGAAATTGGATATCTGGCATATCCAACTCAGGTCTAGTTCTAACAAAACCTCCTGCTTCTAATGGAAAAGCTGCTACGGGGCCGGTGCCAAAAAATAAGGCTTCGAAAAAAGCTTTACTAGCTACATCAGGACGAAACATGCTTTTGATTGTAATTGGCTTTTTACAAAAATGTTGAACATAGACAGCAACATGATCCTGAAGGTTTTTCCCCACACCAGGTAAATCATGGATAACTTCTATTCCTAGACTGCTTAGATCTTTACTGCTGCCGATACCAGAAACTTGAAGTAAAGAAGGAGAATTGAATGTTCCAAGGCAAAGAATAATTTCTTTCTTTGCCATAACTTTTTTATCAATACCATATTTTTTATAAATTATTCCCTCAGCCTTGTTATCTGTAAAAATAATTTTTTTTGCATGTGCGCGTTTTAATACTTTAAGGTTTTTTCTATTTTTAATATCCTTTAAGTATGCAACAGATGTGGATTGTCTTCTTCCATTTCTAATTGTAAAATCATACCTACCAAAACCTTCTTGAGTTGCACCATTAAAGTCATTGCAAACTGGATATCCTGCTGAGTGCCCTGCATTAATAAATGCATTAAATAACTCATTTTCAGTACTTCCTGTTCTTACTCCAACAGGCCCGTTTTTCCCATGATAACCATCATTTC
>CACGTM010000043.1 GCA_902575965.1 uncultured Alphaproteobacteria bacterium | reverse complement strand
TAAAGACAGAGTTACCAAAATGGATCCTGAAAATAGTTGAAAGAATAGATACCTTTTGATTATTCTCAAGTGCATTTATTTTATCTCATTCAGAACCTTGTTTGGATTCATAATATTTTCTGGGTCAATAGCTTTCTTTATTTTATGCATTAATTCAATTTCTTCATTACTTCTGTAATTTTCAAGTTCTTTTGTTTTAAGCATACCGATACCGTGCTCTGCTGATATTGATCCATTCAATTCCATCACAATATCGTATACTATTTTGTTAATCTCACTGCTTTTTTCTAAAAAGACATCTTTTGGTAATCTTTTAGGCTGAGAAATATTGAAATGTATATTTCCATCACCAATATGGCCAAATGGACACGGCCTTGAGCCGGGTAAATATTTAATTATCTCTTTTGAGGCCATTTCTATAAAAAATGGTATTTTATCAATAGGGACTGAAACATCATGCTTAATACTTCCACCTTCTAATTTTTGTGCATTTGATAGTGACTCTCTAACTTTCCATAAGTTATTTTCTTGAGACTCACTTTTTGATATTATTGCATCTTCTATGATACCTTTTTTCAATGCTAGTGAAAATATTGACTCAAGATTATCCTCTAAGTTTATATTTCTATTTGATGAAGATAGATGAATTAGAGCATACCAGTTAAATTTATTTTCTATTGGAAACCTAATCTGTGTATGATGTTTAATAGACAGATCAACACCAAAATTAGATAATAGCTCGAAAGATGTAAGCGTCTCACTGCTCAGTTTTTTTGTAAGATTTAGTAATTCTATGACTGAAGTTAATTTATTTAAACAGCATAATATTGTTTTGGAGTTTATTTGTTTAGGAAATAGTTTTAGTGATGCTGCAGTTATTAAACAAAGTGTTCCCTCTGAGCCGATAAAAAGATTTTTTAGAGAGTAACCCATATTATCTTTATGAAGTGATCTAAGGCCGTTCCAAATTTTCCCATCAGGCAGAACAGCCTCCAAGCCAAGAACTAATTCTCTGGTATTCCCAAATCGTAAAACATTTATTCCGCCAGCATTGGTAGCTAGGTTTCCACCAATTTGACAACTCCCTTCCGAGGCTAGGCCCAAAGGAAAAAAGAAATCCCTTTTTTCAACAAATGACTTTATATCACTAAGAATACATCCCGCTTCAACAGTTATAGTATAATTGGTTTCATCAAAATTTCTTATACTATTCATCCTCTCTAGAGAAAGAAGAATCTCATCTCCATTTTCAGATGGCACACAACCTCCAGATAATCCAGTATTTCCTCCAATTGGCACTATTTTGAGGTTTTGTGAACTGCATCTTTTCATAATTTCTGATAGTTGATTAGTAGTTTTGGGTCTAATCAGAAGCTGAGATGAACCATTAAAATTGCCTCTTTGTTCAGATAAGTATGGTAATATTGTGTCTTTTCTAGTTGAGAATCCTTCTACCCCAAGAAGTCTTTCCAAATAACTTAAGAATTTAGGCTTTAAATGTATGAAATCATCTTTAGTATTCAAAATTTCTAATCTCTTTTTTGGGCTTTTGATGCTCTACGAAGTCTATCATTAATTGCCACCCCTATACCAAAGTTCGGGATAGGATTAATGGCTATACTCTTGAATCTTTTTTTATCATCAACTTTTCTTAATGTACTATATAAATTTTTTGCTGCTTCAAACAAGTCTCCCGAGGGGCTTAAATTAAAGTTTGCTTCCTTGTTTTGTCCAAAACCAATTAATGCCTCGTTCTCTCCTTGCTTTTTAACGACATTAATTCTTAATGGTAGTTTAGGAGAATAATGTTTTAAAATCATACCCGGCGACCGAGGGTTTGACCCATGAGAGGCCACATATTTTGTATTACCAATTATTTTTGAGATTTCTTCAATTGATATAGCTCCTGGTCTCAAAATAGCTGGTTCATCTTGAGTTAAGTCAATAACTGTTGACTCAATTCCAGTTTCGCACTCTCCAGCATTTATAATAAAATCAATTCTAGCTCCAAAATCATCTTGAACATGTCGACCGCTTGTTGAGCTGATCCTCCCAGATATATTTGCACTTGGGGCCGCAATAGGTCTTTTTAATTCTAATAATAACCTTAATGCAATTTCATTCCTAGGTTGTCTAACTGCTATACTTTCTAATCTTGCAGTAGCATAATCTGATATTGGACATTCTGACCTTTTTTTTAAAATCAAAGTTAATGGACCTGGCCAAAATTCCTTGATTAGCAGTCTAGCTCTAGGTTCAGGTTCTGCAATCCCTGAAAGCCATGATGATTTACCTACATGAATAATGATTGGATTGTTTGGTGGTCTTTTTTTTATTGAGAAAATTTTTTTTACAGCTTTATTGTTAGTTGCATCTGCACCAAGCCCGTAAACGGTTTCTGTAGGGAAAGCTACAATATTTCCATCTTTAAGATAATTTGCTGCTGAAATTATTTTTTCGTCTGATATAAAAATTCTTAAATCTCCCCATTAGATGCGATAAAATTATCGTTAATGAAGTTTTGGCTTCTTTTATTATAGAAAAGTTCTTTCCCATTAAAAGTAACCACATTCCCTCCTGCCGCATTTAATATGGTTTGCCCTGCTGCTGTATCCCACTCATTGGTTGGTCCAAATCTTGGGTAAATATCAGCCTTTCCCTCAGCAATTAGACAAAACTTCAGCGATGAACTAATTGAGATAATTTTTTTTACATTATAGTTATATAAAAAATTATTTAATAATTTTTTATTTGAATGATGTAGGCTATTGAGAACAATAATACCACTTCTTGGATATTTTCTAGTTTTGATATTTTTTTCCTTGTTATTATCTAAATCTATGTGTTGAGCTAAATTTGAACTTTTATACTTAATGCCACTGTATAATAAATTTAAGGCTGGTGCATAAATGATGCCTAGAACAGGTATTCTATCAATAACAAGTGATATATTTACTGTAAAATTCTTTCCAGATTTTATAAATTCTTTTGTTCCATCTAGAGCATCAATGCACCAGAAAGAATTACCATCAAATTTAGGTAGTCCATTTTTATAGGAATCCTCTTCAGCAATTACTGGTAGTTTAGTATCTAATTTATATAGGTCATTAAGAATTATTTCTTCTGCAAGTTCATCTGCTTTTGTGACTGGAGAATTATCATTTTTTTTATCAATACAAGATAATTTATTATGATATTTCATAATTTCTTTTCCTGCTGAGAAAGATGTTTTTTGTAATTTGTTTTTAAAATGTAAAAGTAGGTTATAGGTTTCTGACATTTTGACACTAAGATAACAATCTAGGATTCACGAGCTTCCTTTATCGATTTCCAAATTTTCATAGGTGTCATTGGCATATCTATGGGCTTAGCATTGATCGAGTTTAGTGCATTAATTACTGCATTTGCTACAGCAGGTGTCGCTCCTATAGTTCCAGCTTCTCCAGCGCCTTTAACACCTAGCGTATTACTTGGTGAAGAAACTTCTGTATAATTAAAATTAAAAGACGGAAGGTTATCTGCTCTTGGCATAATATAATCCATAAAAGAACCATTAACAAGCTGGCCATTATTGTCATAAACTGCTTCCTCAAATAAAGCTTGCCCAATTCCTTGTACAGCCCCCCCCAAGAATTTGTCCTTCTAACATTAGTGGGTTAAGTATACGTCCTATATCGTCCTCAATTAGGTAATTAACAAAGGATATTGCACCTGTTTCTGGGTCAATCTCAATCTCACAAATGTGACAACCATTTGGAAAAGTTTGTGCATTCATAACCTGTTCTGAGGAAGTTTCTAGCCCTTCTTCAATATTCTCAGAAAAAATTTTCTTGTCGTAGGTTGCCTTTGCTACATCCTGCAGAGATACTTTTGAGCCAGTATCTTTTATTTCATAAAACCCATTTTCAAAGGTTATTTTGTCTTCTGAGGATTGAAGTAATGTTGCAGCAACATCTTTACCTTTAGTAATTAGTTTTTGACAAGTTGTAAGTGTCGCACTTCCTCCTGCCGCTAAAGCCCGGCTTCCTCCCGTTCCAATCCCTGCCTTGATTGTTTGGGTATCACCCATTACCACCTCAATTTCTTCCATTTCAATACCCAGGGTGTCAGCCGCTATTTGAGCAAATGCTGTTTCATGGCCTTGACCATTGTTTTGGCTTCCTGATGATATGGTTACCTTACCATTCTCTTTTATAGAAATTGTTTTAAATTCAGTTGGACCTCCTCCACATGCTTCAATGTAATAGCTAAGTCCTATTCCGCGTAACATGCCTCTTGATTCTGACTCTTTTCGTCGCTCAAGAAAAGTATCCCAATTAGCTCTTTCAGTAGCTAACGATAGAATTTTTTCATATTCTCCAGAGTCATATTTCATTCCAAGAGCTGTCTCAAAAGGGAACTCTTCGGGGCCGATAAAATTTAGCTTTCTTATTTCTGCACGGTCTATTTTAAGTTCATCTGCAGCCTTATCGACTAGCCTTTCAATAATGTACGCAGACTCTGGCCTCCCGGCTCCGCGATATGCATCTAAAGGAGTAGTATTAGTAATTAAAACCTTCACATCAACATATGCTGATTTTATTTTATAGCAGCCACAAAGCATTCCACAACCAGCCATTGTTGGTATCATTGCCCCAAATTGTGAGACATATGCACCTACATTACCTTTCGATGAAACCCTTAGCCCTTCAAACTTTCCATTTTCAGATAAGGCAAGCTCTGCGAAATTAATTTGGTCTCTACCATGAGTATCATTAAGGAAACTCTCGGCCCTATCAGCTTTCCACTTTACTGGTTTTCCAATGGCTTTAGATGCAAATAGCGTCAGAAGAGTTTCATTGAATAAGAAATTCTTCATGCCAAATCCACCACCTACATCTGGGCAAATTACTCTTAACTTATCAGGTTCAATATTAGCAGCTTTTTTACCATTTTTGCCTGTTATCCATTCTTTTAATTTATGTGAACCTTGGCTTCCTGTCCTAAGTGTATAAGAATCACTCAACTTATCATATTCTGAAATCACAGCTCGAGGCTCTAAGGCAGTAGGTGCAATTCTATTATTTATAAGATTGATGGAGACTACTTTACTTGCATTAGAGAATATTTTGTCAGTTTCATCTTTATTACCCATAGACCAGTGGACTAACTGGTTGTTATTTATTTCCTTGAAAATTGGTTCAGATTCGACAGAGTTTGTTGTATCCATATTCGGGAATGGCATTAATTCTTCAAAATCAATATCTATTAGCTCGGAGGCGTCCTTACCAATATTTAATGTTTTTGCTACAACAATAGCTATTGGTTCTCCCACATACCTAACCTTATCTTGTGCTAATATTGGTCGTTTCGGAACATTAACTTCATTTCCATCCATTCCAGTGGGGACAATGTCATGAGGGATACATAAAAAACCCGCTTCTTCTAAGTCTTTATTGATAAAAACACCTAGGACGCCATCAGTCTGCTTTGCTTGGCTAAGGTCTATAGATTTAATTTTTGCGTGAGCATAAGGAGAGCGGTGGACCACTAGGTAAACCTGGTCACTTAATTTAATATCATCAGTATATTTACCAAATCCCTTAAGGAATCTTTCATCTTCTACTCTTCTTATGGGTTGCCCCATTCCAAATTTTCCCATTCAATTAAATTCCTATTCTTTTTAAAGATTTAGATGTATACAAACTTTTTAACTCTTTGGTTTACATTTAGTGCTAATTATATTTTAAAAGGTAAGTAAATTACAAATATATTTGCTTTATTTTACCATAATAGTATTCCATATCAAAGTTAGGCTCAAATAATGAAGATTTCTTTTTCAAAACTTATAGTTCAATCATCTGGGTCTGTGGCCATTGGATTTTTTGAGGGTGATAAATTTGCCAAATTTTCAAATTCAATAAATACTAAAACTAAAGATATTTTATCTGCTGCTGTTAAGCACCACAAATTT
>CACGTM010000042.1 GCA_902575965.1 uncultured Alphaproteobacteria bacterium | reverse complement strand
ATATATGTCCACCATCGCCATTCTTGACTTTTCTTCTGAAAAACCAGCTTTTGTAGCTTCATTAACAAGGTCCATTTCTCTATAAATGCCTCCAAAATTTTCATTATTATTGTATACCTCCCATGCAGCTAAAAAACTTTCAAGAGGAGGAAATTCTTTTAGTCTTGTATTGTCTAAGTGCATCATAATACCTCCATCTTTAAGCAATCTTTTGCTCTCCTTAAAGATCTCTGTTACCGCTTTGGTACTTGTTTCATGCATAATTATATGAGAAATCACAAGATCAAAGGAATTATTGTCAAAATTTGTTTTTTCAGCAGATTGTTGACTAAAATGTATCTTGTATCCTAAATCCTCTGCTCGCGCGTGAGCATAACGTAAAAGAGATTCTCCGACATCAATACCATGAACTTCTGCATTAGGAAAAGCCTCGCACCAAGCGATTGTACTTTGTCCCACAGTGCAGCCCATGTCTAAAATACGTAGAGGAGTTTTATTTGGATATTCCTTTTTATAGAATTCAAGAAGTGTTTTGCCAAGATAATCTAATTTTGGTCCAATATTCCCTAAAGTATAACAATAAGTTCCTCTGTCATAAAGTGCTCCAGCTGAAATATCCTCATCACCCAAATTAGCATGATATCCTCCAGGTTGGAGGTGGATGTCATATTGAGTGAGGTATCTAGGAACTAAAAATTTAGAGTCTAACTTCAAACTTCCTCCAGTTTTTCCTGAGACATCTTTAGCATTATTAGTAATTCTTGTTAAATCTCTCTCAACTGTATCAATAACACTGTCCCACATCATTTCTTGTGTATGTCTTTGCATGGCAGAGTAGAATTGGTAGTAGTCATTTTTGACCATTACTCGCTTAACTTCATGTCTATCTTTTGGTTCTCTACCATACTTTTTTAAATATTTAGGTTTTATCTTGTTATTGAAAACTAATTTATTACCTGGGGCAATATTGGCAGCTAGAAAGTGTCTTATGTCCATATAGTAGTCCTGCCTAGATTGTTCATCATGATTAGATTTTGGTAAGACTGCATGTGAATATTGAGATTTCATTTTTTAACTCCAAAAACATATAAATTATGTAATTTTCCCGCTTTGAGACATTAAGATTGCTAATGGTTTTGTGATTTTAAACTCTGATAAAATAATCATAATCATTACCATTATTGGGACACTGAGTATCATACCAGTAACACCCCAAACTGCTCCCCATAAAGATAAAGATAGTAAAATTACTACAGGACTTAGATTTAAAGACTTAGAAGCTAATCTTGGTTCTAATATATTTCCAACAAAAATCTGACAAGCAATAAGACATAAAATTAGTGCCCCTGTTTGAGGTAAAGAGTTGTACTGAATTAAGCTAATTGCTACCGGGAAAGTAACAGCTATAACAGAGCCAATGTATGGAATATAATTAAAAATAAATATAAGAAGTGCCCAAAATGCTGCAAAATCTATTTTCATCATAATGAGTATAAAATAACTTAATAACGCTACTGTAATACTCATTATGGTTTTAATCCAAATATATTTTTCTATATTTGAACCTATTGCTTTAAGTATTTTATTTATTTTAATTTCTTGAAGATCATTCTTTGCAAAAGCTCTTATCTTAAGATGTAAGGTGCTACTTTCTAAAAGAAGAAATGCAACATACAAGAAAATTTGAAATGTACTTCCAGCAATTCCTTGCAATGCACTAACTAATTTTAAAATAGCGGCTTGAAAACTAATTTGACTGTTTAGCTCAGCGATAGTAATTGGACTGCCAACTAAAGTTTCAGCATGATCAATAAATTTCTTGAAAAAAACCTGAAGTTTTGTTTGGTAGTTTGGCGCCTCGCTAGCTATTTGGCTGATATTTTCAGCTACAACTTGAACAAGAATCCCTATTGCTGAGATTAAAATAATTATTGATATCGTTAATGATGCAAAACTAGGAATCTTTATCGTTTTTAACGTTAAAGATCCTATTAAACTTGCTAGTGCTTTTATTAAATATGTAATGTATATGGATAGAACTAGTGGTAAAAAGATACTTTTACCTATATATAAAAGATATATGGCAAGTGTAATTATAGCTACCCACGAAGCAAAAATAGTAATGCTAATGCTATTTTCCGGTTTTTCATTAAATTTGCTCATTAATATATTTTATATTCTTTTAGAAAAAAAAAAAATGATTCATTATACTAAATTTCTAATTTTTATTTTTTTTATGATTTTTAGTGCCAAGATTTATGCAAAAGATTCTGATCAAATCCTTGTTACTGGCCAAAGACTAAGTAATTCTCTAGCGGAAGAAATTTATAATACCACTAGGTTTAATATAGTTAATTTAAATCGTTCCTCTCTTTCTTTAGATGAAATATTAGGGCGTCACCCCGGCTTTAGCCTTTATAGGCGTCAATCCTCTAGAGCTACACACCCTACAATCCAGGGGGCTAATCTTCGGGGATTAGGCCCAAACGGTGCTGGTAGAGCCTTAGTGGTTCTTGATGGTATTCCTCTAAATGACCCTTTTGGTGGGTGGGTAGATTGGAGGAGTCTTTCACCATTATTATTAGACCACGTTTCAATTCAAAATGGAGGGGGTGCTGGCTCTTGGGGTAATAGATCCTTGACTGGTGTTATAAGGCTTGACTCAGTAAATTTCAACTCTATTAGCCATGCTTTAGATATTAAATATGGCTCAAATGATACAAGACAAGCAGATTTTATTGTTTCATCAAAATATGAAAATATGTCATTTATTATAGGCGGAAATATTTTAAAGACAGATGGTTTTTTTGGAATAAAAAAAACTCAACGCGGTATTGCTGACCTCCCTTTAAGTAGATCAGGAGAAACGCTTCGATTGTCTGCCAAATTTCAAAATAGTTCAGATATTAAATTTTTACTTTCCGCTCAATTTTCCTCTGATAATTTTCAGAATGGAAGTGTTTTAGCAGGGTCAAGCTCAAAAGATTATCAATTATCGATTGCAGCCTTGAAAGATTATATTGATAATTTTCTTAATTGGGAAGGAAGACTCTTTTACAGAAAAAAACACTTTGAGAACATTTTTGAAGCTTTTAACTCAACAAGAGATACTTCTAGGCCAGTACTAGATCAGTTTGATGTTCCTTCAGATGTTATTGGAGGAAATATAAAACTTAGGTGGTTGATAAATCAGGATCTAATTTTGGAAAATGGAATTGATTTCCAATTAATTTCTGGTTCAACTAATGAGAAATTTAGAAACTTGGGTAATGGTTTTACAAGATTAAGAAATGCTGGTGGAGAACAAGTTCTCATTGGAGGATTTTTTGAGACTAACTATAAGGTTTCTAATAAAACGCTATTTAATATTGGTTTAAGGACAGATTATTGGAGGCAATCAAACGGATTTAGAAAAGAAACTAATATTATTGATAATCAACTAATTTCTGAGAAAATATTTAGGACTAATGATGGAATATTATTAAATGGAAGGTTAGGAATTATTCATAATATTTTTGATTACGTAGATTTTAATTTCTCAGTTTATAGCTCCATAAGGACGCCGACCTTGAATGAACTATATAGGCCTTTCAGGGTTAAAAATGATATTACTGAAGCAAACTCAGATTTAAAAAATGAAAGAATGTTGGGTGGGGAGTTTTCATTCTCAATAGACAAGAATAGATATTATTTTAAAACTACATTTTTCAAAAATGATATCTTAAATCCAGTTGTTAATACAACAATTTCTAATACACCTGGTTTTAATAAGTCGTATAATATTTTCATACCCTCGGGGGGTAGCTTGAGACAAAGAAATAATCTTAAAAAGGTAAAAAATTACGGTATTGAGGTATCTTATAAGCTCAATTTATCTGAAAAAATAGATTTCAATCTAAATTATTTATTTTCTAACCCTAAGGTTTCTGAAGCTAAATTCTTCACAAATCTTGATGGAAAGCGTCTGGCTCAAACTCCAAAACACCAAGGTAATCTTAGTCTTGCTTTTAAGTTAAATAAGAAAATTAATATGGACTTTGAATATGTATATAGCAGTTCTCAGTTTGAAGATGATTCTAACATCCGAGTATTAGATAATTCCAGTATTGCTAATATTTTTAGCAATTTTTTAATTGCAGATAGCACCTCTATCTATATCAGTCTTGAGAATATATTTAATAAACGTTCACAAGCAGGCATTTCAAAAGATGGATTAATTACCTATGGCCCTCCAAGATTTTTATGGCTTGGGCTAAAGTTTAGAAAATGATGTTCTTATAATGCTTAAGCATGCTAATACAAAAAATATTAATTAATCTCTTTATTTACAAATTAGTGAGGAAACTCACGTTTTAAAGGCTCAGGACCTCCTCTTTTATCCATAGTTTTCTTAAATACAGTCCAACTAGTTTCATTCTTTCTATTGTCATCTAATGGCGGAGGTTTATTGTATTTAGGATAGTTTTGTTTAATCTCAGCCTTCATTATTTCTGATAGCTCATCGTAGCTGTTAATTTTTTGCCCTGCTGTATGCATATATATGATTCCTTCTCTTCCGCTCATCTGCATCCAAGGAAGCCAATCAGAATGCCTTGCCCATCCAACCTGAACATCTGCTGTGTTTTTATTTTCATCAAGCAAACTGTCAAGGTCTCCAAAAAAGTTGAACATTTCAGTTGCTCTATAGGTTCCGCCTATATATTTTTGGTAATCTCCAGAAAGAACGTTAGTATAATATAGTGGCACAGTAACATTATACCACCATTTTCCATTCATAATATCGCCAGGAAATTTTTTCACATTCCCATTTCTGTCAAACCCATACATTGGCCGCTGATTAACAGGATCATTTGCTACATGCATAACTTCTACGACTTCATTCGTATAAGGATTTTTCCATTCTCTTAATACTTCTCCAGTATTCTTATCCTTATATAAAAGAATTTCTCTACTAATAATTCTCCAGCCATAATTACCATCTTTATCGTAAACGGTAGCACAATTTCTTATGTTCATTCCCTCTACAAGAAAAAGGAGTTTATCAGACATACCCATCCTTCTACCATATGCCTTTCCGTGCCACCAAAAGATTGTGTGTTCACCATCCTTAAGTGAACATTGGATTTTTCTCTCAACCTTAGCAATACCTTCACTAGTTGTAATATCTAAATTCTTACTATTTAATGAAACTAAAGGTACTATAAAGGTAATTATAAAAACAAAAGGTCTTGTGAACATATTAATCTCCCAAGAAAAAACATAGTTTAAAACTTTATTACTACTTTTCCAATATTTTTTCCACTTAATAAGTATTCAACGGCATCTGGAACAGCTTTAAGGCCATTAAAATAACTATTATCTACAAGAACTTTCAACTTATTAGATTGATACATTCTCAAAATTCTTTTTTTTGCTTCTTCGTGAAATTCTAAAAAATGTGGATTTATAAACCCTCTCACAGAAGCTGATTTGAAATATAATTTCTCATAAATCCTTGGGCCAACAATTTGTTCCCATGGTTTTCCAACTTCGGAGGTATATCCAGATATAATCAATCTTCCTTTTATAGATAAATTATTTATGAATGCATCAAAAACTTTTCCACCTACTGAGTCATATGCAATATTTATCCCACTAGGATACTCTTCAGTAAGTATCTTATTTAAGTCTTCTTTATTATAATTAATTATTCTATCACACCCAAGCTCTCTGATAGCCTCTTCCTTTATATCAGAGCCACAGATTCCTATGACATGGTTGTTTTTCATTTTGGCAAATTGAATAATTAAATGCCCAAGGCCACCAGCAGCTGCTGAAATAGCAATTACTTCATTGGAAGTCATTTGACCAACTTGTTCAATGCCTATCATACCTGATATCCCAGTTGGAAGAAGCGTCAATATTTCTGGTGTTGCCTCTGGAATTTTGGTAACAAATTCTTTTCTTAATAATTGGTAGTGCTTATAACCGCCACCAATGCTCCAAGTTGAGACATAATCCCCCTTTTTTAAATCTCTAATTTTTCTTCCAGTTTTTATAATTACACCAACTGCTTCAATTCCTAAATCATGAGGAGGGCTAAATTGGATATAGCTTACTTTATTCCTGACCAT
>CACGTM010000041.1 GCA_902575965.1 uncultured Alphaproteobacteria bacterium | reverse complement strand
GATATTTTTTAGGCTTATTTTACCCTCTTCTAAAATCAGAGAGTCTATTTCTGAGCTTGTAATTATATTAATTCCCATTTTATATAGTCTCGAATAAATTCCCTGTCTGTTGACCAATGGCTCGTCTGAAGCAATTCTATCTCTTGGGGTAATGATGTAGGTCTTTTCAAACTTACTTGCTAACCATTCTGCTGAAGAATATGTCATTTTGGTATGATCACAATCATAAATAATTGCATTGCCTTCTTGTGAGGAAGGACGATCTAGTAACATAGTCATTGTATCCCTTAAATCAGGAATAATACCTTCTTCTTTCAGATCTATAGGTAAGCAAGAAGGCCATATCATTGATGCGCCAGAAGCAAATATTACTGAGTTTGGATTTAATCCCAAAACATCAGATGCAGAAGCAACTATTCCAGTTTCTAATTTAACACCCTCTTTTTTAGCCCTTAGGGTTTGATAGTCATAAATGCTTGATAGATTTTCACCACCTGGAAGGCTTGCATGCAACCTTGTCTTCCCGCCTGGCTCTGCGGATGCGCAAAATACAGTAACCTCGTGTCCTCTTGCCTTTGCTATCCATGCAGCTTCCATACCAGCTATGCCAGCTCCAACAATTACAATTTTTTTCTTTTTTGATGTTTTGTTAGGTTTCCAATTAAACTCATCCTTCTCCCCAACTCTTGGGTTATTATCGCATTTAATCTTATTTCCAGAGGTAATACTATGCCAGCATGTATTTAATGAAACGCAATAACGAATTTGTGCTTCATTGTTGTTTAATGATTTATTTGCCCATGACGCATCAGTAACTAAAGGACGTCCAAGCATTACTAAATCAGCATTACCGTTTTCTATAGCATAATCTCCTTCATTGGGGTCTGTTATTAGGCCTAATGCACCAACTGGAGTTTTCTTAAAAGGTTCTGAGAGTGATTTTATTTGTGAGATAAAGGGTGCTCTTTCTCCATGTAAGTCTGGAAGATGTCGATAAAGAGAGTCCGAATGCGCACCCCAGCAATATGTTACGTAATCTACATTACATGCACTTGCAATATTCTGAGAAATTAATTTTGATTCTTCCAAATCAATCCCACCAGTTACTTCATCATCTCCTGGGAGTTTTAGGCCTATGATAAAGTTCTTCCCTGATAGACTTCTTATTGCGTTAACTACATCTACAATTAAGCGAGTTCTATTCTCCCTTGAGCCACCATAATCATCATCTCTGATATTTGAATTTGGAGATAAGAACTGATGAAAAATATGGCCATGACCTGCAGAAATTTCAATTCCACTCCAGCCGCATTTCATTAACCATTCTGAAGACTCAGCAAAATCATTGATCATAATTTTTATTTCTTCAGTCGTTAGGCTTCGTGCAACTGTCCAGCTAATTCCATCTGGAAGAGAGGATGCACTAACCGCATCTGGTCTTTTCCCCCCCTCGTGATTGCCTCTACCACTATCTTGCAGCTGACCAATCATGTGACAACCATTGCTTCCAACAATATCAGAAAAACGTTTTAGACCGTCTTCATTTGATCTGCCAAAAACCTTTATTCTTCTTGGGGCTATATTCCACCTTGTTGTTCCCATTGGTTCGGTCACTGCCATTGAGACACCACCTTTGGCACGATTAAGGTAGTAATTTATTGTTTCATTGTTAACTTTTCCATCTTTTACATATCTTAGGGACATGGATGCATGAACAACACGGTTTCTCAAGCTTTTACTACCAATTTGAATAGGTGAGAATAAGTTTGGGTAGTTATTATTTGTCATACTTTTACATACTCTAGTATTTAGATTAATAAATTCTTTCTTATCAATAAAATTAGGACCATCTGGGGAACAAAAAAGACTAAATTTAAAGTTTTTGTTGATCCAAATCTAAGATAATTACATTATAGAATATATTATATTTTTTGGTATCTTTATAGTTTCTTTAATATGGAGATTTTATGATTAATCTTTCGCAGAGAGGCAGGGCTGGATTAGAGTTTCTTGGTTCTTTACAACCGTATTCATCAAGTAAAATAAGACAGATCGCAAAAAAAGATTTTAATAATGACTCTGATGGTAAATTAATGACTGAATCTCACCAAGATCAATTTACTCTTAAAAATTGGGTAAGTAAGATTAAAGCATATAAGAAAGTTGCACATCGTTCTTTAGCCTATAGACATGAAAGATTCTACCAAAGATACGTCGCAGAGGAAAATTTTGTAAGAGCTATTCCTGCAATTGAGGAGAAAAGGGATGAAGCTGAAAAAATTGTACACATTTCTCATAAGGATTGCGGAGGTTCTTTGGAATTAGATCAGGATATAAAAATACCTGAATATTATGAAGGTGTTGAATGGCACTTAGAGCCAGGTGGTTGGGACGGGTATGATTTAGCAGGGCCAATGTTTATGTCCGGTATTGGAAAATATGTATTTTCAAGAGGTGGCTTTGCTGCTGTTGAAGTTGGTGATGACATTAGAAATCAGAGAGTTAGAGTTACAAGTCACCTACCTAAAGAAAACTATAATTGTATTTATGAAATGGGTTGTGGAGGAGCAACAACTCTTGCTGCGTGTCATAAAAACTACCCAGAAGCAAAACTAATAGGAAGTGATTTATCGCCTTCACTCTTAAAAGCTGGGCATAATGTTGCCAAAGCAATGCAAATTCCTATTCACTTTAAGCAACGTGATGCAAGAAAAACAGGCGAGCCTGATGAAACTGTAGATGCTGTTGTTATGTATGCCCTTCTACATGAGATGCCTGTTTCAGTATGTATAGAGTCAATTAAAGAAGCTTTTAGAATTTTAAAGCCCGGCGGTGATATAATCATAAATGATCCACCACCCTTTTCAGCGGTTGATCCATTTCAAGCTGTTATTCTTGATTGGGACACTGAGAATAGGGGAGAGCCATTCTTTTCTGAAACTTGTTCTATGGAATGGGACAAAGTTCTAAATGATATTGGATTTATTAATACCAAATCTTTTAGTTTAGGTAAAAAGGGTTATCCTTGGGTGGATATAGGTACTAAACCGCTTTGATAAGAATTTTAGTGTTTGGAAATTTAAATGAGTTATTCAGTTAAAGAAACATTATCATACAAAGAAGACATTGATGCTCTAATGAGAATAAATACTGAGTTAATGTCAGAGCTGTGGATATTAAGGGATAGAGTTAAAGTGCTGGAAAAAATACTCGAAGAAAAAAAAATACTAGATCCCATGTGTGTGGATGATTATGTGCCGGATGAGACTTTTTCAAAAAATCTTGAAATAGAGAGAGACAAGTTTGTTAGGAGAATTGCAGGTTCTCCATGGGCAAAGGATATAAACCTGGAAACACTTATTAAATACGGGCAAAGGTGATTTCTCATAGAGATTTTAGAAACTTTATCAATTGTATTCTTTCTATTTTATCCAATGACCTAAATCCCTCTGCTGATTTTTTTGCTTCTCCCCCATGCCATAGAATTGCTTCTTCCAAATTTCTTGCTCTTCCATCATGTAAATAGAACTCACTTCCTGAGATTTTTTTTGTAAGACCAATCCCCCAAAGTGGAGAAGTCCTCCATTCTGATTTTTCAGGAACATTAAATTGAGATTTATCTTCAAGTTCTTTACCCATATCGTGTAATAAAAAATCACTAAATGGGTGGATTTTTTCTCTTACTTCGCCATTTTTAATCACTATTGACGGCAAGTGACATAGGTTGCACCCAAGTTGATCAAAAACTACTTTTCCATTTTTGACTAATTTACTGCTTCTATTCCTTTGCTCAGGTACAGCAAGGAGTTTTAAGTATCTATTTATTTTATTAAAGTAAATGTCGTTCATTTCGGGATTAATGTTAGAGGATTGACATAGTATGTAGTCATTATAACAATCCTTATCGTTTAGGACTGGGTTAGTGACACCCATATCTTCAAATGATGCAATTGCATTTTGTATTTCCAAACTTTCTATTGAAGCTTTCCAGCCAAACCTACCAATACTCTTTTTATTATTTTTAATATTATTAATAATATTTGCTTTACCAGATATACCATTATTATCGGAGTCATAATTGTCAGATATAGATAATAAAAATTCATCTGAAATGCGATTTATTAGCCCCATTCCCAATAAGGGTGGCGGCATTCTAATGGAAAAAATTGTATCGGGAGAAATTTTTTTAGGTGATATTTCTTCAATTATTAGTTTTGGTTTTCGTAAGAAGTAGGTTTCACCATCAGCATATTTATATTTTGTCTCAATCCACCTTATGCTTATCTTAGCTTCTGGTTTTGAATTGTTTGTAGCCCTATCTTGGATTTGCTGACCAAAAAAATTGTTCAATTTTTTATTCTTAGAAGTTTTTCTAGGTTCTAAGATTTTTATAACAAAAGTCCTATTTGAAAGTTTCTCACTATGTATTCCTCTTCCATTCCTTATATGGCAGTCAGAGCATGCTCTTCGGTTAAATATAGGCCCTAAGCCATCTAGATTTATCTTAATATTTTCATTTTCTAGCCATTGAAAATTAAATAACTTATTTCCTAATAAAAAGTCATCCTTATCTATTATAGATGCTGAAGGTTTTATAAATGTTAATGCTTCGGAAGATGATACTGGTCTACTCATACTTCCACCTAACTTATGGCTAAGTGGTAAATTAATTAAGTAATCTCTAGTCAAGAAGTTTTCAGCATGAGAAATAATAATATTTTTAAAAAAAAATAAAGTCGATAGCAATATAGTATTAGTTAATATTCTTTTCATCAATTAAACTACGTTATAGATTTTAATTAACTCAATTTATAATAACTTGAATCAATAATTACGTTAACAATATTTTCTAAATTTTTATGCAAAATTATCAAAATAAAGTTTCTAAATCAGAACCAAAGGTAACCATTGATTTAAGCGCAGTTCTTGTAAGTTTATCTGATGGAATACCAAAAGTCTTACTAATTGAAAATGAAAAAGGTGAAAATGTAATTAATCATAGGCTTCCTTTTGGCCCATTTAATCCCAATATTAATCGAACAATGGAGGAGTCAGTCAGAAAATGGGTTCTAGAGCAGACAGGGTTGAGACTTGCTTTTGTTGAGCAGCTATATACTTTTGGTGATAGATTTAGAGGTATAATCAATAATGATGATCCCGTAATTCCAGTTTCAGTAGGTTATCTTGCTCTTATAAGTCGAGTAACTCCAGAGAATTTACTAGGTTCAATTTGGCTTGATTGGTATAAATTATTTCCCTGGGAAGATTGGAGGAATGGTCAACCAAAAATTTTAGATTTAATTATTAAACCCAACTTAATGGCGTGGATACAGAAAACCAAAGGGCATAATTCTAGATTAGAAAGAAGATATAGAGTTGAAGTTGCTTTTGGATTTAGTGATTTTGGGTGGGATGCAGAGAGGGTATTAGAGAGGTATGAATTACTATATGAGACAGGTTTAGTTGCAGAATCATTGATTGATGGAAAAATACCCTTTCCTGAAGAAGATTCTATATATGATTCTACTGGATTACCACTTTACCAAGACCACAGAAGGATACTTGCAACAGCATTAGGTAGATTAAGAAGTAAAATAAGATATAGGCCTGTGATTTTTGAATTAATGCCTAAAGTTTTTACTTTATTTGAGTTGCAAAAAGTTGTTGAAGCTTTATCGGGAGAAAACCTTCATAAGCAAAATTTTAGGAGATTGATAGAAACTGAGGGTTTAGTGGAGCAAACTGAAATGGTCTCAGAGAAGACAGGGGGCAGACCAGCAAAATTGTATAGATTTAGAAGAGAAGTCATTAGAGAAAAACCTTCTCCAGGCGTTAGATTTTCAAGAAAAGGATCAAAAATCTTAAACTAATGGTTGTACTTTTATTTAACGTTCATATTGACATTTTACTCTAAGATGAATAGCTTCAAAAAATAAGTGAGTAAGGCTCATTTTTTTGTGATTTAAGATATGCTCATTATTAGCATAACATTATTAAGTTTATCAACATAGGTTTTGTGGGTGATATGAATAGATTAGCGGTTCAGGACAAGGGTTATATTCACGACCCATTATATTCTAGGGTTAAGGGTGTTATTCCTGAGATAGAATGGTCAGTCTTTGCGCCGAAGATTAATGAAATTAATCGAATAAAAAGGGATATGAATGCAGTTATCTTAGGTCATAACTATATGACACCTGAGATATATCATTGTGTTTCAGATATAGTAGGTGACTCTCTTGCACTAGCAAAACACGCTGCTAATACAAAAGCAGATATTATTGTCATGGCTGGTGTTCATTTTATGGCCGAGACTGCAAAACTAATTAATCCAGAAAAAAAGGTTCTTATTCCTGATTTAAAAGCAGGATGTTCTCTGGCGGAATCAATTACAGGAAAAGATGTCCAGTTAATTAAAGAAAAGTATCCAGATACCCCTGTTGTAACATATGTAAATACTTCAGCTGATGTTAAAGCAGAGTCAGATATATGT
>CACGTM010000040.1 GCA_902575965.1 uncultured Alphaproteobacteria bacterium | reverse complement strand
CAAAGCTGATTGGTGGAAGGATGGTTTCAACAATTATATGGCTTACTGCTGTCTTGATATGACTTCAAGAGATTTTGCTAAATTTGGACTTTTATTTGCACGTGATGGGCGATGGTTTGATGGAGATATAAATAATACAGAGCAGCAAATCGTTTCAAAAGAATATGTTTTAGAGTCTACGTCTCCCTCTGTTTTAATAAGCCAATCATTTTATCTCAAGTACGGATACCAATGGTGGGTAGATACGTCTGGTGATTGGTTTGTTGCACTTGGGTATGGGTCGAATAATATATATGTTCATCCTGGGCTGGACCTTGTTGTTGTTCGTAACTCTGAAACAGAATTTAATAATGATGGTCCAAAAGAAAGAACCACTAACTACAAGATTACAAAACTTCCAAAAGAGTGGGACCACAGAAAGTTTTTTATTCCTATTATTGAATCAGCAGAAACATTTAATCAGTAGTATATGCATTTATTGCTCAAAAAAATAAATTATAGATATATACAAATATAAAATTTTATTTATTATTTAACCTTATGTACAGAATAATCCTCAATCATATTAAAAGTGCACTTCCACTTTTTGGAACGCTTGGTGGCATTGGTGGTTTTGTAGCAGATATCCTCCAGCCTGTTGCTCCTTTTAGTAATTATGTTTTCTTTGTCTCCCTTGGCCTCACTTTTGTTCTGTTACTCGTTATGTATGCAAGACAAGCCGTGAGAGAGCTTTTAGTTCCGTATTTAATCTTTTCCGTCTCTTCTATGCTTTTTACTGGTTTATTGCTGGGTCTAGGAGATGATAATAATAAAGCTAACGGTGTTCTTGCTTCAACCTTTCCTGCCTTGGGAGTGTTTCAGGAGTCATTGGGGTTAATTCAAAAAGATATAGAAATTATTAAAGAGGCCACTGAAGAGATTAAACAGTCAAGTGCACAGACGGCAAAGAATACTGAGAAGATTGCTGAGTCTTTAGCAGAGATGCAGAAAGGCTTTTCAAGTCTGACACAATCAGGCGGTGTTATTGCTAATCCTGAAAGACCAGAACAGTTTTATCATAATGCACGTATTTATGAACTCTCTGGTGATTATGGGAATGCCAGAAGAAGTTATAGTCGCTATTTTTCATTTAAACTGGACCTTCTTGACCCGCATCTTCGTTATCAGACCTTTTTAAAAGTACAGGAGGGACGAGCAGGGGCCTTGGAGATTTACTCTGATATGTATGATATGGACAATCGTATGATTGTGGAGTTTGCACGGATCTTATTGTTTGACTCAAAGACACGCATACAGCTACTTGATGCTTTTATAAAAAAATATCCAGATTTTGCACCGGCTTATTATGAACTAAGCAGAGAATACTCTCCCTCAAGAAAAGGAATTCAACAACCTGATGATAAAAAATCTGAGCTAAATTACCTTAATTTTTTTATAGATCTTATTAATAAAGGACAATTTTTAAAATACTTTATTGATAATGAACTCGCCGCTCAATGGATAGATTATGCGAGTAATAGAGTAAATGTAATCAACAGTGAATTAAATGAAACAAAAATAACATATTATGATGATGGATCTATAAAGCTTAATACAAACTATGAGAATGGGATTAAAAATGGCGTAGAAGAATATTATGCAAACATCAACGATAAAATTATTTTATATGATGGTTATGTTACCTCAGATAATATAACAAGTTCAGAAAAGCGAATAAATTCACTCGAATGGACAAATAGAAAAGAAGTTTTACTTGAAAAAAATTATTATGAAAACGGAAACTTAAAAAATAAAGATATTATTAATTACTATGTTAATGGGCAAATATATAAAATAACCCGTTATAAAAATATTAAACAAAATGATGATCTTGTTTCTACCATTGAAAAAGAGATTCAATCTTTGGAGTTTGAAAGAGACTATTTAATTGAGAATGAGAAACGAAGCTGCGAAGAACGAGGAGGAAGGTTATGTGTAGATGAAGAACATTATACCGAAAGATTTAATCCTCAAATAAATAAGTTAAAATTCAAACTCAATTATTTACCGGATGGATACACAGAGGTCTTCCATAAAAACGGAACCCTTTATGAAAAGATACTTCTTTCTAATGATATTCCAACTGAATATTCAAAATTTTATGATGATGGAACTCTCTTCATTAAAACCCAATTAAAAAACGTAAAACTAAATCGTAATAAAATATCAGTACTACATGGTCCTACCGAAATATATCACCCTAATGGTAACTTAATGCTTAAAACTAACCTATCGTATGGTATCATGAACGAAGGGCAAATCTTAAATGATAAGGGAAATTTATGGATTAATAAAACTAAACCTTTTCATTATTCGATATACAATAAAAACGGTGACATTATTGAGCAACAAAAAATAGAAAGTGATAATATATGTCTTGAGAAAATGGATACATATATTAAACGAGCTGAACGTTACAAAAGAACTACAGAAGAATATATAAATGATATAAAAGACAAACCAAGATATAAGTATAATAGAAGTCTTTTAGAAAGAGATGCCAATCGATATAAAATGGCACGAGATAATGTTAACAGTTTACCTGTTATAAGAACAATTGACATAGTTTCTGGAAAATGGATTGACCGGCCAGATCTATGTGTAAATATTAAAATTGATTTTGAACAGAAATATAAAAAATCTACTGAAGAATATCTTAATATGTTAGTAAATAATCCTATATACAAAGGTATCCCAGAAAGTTCATTAAAATATATGTCTCAAGTCTATGAAAGAGAAAAGACTGAAGCACTAAGCACAGAAAGTCAAATTAATGAATGGAAACTTGATGTTATACAATCAAACAGAAAGGGGTCTGTTGATTTGGAGTGCTTATTTAAAGATCCTTACTATTGCACCTATAAGCCTAAGTGGTCTATTGTAACAGAATAAAGAATGGATTTTTTTATTTATGTACAGAGTAATCCTCAATTAATTAAACTTATATATCGATTTTAAAAATAAATTATAGATATATACAATTATAATATTGTTATTTATCAGATTTTATTATTATTCTTTTCTTTAATGTTTATGGTCTTTTCTTTTCTATCTTTTCTTACTTTTGCTAAAGCTTTAACTCTTTTTTTAATATTTTTATTATGAAAAGATTTAATTGTACCCTTATCAACAATATCACATTGATAGTTAGATTTTAAATTATAGGAATATGGATTCTCTAAATTTATTGTTTGTGCAGATAACTGTAACGTTTCTCTATCAATAGTGACGTTATTAACGCACCACCTATAATAATTTCCATCTGGTTTATAGCCATTTTTTAATAACTGATGTGTCGGTATCTTTAAGTTTTCTTCTAAAGTCTTAATATCAATATCATTCATATAATACACTTGTCTATCTATAATAAAGAATTCCTCATCATTAAGCTTTGCGTTTAAATACGATTTCATAAAATGAATTAAGAGTGGAGTTTCTTTTACTTCATAAGATGTCCAAGAACGCATATGATTCTTCTCATTTTTTGTCACCCATTGAGTAAGAATAATTTCTTTATTAATTGCACTCAGGTTTTCATCATGATTATCAGATATAATTGTATAGGACTGTTCTTCTGAAGAACATTTATTCTCTGTACGCTCAAATTTCTGGTGAACACTTTTAATTTTTTGATCATAAAAATTTTTATTTGTATAACCTCCAACTATTTGCTCAATAGCATATTCATATGATCTAGTCGCTCTGCCCGTTTCCAATCCTCTAAGGTTGTTAGAATGTCTATCATCATCTGGATAACTATCATTTATATCTTTTATTTTATCTTTATATTTTTTTTCAATAGCATTTAATTCTTTTATAATTGCTGGATTTTTTTTCCAATTCTTAATTTTATCTATTTCTTTATTATAATATTTTATTCTATCTGATTCACACGAACTATTTATTTTAACCTCATATCGCGGAACTTTATTTCTTTTTCGTTCCTCATAAGCATTTATGTATTGATCCATAAGTTGTGAAATTTCAAATGGAACTCTTATGGGTTTTTTTATTTTATCTGATGTAATTTGGTTATTTAATAATGCTGATAAATAACGATATTTATTTTTATTAATATCTTCAGCAGTCGATATCCAATTAATATAACCGATTTCATCACATACTTTCCAATTATGGGTTAATTCATCATAAATATCATAGGCATTAGTTTTACCGGTGAGTTTATTATCAGCCTGATTTATGTTTTCATTAAGATAATATCTATTGGTACTGTCTTGGATATTAATCCATTCATAAAATTTATCACTCTCAAAAATATTTTTTTGATCAATTGCAATAAGATTAGTATTTAATGAAGACTCATCATGAGAGACATAAGGCAGTGTCTTATTAACTTTTAAAGTCTTACCTTGAACAGGTTGTAATTTAGGAATAATTTTATCATTTGTATATGTAATATTTACAGTTGGTTCTGTAATAAAATCTGGAGCAAATTGCTCTCTATCAATTTTAACATAAAGTGAAGAAGGGATATAATGCTCTCTATTTAGACAAATAGGATCATCATCGTTACATCTATATGAAACAGCACTACAGTTGAGCTCAGTTGTTGGATATTCAATATTTTCTGCGTTAAAGTAATTTGAAATTACTTTAAATGAATCAACCCCTGCTTCTAAAGCAGTTCCAAATAGTAAAAGGCCAAAAAATGCAAAGAAACCCCAAACAAAAAAACCTATTACAGCTGGAGCACCAAATAACATAACGAGTGCGATTATGACGAGCGGGTTGAAAGCATCCTCCAATAAAATTGATATTTACGATGATACGAGTATAATTAAAACCTATAATATTTCTATATATTATTAATAAAATCTATAAAATTTTTCAGCGTTTTCTGATATGCCAAAAAAAAATTACTATGAGATACTCGAAATAAATAAAACTGCCTCTTCTGAAGAGATTAAAACGGCCTATCGTCGATTAGCAAAGAAGTATCATCCCGACTTAAATCCTGGAAAACCATATGCATCATCAAGATTTATGGAACTAGATGAAGCATACGATACATTAAAAGACCCAACCCTCAAGAAAAGATATGATCGTACTTTATCCGACACTGACTTCTCTCATAATCAAAATAAACAGCAGCAGCAGCAACAACACCAGCAACAACAGAAAAGAAAAAGAAAAACAAGAAGATCAACGAGACGTAAAGGACCTTTTGATGAAGAAATGCGCGCTCATAATGCCCGCAGGAAAAATAATAACTATACTTCAGAGAAACAAGAACAAGAAGCCAGAGAAAAATCTACACATGAGAAGAACCAACAAAAAAGTAAAGAAGAGCAAAATAACGAAAGAACTAAACCTAAAGGGAATTGGGGCTTTTGGTCATATCTTGGTATTATATGGATGTCTTTTGTATCGCTAGTTGCTTTTCTTGGTCAGGGACATGCAACTGATTGGTCTGCAACTTGGCGAATGTTTGCTGGTCTTGTGTTTTTCCTCTGTATTTTAGCTCTTTTATACGAATTAAATATTTTAAGTAATTTATTAAAGTCAATTCCTCGATTAAAATCTTTTACTTTTTCAAAAATCAAAATCACAAACCTAAAAACATCATGGAAAGAAGGTGGTTTATTATTTCATGGTAATTTTTTTTTTCTTATAGCTGCTAGTAGCGTTTGTCTCATAGAGGGAAATATTTTTTGGAAATTTATTGGAGTAATTGGTTTATTATTTTTTGGGTCTATATATGCAATGAGTGCATATTTTGCACATAAAACATTTTTTGATAACCTTTTAAATAAATTAAAAAAAAATAAGAATGACCATAAAAAAGAAAACAAAGAAGATGTTAGAAAAGATAATCAATCATTCTATAAACTCTTTAAACAAAATATTAAAGAGAGTCATTATAAATGGTATATATTATTATTAATTTCTATTCCATTTTCATATTTTTCTGGATATGCAGATGATGATCCTTCATTTATGCATAATTTAAGTTATTTAATAACTGCATTTACATTTTTTACTTTTATTTACGAACTTCACGGCAGCCCACAACTGAACTGGAATAATGTAAAAATTATATTTTTTTCACTTCTATCTTTAATGAAAAACCTCATTAATAATGTGAATAGAATAAACATTTATATCATTTTAGGAGTGTTTATTATCACTTTGGTATATTTATATCCATCTATTTTCAATTATTTTACTTCAGAGAAACCTATTTTATCTGAGGAGAATAAATATATAAAAAAATATAGAGATATGAATGATGAAGAAAAAATTGAATATTATTCATATGAGCGTTTTAAGGATTGAATAAACCTTACAAATGAATTAATTTTAAATTAAACTTCAAGAATACATAGATATGACGATGAATATTAATACAGACGTATTTAAATTTATTACAAATAACCAAACAAATAAAATTTCAAGCTTAAAGTTTCTTTGGCTTATATCTATTTTTATCCCTCT
>CACGTM010000039.1 GCA_902575965.1 uncultured Alphaproteobacteria bacterium | reverse complement strand
TAATCATTACAAATTTAGTATCAGACCCAACCTCCACCTTTATTTTCCTTATCATCTTGAGACAACCACTGCTTGATAGCCGCGGAAACTTTCTCAGTAGTTTGATCCTTGGGGGGCAAGGGAGGATATCTATGCAGAACAATACTACCATCACTTCTAATGCTAAATTCTTTGTAAAATTTACTTTGGGATTCCTCACTAAATGACAACAATAAATCTTGAGCAAATTTCTCTATCTTTATCATCTCCTCTGCTCTATCTATTGAAGAAGATAAAAAGTTTTTATTTTTTTTGTCCTTAACCATTTTTTTTACCTTAATGGGTCATTGAAGTATGAACAAATACAGGATTCTAGAGATACTAAAAGGAAGCAAAGATAACGATATTGCAAATAAGATATGTGACAGATTTTTAATAACCCTCATAATAACAAACATTATTGCAGTTATTCTAGAATCAGTACCAGAATTGAGATTACAATATAGCGAATTTTTCATAACTTTTGAAACTTTTTCGGTAACTATCTTTACAATAGAATATTTATTACGATTTTGGACAGCAGGATTTGATAGTGACTGGGGAGATTGCTCAAAAATCAAACGAAGAATAAAATATGCATTAAGTTGGAATGGATTGATTGATTTAATTGCAATTTTACCAAGCCTATTACCCATTTTATTTCCAAATTTAGATTTAAGGACATTAAGAATATTAAGACTAGTAAGAATTTTAAAGATATCTAATTACTCCACAGCACTGGAAGATCTATACCATTCAATCTATGCGGAGAGAAGAGCACTTACTGCAGCAATTTATATCTTTTTTCTTGTTGTACTTTTTTCATCAACCATCACATATATGGTTGAGAACACTGCACAACCTGATAAGTTTAGTTCAATCCCTCAAACACTTTGGTGGGCAGTAATTACACTCACAACTGTTGGTTACGGTGATGTATATCCAATAACCTCACTAGGACAATTTATTGGATCTATAACCGCACTTCTTGGTGTTTGCACAGTTGCATTACTAACTGGTATAATCGCTGCATCTTTTTCCAATCAAGCACAGAAAAGGAAAGAAGAACAAAATTTAATTGTCTTTAAAAAACAACTTGAGTCAGCATTCAGGGATGGTTCAATTAGTGAGGATGAAGAAATAATGTTAGAGGACTTAAGAAATCAATTAGGCATTCAAGATTACAAGGTCAAAAAACTAAAAAAAGATATTGGATTAAAAGAATAAATTTCATCCGCATGAGTCTGATTGTATTCCTATATTCATTTCACCTAAATTATTCATGGATAAACCTCCCTCCTTAATCTTATATAATATATCAAAACCAGAGTCAGCTCGGCCTATCTCATAATATTCACCATCTAATCTTTTATATCGATTTAGTGAAACGAATAATTGTTTATTATTATTAGTTTTAGCTCCTATTATACCCAAACTTCCAAAATAGAAAGTGCTATCGTCAATATCAATAGCCTGCGTTTCTATGTTCATACTCTTTAATAAAAGAGCATAATTAGGGATAATTTTATCTGGTTCAATTCGGTATTGTCTTTTGTCATTTAAATCAGGAAATAAAGTTAGCTGATTATCACTCAACTCTTTTTTTAAACAGAAATTAATAGCTCCATGTATGGTAGATAATCTGAGAATTCTTCCTTTTGGCATTTTAGGATAATTAACTTTTGGATATATTATTTCTTTTCCCACCATGGAGGCAACTGATGAGGCCTCAATCATTTTGTCTAAAAGAAACTTAGGTGGTGATGTAAGAATAGACCCTTGAGGTTGTGATGCACTAGCAAAATAAAAAGATCCCTCCGGAACAATTGTTGTCCCCAGTCTAGTATTAACCTCCACCTCACCGCTTATAACACCAAGTGCAGTCTGATCCCTGTCTTTTGCAAGATCAAGAACGGTTCCTCTGAGACTTAATGTAACGGCATTTGAAGTTAGCTTAACGTTGTTTTTACCTAGCTTAGAACTCGCATATCTTAAAAAACCCTTACCTAAATTAATTGCTCCATTGGTCAATGACTTATCTGGATCATATATCCACTCATCAATTATTACTGACGAATCTGGCCCAATGGATATTAAACTTCCATCATCAAATTTTGCATTTGCTAAACTTTTCTCTCTGGTTATAACTTTTTCATTTTGAATAATTTTGGATTGAGGCATAAATCTTGTTTGCAAATCTTCTTTTAGTACTTGGTTAATAATATCTTCCATTTCCCCAATGAAATCATAATCCTGCGAAAAAGAAGAATGATGAAATAAAAGAAGTAAACAGATTATGGTGGTTAAAGGTATTTTACTCTTAAACTTTTGGTACATAACAAAATCTATGTTAAATATTATTGGAATAGATTGTTTATCAATATAACATTTTTACCCTATAGTATCTATTTTTTTGCAATAACTTAAGAAATGGTAAAGTTTAGGAATAAGGATGAATAAAAGCTTAACATACTGTTTTGCAATTATATTTAGTATTAATATTTTATTCGCCTCGAATCCCCTAGATATATCAAATAGTTTGCGAAACTATTTTTTTGATATTTACCAAAAGCTGCCCTTTAAGGAATTAAAAAGTACTAATAATGTTGTAGTTATCAACATTGATGAGAATTCTTTATCTAAAATAGGCCAGTGGCCATGGTCACGAATTGAAGTTGCAAGATTAGTTATGGAAACAGCCAACTTGGGTGCATCATCTATACTTCTAGACTTTATTTTTTCAGAAGCAGATAGAACCTCACCTGAAAGTATTTTAAAATTATGGTCTAATTATACAGATACATCTGAAATAGAGGAAATAATCAAACGTATTCCAGACCCTGATAGTATTTTATCAAGCGTAATTAAGCAGTCTGGGAATGTCACATCAATTTTTACAGCAACAAATCAAGAAAATTCAAAATTACCTATCGTAAAGGCTGGTTATGTGATTCTAGGAAAAAACCCAATAGTATCTTTGAAAAATTTCTCTGGGTCCATTGTTTCACTTCAAAATATTCAACAAAACTCTAAAGGAGTTGGAGGTGTTACATTAGACCAAGTAAACGATGGCGTTATAAGACGTATTCCTCTTTTTTTAAATATTGAATCAAATCTTTTCCCATCAAATATAAGCGAAACAATAAGGATTTATAAAAATGCTAATACGTATCAGATTAAATCCAATAATCCAAAGAATACAATTAGTGAGGATGTATTTTTTGATTCTGTAAGAATTGGTGAATTAGAGATACCAACTACCAAGAATGGTGAAATATGGTTAAGAGGTAAATTAGAAAAAGATTATAAAATTATTTCTGCTCTTGATGTCATTCAAAAAAAGGTTAAAGCAAAGGAAATAGAAGATAAAATTGTAATTATAGGAACTAATGCAGAAGGACTAGCTTTAACAAAAAACTCACCTTTATCAGAAAATATTTCTGGGACTGAACTATATGCAGGTGCCATAGCACAGATTATTTCTAAAGACTTCTTAAATCGCCCTGACTGGTTTTCTGGCGCTGAATTAGTTATATCGATAATTGTATCGTCTCTAATTTTGATAATTTTATTTTTTTCACCACCTGTTATTGGTGCAGTTTTTGCGACCATATCGATGACTGCTATTTTCCTATCTGGATATTATCTCTTATGGTTTCATAGCATACTATTTGATATTTCTCCGCTTCTTATCTCAGTTGTTTCACTATATATCTTCTTTATCACTTCACAATTTAACTATAATTACAGACAAAAAAGGCAAATAAGAAATACGTTTGAAAGATATCTCTCCCCAAAAGTCATTCAACAACTTTCAAATAATCCTAGTCTAATCCAACTTGGAGGCGAAGTAAGACACCTTACAGTCTTATTTTGTGATATTAGAAAATTCACAAATATTTCAGAACAATATTCAGACAACCCACAAGAATTAGTCACCCTACTAAATAGATTTCTTACTCCCCTAACCAGTATTATATTAGAGCATGAGGGAACTGTAGATAAGTACATGGGGGACTGTATCATGGCATTCTGGAATGCACCCCTAGATGTTAACGATCATAATACAAAAGCCTGTAAAGCATCCAGGGAAATGCATAAAAGAATCCATATCCTTAATGAAGAATTGCTCAAAGAAAATAAGCTTCCACTAGAAGCCGGCATAGGTATAAACAGTGGAATCGGCTTAGTCGGCAATGTTGGTTCTGACCAAAGGTTTGATTATTCCGTAATTGGAGATACTGTCAATCTTGCAGCCAGATTAGAAAGCCAATCTAAAACCTATGGCTTTCCAACTCTAATCTCAGAATATGTTAAAACTAATGATATGGAAGATGCTGTTATAGAGATAGATATAATACGCGTAAAAGGGAAAAATTTTCCCGTAAGAATTTTCGCATTCAAGGATGATATCTCTCTAGATTCAAATGATGAAGTTTTTACACTTATAACAAAATTCATTCATGCTTATAGATGCCAAAACTGGGATAAATCAAAAATAATTCTAGAAACAATTAGTGATAGTAATGAAAACTGTCAAATATTTTGCTTAGAATTCTCAAAAAGAATAGAATATCTTATAACTACCAATCTTAATAGTAGTTGGGATGGAGTTTATGATGCACTATCAAAGTAGAATCATAACTTTAAGATAATAAAAGCTATTAACGCAATGTTGGTGATGATCTGTAAGCCAATACATATTGATATAAGCCTCCATTCCCAGGGAGATTTGATATCAATATGTAATTTTGGGATTTGCCTCTCTATTTCTTGCCAAATTTTTTCTAAATTTTCATTTCCTATGAGCTGACGAACTTCCTTATTCGTAAGTTTTTCTTCATGAGAATATTCTCCAGATAATTTTGTACGTATTTCCTCAACTCTTCCCACAGTTTCTTTATCTGTATTCATTTTTATTTCTTTATACTTTTATCTAACCCATTTTCAAGATTCTTTATTGACCCACCTAACTGAGCACCTATTTCAATTTTTACATCATTGGAATGAAGAGTCGCCTCCGTAACAGATTTATCTTTTAAATATATTTCTTTACTTACACATTCTCCTTTAACATGCCCCATAATAACAAGGGCATCTGCAACCAAACGCCCATCAAACTCACACTTTTCTTGGACAACAATTTTAGCCGCCTCTATATCACCAGTTACATTACCTCCAAGAAAAACTGTCTCTTCTTGAATTAATAAATCACCATTAACTTGACCATTTAGTTTTAAATGCATTTTAATAACCCGTTTAATTTCAAAATATTAAATAAAATTATTATTTCTGAGGCAAGTTCTTTATTGATCCTGCTATTCTTGCCCCATCCTCAATTCTTATATCCTCTGAAACTAAGATCGCAGATGTTTCAGAGTTCTCCTTAAGTTGAATTTTCTTACAATGGCATACACCTTTTACTTGACCCATACTAACCAAAAAATCCGCGACTAAATTCCCATCAAATTTAGATTGTTCTTGAACGGCAACTTTTGAAGCTTCCAGATCACCACTTATTTCACCGCCAACAAAAACGATTCCTTCTTGAATTAAAAGATCCCCTTTTATTTGACCATCTATATTTATTTGCATGACCTTTAACCCATAAAATACTTTTACTTGATATGATTAATGCAATTACCATGCCACATAAGATATATGAGTTAAGAACAGAAAACTAAAAAATTCTGAGGTGGTTATTACTAAGTTTAAAAATTTTGCGTTATTGGTATAAATTTTGGTCTTGAATTTGCATATGAAATATAAATTAATTCATGAAAGAGAACAATGATCAGTACAGTAAAGTCTGGGATCCAGGCAAACTCAAGAGATATTGCAGTTATTTCAAACAACATTGCCAATGCAAATACTAATGGCTTTAAGAAATATCAACTTAATTTTGCAGATATTTACAGAAATACATCTAACGAAATACCAAATTCTTATAGAGGAGCGGGTTCACTATCACAGGACCCAAGAATGTTATTTACTCAAGGTTCATTGGATATTACAGGGATGACTCTTGATATTGCTGTTGAGGGTGACGGAATGTTTGTTTTAGACAGTATTAATAATGATCAAAGATTGTTTTCTCGAGCTGGCTCTTATGTACTAAATAATATTGGTAAAATTGAAGACTCTGATGGAAATACTCCACTTTTTTTTCAACCCACTGGCAACCCTGATGTTGGAAATACGCTAAATGACGAAAGTGTGTCAAATATATTAGGACCTATTTTTGTAGAGCCAACAAGACAATTTGGTGAAAGAGAATTAAACGGAGTTACGTTACCAAATATTCTAACGCTAAGACAATTAGAGACAGAACCCAATGGAAAAATCTTTGCTCGTTACGGGGAAGTTGAAGGAAAAAATACTAGAATTTTGCTTGGACAAGTATCACTTGCTCGATTTCCGTCACTTCTTGGACTTCAAGCAGAAGGAAGAAACACTTTTACCCAAACAGAAGATAGTGGTCTAGCAAACATAGGTGCCCCAGGGATAGAACCCTATGGACGTATCACTTTTGGCGCACTTGAAAGGTCCAATGTTGATGTAACTACAGAATTATTAGCTCTTATTAAAACTCAACAGGCTTATCAGGCAAATGCAAGAATTTTACAAACAAGTCTAGAAATTGGCAGAGAGCTAATAAATAACTGATGAAATAAACTTAGAAAGAAGATGTAATGTGTTTAAAAAGAAAATTTCTTAAGTATATTATATTCTCTTTGGTAATTCTTTGTTCTATTGCACCCCATAAGACATATGCATCAAACATATGCCTATCATATACTTCTAGGTATAACGAATTAAATGGTTTTCCAAAAAACCTTCTATCAGCAATAGCTTCTGTTGAGTCAGGAAAAAATTTTAGTAGCACTCAGAATTTTAAAACTCCTTGGCCATGGACAATTAATACCAATGGAAAAGGCTACTTTTTTAAAACACGGTCTGCTGCAATAAGAAAAGTTAAATACCTTTTAAAGCAGGGTATTAGAAATATTGATGTAGGATGCATGCAAGTTAACTTATTCTACCACCCAAATGCATTTAGAAACCTAAAAGAAGCATTTAATCCAAATACAAATATAGAATATGCTGCTAGATTTCTTAAAAAACTTCATAAAAATAAAGGAAACTGGAATGATGCAATTGGTAGTTATCACTCTGGTCAAAAAGAAAGAAAAGAAAAATACCTAAGAAAAGTGAACAATACCTTAAAACTTATTGAGATATCCCTCTAGGTTGGATGAGAAATATATTATATAGTAATCGGTAATAATGTTATTTGTCAGGAATTTCTATGCTAGACCGAAGGATAATAAAACAGTCAAATGCCCGAGGAAGAGCAGTTAAAAAGGTTGATAGTTTAATTAAAAATAAAAGATTTTCACTTTGTAAGCTTATTGACGAGTATTGGATTTACTGGAAGAATCCAAATGAATACACTTACTCAAAAAAAGTAAAAGATAAAATCACAAATATTGTCAGCGAGGTTTGGTCTTCAGGCAAATGGCCACACCGCCATCACATAATAAGAAAAGAAAAAAATACTTTTGTAATATCAATAAAATGTGGCAAAAACTACCTCCCCCTGACTCCAAGAGGAGATGAGGAATTGGTTATAAATGCTAGTGAAGCCAATAATATAGAAGAGATTCTCGCTAACATAAAAAATAGCATCAATAAAGGAAAGGCTGACAAGTGGCTTTGAA
>CACGTM010000038.1 GCA_902575965.1 uncultured Alphaproteobacteria bacterium | reverse complement strand
CGGTATACCTGTAAACTCAATAAGAATTTTTAATGCCTATGGGACAAGATCTAGAACCTCGGGGGCTTATGGAGCTGTTTTTGGAGTATTTCTGAGGCAAAAGATAGAAAACAAACCCCTTACAGTTGTTGGGGATGGGAGTCAAAGAAGAGACTTTCTTTATGTAACTGATGTTGCATCAGCATTTCTTGCAGCATTAGAGACTGAAATGACTGGAGAAATATGGAATTTAGGCGCAAGCAACCCACAATCAGTCAATAAAATCGTTGAACTATTAGATTCAGAAGTTACTTATATTCCAAAAAGACCTGGGGAGCCTGAGTGCACTTTTGCAGACACAACAAAGATAAGAAATGAATTAAATTGGAAAGATAAGGTTTCTTTTGAAGATGGCGTGAAAAATTTACTTCTAAATATAGATTACTGGAAAAATGCACCCCTTTGGACACCAGATACTATTGCAATAGCTACTAAGAGTTGGTTTAAATACCTTGATGATTAAACAGAAAAGGGTAGTTAATGACTTTATTAAAAGATAGATACGGCCATAAGGTTAAAACACTAGCTGAACTATTAAAAATCATTAGTCCCTTCCCAAGGGAGAAAAAAGTAATTATGTGTCACGGGGTATTTGATGTAGTACACCCAGGTCATCTAAGGCACCTAATGTATGCTAAATCCAGGGCAGATATCTTAATTGCAAGTATTACTGCTGACATTCATATTGCAAAAGGAGAACTAAGGCCTCATGTTCCGGAAGACCTACGGTCAATAAATCTAGCTGCATTTGAAATGATTGATTATGTTCTCATTGACCCTAATTCAGAGCCATTAGATACAATTAAAGAACTGAAACCTGATTATTTTGCAAAAGGATATGAATACTCATCGCAAGTCCAACCTAAAACACAAAAAGAAATAGAAACATTATCAGTTGGCGCATATGCCTCAATATCACATAACTTTCTAAAGTCATTTACAGCATGTGATGCATTGCCCGCACTCCCACCTACTCCTAAAACAAATAATCTACCCTTATTTTCTCTTAAATCTCTTAGATTGTAAGCAATACTCTCAATCGCTGGGTAATCTATCTGTTTTGCTATCTCTGATACTTGTTTGAAATAGTATTCAGTATGGCTCATATCTTTTAATTCTTTATAAATATCTAGTAACTTTAATATCAAGATATTAAGCATAGGTAATAAAATTAAGCTACTAATAAATTATTAATTATTTGTATCTTTAAAATTAGCTTTTTAGAGCACAATAACTAGATTATTAAATAACAGAGTAGTAAATAAACCAGTCTTTGTGTTAATATGCTCTTAATTTTTGAATTTATGACTACTTTTTAACCCTTAAGAGACTAGACAAATTCTCTTTAAGGAGCCAGAAACTTAATCTGAATTTTCTAATAAATTTGAGGAATACCTGAAATGTCTAATAAAACGTATGCTGTTATTGGAGGTGGTGGTTCTTTCGGGATCCATGCTGCATTGTATCTTTTGAATAATGCTAACCCAAAAAAAGTACTTGGAATTGGGAGAAATCCATTAAGGCCAGAGCCTTTCTCTTTAAATATAGATCAAATAGAGGGTTACGAATACCATGCAAGACATATTACTTATGAAATGGATTTATTGCTTGAATTATTAGATAAAGAAAAACCAGAAATTATAATTAATTTTGCTGCTCAAGGGGAGGGGGCTGTTTCTTGGAAGCATTCATGGAGGTTCTTTGAAACCAATTCGATGGCTTTAGCAAAATTCACTGAGGAAATTAGTAAACGAGATTGGCTTGAGAGATTTATACAAATAGGAACATCAGAAATGTATGGTTCAGTTGATCATGCGGCAAATGAAGAGGAGCCAATAAAGCCGTCTAGTCCATATGCTGCCTCTAAGGTTGCATATGATATGTATCTTATGAGTGTTCATAAGTTTTTAAATTTTCCTATGAATATTATCCGGCCTTGTAATTGCTATTGTCCTGCTCAGTTACTGCATAGAGTAATTCCAAAAACAATATGGTGTGGTTTAACAGGAAATAAATTACCCCTTCACGGTGGAGGAAAAGCAGAAAAATCTTATATGCATGCAAGAGACTTGGGTAGAGCAATTCATTTAGTCTCTGAGAATGCTCCATTAGGAAAAATTTATAATGCAGGTCCTGAAGAGCCTACATCTATAAAAGAAGTAGTTGAGAGAGTATCCAAAGCAATGCAAATTCCCTTTGAAGATATTTGCGAAATGAGCGAGGATAGACTGGGGCAGGACTCAAGGTATTGGCTTGACTCTTCTTCAATAAAAAAAGATTTGGGTTGGGTTCAAGAAATAGGTTGGGATGAAGGCCTAGATGAAATGGTTGAATGGGGTAGAAAGTATGAAAAAGAAATTAAAGGTTGGCCTGTGGATTATGTATTACGAGGATAAAGAATAGGGCAATCTCATGGATAATCTTTTAAAATTATTTGAGTCGATGCTCAGAATAAGAATGGTTGAAGAAATGATTGCCGAAAGATATTCCGAGCAAGAGATGAGATGTCCAACTCACTTCTGTCTTGGTCAGGAAGCAGTCCCTGTAGGAGTTTCTAGTCACCTAAGGCATACAGATTATGTGTATAGTGGTCATAGAAGCCATGGTCATTACTTGGCAAAAGGTGGAAGTTTGAAAGCTATGGTATCAGAACTCTATGGCAAGGAAACAGGTTGTGCACTAGGAAGAGGAGGGTCGCAACATCTTAATGACCTTGATGCAGGATTTATTGCTTCTGCACCTATTTTAGGTGGGACAATTCCTATAGCTGTTGGATCAGTTTACTCTACAAAATCTAATGTTACAGACAAAGTGTCAGTTGTTTATTTTGGAGATGGGGCTACAGAAGAAGGTATTTTTCACGAAGCATTAAATTTTGCCTCTGTAAAGAAACTACCTGTAATTTTTGTTTGTGAAAATAACCTATATTCAGTTCATTCTTCATTTGATGTAAGGCAACCGAAAGATCGAAATATTGCTGATATTGGCCCTGCACATAAAATTCCAAGCGTTAGAGCAAACGGAAATGATGTTGAGGAGGTTATGAAAATTGCAGGTGATGCAATAAATAGAGCACGAGACGGAGGGGGGCCTTCTCTATTGGAGTTTATGACCTATAGATGGCTAGAGCATTGTGGGCCAAATAAAGATTTAGACTTATCTTACAGAACTAAAGAAGAGATGGACGAGTGGTTAAGTAAGTGTCCCATTAAATTATTTGAGACCAAACTCTATAAGAAAAATATTCTTAATAAAGAATCCCGATTTCGAATTGAACAAAAAATATTAAAAGAAATTAACTCTGCTTTTGAATACGCAAAAAAATCACCTTTCCCTGATCCACAAACATTATTTGATTACACATACGTAAAAAGTTAATTATGAGAAAAATAAAATATTTTCAGGCAATTCATGAAGCACACAGTCAAAGTATGGAAGCTGATGATAATGTCATCATACTAGGTCTTGGAGTGCCTGGGCCTACAGGAATTTTTGGAACGACGAAGGGTCTAGTCGATAAGTTTGGAGAGGCCCGTGTTCTTGATATGCCTTCTTCTGAGCAAGGTATGACAGGTGTAGCACTTGGAATGACTATCGCAGGATATAGGCCTGTAATGATACATATGAGAGTTGATTTTTCAACACTAGCAATGGATCAAATGGTTAATCAAGTTGCAAAGTGGCATTTTATGTATGGCGGAAAAATGAAGGCTCCTATGGTATTTAGAATGATAATAGGAAGAGGCTGGGGACAAGGCCCTCAACATTCACAAAGTTTACAGGCTTGGTTTGCCCATATACCTGGTTTTAAAGTTTTAATGCCAACAACAGCATATGATGCAAAAGGAATGCTTCTTTCAGCAATAAAAGATGATTCACCAGTTATTATATTTGAACATCGCTGGTTATATAATGTTGATGGAATAGTTCCAAAAGACCCTTATGAAGTTAATCTTAATTCAGCAAGAGTTTTGCATAAGGGAGATGATATTACAATTGTTGCAACATCTTACATGGTTCTTGAGGCTTTGAAGGCTTCTGAAATATTATCTAAACATGGTATTAAGCCTGAAGTGATAGACCTCCGGTCGATTGTTCCATTAGATATTGATACCATTTATAAGTCTGTTAAAAAAACTGGTTCTCTGGTGGTTGCAGATACAGGAACTATTAACTTTGGTATTAGTGCGGAGATAATTTCAAGACTCATGGAAATGGACCACTCAGTATTGCGAAATATACCGAAGAGAATTGGTTTGCCATTTTGTCCATCACCAACATCGCCCTCTTTAGCAGAAAAGTTTTTTCCTAGGGCAAATGACATTATTCTTTGCGTATGTGATATTCTAGATTTAGACAAAAATATTTTGTCGAAAGAGGGTGATAAAGAACAATGGCATGATGTTCCTGACTCATCTTTTACTGGACCATATTAAACTTAAGATTTCAGTGTGGCCATAATATTCTCAAAAGTATCATCCTCCCAAATCCATTTTTGGTTATCTTTACAAAATGATGGTGCGTTTCCTCTAGCAACCCCAGAACTATACTTAAGAGATTTCTCTGATGTTGCGGTTATACCATCAACAACTATTTTAAACATTTTTACAGGTGAGTTGGAATAGAAAGCAATTACTGATGTTCCATTGCTAACGCATAAGTTATCAATCGCATTCTCATATAGTGCTAGACGAAGATCTAACTCAAATGCGGCGAATTCAACTAGCTTCCAGTCATATTTTTTAGCTTCATTTTTTGTAAGAATATCTTCAAAGTCAGGTATTACAAAAACATTAAAACTACTTTCTTTTAATGCAGAATAAACCTTGTACCATTCTTCAAGATTTGAGTTTCTCTCTATTTGAAAGTTACTTGTCCTCAATGAGATTGTGAAGTAAGGCTTGTCACTAGTAAAATCCTTTACTAGTTTCCTAGCATGATTTGAGGCTTTAAAAGGCCTAACATTGCAGCCAAGATTATGAAATTTACTAACCCTATCCATTAAATAGGGGGTCACTGAAAGAGACTCTTCCGGTGTTCTAGGTGGATAGGTTGATGGAAAAGTTGGGTAAAAAAGAGTCTCAGGGGGAGTTTTATAAAGAGTGACTTGAGATATAGATGGGATTAGATTTGGTATACGCATTAATATGTGATTAACTCGCCAAAATTTCTCATCATTCATGAATTTTACATCTCTAACAGAAATGTCCCTAAAACTTGATGCAACTACATGTAAGTTGATTCTGGGTAGGTTTATTGATTGCCTATAGGCTTCGGCACAAACAAGAAAGTTGGCGTAGTCGAATGTAATTGGAGCGTATCTGGTGTCATAATAAGCCTGAAGTGACATCATAAAAGAATTCCTATACAATTAAGATAGTTATAATAACATAATTTATATATCTTCTTAGAGAGTTTATTTTTATTAATTTTTTTTATTATTTATCATAATTATTAAATATAAAATGAAGAGATCAAAATATTTTATTTGACAACTTTTTATTATTTACATAATAAGTCTAATTTTACAAAATTGAGTTAACTTGCCCATAAATTGAATAAGCTCTCATCAATTTTTTGAACCTTTATAGCTTTATTTATATTTAGAATATTTCCAATAATTTCTATTTTTGAAGCAATCTCTTCTGTTGAAACAGAAAACTTGTTTATCCACTCTCTTCTTCTTTTAAAATTATACCAGTTACAGTTCTCCCTTAGTGCCCACTTGTAGTCTGTATTAATACTATCTGTATTTTTTTGGATAATATTTAGGATAATTTCAGAGATATTCTTTATAGGTGACATATTGTGAAGGTTAGGAAAAAACTCCTCTAATTTAATATTATTTTCAATATTATTTTCCATTAAATTATCCTTCCTATGGATAAACTCTGATATTACTCTAGCTGCCTCATCAAAACTTTCTACAGTTGGGCTAACTAAATTTGATAAGATGTAAGCATGATATTTTGAATTAACCCTTGGCGTTATACTTAGTGATGGTATACCTAGTAGTTGCGCTTCGAATCCCGTTGTGCATGTTGTATGTATTAGGGCTTCAGAGGCTAAGGCCCATGGAATGGGTGGGCTACTCTCAATAATCACTATATCTTCGTGCGAATATTTTTTTTTCCAATATGTTGCATCTTCAGCTGGATGAGGTCTAATTACAGTTTTGAATGGCGTATCTAGACTCGTAAACCACCTAATAACTTTTTCAAGCTCAGCCATATTAGATTTTTCCCAGTCTATTTCGTCCTCGTAAGCCTCTATGCTTTTTTTATTATTTAGTTCAAGGTGACCAGTTCTTATCGCAATATCTCTAGGATCTTCATTTTCACCCCAAATAGAATTTACCCATCCAAAATTTGTATTAAATAAAAAATAGGGACCTATTTCTTTTTTTATTTTTAAAATTTCTTTTTGATAAAGCACTTTACCCCATTTTTTTGCAATTTCTATTCTTGGGTTTCCCGTTATGAATGTTTTATCTCTCATCTCTTCATATTGATTTTTTACAATATCAGCATGTTTCTTATTATTGGCAAAAAATATATGCATATTTTTTGCTGCAGTATGACATAAACCTGACCTAAAACACTCATCACAAGCACATGCTAGAACCTCCTCGTCACTAGAAGTAACTATATGACCGGCATCAACAGCATCTAACATCTGAGTTGCTTGAATTTCGTTGACGGTCTTAAAGAGAAAAAGTCCTCGCGGTACATTATAAATATTTTTTGACAATGACCACTGTTGTCCAATAATAACATTAAGGTCTTTATTTATTAGTTCAGCAGCTAAGAGTAGTCTAGAATCAAGGTCTCTAGCCTTTAACTCTAAGGGTATGTAAACAACTGGGTTAATCACGGTCGGTAAATATAGACATAAATATTTTTTTAGCTAATTATTTATCCAGGTTGTTAAGCATTAGCTACCTGTATATTGCCTTTGAAAAATAATCTTCTGACATTTCTCTCCATTCAGGTACATCGTGAAAAATACCATGATAACCATCACTCATATAAGTCATCCAATATACTCCACCATGTGTAACTAAAGGGCCATGAAATATCCCAGGTGGTCTTGACAAATAATGGTCCTTCTTAATTGTTATACCTATTTTTCTATCTTCCATTTTTCTATTTTTATTGTCATAAGTATATCCAATATAGCAATCACCAGAAATTAAATATAAGCACTCATTATGCGGATGAACTTCAGTGCCTGGGTCAATGGTTCCAGGAGGTTGATGAACTAGAGCAATTTGTTCTTCAGGGTCTTTGTCCCACCTAAGAATTTTTGCTAAAGTACCAGCAGGTCTATCAGGTTCGCCTGTTTCTGGATTTTTCCAGGTTGTTTTTTCAACCATGTCTTTCATTGCATCTTCCCAGGGTATATCCCATGTTTTCAAATTCATCCTTAATCGATCAATTTCCGTATTTGGTGCATGATTATCTGATCTGATAAAATTATAAGGTGCACCAAAAAATACAAGAGCCCTACATCCATTTTCAGTTTTAAATGGGCCATAAGAAACACCTTGAGGTATGAAGGAATAACAGCCTGAGATCATTTTTTCATTACCTACAGTTAGGTCACCTTCAAGAACATAAATATCTTGGGATGCACTACAATATCCTTTTGGATTTGACCAGCCCGCTTGAATTTCTATGACCATGTGACCGCCGCCATTATCGGTATTTGTGGAAATTAATCTTCTATTTATACCTGGTTCAAATTCTCCACTTAATACTTCTAATTTTCTTGTTGAAACGTCTAGGCCATCTTCCCTACTTACTGGCATAGCTGATACTCCCTCTTAATCTTTATTCATAATTTTTTAAATAATTTAAAAGCAATTCACATGTTTCCTCTGGATTTGTTATCATGCAGTATGTACTGCCTGCACCTTTTACTGCTTGAACTTCTGCATCAGGTTTTAATTTAAGAAAATCACCTACTAGGGTATCAAAACTTGCTGATTGCATTGATTCCTCATCATTTAATGCACTCTCATTACCCATTAATAACAGTGTAGGACATTTAATTCTAGGTACATCTCCTGTTAGATCTATTGAAGAAAGAGTATCCATTAGCTCTTTCATTGTAGTCATATTAACATTCTTTTCGTAAATTGGGGCTGCCCATTTTTCATATTTGAAATGTTCAGGTCCATATAATGTTTCAGGAGTAAGAACAACACCAGCAAATACTCGCGAAAGTTGAGTTATGCCAAATACGTGTGCAACCCAATAAGCAGCATGAAATACATTTCTCCAGTAATCATCTACCTTATAATATGGATAAGTGATTAATGTTTTCATTCTATTAGGATATTTTGAAGCGAAACGAATACCAATTGGAGTACTAGTAGATGTACACCATATATTAGTTTTTTCTATTCCAGCCTCATCAAGAGTAAATTTTAGGTCCTCAACCCACCCTTCAAGCGTAAGTGGTTTGGTTAACGACCAATCAGACAAACCACTGCCTCTATAATTCCAGTGAATAGTTTTTATTCCTGAGTTTTGTAAAATAGGGTCACAAAATTCAAACTGGTTATGAAGTAACGCAAATCCTCCAATCAGTAAAAGAGGATTTCCCTCTCCTTTTACCTCGTACCAGATTTTAGACCCATTTCGATATGCTTCAGTCATATTTAATTCCTTAGTTACAAAAAATTGTGGATGGTGTTTATTCCCATTAGCTTAAAACCCATGGGCAGAACATACCCACCTAAAACTT
>CACGTM010000037.1 GCA_902575965.1 uncultured Alphaproteobacteria bacterium | reverse complement strand
ATCCATTCTCTCATCAAAAATATCAAAAATTAATGTATCATTTTCAGTTGGCAAAAAATTATTACTGCGCAATGTCTCGACTCTTTCATTCCAATCTATCCATAAGCTATTAGCTAATCTTTGTTTTGGCTGATTATTTTGAAAACGTGCGGTTACATATGTTGCAAGTGGAATATCGCCATTGAGTTTTACATTAACTGAAAATTGATCTTCAAGGTTATTAATGTTCAATCTTCCCAAAAATTTTATCTCATCTTCTAATGTTACTGTTTCAGCAACTATTACCTTAGAAAAGCTTAAGACTAATATAGCAGTCATTAAAAAAATTTTATGGTATTTCATTATTTTCTCTTTTATTGAATAATAAAGCCAGATTCTTTTCTGAGAGGCTCGAAAGTATTGTGCCTTCTCTAGCTTTAACTTCTTTAATAGGATAAATTGGTGACATATGTTCAAAGTGAAAACCGTGACATGATATACATGTGGATGGAATCTTGGTTTTAGCATTTTCACCACCATGACAACTTTGGCAAATTTCTATTGAAGGTTGTATTACATCCATGGATTGCTTTGATTTACTTGCTTCGTGACAACTTGTACAATCCATATCTTCATGACTTTCATGAGTGAAACTTGCTTTTGGAAACCACGTATCTGTTATATTTACTGATTGGATTGTCCATCTTTGTTCGTTGTCTTGGATGATATGACATACGGCACATCTATCCTTTCCAAATTGACCCTCAAGGACTTGATCTTTTTTTCTTTTTGCCCATTCTGCTGCCTCAATACGCTCAGTCTTATTCAGCATTTGACCAGCTCGTCGTCTAATTATATTTGGAGCATCTTTCCCAGCATACCCCCCTTGAAATGCAATAGAATTATAAACATTTTCAATTTGGATGAAAAGTTCATCTGTATTTCCATGGTATAATTCTCTATTAGGTAGGGATGAGTCGAAATAAAGCTTGTGGCAACTATTACAATGTTCTTTAAATGAAATTGGTAACATTGAAACTCCACCGCTATCAGAAACATGACAATCTTTACACTCTAGGTCAATTATTCCATCATTAGGATGTCTTACACCAGTTTCTCTGAGGTGAACTGCGTGATTAAAAAGCAACCCGGAGAATTCAATAGGCTTAGGGTCTCCCCCAATTGAAAGACTTCTATTTGTATTTTTATCTTTATCAATTATTACAGTAGGATTAAACTGCGGATGATTTTTTCCAAAATCTGAGGCATTGCGAAGTAGAGAGTTTGATTCATCTTGGATTGATTCATGGCAACTTGCACAAAAATCTTGGTTATTCTTTACGACGGTTATTTTGCCTTGGTGTTCTTTATGACAAGATTGACAGCTTAAGTCACTTAGACTTGCACTTGGGAAGAGTTTGGCATCTGCATGATGTTGGATATCGTCATGACATTTAGTACAAGAATTATTTTGAACTGGAACAAAAGGTTTCTCATGACATACTTCACAGTCATGTGCAAAAAAATTATGTGGAGACGATATTTCACCTGTGCTCCAAACGCTAAGAAGGTCTGTTGAGCTTATTTTTAGATCCTCTGGATCAAGGCTGCTTAAATTCTCTGTCGAAGAATTTATTACTAAGAGAGGAGTTATAAGAAACAGTGCAGTAATTATTGAGAAAAGTGACCATGACCATGTTCTTTTAGATATACCAAAGTTTGATGCATCAATATTAGATCTAGAGATTAGGTCACTGACCTGGCTTCTTAGATTTTTAGTAAGTTCAATTGATAATTTAAGATCTACGTCACTAGAAGGACTTTCAAAAATAATTTTGTATGGACCAACCAGAAAAGTATCTCCAGTTTTTAAAGTCGTTTTATCAACAAGTTCACCATTCACCTCTAAGAGCGTATTTTCTGCTGCAACTACTTCATAAGTCTCTAGTTTTTTTATAATTTTTGCATGCTCAAGATGAACTCTTGGGTCTAAAAGACTTAATTCGCAACTTGTACTTCTACCAATCGTGATTGTATCGGCTTCAGCATACTCATTGCGTGTTGCAATGCCCCCACGTTTTTTTCTAGTTATATGTGAAAAAAGTATTTTCAATTTATTCTACCAATAATAAAAAACGGAAAAAATATGTATTACCAATGCTGCCAGTGCAGCAAATGTGAAAGGCACATGTATATATAACCAGATTTGCAAAAGAGATCTCATTTTAAGATCCTTTCTCAGTTGATGTAGAATTTTCTCTTTTCTGGTTAGTTTGGATAAAAGCTGTTCTGCAGTTTTTTTGTTTTCAGAAAAGAAGGTTTCCCTAAGATGTTTTCTTGCTAAGGTGGTAGGGCAGTCTGGATCAACTCCTCTAAGCTTAATAATAAAACTTTTTCCAATAACTGTTTCCTCAATAGCTTTTGTCATTAAATCAACAGTAAAATCATCGAGAGACATTGAGAGTTCTCTTATATCTTCATCTATCTCAGTAATTTGATTTAACATCATCTCTGTTGTCAGGCCATTTCTATTTTTTGTTATAAGTCTTGGAAATTTTAGATAGAAATAAACTCCTATAATCCCACTAATTATTACTATCATCATTAAGAAATATAAAATGGTGTGGATGTTTAACCCAAACTGAAAACCACTATGTAAAGTAGATATGACTACTAGAGCTAAACCCAGATACACATGTGCAGAGGCCCACTCCTCAAGATTCCCTTTTGATTTTTTGTAGGATCTTTTTCTTGCACCAAACCATGCTAGCCAAAACATTATCAAAGCAGCGGTTGTACCAAGTGTGTATCCTAACCATGTTCCCCCATTAGGGCTTCCAATAGGCGAGTGATACAAATATAAAACGACAGATAAAATGACAGTGGTGAGAGTCAATTTAAGGTATTTAAACTTTTTATAAATTAGTAGGGATTCGTGCACTTTTTATTCCTAGCTTGTAAGGCTTGTCATGGACATGAATTCCTCAGGGCTTACTCTGGCAGCAGCCCCAGTTGGACAAGCCCTAACACAGGATGCTCCTCCTTCAATATCTTTACACATATCACACTTAACGGCTTGTTTAATTTGATTTTCATCTTTCTTTTTTTTGTTTTTATAATCTGCTGATTTTCTTAAATCCCCTGGGGGCGGGCCTTTGTTAAACAACAGCCAAGAGAATAAATTAAATCTTTCTGGAGGGGGCGCTGCCAATTGAATTACCCCATAGGGACAATTCCTCTCACAGTTTCCACATCCAATACAACTATCATCTATGAAGACTTCTCCATCTGGTGCTCTATGTATGGCATCGGGAGGACAGTCAGCCATACAATGGGGATGTTCGCAATGTCTGCATGAAGTTGGTACATGTATAGAGGCATAAGAAGGGCCAGCCTCTCGATTTAATCTTGATAAACCACCATGTGTTTCTGCACAGGCTTTTTCGCAATTATCACAATGAATACATAAAGTTTCATCAATCAGTAAAACATCTGTTCCTTCACCAACGCCTTGCTCTATTAAGAATTGAATAATATTTCCTGCCTCAGGTTGTCCCTCCATTTTTTCATTTTGACTAATTCTTTCTTTAAACTTCTTTTCAACACTATTTTTTATACCACTATTTTTTTTCAAAACGTCTTTGAAGGCTTTTCCGGTTAATCTTATTGTTTGGGTATTATGAGCAGCTTTTACAGTTGCTGATCTTGGTTGGTCGGATAGTAAAGCCATTTCTCCAATGTAATTTCCCGAAGGGACATAACTGAGTACAACGTCTTTACCTCCGACTTTTACAGAAACTGTACATGATCCTGATCGGATAAGGTGCATATGATCACCTTCATCGCCTTGGTTAAAAATGACATCTCCTGCAGAAAAGTTTTCTATTTCTGCTGTCTCAATTAATTCTTGTAAATCACTAGCATCAACACCGGGGGCGAGGTGTGTTTGAATTTGGCGAAGCATTGAGACTTTATCTAAATTATCTTTTACGCTTTCAACTGATTGTATTAACTTTAGCATTGTCCTTCTTGGGGTCTCAAAAACTATGCAATTAGTTATTGCTTTTACAGTTGCAGCACGTCTTCTGCCTGAGATAAGTCCCATTTCGCCAAAAAAATTTCCTTGATCAAGTATTACTACTTGTGAAGGGTCATTTGGATCAACTAGAATGCCAACTTCTCCGTCATATATTGTATAAAAGGTATTGGAGTAATCATTACGCTTAAAGATGGTATCGCCTTTTTTAAAAGCGTGAACATTTGACTCTAGTATTGCTTCTCTTAAAAGAAGTGTGTTGAGTTTTGCAAAAATAGGAAGATTTTTTCTTATTGTTTCTAATACATCGTCTACATTTTGATTATTTAAGGCAGAAAACTTTTCAACAAGAAGAGGTTCATCCGCCGGAGGAATTTTATTTCCCCCAATATATTCAACAACCTCATACCCCTGATTCATTGCTTGTTTGATTAACGGGTATCCCCCCAAAGCCCCAATAATAAAAAGACCAGGTACATTTGACTCATATTGAGCGCTAACTTCAGGAAGAACTCTAGGGTCAGGTCTTTTTTTTGGGTCTTTTTTTAATTCTTCTTTATCAGGAAAATCAACACCGCATGACTCAACAAAACGTCTTGGAGCAGACGCGCCTAATCTTGCAATAATTCTATCACATGGTACTTTTGCTTCACCATCTGCTGTTTTTAATGTAATAGAATCTTTTTCAACCTTAATGGGAGACGATTCATAGTAGGCTTCTACATTGCCTTTTTCAATCGCTTCAGTTATCAAAGATAGGTTACCCTGTTTTGCTCTGGCAAACTCAGCTCTTCTATTGACTATAATGACAGTATTTTGTTTTGATAATGCAACAGCATTCTCAATTGCTGCATCACCTGCACCAATAATTATAATGGTTTCAGCTTCATATTCTTCTGGGTCATCAAGTTGATATTGTACCAAGGGAAGTTCAGCCCCCTCACATGGTAATTTATTAATATTTCCCTGAAGGCCGATTGATAGAATTACGTTTTCAGCTTCACAGGTTTCTCCATCTGCATATGTTATAGTAAAGTTTTTTTCTTTTTTTATGTTTGTTACTTCAGCATTAAACTTTACATTAACTTCACAGTTTTCTAATCCGTTATTCCAAACGTCTAATATTTCTTCTCTTTTCCCGGCTTGAAAATTTAAATCAGAGCGCAGAGGCAAAAAATCAGGAGTTGACATGACAAACTTACCTTTCTGATACTTAAAGATTGTATCAGAGATATGATCTTGTCTCTCAATCAATATATGACTCATGCCTAGCTTGGCTGCCCTAGCTGCGGCACTTGATCCAGCTGGTCCTGATCCTATAATGGCAACTTTATAAGTTTCTGCCATCATTTTCCCCTCAAAACAAGACCGCCCTTGATAATTCTATCTATCCCTGAGGACGGAATAAGTTAACTAAACTTTTTGTCTTATTTTATTATTTATATAGATTTTTTACATTAAAACTCACCAAAGAGGAAGCTTTCTCAATATAATTCTTAACAAATAATTATTTTTGGCATCCACTAACCCTTTGTAAGTAAATAATTTAATTTACAGCGTAGTATTTTGATCTCAGAATAGAGTTTATTCTTATATTTTCATAGAAAAGCTCCATATCGTGCATATGAAGACTTCCTCCTGGTAGGGTAAATAAATCAAATTCTTTAGAATTAGGTGGAGAGGCAAATAAAATACCATCATCACATTTAGCTTTGATTTTTTTAGCTAAATCAGGCAGTTCCCCCTCTTTTTTAGCTGTGGGCACAGGCCCCAAATTGGATATATTTGGTTTCATTTTGTTTGAATCAATGTAATTTGATGTTGGGTTCCAGCATACTAGGCTCTTGTCTGCTTTTGCTTCAAGTCCTTCACCAAGACGAGATACCGCCATTTTCTTATAAATTGAAGCATCAGAACCCATACTGAAAGTATTCCAAGAGATTATACAGTTTATGTCAGATATTTTTTTGCATATTGAAGTATTTTGCATAGAAGACTCAATCTGTCCTTTTAACACAGGTATCCCAATAATATATGCAGCAACCATATTTTTAAAATATTTTGACTTATCAATTTCTTCCTTAATTAAGGTGAAGGCATGAAGTGCCCCCTGACTATGGCCAACAATTATAAACGGACGGTTAAGGTTGAAGTTATTAATGTAATATTTCCATGCACTTAGCACATCTTGGTAGGCGAAGTCATATGCAAGCTTTCCGCTTTCCTTTGATGATGTTGCTCCGAAGGCAGCTTGTCTGTATCTTGGTGCAAATACTTTACAGCATGCATTAAAAATACTGCCTTGACGAGAAACACGGCTCAGGTCAGTCCAGTCGTTAACCTTTTCTAGATTAATATCTTGATTCCAATTTTTTGCATTTTGGTAGGTTGTGGGGTGAATATAGAACACATCAACTTTTGCATTAGATTGATTTTCTTCATATAAAGAGTTTTCAGGGAATATATCAGCAGCGTCTTGTCTATCTGGAAGAGCTGCCCAACTTGAGTGTTTACTGTAATCAGGCTTTGGTGGTTTTTCGTATTCATCAAAGTGTTTTTCAGGTGCCCCAAAAAGCTGCGCATTTGAATTAGAAAATAGAATAGAATTTATAATTATTGATATAGATATAATAATAATAGATTTTTGTTTCATAAGGTATGTTTCCATTTTTATAGACTATTACAACCGTTAATGATTTATTTACACTTGTTAGGTTATTATAGGAGCAAAGACTTGTTTAAAAAATACCTTATCCCCTTTTTTGTTGTTATTCCACTGAGCTTCTATCTTTATATTGATCATACTTTTTGGCTAAGGTGGCTTAAACGGCCAGCTGATAGTGAGGTGCTTACTTCTTGGCAGTGGTACTCTCCAATTGAAGTTATTGAAAATAGGGAATTAATACCTTTATCAATTACAAAAACTGATAATAGGACAATTAGCGATGATACTTTGGAGTCTGCTGTAGAATATGCAAAGTCATTTAATAGTTTAGCCTTATTAATCTCTCGTAATGAATCTTTGGAGCTGGAATATTATAAAGAGGGATATAACCGGAATACTATTATCGATTCACAGTCAATGCATAAGGGTATTTTGGGTATTGCTACAGTAATTGCTTTAGATAAAAATTTAATTCCATCAATTGATACTCGAGCCTCTGATTATATTCCTGAATGGAAAGGTGATAAGAGGCAAGAAATAACTATCGGTAATCTTCTTTACATGACTTCAGGTCTCAAGCAGATAGAATATAACAATAGTCCTTTCTCCCCTGGTCAAAGGCTTTTTTTTGGAGAAAATATTTTTAGCCTTGTGGAAAAAATTGAATATGCATTTGAGCCAGGATCTTCTTTTGATTTTAATCATATTAATAGTCAGGCTTTACATTCTGTACTGACTAAATCATCTGGGAAAAGATATTCAGAATTCTTAAGAGAAAATTTATGGAAGCCTCTTTCGGGAAGTTTTGCTCAAGTAAGACTTGATAGAAAGGATGGAGACGCAAGAGTTTTCTGTTGTATTCAGACAAAAGCCATGGACTGGATCCGCATAGGGTCAATGCTTGCTAACAAAGGAAAGCTTGATGGTGTTCAGGTGATTTCAGAAAAATGGATTAAAATTATGTTGAGAGGTTCTAGTACGAATCCAAATTTTGCGATGCATATTTGGAGAGGATCTCCCTTCTCTGGAGGAAGATTACTTAGTAAGCCTTCAGGGAGAATTATTCCAGTCTCCTCTCCTTATTTAAAAGAAGATGTTTTTTTTATTGAAGGGAGAGGAGGACAAAGACTCTATTTTATTCCTTCAGAAAGATTAAGCATATATAGGTCAGGTGAGATAAATTTTGCATGGGATGATGCATACTTTATAAATTTAATTCTAAATGGTATTGATAATCAATAAGATGCAGGTTGGAGGATTTTAAATATGTCAGTGATAAGGGACTATGGTTCGTTAGCAAGAGTGGGAATTTCTGTTCCACAAGCAAACCCAACAGTTGAACCAGAGATGTATGCACTTCTTCCAAAAAAAGTTTCTATAATTACCTCTCGTCTTGTTAGTAAAAGAAAAGATCCTAAAGAGAGGTATTTAGAGTATTTTAATAGCCTAGGTGAAACTCTATTAACATATGATACTCTTAAGTTGGATGTTTGTGGCTTTGCCTGTACAGCGGCTACTTATCTCGTTGGAAGGGATGAGGAAGATAAAGCCTTAGATCTTTTATCCAATGAAAAAGGATATCCAGTTATTTCTGCAGGTTTAGCAATTGAACAGGCAATGAATTTTTTGCAAATTTCTAAAATTGCTATAGGGGCTCCCTACCCACAGTGGTCAGTTGATATGTGCAAAGATTACTGGGTTAGTAGGGGCTTGGATGTAAAAAGTGCAACAAGAATTAAAATTTCTTCTGAAGATACAAGAGCTATTTATGAGTTAACTTCTAAGGATGCATTGGAAACATTGTATAAAGTTGACCTAAATAACGTCGATGCATTGTTTTTGACAGGAACAGGTATGCCGAGCTTAGGTGTTGTTGAAAAAATTATGAAAGAAAGTAATATTATTGTATTTACTTCAAATATGTGTCTTGCTTGGTCAATGATGAATGCTATCGGTTTAAAGAGTAACTCTAGTGTTGACCAAAAACATCCTCTTATTAACGGATGGCAAAAGAGGTACTTAGAGCTTTGAAGACTTTAATTTCAAAGTTAAGGGTAATTAGATGAAATATAATTTCCTAGGAAACACTGAGCTCAAAGCGTCTAAAGTTATTTTAGGGTGTATGAGTTTCGGTTCTTCAGAATGGAGAGATTGGGTTATTGACAGTGATCAATCTATGAGATTGATGAAAAAAGCTGTTGACCTTGGCATCAATTTTTTTGATACAGCTAATGTTTAT
>CACGTM010000036.1 GCA_902575965.1 uncultured Alphaproteobacteria bacterium | reverse complement strand
GACTATGTAATTTCTACTATTGGTGGATCATGTTATGATCCAGGAGGTCCAACCTCTTCACGTCATATTGACTATCAGGGTGTAGTTAATTTAGCTGGTATAGCAAAAGATTATGGCATAAAGCATTTTGTTTTAACATCATCAATTAATGCAGGTATTGCTGAGGTCAAGCTTAATGAGTTCTGTGATAATGTTCATATGTGGAAGTGGCTTGGAGAAGACTATATTCGTGATAGTGGTATCACTTATACAATTGTTAGACCTGGTGGTTTAGGTCAAGGTGATGGTGGAAAAAACGATATAATAATTAAAGGTTCTAGAGAGCTTAAGACGGGATTTATTGAACGAGCTGATGTTGCAAAAGTATTGGTTGGTGTTTTAAACAATATTGATGCATATGATAAAACAATTGAAATAGTTGAGGATAAAAAGAATAATCCTAAAAACTGGAAAAAGAAATTAAAATTAGTTGGATCTGATCCTACTCAGGCATCACCATTAAATAGAAAATAATAGGAATATAAGATGTCAAATTCTTGGTTTAAAAAACAAATGGGTATGTATTTCGCCTATCATAAGAATCCTTATAATTGCATTCTCCATTTCGTTGGTGTTCCTCTTATCCTTCTTGCCGTATTAGTTTTTTTATCTAAATTTTCAGTTTTAAATATAAATAACCTTAATATATCATTGGGTGATTTCTTATTTTTTTCTCTTTTATTATTATACTTAATATTCATCCCTATAATGGGTTTTGTCTCTATTGTATTATATTTTCCTTTATATTGGTTTTCACAATATATTATTTTAGGATACCTGGGTAATTCATTGATTATTGCTATATTTTGTTTTGTTTTTGGTTGGGCTTTACAATTTTTAGGTCATGTTTTTGAGAAAAGAAAACCCGCATTCCTTGATAATGCACTACAAGTATTTATGGCCCCAGGCTTTTTGGTAATAGAATTATTAGTTTCAGCTGGTCTTTGTAGAGACTTGGTTATTCAGCTTGAACAAGAATCAGAAACATTCAAAAAATAATTTTTTTATTTATTTCTTAGATATGCAGCTGCAGAACTATTATATCCTTTAATAGTCTCTTTAAGATCATTTATTTTTTGTATGGACCATTCTTGCATTGTTTTTCTAGCCATTAACATGCATGGTGTTACAATAAGAGTTAAAACAGTGGCAAATATGAGTCCATATATTATGGCCTGAGTCATAAAACTCCACCACAATGTAACTGGGTCACCTAAAGTAACTGATCTTTCAATAAAATTTATATTTAGCATTGTAGCAGTCGGCACTAAGCCTAGTACTGTAGTTGCTGTAGTTAGAAGGACTGGCCTGAACCGATCAACACCTGTCTTAATTATTGCTTGTCTTAGTGATAAAGAGCCATCATTAAATCTATTAAATGTATCAACAAGTACAATATTATTATTAACGACGATACCCGCAAGGGCAATAGTTCCTATTCCTGACATTGTTATACTGAAGTTTGAACCTGTCACTAGTAGGCCTAAAAATACGCCAGCGGTAGAAAATACCACGGCTGTTAAAACAACAAAGACAGAATAAAAACTATCAAACTGTAAAAGAAGGACAATGCCCATCATAAAGATTGCAACAATAAACGCATTTCTCAAAAAATTACTACTTTCTGAAGAGTCCGCTTCCTCACCTTTGAACAGGATATTAATATTCTCTGGCAAATCCTGTGATCTCAACCATTGTTTTAGACGTATGACTTGGTACCCAGAATATGTTCCTTTTTGTGCATCAGCAGAAACTTTTATCGTTCTTACTCCATCAACTCGTTGAATTTCACCTTCTTGTTGTACTGGGACACGTTTAACAAAATTACTAATTGGTACAAGACCTTGTCCTGTTTCTACTCTCACTTGATCAAGATTTCTTATAGAACGACTTGAAGCTGGATATCTTACTACAATATCTATTTCTTCTTCGCTATCATCAGGTCTGTATTCTGCAAGCTTCAAGCCTTTTGTTATTAGTTGAACTGATTGACCAATAGTTGCAATGTCTGCATTAAATTTTGATGCTTCAGATCTATTAACCTTTAACTGCCATTCAATACCAGGTAAGGGGCGAGTGTCAGATTCTGAAATAAAGCCACCTAATTCTTCCATGCCTTCTCTAATAATAGCGACAGTCTTCATAAGGGCGACATCATCTAAAGAGCTAACTTCAATTTGTATGGCTTGTCCAAGTTGAGGCCCATGGCCTCCTTTTTTAATTATAGCTTCAATCCCAGGTATTGTTTTTGTTCGGTTTGTGATTTCATCAATGATTTCAAGACTTGGTATTCTTTCATTCCAGGCAAGGAAGTCAACTTCTATATCGCCAATAGAGTCTGGAGCAGGTAAAGAAGCCCCAGCACCTGGCGACCTTCCAGATTTTGCATATATATATTTTATACCTGGTAGACCAATAATTTCATTTTCAACTTCTCTTACAAGTGCATCTTGTTCTTTAAGAGATAAATTTCCACGGGCATGGACAGCAACAGTTACGGAGTCTGGCTCTTGTGCAGGAAAAAAATTAATACCTTGTCCAAATTTTGAGTACGCAATTTGTATGATAATTAGGAAAAGAAAAGTACTAAAGACTACTTTACCAGGATTATCAACAGCTCTTTCCAGAACTTTAGTATAATTTCTACTTATAAAATTATCAGTGCTTACAGCATCAGTATTTCTTATGTTTGATTTAAGACTTGCGCCAATCGCTGGAACAAATATCAAGGCCATTACAAGGGCAGCAGATAGAACACTTATTAGTGTTATAGGTAAGTATTTGAAGAAAGCACCAGTGTTTCCTGGCCAAAACAAAAGTGGAAGAAAAACAATAAGAGTTGTAATTGTTGATGTAATTATAGGCCACGCCATTCTTTGAGCTGCCTGAACATATGCATCTTGAGATTCTATACCTTCTTCTTTAAGTCTCTCTGCATTTTCAACAACTACTATTGCACCATCAACTAATATGCCAACTGATATCACTAAACCGATCAAAGCAAGAGCATTTATACTATAACCAAGCAATGCCAAAACCAGTATACCTGTTAGGAATGCACCAGGTATTGCTACTCCAACTAATAGACCAGACCTGAAGCCAAGAAATCCCATGCAAATGGACATAACAATAAGAACTGCTATTATGACGCTGTTTTGAAGGCTGCTAAATCTTGAAACTAAATTCTCGGTATCATCTACTGGATAATTAACATCAAGTCCCTCAGGCCACGATTTACTTTTTTGTTCAACTATTTTTTTTGCTTCTATGATTGTGTTAATGACATTTGCATTTGGTCTTCTGCTTAGATCAACAGCAATAGATTGTTTTCCATTAATTCTTACAAAAGACTCTCTTTCTTTGAATGTTCTTCTAATATCTGCAATGTCACCAAGTGTAATTACTGCTTGCTCAGTAGATTTTACAGGAACATTGTAAATATCTTGTGTTGTTTCAAAAAGTCCTGGCACTGTTACAGCAAATTTACCATTACCTGTATCGAGGTTTCCGGCAGCAATTAATCTATTTGTTCTGCTAAAAATTCTAAAAAGTTCATCCTGATTTAATCCGTAGTGTTCGACTAAAAGAGGATCAATTATTATTTCAACTTGCTCTTCTCGGGCACCTTGCACTTCTGAGTTAAGAACAGAAGGAATTTTTCTAAACTCATCACGTAAGTCCTTTGCCAAATTGACTAAGGTCCTTTCTGGAAGACTGCCTGAAAGTGCAACAGAAAAAATAGGTCTTTGCGTAAAATCAACTTGACTGATTCTTGGTTCAAGAGCGTCAATAGGCAATTCCGGTTTTGCTCTGTCAACTTGAGCTCTTACATCCTGAATGGCTTGATCAGCATCAATTCCGCTATAAAATTCAAGTATAACATTACCACCCCCTTGGAATGCAGTAGACCTCATTTCCTTTAAGCCTTCGAGATTTTGAAGCTCTTCTTCTAATGGACGCACTACAAGTCTTTCTGAATCTTCTGGTGATACACCCTCTAATCCTACAGATACATAAATAACTGTGATTGCTAGTTCAGGGAGCGTTTCTCTTGGGATATTATTGAAAGCGGTTATTCCGCTTAAAATTAAAAGTATAAAGGAGGCATAAACGATTTTAGATCTAGAGGCTGCTAATGCAATTATTTTTTTCATTGATTTATTTCTTCTTTATTTAGTTTACTGTCTAATATCTCAGAAACTTGAATTGGTTTCACAGTTTGACCATCTTGAATTAAATCCTGTCCTACAACAACAATTGTGGAGTTATTTGGTAAACCAGAGACCCAAGTCCCATCAGGTCCGTCGTCTAAAATTTTAACATTCCAAAATTTAACAATATTAGAATCATTGACAGTTTTAACTCCTATCCTACCGTCTGCTGCTAAAGATAGGACAGAGGGAGAAATTTTGTGAGCAAGAGTTTCACTTTTAGGAAGTTGTAATTGAGCTGCAAGTCCTCCAAGTATTTGTGAGTTAGGGTTATCAATTGTTAATTCAATTTTAAAAGTTCTTGTTTTATCATCAGATACAGAGGAAACATAACTTATAGTTCCTTGATAGGTATTCCCATTAATAAGTTCGATTGAACCCGGCATTCCAATTTTATACCCGCTGATATTTTGTTCAGAAACTTGTCCAGTAACTTTGATTGGATCCAAATCAACTATAGTGCCTATCTCACCTCCTAGGTTTAGGATATCTCCTATATTAATTTTTTTTGTATTAAATATTCCATCAAAGGGTGCTCTTATTGTTGTATTTTCAAATTCTAGTTCGTAGGCTACAGCATCTGCCTCAGCTCTTCTAAATTGGGCTTCTGCCTCAGCCAACCTCACTTGGGTACCAAAGCTCTCTTTAGCTAATTTTCTTGCAGCCTCAACTTGTATTTTTCTTTGTTGAAGAACAGCTTTAGCTTCTTTAAACCTTGCTTCTCTATCATTTGTTGCAATTTTTACAATAGGCTCACCTTTTCTTACTGATTGTCCTTCTTCAACATAAAGTTCTTCAATTTTTCCCCTAACTTCAGCCTTAAGAATAACTTCCCTAGAAGCTATAGTTCTTCCCTGAACTTTTATATTTGTTTTGAAAGCTTCAGCTTTAGTTGATAAAACTCTAACTGTGGGTATCGAAATCTCTTTTTGGGGTGAGGGCCGGTTTGCATTAGCATTTTTGGTATTTGTATTATTTTCTCCCGTAAGGAGGCCAGAGCCAATCCACAATAGCACAAGTAGTATTATCGCTATTGAGGTTAATTGTGATCGTTTTAATTTCAGTAAACTATTGAAGAAATCTTTGATTTTCATCTTTTCTCTTAATTTAATTTATGAAAAAGAATTAAGATAATTGCCCCTGTTATATAAAAAAGTCATCCAGAAAACTGCCTTAATTACTGCACTTTTTACGTGGATATATATAACACAGATCATAAAAAGGTTAAATTACATTAATATTAACCGTATAGTGAACATGTTTTATTGCTCTTTTGGTGAAAAAATATTATAGATCTCCATAGGATAATTTAATTGGATAGATAAATGAGAACCCAGCTTTCTATTTTGCTAATAGCATTTTTAATACTTTTAACGAACTTTAGTCCCTCTTTCTCTCAAGAAACAGAAATGAGCGAAGAACAGCTTTTAAAACGAGGAAAAAGAGTTTTTGTTTTATGTAGATCATGTCATACATTGGAGGAAGGCGCGAGACACAAAGTTGGTCCCAACTTATATGGAATGTTTGGAAGTTCGGCTGGTGCAAAAGAGGGTTTTAGATATTCTGATGCAGTTAAAAATTCTGAAATAGTATGGAACGCTGAAAATTTAACCGAGTGGTTAGTTAAACCAAAGGACTTCCTCCCAGGAAATAGAATGGCTTTTGCCGGTGTGAGGAAAGAAAGTGATAGGAAAGCTCTAATTCGATATCTTGAAGTAAATACAGGTGCAAAATAGAAAACTCTAGGATACCTTTATAACCCACTTACCAATATTCTTTCCTTCCAGTAGTTGAATAAAAGCATCTGGCGCTGAGTCTAGGCCATCAAACTCTTTAAGTTCATATTCTAAGGCATCGTCTCTTAAAAGATCACTAATTGTTTTTCTTGCTTCAGAATACTCATCTACATGGTTGTGGACAGAAAACTGACCAGAAAATTGTTCTGATTGATTCCAACCTGTTTTATTGTAATTCGCAATTATACCGCATCGAGTAACTCGTCCTGCTTTTGAAAGTTGTTTTTTAATGATATCTGCTAGGTCTCCTCCAGTATTATCAAAAAAATAGTCAACACCATCTGGACACGCTCTTTTTATTTCTTCTTCTACATTTGCAGTTTTATAGTTGATTGCAACATCAAAATTAAGTTTATCGGTCAAATATTTGCATTTTTCATCACTGCTAGTCAGTCCAACAACCCATGCGTCGCAGAGCAGCCCAAGTTGACCTGCGATTGAACCAACCATTCCTGCGGCACTTGTTATTACCATAGTTTCTTCAGGCTGAAGTTTGCCCTCGTGTTTTAGGGCCAAAATAGATGTCAGGCCTGGTGCACCTAGCGGACCGATGTGATGTACAGGTTCTCCCAAGCTAGTATCACAAACAACAACTCCTTCGGGATTATTCGTTGGATGAGGTTTACCGTCAGTAACTATATAGTTTTGCCATCCGAGGAAACCTTCAACAACATCTCCTGTATTATAATTTTCATTATTTGATTTAACTACTGCTCCAAGTATTGTTCCAGGAATAACCTTTCCAATGTCTGTCATTGCACCGTGAGGGCGCATTGCTTTGTTTTCTTCATTAGTTGGATTCATCATAAGGCGAATTCTTGGCTCTAAGCCAATATATAAAGTCCTGATTAGTATCTCTCCCTCGCCAATTTCAGGTATAGAACTTTCTTCAATTCTAAAATCTGACGGTTTTGGCATGCCGTCTGGGTATGAATTTAATACGACTTTTCGATGTAAAGTTTCTGACATTTGGTGTACCTATAGGTATATGATTAAAAACAGAGTGATTTATTTATTAAATATACCTCAGGAGATATAATGATGGTAGATACAATAGACAATTTTATTGCTGTTTCTTTGCAAATTAGCAGCGATGCAGTTAATGCCTGTAAGAACAGGGAAGAGTCATCTATTTTGATGAGTAATAAAATTAATAAGATTTCTACGTATATTAAGTCTATTGACCCTTTTTTAACAAGTTTTAATGGTTTAAAGCCAAAACTGTATGTTTTGCCCGAATATTTTCTATCAAGCTTTCCTATGGGTGAGTCCATTGATAGGTGGAAAGAATTAGCTGCCATTGAGATGAATGGTCCTGAGTATGATCAATTATGTAAAATAGCTGATGATAGCAAATGCTTTATTTCAGGAAATGTATATGAAGTTGATACTAACTTTTCTGAAATTTACTTTCAAACCTCATTTGTAATTGGTCCAAATGGCAAAGTCATACTAAGATATAGAAGATTGATTTCGCTGTTTGCACCAAGCCCTTACGATGTTTGGGATAAATATATAGATCATTATGGTAAAGAAGCTATTTTTCCAGTTGTTGATACAGCGATAGGAAGAATAGGATGCGTTGCCTCAGAAGAAATATTATATCCAGAAATTTCAAAATGCCTTTCAAAAAAAGGGATGGAAATTCTTTGTCACTCAACATCTGAGGTTGGATCTCCATCTCTGACTCCTAAAGAGATTTGTAGACGGGCAAGGGCAATTGAAAATATGTGTTACGTGGTTTCTGCTAATTCAGCGAGTCTTCAAGGGATTAAACTACCCCCAGATGGAACATCTGGAATGTCAAAAATTGTTGACTACAAAGGTTTGGTTATTGCAGAGGCAAATGTGGGTGAAACTTATAATGCTAATGCAATTCTAGATATTGATGGCCTCAGAAAAGCAAGAAAAAGAACAGGTATGACAAATATTTTATCCCGACAACCTTATAATCTTTATGCAGAGTTTTATAACGAACCTTCATCATTGGTTCCAAACGCGATGTTAAAAGGGAATGAGGTAGAAATTCCAAACAGAGATTTTTTTGTAAAAAGACAGAAGCAGGTTATTGAGAAAATGCTTAAAGAAGGAGTGATTTGATGTGAGTTTAGAAATTGTAAAATCGTTTCTTAATGCCGTTGAAAATAGGGACTTAATTCAAGCAAAAAAGTATCTTAGTCCTTCATCAATAATGATATTTCCTGGTGGTAAGTTTATTAAAGATTTAGACTCTTTGGCAGAGTGGTCTAAGACAAGATATAAGTTTGTAAAAAAAACATTTTCTACCTTTGATGAAATCAAAGAAGGTAATAAGAGCACTATTTATTCAATTGGTATTCTTGACGGAATTATGAATGATGGTAAAGAGATAAAAAATGTGAGGTACATAGATCGTTTTGTTATAGAGAATGCTAAAATTGTTAATATGCAAGTATGGAATGATTTAGCTGAAAGTATTTTGGTTGATAAAGAATAATGACCGATATTGTTGATATTTTTAAAACTATAATTGAGCCAAATAGGATAAAAGTTGGTGATAAAATTCCTATAAAATACCTAGGTAAAAATAAATCACTTAGTAGAGCTGAATGTTTACTCCGCCCAGTTAACTCTGAAGAGGTTTCTTCGATTTTAAAGGTATGCAATGACAATAAAAGGATTGTGGTTGCTCAAGGAGGAATGAGTGGATTAGTTGGTGGTGGGGATACAAATTCTGGTGATATAATTGTTTCTCTAGAGTTGTTAAATACAATCTATGAGATTGATCCAGTTGATAGAGTATTAATTGCTGGGGCAGGGGTAATTCTTCAACATGCCCAAGAGAAAGTTGATGAGATAGATTGTATGCTACCTGTTGATTTAGGTGCGCGTGGTAGCGCAACATTGGGTGGCCTTATAAGTACGAATGCAGGTGGTAATAGGGTAATTCGATACGGAATGACAAGGTATTCTGTTCTAGGCCTTGAGGCAGTTACGGCAAATGGTGAAATTATTTCGTCTATGAATAGAATGATTAAAAATAATGCCGGTTATGATTTAAAACAGTTATTTATTGGTTCGGAAGGTTCGCTTGGCATTATCACAAAATGTGTTATCAAACTTTATCCTAAGCCAAATAGCTTCTCCACTGCATTTGTAGGGATTGACAATTTTGATTCTCTTAAAGAATTTCTAACTTATACTGATAAAGAGTTATCTGGTGGATTGGGCGCTTTTGAAGTTATGTGGTCAGATTATTATGATTGTGTAAAAAGTAATTATCCATCAATGCAAATGCCACTTACTTCTAAATATAAATATTATGTTTTAATTGAAATGTTGGGCTCAGACCCAATTAAAGACCAAGAAAAATTTACTGATGCTCTGGGTTTTGCTTTAAACAATAAACTTATAGAGGATGTTGTTATTGCAAAGTCAGATACTGATAGAAAAAAACTCTGGGCTATAAGAGAGGATGTTTATGAGGTTTTTAAAAAGCTTTCCCCAATATTTACCTATGATGTTTCAATGCCAATTAAAGATATGGAGTTCTTCGCAGATGAAACCAAAAAGAAAATGGGATCAATGTTCAAGGACTCTACAACATTGATTTTTGGACACCTTGGTGATGGAAATTTGCATTTAGTTGTATCAGTGGGTGATGATCATGATGAGTCTCATCGAAAGGTCAATAATATCATATATGGGATAATTAGTGATCTAGGAGGTTCAATTTCAGCAGAGCATGGAATAGGTACTGAAAAAAAAGACTATTTGAAAATGACTAGAAACAAGCAGGAGATAGATCTTATGAAAACTTTAAAAAGATCTCTAGACCCTAACAGTATATTGAACCCAGGTAAAATTTTTGATTAAGCTTGTAATTTATAAGCTTTGTCTTATTCTTATAAACTTGTTATCTTCAAGCGAATTAGATGGGTGTAATATCACTTGATCCCCTTCATTAAGGCCTGAAATAATCTCTGCATCTAGAGAGTTCTTATTCCCTATCTTAATTTTTTTCAATCTTGCCTTATTTTTAATATTTACAAAGACTGCCCATTCATTTTCTGCTCTAAATAATGCACTTATAGGTACTATTAGTGCATTTAGTTTTTCATAGATAACTACTTTTGTATCAACTTTGTAGCCGTGTCCTAATCCAGACCATTCTTTTTGACTAGAGACAAAGTCAATGAGAACATTCACGCGCTGTTCTTCAATTCCAAGGGCAGAAAACTTTGTAAATCCAA
>CACGTM010000035.1 GCA_902575965.1 uncultured Alphaproteobacteria bacterium | reverse complement strand
TGGCGACCGCATTCATGGGATATGTTTTGCCTTGGGGTCAGATGAGTTTTTGGGGTGCAACAGTAATCACAAATCTTTTTTCTGCAATTCCTATTATTGGGGATGAAATTGTAACTTTCCTTTGGGGAGGTTTTTCGGTTGGCAATCCAACTTTAAATAAGTTTTTTGCACTTCACTATCTTCTTCCATTCCTAATTGCTGGTATAGTAATTCTTCATATTTGGGCTTTGCACGTATCGGGTTCAAATAACCCAACGGGTATTGAGGCCTCAGCAAAGGATAAGATCCCTTTCCACCCATATTATACTGTAAAAGATTTATTTGGTTTGGGAGTGTTTCTTTTATTCTTCTTTACAGTTGTTTTTTGGTATCCTAATGCATTAGGTCATCCAGATAATTATATACCAGCTAATCCCTTATCAACTCCCGCTCATATAGTACCTGAGTGGTATTTTTTAATGTTTTATGCCATTTTGAGGTCTATAGACGATAAACTAATCGGCGTATTGATGATGTTTGGTTCTATTTTTTTGTTATTTGCTTTACCCTGGTTAGACACTTCAAAGATTCGATCTGCAACATTTCGTCCTATATACAAAGTTCTTTTTTGGATTTTGATAGTTGACTGTATTTTATTAACCTGGTGTGGAGGACAGCCGGCTGAGGGCCTTCCTTTAATTCTTAGTAGGTTAGGTACAACTTGGTATTTTCTTCATTTCCTAATCTTCTTGCCTATTGTAGGCTGGATAGAAACACCGAGGCCGCTTCCCGTTAGCTTGAGCCAACCGGTAACAACACAGCCAGCGGAGTAGGCTTATGAAATATTTTTGGTTTGTTTTTTTCTGTTTATTTGTCCTAGGTTCCAACTGTTTTTTGAACAATGACTCTCTTGCAGCAGGTTCTAATGTCGAATTGGAACATCAAGAATGGACATTTGATGGCTTTTTTGGGAAATTTGATCGCCAGCAATTACAAAGAGGTTTTCAAGTTTACAGAGAAGTGTGTGCATCATGCCATGGAATTGATTACATAGCCTTTAGGAATCTTCAAGCTTTAGGATATAGTGAAGATCAAGTTAAGTTCCTTGCATCTGAGTATATTGTAGAAGAATGTTGTGACGACCAAGGTGATATTTATGATCGTCCAGCCATACCTGCTGATAGAATTCCTAACCCATATCCTAATGATCAGTTTGCCAGAGCATCCAATAACGGTGCTTTGCCGCCAGATTTATCCTTAATTACTAAAGCAAGGGCAGGTGGTCCAGACTATATTTATAATCTAATGGTAGGCTACGTTGATCCTCCCCCTGAGTTTGAGGGACAGTTGATGGATGGGATGTATTACAATAAGTTTTATGAAGGTAACCAAATTGCGATGCCTCAGCAACTTTACGATGAGTTGATCGAGTATGCTGATGGTACAATATCTTCAAAGTCTCAGATGGCTCTAGATGTTACCGCTTTTCTTCACTGGGCGGCAGAACCTACTTTGGAGGTTAGAAAGAGGACAGGTATAAGGGTTATAATATTTACTTTTATTTTTACCCTTTTGGCCTATTTCCTCAAGCGCAGAATATGGATGGACCTTAGTAAGTAGAAAAAATATTCTACTTTTGTTTTATACCAATACGTTTAATTAATTTTTCTACAAAAGGAAGAATATTCTCGACTATAACATCTACTCCTCTTGGGTTGGGGTGTATTAGGTCAGGCTGGTTTAAGGCCTCTTCGCCAGCAACTCCTTCTAGGAAAAATGGATAGAAAACTACATCATATGAGGATGCTAATCTCTTATAGTTGTTATAGAATCTTTCTATGTATTCCTTTCCCAGGTTTGGGGGAGCCATCATCCCAGTAAGTAAGATTGGAATTTGCCTTTCTTCAAGCACTTTAATTATTTTCTCTAAATTCTGATAAGTGAGTGTTGGACTAATAGCTCTTAATCCGTCATTTCCTCCCAGTTCTATAATTACTGCATCAGGCCTATCGTCTAATGACCACTCAAGCCTGGACAAGCCTCCAGTCGTTGTATCCCCTGAGATTCCAGCATTAATAATTTCCACTTTGTAGTTAAGGCTAATAAGTTTTTTTTCTAATTTTGATGGGAAAGAGTCGTTTATGTCTTCTAAACCGTATCCAGCTGTTAAGCTATCGCCTAAAATCAGAATTTTTCTTTTATTGTAATCGTTAGTTAATGTGCTGTTTGAGTTTTTATTTTCATAAATATTTGTTGCAGTAATATTATTAGGAATTAATATCCCAAAAATAAATACGATAAAATAAGAAAAATATAACTGTTTTTTGTACGGGCTTTTTTTCATGAATAATAATACTCTAGGTGATAGTTTTCATAAATCAATTGAGTTAATAGATGTTAATCTATCACTAAAAGGGCCTTCAGGTAATGTTAATATTTTGCATAGCCTGAGTTTATCAATATACGAAGGTACATCAGTAGCAATAGTGGGTCCATCTGGCTCAGGGAAAACTTCTTTGCTGATGGTTATGTCGGGTATTGAGAGGTTAACTTCAGGAAAAATTCTTGTTAATAAGCAAGATATATCCTCCATGAATGAGGATCAACTGAGTGTTTATAGAAGAAATAACATTGGTATAGTATTTCAGTCATTTCATTTGATCCCCACTATGACAGCTTTAGAAAATATTTTGATACCCCTAGATTTTGCTAAGGTAAAAAATTCATTAACGATTGCAAACGAAGCAATAAAAAACGTAGGCTTGAGTCATAGAGCTAATCACTACCCAAGTCAGCTCTCAGGAGGTGAGCAACAAAGGGTTGCATTGGCAAGGTCATTTTCCGTTAGGCCCAAGATCCTTCTTGCTGATGAACCTACTGGTAATTTAGACAATGAAAATAGCAAACATATTGTTAAACTCTTATTTGAACTCAATAAAAAAAATATGTCTACTCTTTTGTTAGTTACACATAATCCTGAAATAGCAAAAAATTGTGACCGTATTATAACTTTGGAAGACGGTCGCGTAATAGATGATATAAAAAGTGAAAATAGATAGGTAGATATACGTGTTAGATTTTCCTTTATCTCTCAAATTCGCATTAAAAGAATTAAAGTCCGGTTTTAACGGATTTAAAATTTTTATTATTTGTATTACGCTTGGAGTTGCATCAATTGCTGGTGTAAGTTCAATTAACAATTCAATAAGGTATGCAATTAATCAAGATGCCCAAAAGCTTTTGGGTGGAGATATACAAGGTAGAAAAACATATAATCCAATTACGGAAGATGATAGAAAAGTCTTTGAGTCTTATGGTCAAGTAAGTAATCAGATTGTGATGAGATCGATGGCTAGAAATATCAAAGATGATAATGAATTTTTACAGACAAGTCTTATAGATTTAAAAGCTGTAGATAATCTCTATCCCATATATGGCAAACTTAATATATCTAGTGGTACGTATTCCTACGGACTTTTAGGATTAAGGAATAATAAATGGGGAGCTGTTATTGACTGGTCTCTTAAAGACCGGCTGTCTTTAAGTTTAGCTGATCAGATAAAGATAGGAGATATAAATTTTGAGGTAAGGGGATTTATTGAGAAAGAGCCTGATAGGGCCTTAAATATATTTTCAGCTTCTTCCAAGGTGATCATTTCTCAAGAAGCTATTAATTTAACTCAATTGATTCAACCTGGAAGCTTGGTTACACATGTTTATAATATTGGGTTATTTGAAGATTATCTTGCACAAAAGGTGGAATTAGATTTAAAGGAAAAATTTCCTAATATTAGATTTAAGACAGCAAGTAATTCTAACAATACACTTAAACTTTTTTTTGATAATATACTAATTTATTTAACTTTGCTTAGCTTATCAATTATACTTATTAGTGGTGTTGGTGTTGCAAATACATCAAAGACATATTTACTTGATAGATTAAAAACAATAGCAATATTGAAATCCTTTGGGTGTGAAAAGAATTTTATATTTTGGGTATATTTTTTACAGTTCTCAATCCTAACAATATTAGGAATTATTCTAGGTATTACACTTGGAGCACTAGTTCCTTTTATTGTTGAGTTTTTTCTAGAGGATATTCTCCCATTTAAAAGTTTTATTGGACTTGATTTTCTTTTTCTATTTAAAATAAGTTTATTGGTTTTAATAATATCATTACTGTTTTTTATTCTTCCGTTGTTACAAGCAAATGATATTACAACTGCTCAGTTATTTAGACCAAAAGCTAATTTTGATTTTTTCAAAGATATTAAAAAATACTTATTGGTTTTTATTATTCTTGGAATAATAACATTTTTGCTAATTTTATTTGTTACTAACAAGTTTTTACTTACCTTTTATTTTATTAGTGGAGTACTATTCGTATTTATTTTCTTCTATTTTATTTCTAAATTTCTTATTTACCTCGTTAAAATAGTATCTGGTAAATTTGATAGTTCTCTTTCTTCTATGCCTATCACTCGTATGGCAATTTCAAATTTATGGAGACCTTATAATATAACTACACAGATCATATTATCTCTGGGTATTGCGTTAACAGTCGTGGTTTGTATCCTGCAGGTGGAACTCAATATATCATCACAAATTTCAAATAATATTCCTAAAAGAGCACCAAGTTTGTTTTTCATTGATCTCCAGTCTCATCAAAGAGAGGAATTTGAAAAAATAATCAATGATAATAAAAATATCTCAGATGTTAGAATTGCTAAAATAATAAGGGGTAGGTTAGTTGAAGTTAATGGATCTCCAGCTTCGAGCCTTAATCCGCCTAAGGATATTGAATGGATATTTAGAGGTGAAAGAGGCATTTCTCAATCAGGTGTTATTCCTTTAGGTGCAAATATAATTGAGGGTGAATGGTGGGAGGAAAATCACTCTGGAAAAAATCTTGTGTCTATTGACCAGCGGATAATGGATGGACTTGACCTTAATATTGGAGATACTATTGGTGTAAATATCTTAGGTAGAAAGATTATTGGGGAAATTTATAACTCAAGAAACGTAGAATGGCAGTCAGGTGGAATGAATTTTAGTATAATTTTTTCGCCAAACTCGTTAGAGGGAATCCCCGGAAGTTTAATGGGTACAATAAATTTAACATCCCTTTCTGAGAGAAATATTGAAAGAGAAATAGTAAGTAAAATTCCAAACGTAACGATCATACAAGTTAGAAAAGTGGTAGATGTCATAAAAGAAGTTTTAGAAACTCTTCTTGTTGCAGTTAGAGTGCCATTGGTTATAGCAGTTATATCTGGGATATTAGTCTTAATCTCAGCAATAATGGCTGGTAATGTAAGAAAACTTTATGAAACTGTTTTGTTAAAAGTGCTAGGGGCTAAAAGATTGCAAATTTTATCATTATTCTTCTTAGAGTATACATTGCTTGGTCTAGCAGTAGGAATTATTTCTTTCTTTATAGGTAATATTTGTTCATTTCTCTTTTTAAATTTCATAATGAATATTGAGCCAGAGTTTTTTATATTTCAAGTGTTGATAACAGTTTTATTTACTATGAGTATTATTATATTTATTGGTTTAATGGGTATGTGGAATGCTCTCTCTTATAAGCCAAATATTTTTCTTCGTAATGAATAAGTCTTTGTTTGCTATACGTTAAATAAGAAATGCAAAATATCACCATCTTCTACTGTGTACTCTTTTCCTTCTTGGCTCATTTTTCCTGCCTCTTTGGATAGCTTTTCTCCGCCTAATTTTTTGAAATCACTAAAGCTAATTTTTTCTGCACGAATAAATCCCTTTTTAAAGTCTGTATGAATAACGCCTGCTGCGTCAGGAGCCTTAGTTCCTTTCGTAATCGTCCAAGCCCTGGACTCTTTAGGCCCTGAGGTAAAAAATGTTATTAGGTCAAGTATCTCATACCCACCTTTTATTAGTTTAGAGAGTCCAGTTTCATTAAGGCCGATTGATTTAAGGAATTCAATACGCTCTTCTATATTTTCGAGCTGAGAAATCTCAGCTTCGATGGATGCAGAAACTATAATATTTTTTGTATTCTCTTCATTTGATTTTTTATCAATTTGAGCCGAATATTTATTTCCTTGGTCGGCATTTTCTTCTTCTACGTTACTTAAGTAGATTATAGGTTTATTAGTGAGGAGTTGTAATGAATTAAAATACAACTTTTCATAATCATCATCATACTGAATGTTTCTTGCAGGTAGTCCTTGCCCTAATATATCTAGTATATGTTCCAAAATAGAAATATTTTTTTTTATATTTGTATCACTCGATTTTGACTTTTTTTTAAGATTATTACTTATATTTTCAATCATATTAAGGTCTGAAATAAGTAATTCAGTCTCTATTATCTCTGAGTCAAACACTGGATCTACTTTGCTATTAACATGAGTGATATTTTCGTCATCAAAACATCTTAAAACATGTATTATTGCATCAACATTTCGTATATTTGATAAAAACTGATTCCCAAGCCCTTCACCTGTACTTGCGCCTTTAACTAGACCTGCTATGTCAACAAACTCAAGGTGAGTAGGTATCGTAACCTCAGATTCTGATATTAAACTAATTTCATTAAGCCTATTGTCTGGAACAAATACTCGACCAAAATTTGGTTCTATTGTGCAGAAAGGGAAATTATCTGCTTGCGCTATAGATGTTGCTGTGAGTGCATTGAAAAGAGTTGATTTTCCAACGTTGGGCAATCCAACAATTCCACATTTAAAACCCATTAACTTTTCTCTTGATTATGTTTTATATCTCGCGGTGAAAGAGGTAATTCTATTTTATTCATTGAAATGGATATTATGTTCATAAAATTATTTATATCATTATTTACTAAAAGGCTTAAGTTATCTACGACTTCACTTATGATTAAATTAACCCACCTTTGATCAGAATTTGAGAAATTACCTAATACATAGTTTCCGACATCTTGTTTTGAACCAGGATGACCAATTCCAAGTCTTACTTTCCAAAAATCGCCGCCAATTTTTTGGATTATGTCACGAATACCGTTGTGACCGGCATGTCCGCCTCCAAGTTTTACTCTAATTTTACCAGGTGAGAGTTCTATATCATCAAAAAAAATAAAAACATTGTTTAGTGGAATTTTATAAAAGTTAATTAGTTCAGAAGTTGAGTAACCAGAATTATTCATATAATTACTTGGTTTTAAGAGCATAACTTTCTTATTTGCAATTATACAATCACAAATGCTTCCTCTAAATTTATCTCTCCATCCTCCTAAAGAATAATTTTCAGCGATCTTATCAATTACTGTAAATCCAAAGTTATGTCGATTTTTTTCATAAGATTGACCAGGATTGCCTAGTCCAATGAAGAGCTTCATTAATTTTTCTCTTGGAAATTAAAAATATATAATTAATTAGGATTATATTGTTTTAATCTTTATTCTCTTCTTTAGTATCCTCACCAGCTTCTTTTTGTTCTGCTTCTTCCTCACTATCTTCATCTGTAGCTTCTTCTTCTGTTTGCACAACAGTTGGAGGTGCAATTGTACAGATTGTGAAATCTCTATCAGTTATTGTTGGGGAGACACCATCTGGCAGGTCGACTGCACTGATATGGACCGAGTCTCCAATTTCTGTTCCTTCTAGATTTATCTCAAAAAACGGAGGTAAATTATCTGGCTTACCTTTAACTTCAATTTCGTGCCTGACAGTATTTAACACCCCACCTTTTTTAAGTCCTGGGGAGAGTTCATCATTTATGAATTTAACTTCGATACTAACAGTTACTACTGTAGAGCTGGTAATTTTTCTAAAATCAACATGTATTGGTTGGTCTTTAACGTCATGCATTTGAATGTCTTGGGCCATTGCTCTGTATTTTTTATCCTTAACCTGTATTTCGAATATTTTACTAGCAAAACCAGGTTTTCCCATTTCAGAAATTAGTTTTCTGGGATCCATAGAAATTAGAATAGGCTCTTGGTCATCGCCATAAATTATTCCTGGAATTAGTCCTTCTCTACGAATTGCTCTTGCCGAGCCTTTCCCGGATAAATCTCTAGGATTGACTGAGATTGAGTTCATTTCTGTCATATCTTATCTCCAACAGGTAACAAAATCCTGAAAATTGTTGAACTTAAAAGGTTTTGTCTCAACAAGAGACATTCATAGCTTGGTAATACAGTGATTCTTTCTTTTGCTCAAGCATTTCGTTCTATGACTTAATCAAAAAGACTGGAAACTGATGTTTCTAAACTAATCCTACTGACTGCTTCTGCAATCAGCGGAGCTATTGATATTTCTCTTATTTTTTTCTCCTTAGAAATAGAGCTAGTTGCTTGAATGCTATCGGTTATGACTAATTCTTTAAGAGGGGAGTTTGTTATTTTATCAAGAGCGTTACCAGAAAGTACTCCATGGGTAACATAAGCTGTAACAGACCTAGCTCCACTATTAATCAATGCTCTAGCCGCATTTGTAATTGTTCCTGCTGAATCAATTATGTCATCAATTAATAGGCAATCTTTATCATTGATTTCACCAATCACGTTCATTACCTCTGATACACCCGCTCTTTCCCTCCTCTTATCAATAATGGCTAAGTCACTCCCGAGTCTCTTGGCAACAGCCCTTGCTCTAACAACGCCTCCAACATCAGGGGAAACAATAGTCGGAGGTGCGTTTGGACCAAAACGATTTCTTATATCCTCTGTGAATACCGGCTCTGTGAAAAGGTTATCAAGAGGAATGTCAAAAAAACCTTGTATTTGTCCTGAGTGAAGGTCCACAGTAAGGACTCTATTAGCCCCTGCTTGCGTAATAAGGTTTGCTATTAACTTCGCAGTTATTGGTGTTCTTGGTGCGGTTTTTCTGTCCTGCCTTGCATATCCATAATAAGGTACAACTGCGGTAATTCTCTCTGCAGATGCTCTTCGAAGTGCATCAAGAGTTACTAATAGTTCCATTAGATTATCATTTGCAGGATATGAAGTGGGTTGAATGACAAACATATCTTCACCCCGAACATTTTCCTCAATTTCTACAAAGATTTCATTATCAGAGAATCTTCTAATTGATGCCTTTGTAAGTTTAATCTTTAGATAATCTGCAATTTTTTTTGCTAAGGGGACATTGGCATTTCCTGCCAAAACTTTCATTTTAAGCTAACTCCAATTCCAATGTTAATATTTAGTATATAATTCATATTATTACCTTAGAAGTAACATGTATAATAGTATATTCTAATTTATTAAAATAATAGAGGACATCTGTCTTCCATAGTCATTTCTGCCATTATGGACTGCCCTTCTGTAACTAAAATAATCTTCTTTCAATAAAAAAGTATCTTTATCTCTAAGCGTTATATTTATTACACCTTTTTGTTTTAATCTTGAGACTATAAAGCCTGTGAGGTCAAATTTAAGCTTTCTATTTTTTTGAGTTTTTTGAAAAAAGGCTTTATCTCCAGGATTCGCATCAACAAACTTCAGTGAGAAATCTTGATTAACTTCATAGGAATCCCTTCCTATACATGGACCCATATATGCCTTAATAGATGAAATATTAGCGCCTAGTCCTACCATTGCGTCAAGAGTATTTTCTAACACACCCGATGAAGCTCCTTTCCATCCTGCATGAGAGGCTCCAATGACCTTATTTTTATGGTCTGCAAAAAGTACTGGTGCACAATCAGCCGTCAAGATTGATAATGCTATATTATTTTCTTTTGTCACCATTCCATCAGCCGTTGGTGCTTCATCATAATTCCATGGTGTGGTAACTGTTATAATTTTGTTTCCATGTACTTGATTGGTTGTAATTAATCTTTTTGGATCAATATTCATTTCATTTGCGCATTTTTCCCTATTTTTAATTATATTTTCATATTTATCACGAGAATTAAAGCTACAGTTAAGAGATGAATAAATACCTGATGAATAACCACCATTTTTTGTAAAAAAGGTAACTGCAATTGAGTTTTCTTTTATTTTTGAGTAATTATTCATGGCGGATACTAAACTAAAAGCCCTCCAATTTTCTAATATTTGGTGAGCTGAAAGATATGACTTTAAATAAACTCCCCATATGTTCAGGGTTAGTTAGTCTATTTAGGTCGCTCATAAAATTATAAGGCGGAATATGGGGGTTATTCTGTATTAATTTCTGAATCCTATGATGAATACCAAGTCTAGTTAGCCATTCACCTTGTTCAACCGGACCAAAAAAATTGTTTCCATTTTTTAATACAAATTTTTTAATTGTCAAAAAGTTTACATGTGCTGTCAAATCATTGTTTCCAGGGTTTTCAAGAATATTCACAAAATTATGTTTACTTATAGCTTGAAGTGAGTCCCCATTATTATCTTGGTAGTATCCGTAATCAATGAATAAAGCAATTCCTGAAATAGATAGGAAATGATTTGCAAT
>CACGTM010000034.1 GCA_902575965.1 uncultured Alphaproteobacteria bacterium | reverse complement strand
AGTTCTTGCACATCCTGAATGTTCACCAGAGGTTATCGATGAGGCTGATTTTTCTGGCTCTACGGCAGGTATGTCTAATTTTGTCGGAGAAAACATGCCTCAAAAAGTTGTTTTGGTAACTGAGTGTTCTATGAGTGATAATGTTTCAGCTCAGTACCCATCACTTGATTTTGTAAAACCCTGCAACCTTTGTCCTCACATGAAAAGAATTACACTTGATAATATTTTAAATTCCCTTATCAACTTAGAGCATGAAGTTACCATTGACTCTAAAATAGAAGCTAGGGCAAGGCTTTCTGTTGACAGAATGTTAAATGGCTGGAAACCTTTAAATTAAATTATTTAATTAGATGAACCAAATTTCTTCCATAATCCCTTTATTACTTTTAGATAAGATAATTGTTAATGCTTTAGAAGAGGATTTCGGGGTAGGCGGTGATTTAACCTCTGCTTTAACTATTAATCAATTTACAAACTCTAAAGCAGAAATTATTGCTAGAAAACCTGGAGTTGTTGCATGTCTAGAAGTTTCAAAAAGAGTTTTTAATATTTTTGATCCAGATCTAAAAGTAGACCTTCTTGTTAATGATGGTGATATGATAAAAGCAAATACTCCAATTATGAGTATTAGTGGTAAATCAACTTCTATTTTAGGAGCGGAAAGGACTGCTCTAAATTTTTTGGGTATTCTAAGTGGTGTTGCAACAGAGACTAGAAGACTTGTAGATAAAATAAGTGGGACTAATACAAGAGTATGCTGTACACGTAAAACAATACCAGGATTAAGAATTCTACAAAAATATGCTGTTAAATGTGGAGGTGGATTTAATCATCGTTTTGGCTTAAGTGATGGAATTCTTATTAAAGATAATCATATAAAGGCATCTGGAGGCATAGAAAATGCAGTAAAAGAAATAAAATCTATTTCTGGCCATATGCAAAAGATTGAAATAGAAGCCGATAATATTAATCAGGTGATTGCTGCAATTGACTCAGGAGTAGATGTTATAATGTTAGATAATATGACTTTATCAGATATTAGAAATGCAATCAGGATTATTAATAAAAAAGTATTGGTTGAGGCCTCAGGTTCTATCAGCGTTGATAATATTAGGGATATCGCAGAAACAGGTGTTGATATAATTTCTGTTGGATGGATAACTCACTCTGCACCATCATTAGATGTTGGTTTAGATTTTAAGGATTAATTAAATATATTTCATTATTTCATCGTAGCTTTTCTGAATGCTTTTTTTTCCCTCTTCCTGTATTTGTGATAATTTTTTCTTAATGTTTTCTCTATTATTTTGTTTATTTTGTTTTATTAATAAATGTTCTAAACAGAAATTTAGTTCTTCTTGACTCTCAATTTGCATAGCAATTTTTTTATTAATCATTTCTTTAGAGATTTTTTTAAAGTTTTCCATATGGTTGCCGAAAATAATTTGACAACCAAGCTGAGCTGGTTCTAAAGGATTTTGCCCTCCTTTTTTCTTTCCTAAACTTTTACCAATAAAAACAATTGGAATTATTGAGTAAAGTGTTCCTAATTCACCAAAAGTATCTAAAATATAAATATCCGAATCCTCATCAGGAAACCTTCGACTTGACTTCCTTATACAGTTAAGTCGGAGTCTCTTTGATAATTTTTCTATATTTTTACTAAATTCTAAATGTCTTGGTGCAATTACGGTTAGAATATCTGGCCAAATCTTTTTTAAATAAATATGAGAATTAATAACAAATTTTTCTTCCCCTTTATGAATGCTAGCAGCTATCCATACAGGTCTACCTGTTATTTTCTTTTTTAGCTCTTCTCTTAAATCATTATTTATTGGTAAAGGGGGCGAAGCATGTTTTAATTCTCCAATTGAAAAAACCTTATCTGCACCCAAAACTTTAAATTTTTTTGCTTCTTCCTCAGATTTTGCGAGCACTAGACTTATAGTATTAAAAATACTATTTGCAAAATAAGGATATTTTTTCCAGTTGTTATATGACCTTTTCGAGATTTTTCCGTTTACCAATATTATCGGTATTTTTTTTTCGTAGAGTGTTTTTAAAGTATTTGGCCAAATTTCTGACTCGACTCTTATCGAAACATTTGGTTTCCAATGATTTAGAAAATTACTTATCCATTTTGGATGATCTAAGGGTGAAAACTGGTGTATAGACTTCTCTGGCATTCGTTTAGTAATTAATTTTGCACTTGATAAAGTTGATGAAGTTATCAAAACATTGATATTTTTATTTCTCACAAACGCATTAATCAGTGGTAAAATTGCAAGTGATTCTCCAAGACTTACCGCATGACACCAAATAACCACTCCCTCTGGACGCCTTAAGTCTGTTATTCCAATTCTTTCTTTGATACGAGAATCATTACTATTTAGCCATGATTTTAAATAAACTATTAAAATCCAAGCATTTGCAATGATTGGAAAACTCGCCAAATATAGCTTTGTTAATAATGATTGTTTATTGCTCATATTTTTTTCTTTATTTTACAGTTACTTATAAAAAATTTGAATAAAATTAACAATATTTATCATTTTTTTATTGCTACGAAAAATAGCAATCCTTATATTTCCGCGCGGTTGTAATAAAAAAAAGTGATAAGTATCATATGACAGTTACTCTACCCCCAGGTTATAGCCCTTCTTTAAAAGAAGATTTTATGAATCCATTTCAACAGGAGTATTTTAGGCAAAAATTACTTATTTGGCGAAGTGAACTACTTAAGGAAGGTGAAGAAACATTAGAAAATTTAAAAGATAATGTCTTAGTTGAACCAGACGTTACGGATCGGGCATCATCTGAGATGGACCGCTCTCTTGAATTAAGAACTGGAGACAGGGCAAGAAAATTAATAGGCAAAATTGATGCTGCGCTTAAGAGAATTGATCTTGGTACCTATGGATATTGTATGGATACTGATGAGCCTATCAGCTTAAAAAGGTTAGAAGCAAGGCCAATAGCGACATTAACTCTAGAAGCTCAAGAAAGGCATGAGCGGATGGAGAAAACTTATAGTAAAAGTGATTAGTTTCTAATAATGATTTTTGTTCGATTTTTGTTCTTTTTTATGGACATTTGGAACAAAAAGAGTACATTTGATAATAATCAATGATATTTTTTAAATTATTAGAAATGAGGTACTAAAATGGGTGAGGTAAACTTAAGAGTGGTAGATACATCAGATAAAACAAAAGCTTTAGATGCGGCATTAAGTCAAATAGAACGTTCATTTGGAAAAGGTTCTATAATGCGTTTAGGGCAAACTGAGACAGCAGTTGATATAGAATCGATTCCAACAGGGTCATTGGGACTTGATTTGGCTCTTGGAATTGGTGGTCTGCCAAAGGGTAGAATTATTGAAATCTATGGCCCAGAAAGTTCAGGAAAAACTACACTCGCTCTTCATGTTGTTGCAGAAGCACAAAAAAATGGGGGCGCGTGTGCTTTCGTTGATGCAGAACATGCATTAGATCCAAGTTATGCAAGAAAACTAGGTGTGAATTTAGATGAATTACTTATATCCCAACCAGATGCTGGTGAACAAGCATTAGAGATTGCGGATACACTTGTTAGGTCAGGTGCTGTGGATGTATTAGTTATTGACTCAGTTGCTGCTTTAACTCCAAGAGCCGAATTGGAAGGTGAAATGGGAGACCATCATGTTGGTCTTCAGGCTAGATTGATGAGTCAGGCGTTAAGAAAGCTTACAGCATCGGTTTCCCGGTCGAATACTATGATAATATTTATTAATCAGATTAGAATGAAGATAGGAGTAATGTTTGGAAGCCCCGAGACAACAACAGGTGGAAATGCACTAAAATTCTATTCATCTGTTAGATTGGATATTAGGCGAATCGGTCAAATTAAGGATAAAGATGAAGTTGTAGGAAACCAAACGAGGGTAAAAGTTGTAAAAAATAAGGTGGCTCCACCATTTAAACAAGTTGAATTTGACATTATGTACGGTGAAGGGGTTTCGAAGATGGGTGAGCTATTGGATCTTGGTGTAAAGGCAGGTATTGTCGAAAAATCAGGATCGTGGTTCTCTTGTTATGATGAACGTATTGGTCAAGGTAGAGAAAATGCAAAGAAATTCTTGACCGAGAATCAGGAAATGGCGCAAAAAATTGAAAATCAGATAAGAGTTAATGCTGGGCTCCTTGCAGAAGATATGATCGGCGAGATAGAGGAGGATGCGATAGCTAATTAATAATATAATATTTAGTTATGTAGGGTATTCTTAAATTTTTATATATATTTATTTGGTATATAAATGTTAGAATCATTAACAGAAGCTTAGTTGATAATGATTGGAGAGTACTTTTGTGTCAAAATTCGGTAGGGAATACTATATAGAATTAATCGAAAATGATTATTTTGGTAATGTTTCTAATGAAGACATAAAGGCGGCATGTAGTTGTTTTAGTGATGATTCTAAAGTTACCATTTATCATGGGGACAATCCTGTTCGCTTTTTCTATAAAAATCCTACCGATGGTCAGGATTTATTAGAAGTTTTTTATGATCATTTAGTTGGTAATTATGATGCCTCATTTAATGATTTTGTACATACAATTGACTTAGATGAACAAAGGTGTGCATCCAATTTTCTTGTTACACTTTCCCCAAAAGCTGACTCGGAATATCGAGATATAGGAACCCTGACGCTTAATAATTCAAATTTCTTTAGATTTAGTAACGGAAAAATATCCTATATGATTATCTATTATGCAAACCCTACTTTAGGTAAGTTGCTTGGTCAGGTTAATCAATCTCCCACAGGCTTCCCAAAAACCTGATATAAAAATGATGGTTAGACTCTTGGTTTTCAAAAACACATTTTATGAAGCTAGGAACAATGCATATAAGTACTAACGAGGTTAGAAATAAATTTATTGATTTCTTTAAGAAGTATGACCATCATGTCATGCCTTCTAGTGACTTAGTGCCACAAAATGATCCAACATTAATGTTCACAAATGCCGGCATGGTACAGTTTAAAGATATATTTACCGGATTAGAAGAAAGTAGCTATAAACGAGCTGTGACTTCCCAAAAGTGTGTACGTGCTGGAGGGAAACATAACGATCTCGATAATGTAGGATATACCCTAAGACATCATACTTTCTTTGAGATGCTTGGTAATTTCTCCTTTGGAGATTATTTCAAAGAAGACGCAATTGATTTAGCTTGGTCACTTATAACAAAAGAATTTAATATCAATAAAAATAATCTTTTAATAACTGTTCATTCAACTGACGAAGATGCTGCAAAAATATGGAAAAAAGTATCTTCTTTCTCAGACAGTAAGATCATAAGGATTCCTACATCAGATAATTTTTGGTCAATGGGTGATACTGGGCCATGTGGCCCGTGCAGCGAAATATTCTATGACCACGGTGAACACATATTTGGTGGACCTCCTGGTAGTAAAAATGAGGATGGAGATAGATTTGTTGAGATCTGGAATCTTGTTTTTATGCAATTTGAGCAGGTTTCCAAAGATGAGAGGATTAATTTACCAAAACCAAGCGTGGATACCGGCATGGGTCTTGAGAGAGTTTCAGCATTGCTTAATGGGACAAACGATAACTTCTCAATTGATATCTTTAAGGATTTAATTAATGAAGCAGCAGAAATTATCAAATTAGATATTAATGGAGACTTTAAGAACTCTTATAGGGTAATTGCTGATCATATAAGAGCAATTACCTTTTTGGTTTGTGACAGTGTGCTCCCATCTAATGAGGGACGGGGTTATGTCCTCAGAAGAATAATGAGGAGAGCAATGAGGCATGCCCATCTAATGAGTTATAGGGATCCGATATTATATAAATTAGTTAATTCTGTAATTAAAATTTACCAGCCATATTACCCTGAGCTAGTGCATTCACAACAACTCATTATTGATACAGTTTATGAAGAAGAAATAAGATTCAGAACTATGCTTGATAGAGGCATTAAGCTTTTAGATGAAGAGACAAAGCAATTAAAAAAAGGAGACCAACTTCCTGGTGAAGTTGCATTTAAATTATATGATACTTATGGATTTCCACTAGATTTAACTGAGGATGCATTAAGGTCAAAAAACATGTCTGTAGAACGTAAAGGGTTCGACTCATCAATGGAAAAACAAAAGAGAGAAGCGAGAATGTCTTGGTCAGGTTCTGGAGATGATAAGATAAGTAAGGTATGGTTTGATGTTAAAGATGAAGTTCCTGCATCTGAATTCTTAGGATATTCCCATCTAGTTGTAAGAGGTAAAGTTTCTCTTATGATTTTAGGTGATGAATTAGTAAAAAAAGTATCAACTGGTGATGAGTGTTTTATAGTTTCTAATCAAACGCCTTTTTACGCAGAGTCTGGGGGACAAGTTGGCGACACTGGTTTTATCCATGGTGCTAATGGTACTCTTTTAGAAGTTATGGATACACAAAAGAAACTTGATTCCATATATGTTCATTATTGTTTAGTAAAAAATGGTGATCTATATCAAGATGAAGAGATTAAGTTTGAAGTCAATATAAGGCGAAGAGAGAATATTGCTAGGCATCATTCTGCGACCCACCTTCTTCATTCTGCTCTGCAAGAGGTTTTAGGAAGTCATGTTCTCCAAAAGGGATCTCTCGTTTCATTTGATAGGTTAAGATTTGATATAAGCCACCCCAAAGCAATAAAGAAAGAAGAGATTAAACAAATTGAAGACATAGTAAATAGTCAAGTAAGATCAAATACAAGAGTAAATACAAAAATAATGGCACCAGAAGATGCCATTGCAAGTGGTGCAACAGCACTTTTTGGAGAAAAGTACGGTAGAGAAGTAAGAGTTGTGTCAATGGGTAATAAAACAAAAGACAGTTATTCAATTGAGCTATGTGGTGGGACACATGTGGATAATACTGGTGACATAGGTTTATTTAAAATAATAAACGAGGTTGCTGTTAGTTCAGGAGTTAGAAGAATAGAAGCAGTTGCTGGTAATGTCGCTGAAAAATGGTACGAGACACAAATATCCGCTATTAATGAAGTAGCAGAAATACTAAAAGTTTCAGTAAGAGAAATTCCGTCCAGAGTCAAACTTCTGCAAATAGAAAAGAAGAAGCTAGAAAAGGATATAGTCGAATTAAGAAAGAAAGTAATAAGTTCTTCAAGCAGGAGCTCGAAGAATAATGAGTTTGAAGATGTTAATGGTGTTAAGTTGTTTGGAAAGTTACTTACTGATATCCCTCCAAAGGAGTTGAAAGGCTTTGCAGATGAAATCAAATCTTCAACTAAAAGTGGAGTAATTGTTTTGGTAAGCGTAGCGGAAGAAAAGGTCTCTATTGTTATTACATTAACTAAAGATTTAGTTGATGTGTGTGATGCAGTTTCTTTGGTAAAGATTGCGTCTAATATTGTTGGTGGTAAAGGTGGAGGTGGAAGAGTAGATATGGCTCAAGCTGGTGGTCCAGATATAACGAGTGCAAAAGAAATACTTCCTGCTGTTAGAGCAGCAATATCAAAGTTGAAGAACTAAAATATATATATTTAATTATACGAAAGCATATTAATGCACAAAACTTTATTTACTAAATTATGGGACCAGCATGAAATATTAAAACGGGGATCAATGAGTCTGCTTTACATTGATCGTATTTTTCTTCATGAGAGGACAGGGTCAGTATCTTTAAAAGAATTAGAGCTCAAAGGCCGTGAGGTAAAAAATCCTGAACAAGTATTTTGCACAATGGATCACATCATTGATACTTTTCCAGGAAGAAATGATAATACTATTATGCCATCCGGAAGAGATTTTATTGTTGCGACAAGAAATGCTGCAAATAAAGCTAAAATAAATTTATTTGATATAGGTAATGATAAACAAGGTATAGTTCATGTTATTTCAGCTGAACAGGGAATAACACTTCCAGGTCTAACTCAGGTATGTCCAGATAGTCACACATGTACTCTTGGTGCTTTAGGTGCTTTGGCATGGGGCATTGGCTCATCAGAAGGTGAGCATGCTCTTGCCACAAAGACACTTTCTTTAAAAAAACCTAAAATAATGAGAGCAAGATTTGAAGGTCAGCTTAATAAAGGTGTTACTTCAAAAGATATGATTCTATATCTCATTGGTAACTACACTGCTTCTGGGGGCGTTGGTCATGCTATTGAATTTTCTGGAGATACAATAAATTCACTAGAGCAAGAAGCAAGGTTTACACTCTGTAATATGTCAGTTGAGTTTGGTTGTTTTACAGGCTTAATTGCTCCAGATCAAAAAACTTTTGATTTTATTTATGGTCGCCCTTTTGCACCAAAAGGTGATGATTTTGAAAAAGCATTGACTTACTGGAAAGGATTATATTCAGATGAGGATGCCATATATGATAAGGAAATATATGTAAAATCAAATGATATAGATCCGCAGGTCAGTTGGGGAACGAGTCCAGGTCAAGTAATTAGTATAAATAGTGTTATTCCGGACCCAGATAAAATTAGTGATTTAAGTTTAAAGTCTTCTCATTCAAAAGCTTTAGAATATATGGATTTAAAACCAGGCCAAAGCATGGATGGTATATCTATTGATGCTGCTTTTATTGGTTCCTGCACTAACTCCAGAATTTCAGATTTACGAGATGTCGCTAAATTGGTTAGAGGAAGGAAGGTATCTCCAGGTGTCAAAGCAATAATAGTTCCTGGGTCTACTCAAATTAAGAATCAATCAGAAACCGAGGGGTTGGATCGTATATTTAAAGAAGCAGGCTTTGAGTGGCGTGAGAGTGGTTGTTCTATGTGTTTTTATGTTGGTGGAGAAAGTTTTAAAGATGGTTCAAGAGTAGTTAGTTCAACAAATAGAAATTTTGAAAATAGACAAGGACCTGGAATCAAGACCCATTTGGCTAGTCCTATTACTGTTGCTGCTTCGGCTTTAAAAGGTAAAATTACGGATGTGAGAAGGGTTTAAAAAGAGTTATTTCATATGAAGAGATTTAGAGAGCTATCATCAATTGCAATACCATTAATGAGATCCAATGTTGATACTGATGCAATCATACCTAGTAGGGAGATTAAAGGAGTTAGTAAAACAGGTTTATCAGATGGTTTGTTTGCAAATTGGCGATACAAAAATGTTGATAATAGAGAAATTGATACGACATTTGTATTTAATAATGAGAGATACTCAAGTGCAGAAATACTTATATCAGGTGTAAATTTTGGCTGTGGTTCATCTAGGGAACATGCAGTATGGGCACTTAAGGAATGGGGTATCAGATCAATATTTGCAATTAGTTTTGGAAGTATCTTTTTTAATAACTGTGTAAGGAATGGTATCCTGCCAATTATTTTAAATGAGGAAATAATAAAAAAATTTATTTTAATTGCTGAGGATGAAACATCTTCAAATTATTTTAGAATTAATCTGCCTACAAAATCAGTATTTTCACCAGATAATATTGAATATAATTTTGATCTTTTAGATTCATATGCTGATATGCTCATTGAAGGTTTAGACCCTATTGGTCTTACTCTTAAAGATAAACATGAGATTGATTTGTTTCAAAAAGATGATATTAAAAAAAGACCTTGGGTATACATATGAGCTATTTATCTGAAACAATTTCTTTTTTTAAGAGATTATCAATTTGATCAGCTGATATTCCAATTTCAGAGAGTATTTCAACTGTGTGTTCACCTTGTTTGGGGAGATCCCTATTTACACCCAGACGTTCTTGGTTAAAAGAGAGTGGTATATTGGGTAATTTGATTTTTTTACCGGAACCAGTTCCATCAGTAAGAGTTACCTCGGATAATCCATTACTCTGATTTAGGTGGATATCATCAAATAGTTCATGTGGTTTTGCAATTGGCGCAAAGGGTATACCATGTTCCTCAAGCTTATCCATTAATTCTGATTTATTATATTTCAGGAAAACTTCTTCAATTTCTGGTTTTAGCCAATTTCTAGCATCAACTCTTCCGTTATTCTTTTTTAGTTCTTCATTTTTCCATAAGTGTTCAAGGGTAAAGGCCTTGCAGAATTCTTTCCATTGCGTATCTGAAACTACACCTACAAATATTTTCTCTTTATCCTTAGTGTCAAAAACATCATAGATTGCCCATGCTGAAATTCTTGCTGGCATTGGGTTTGCAGCTTTTCCTGTTACACCAAATTGAGCCATGTGTTGACCAACTAAATAGACAGTTGTTTCAAATAAACTTGCAACAACATGTTGGCCTTCTCCAGTGATATTTCTATTTATAATTGCTGACAAAATTCCTATTACTCCAAACATACCGCCTGTAATATCAATAACTGATGAACCTGCTCTGAGTGGTTTACCAGGTGGCCCTGTCATATATGCTAGTCCTCCCATCATCTGTGCCACTTCATCAAGTGCAGTCCTGTTTTCGTAGGGTCCAGATAAGAAACCTTTTTCT
>CACGTM010000033.1 GCA_902575965.1 uncultured Alphaproteobacteria bacterium | reverse complement strand
TTAGATAGCCTTTTACCTGATAGCCCAAATGTTCACGAAGAAGGAAATATTACGGAATACTTTAGAGATGCTCAAACTATTAAATGGACAGCAAGAGACTTTGCTGAAGCAGAAGCAAAAAATACGCTACCAAAAGGTAAACCTCAAGGTGAATGGTCAATAGGTGATATTGATAAAGATTTTAAAAATTCAGACCTCTTAATAGAGGAAACTTTTGTTATTGCTGGACATCCACACCAAAGCATGGAGCCAAGAAGCGCATTTGCATACTGGGAAAACGGTAAGTGCTACATGCACGCCTCATCACAAAGTCAGTCTTTCTCTGTTCCTGGGTATGCAAAATATCTTGGCATCGAGCCTGATAAACTTGTATTTATTGCTGAATATTGTGGTGGAGGATTTGGATCAAAAGCAAGTAATTATCCTGTTGCAACAATACCTGCCTTTATGTCAAAAAAAACCGGTCGACCTTGCATGCTTAGAGCATCAAGGGCTGAAGAATATTTTCTTGGTTCAAGAAGAAATGGTTTTCAGGGAACCATTAAGTTAGGATTTAATAAGAAGGGTCGTTTATTGGCAGCCGATATTTATGTAGTACAACAGAGTGGTGCAAATGATGGCTTCCCAGATTACAGAAATGCTGGTCAAGCACTTTCATTAGTCTACACACCAAGATCTATGAGATGGAGAGGTATTTCTGTTGCAACTAATACTCCAGCAACTGGGGCACAAAGGGGACCCGGACAAAACCAGCTTGCATGTATTATGGAGCCACTAATGGATAAAGCTGCAAGGGAATTAAATATAGATAGGCTTAAAATAAGAGATATTAACGCTCCAGACAGTAGTTCTACCCTAACTGATAAGAAGCAAGAAGTATCAAGTGCATATATGAAAGAAGCATTAAATATTGCATCAGAAAAATTTAACTGGTCTAGGGAAAAATTAGAAAGCGGAAAAAGAAATGGCTCTAAAGTAATTGGTATTGGTATTGGACAAGCATTTCATCCAGGGGGGGCAACTGGTTTTGATGGTCTTGTAAGAATTACTGCAGATGGTAAGGTTCATATACATACTGGCATAGGGAACTTAGGGACTTATTCCTATGCAGGAACATCCAGAATTGTTGCTGAGGTTTTAAAATGCTCATGGGAAAACTGCGTAATTCAAAGAGGCAGAAGCACAAATCACCTCCCCTGGAACTTAGGGCAATTTGGAAGTAATACATCTTATACAATGTCTGCCAGTAATTATGCTGGGGCAATGGATCTAAAGCAAAAAATCCTTGAAATAGCAGCTATGGACCTTGGAGGATCTGTAGATGACTATGAAGTTAGAGATGATATAGTTTTTAAAAAATCAAGCCCCTCAAAAAGTATGTCCTTTAGTGAAGTGGCAGCTTCAGCAATTAAGAAAGGCGGAAAGTATTCAGGAAATGAAGTTCCTGAAGATATAAATCCTATAACTAAAAGTTCAGTTGCGGCACTTCGTGGCAGTGGCCTAATTGGTGTAGCAAAGGATAAAGCACCTTATGATAAAATGCCTCCTGCACTTGCAGTTGGGTTTATGAAAATAGAACTAAATCTTGAAACAGGTAAACACGAAATACTTGATTATGTTGGAACACCCGAGTGTGGAACCGTTATCCACCCCAAAGGTCTAGCCCATCAAGTCCGAGGTGGGGCAGTGATGGGTATTGGAATGGCTGCATTAGAGAGGATTGTGTACGACCCACAAAATGGCCTTCCTGCAAATGTTGGTTTTTATCAAGCTAAACCACCATCTTACTTGGATGTTCCTGCACAAATGAAAGTTGATTTTGTTGACAAGCCAGACCCACAGAACCCGATGGGAGTAAGAGGAATAGGTGAACCTTTAATGGGTTGTGCTGCAGCTGCACTACTAAGTGCTATTTCAGATGCATTAGGTGGTATTTACTTTAATAGGACACCTATAGTGCCAGATATGATAATTAATGCACTCGCGAAACAAGACCAATCCTATAAACCATTACAAATCAGCAACCAATAAGAGGCCTTAAATGACAAAAGATATGATGCCAAATTTTGCACTTTTTCAGCCTACAACAGTTGACGATGCAATTAATCTTTTATCAAAATATGAAGAAAAATCATGGAAACTATCAGGAGGACAGGATAGTTACGATTGGTTCAAAGACCGCGCAAAAAAACCTGAAGTTATTGTTGATCTTAATGATATTGATGAGCTGAAAGGAATAAGAGAATACGAAAATGAAATTATAATAGGAGCATCCACGACGTTGTCAGAGCTAGAAAACAATAAAATAATAAGTAATAATTTTAGCTTACTTTCAAATGCTGCAAGCCGAGTTGCAAGTCCACAAATACGAAACGCTGCCTCAATTGGTGGTAACTTGTGCCAAGATGCAAGATGCTGGTACTATAGAGCTGGTTTAGACTGCTATAGAGCAGGTGGAAATACATGTTATGCAGATACGCCCGAAGGGATGAATAGGGAACATTGTCTTTTTGGAGCATCAAGGTGTGTAGCAGTTTCGCCCTCGGATTGTGCCACTGCGGTTGTTGCCCTTGATGCAACCATGGTTATTAAAGGGCCATCTGGAACAAGAGAAGTCAAAGCAGAAGATTTTTTTATAGGTCCCGATATTAATATTGAGAGAATGACTGTAGTTGAAGCAGATGAGATTTTAATTTCTATAAAACTGCCAAAAAAATGGTCTGGAGCAGATTTTTACTTTGAGAAAGTTGCTGATAGAAATACATGGGATTTTGCACTTGTGAACATTGCCTGCGCAAAAATTATAGAAGATAATGTTTTTAAAGACCTAAGGATTGTATTAGGAGGAGTATCCTGCGTTCCTATGAGATTAAATGCCTGTGAGGATATAGCAAGAGAAAGTTTACAAGATGATGAAACAATTAGTTTAGCAAGTAGCATTGCTTCAAGGGGTGCTACTCCTCTAAATTATAATCATTTTAAAATCCCCTTAATGGAAAATCTTGTCAAAAGAGCCCTTAGGACAGAATAAAGAAATGGATATTTTCAGATATACAAGTAATGCCTGGGGAGACACAACTTTGCAAGGTGTATCTTGGGATCTCCTGTGGATATTTGTCGGGCTATCGCTAACTTTTGTAACATTACATTTAATTTATAAGTCCTTTGAAAAGAAAAAATAACAATCTATTTAAGATAGCCCAATGATTTTAATCTTTTTGAAAGTTTTGATGGAGTTGTATCATTCTCAGGACTAACATCAAACTCATCTCCATGTTCATCTAATGCCTTATCAAGATAATCTTTTGGAAGTTCATCCCAGCTTTTGATTTTAAAATATTCTACATGCCAAATAACCTGCCCAAATTCAGGATCATCCATCCCTATACTTGACATAGACGGCATCATTATCTGGCCTGCACCATGAGAAGGCACCCATGACATTGATGTATCCTGTAGATCTTTAAGCTGTGCAAAATGGGTATTATCTTGATTATATGGATTTTTAATGAGTTGAATAGGCCATTTCATCTTAGCATGAAAAGATACTGTGCCCTCAACCAAACTTATATTTAAATCATCAATGGAACTATCAGAATAAAAATCTGGAAATGCTTGTTCAAAGATATTAAGTGTTACACCTCTTTCAGATATCATTTGGCCCTCAGGAACTCTGCTCCAATTAGGAATGAATTCTACATCTTTTTTTGTTATAGGATTATTGAAACCATCAATAATCTTATCGGACTCATAATCTGAGTAATAAGTAAGAAGTGAATTATACTTTATAAATTTTGAATTTGAAATTTTCTTTACCCATTGCTGCTCACAGCCTTTAAAACGAACCAATGGAATAGGTGATTCGGGAGCTTTGAATCCATAGATAATCCCCTTAGTTCTCCAAATTACTTTACCGTCATCAACTCTTCCTAATTGTTTTGCACGGGCATATGCCTTATCAGTCCGTGTCCAATTTTGAGGATTATCATCTAAATAAATCTCTTCAGGCACTTTGGACAAAACAGCTTTAGACCCCATCAAGCCAAAAGAAAGAGAACTGAGAATTAAATTTCTACGAGATAAAAAGTGATACATTCTAAAACTCCTCAAAGTTAATTAAAACTAATTTTTTTTTGCAATTCTGATTAAATCATCATTAAACCTAGACGGATCCTCTAAATGCGGAGAGTGACCAATATCATCATATTTAATTATCTCAGCACGAGGAAAAGCTTTCCTAAAAGCCTTAATGAGGCCTCTAGTATCTCTTATAGAGTCTTTTCCACCGACAATTACTGTTAATGGTACTTTAATTTTTGGAATAAGAAATGAATACGATGGAATTACCTTGGAATTATAATCCAATATTGGCGTTGCAATAAATTCTCTAACAAAAGATGGTACCATTAAACTAGATAACTTCAAAATATGATATGTTTTATTTTCAAGAGGTTGATAAGTAAGCAAACGTGTAAATATTTCTGCACCTCTTTTTCTTTTTTTAAAGTCTTTCTCTCTTAGAAGCATCTGACTCTCTATAGCATGAGGATTAGGTAAGGAAGAAAGATTGACCAACCTTGATCTTGAAGAGACTAAAACAATCCCAGATATTTCATCTATACCAAAACAATTAATATAGTGCATTATGATTAAGCCACCAAACGACCATCCTACAAGAATTGGTTTTGTTAAATTAGTTTCTAGCATCACAGATCTAACATCCTCAGCCCATACACATGCTTTATTATAATCATGAATTGAATTTGGCTTTCCTGAATTACCATGTCCTCTAAGATCAAAAGAGGCTAAATGATACTTTTTATTTAAATTAGAATTTAGCTGCTTAATCCAGCTATAATAATTCTGTCCATTTCCATGAATAAATAAAAAACCTGCTTGGGAACTTGCACCTGACTGAACTATATTTAACGTGACATTATTTTTCCCAGTATTAATTTCTGAAAAAGATAAGCCATATGCAGGAATAAAATCAAAGAATACTAAAAATGTAATAAATTTTAGAAAAAAGCTGATATTTTTTATCATTTTTTGAGTTCGATCATTTCCATATTAACTTTTTGCCCTGTCATAGGTAAATTCTTTAAACGGGGGCTAAATGCCAAAGTATCAAAATAAGGAAATAGATAAAGCGCTGGTGGGTTGAAATGCAGTTGCGCAATTATTTCTTGAAGTTTCTTCTCTCTTAATTCATTGTTAAATTCTTTATTACTTTCATAAATTTTTACCATCATATCTTTATCACAAAAAAATGCACCGGTTTTTAAACATGACGCCGTCTCTATACTTCTAATCACGTCACCATGAATCGTATTATTAAAACTTGTCTCTAACAAATCAGCACCATCCCAATCTCCTGAAAAGTACATACTGATCCATCTTGTTCCAGGAACAGCCTGAAGAACAACATCAATACCTACATCTGATAAGTTTTGAGCCACTACTTGGTTTACCAAGGTTGACTCAGGAACAGAGGGGTCACTCCTAACTATCGCTCTTAATTTAATACCAGACTCAAAGCCGGCATCTTCTAACAACTTTTTTGCCTTTAATGGATCAAATGGATATGGGTCAAGTTTAGGGTTATAGCCAAAAACTTCCGGTGTAGCCATTTGTGAAACGGGAGAAGAAACATCGGATAATATTGTTTTCGCGATAGTTTCTCTATCTATGGCGTAATTCATTGCTTTTCTTACATTTATATTTGAGATTGGAGATTTATCATCTATTTGTTTCATAGCCCATGCACCAACAGAATATGTTTGTTTAGCAATTGTATTAAAACCTCGAGCTTCCAGGTCAACAAGTAAGTCAAGACTTAGTTTAAACGAAAGGTCTATTTGTCCACTGATCATTGACTGAGCTCTGCTTACAACATCACCTACAGCAGTAAAACGAATTTCATCAAAAAATAAGGACTTTCTCCAAGACAGGTCGTTCCTCTCAAAAATATAAGTCCCTGATCTAATTCCCCAATCTTTTAACTTAAATGGTCCACTTCCAGAAGGCTTTAATCCAAACTCATCTATCCCAACTTTTTTCCAATACTGCATTGGGACCATATAAACAAAGCTCATTCTTTTTGGAAGAATTGCATCAGGCTCATTGGTATTAACCTGAACGGAAAAATTATTTATAACTTTAGCATCTTTAATTATTTTAGTTTCGCTCGCAACTGGATATCCAGCTGCATCTCTACTTCTAAGATATGTTATAACATCCACAACAGTTTTAGCGTTAAACTCCTCGCCATTTGAAAATACTATCCCTTCTCTCAAATAGAATATCCATGATCTATCATCTTTTTTTTCCCAATTTAAAGCTAGAGAGGGAAGAATAGCACCATTATCACCAATGACAGTTAATGCATCATATAATACATGCATTGGATTAATTGCTCCTATGGGTAAAGTAGAGTATGGATTACCCAATGAAGCAGGACGACCTGGAACCGCAACACATAAACTTCTTTCAGGGCAATCGGCATATGCATCTTCAGAACCAAGAAGAAGAATAAGTGCTAAAATAAAAAACAATCTCAAATCATTAATCCCTAAACAAAATGATTATTATTCGATCGAATAAGATCTAAGTTTAAACTTGAATATACTCTCCATCCATTTTTTCTTCATCAGCCAATGTCTTAACTGTTTTTCTTGATTTTTCTGGCTTATCAAAATCAGGTTGTGCTTTCCCAGGGACTGATAGTGAGCGTGATGATGTCTCAGTTGGTGGTGTGAATATTCCTCTATCATAGTATGACGATAAAACCTTTCTTAAGGGGCGCATACCTCTATAGGGGTTCTCCATCGGGTCATCACTGGCTAAATTATTTTCTAAACCAACATCTGCCTGATAGTTTTTAATATAATCAGATGGATTATCCCACAGAGGCAGATTAATATGGGGATTTGCACGTGCACGCCTTAATGCAAGTAAATCAATTGTTCCTGATAAAGTAGCAGCACCTGGTGTATCAATTTCGCCCTGAATTGTTCCATCAAAGTTCACAATTTTAGTGAAACCACGCATCTGGTTAGTGTGTTCGAATTTTGATTCTGGATTAAAGTGTTCCCCTCCAGGCAGAGGAGAAAGTAAATAAGCAACATTTTCAAACGCGCGAGTTTGTCTAGCTAAATCCCATCCCCTCCTTCCGGAACCGTGACCCTCAGAAGATGGATGTATAAGAACCTCAGCTCCGTTTTTAACTAACATTCTTGCGATTTCAGGATGTGCCTGATCAAAACAAACCATCGTAGCTAACTTCCCTAAAGGTGTATCTGCAACTGGAAACAAAAAATCATAACCATATGTATCCAAATATTTGTCATAAATACTTCCTGGTGTTGTATCGGGAAGTGAACCCCAAACATCTGCACATTGTATTTTTCTATACCGGTGAATTAGATCGCCTGAGTCATTTAGAATAAAAGCCGAATTAAAAATATACCCAGGTAATTTATCATCTTTCTCAAAAGAAGAACCTGCAAGAAAAACTTTATGTTTTAATGCAAACTCAGACAATAATTCCATTTCAGGACCAGGATAATGTATAGCAAGTCGCTGAAGTGTTATCGGCGAACGGTATCCATGCCCACCCTGCCCTGTCATAAAAAATTCTGATAAGGCTACAAGACGAACATTTGGATTAGAAGCAGTTCTCCCTGGAAGCTCTAGTGCTCTGGTTACGTTTTCAGTAATCATAGCCCTCACATCAGATGTTTTTTGAATCATCTTCTTAACTGACTGGACTAAAATTACATCATATTCAGTCTCAGTCCCCTTACCTGCATTCTCAACTGCTTCTTTGCTCTTTAGCTCTGCATTACTCTGTGGCGATTTAGACCTATTTGGAGGTGAAGCAGCAATTATTCTTTTATAGCCATCCGCAAATAATTTTGCTCGGAGATGAAGAGGTGCAACACCAAAAATGGCTGATCTTCTTCTTCTCAGCTTATCAACATAAACATCTAGACGAATAAAATCTTCAGCACCTTTAGTTATAACTCGTTTTCCAGCCCAATCTGAAAGGCCACTAGCATTAGGGCATGATATTTTTTTACCATCTACCAATCTGTTTAAAGCCGATGAAGATGCAACATAACATGCATTTTCAAAAGCCCTTGCAAGAGTAGCATTTTGCCTAGACTGAAAGAGGTCATCAGAGTTCTCTTTTCCTGGATTTAATATAATTTCTGAACCTGCCCAAACAAGACTTCTTGCTAAATGAGGGTATAAAATATCACTACCGAGTAAAAGACCTACCTTACCAATAGGAGTATCAACACTCTTAAAGTTAGACTCTTTAGATAAGTATTGATGCGAATCACTTAGTCCATCTATAAGATCAGGTGTCATTTTGGTAGAACTTAATCTATCATCACCCAAGTCATCAAAAACAAAACCACGAATATAGATATTTGACCCTGATTCTCTCTCTTTATACGATCCTGCAATAAACACCTTATTTTTTTTTGCAATATTTCCGAGTTCCAATCTTATTTTTGATTTGCTATCCACGTCCCCATCTCCCTCTGGAAGGAGAATCATTAACCCACTATTAACCTTAGCAAAATCAAAACGTTTATGATGGCTTACCATTGTCTCTATTTGATCATTGAAGTCTTCTAAATCATCTAGAGACCAAGCTTTTTGAGATATATAGAGCATTTTTTACCCCTAAAAAATTATAAAAAACCTAGACCAAAGCAGTGTCTGACTGATCCCTTAACTGCTCTTGATTAAACTTATCTGAGGGAATATAGATTCTTTCCCTTTGATACATTTGAATATTTTTATTTATTTGGATATTGTTAACATAAGGGTTTCTCTCAGGTTTATCTTTCCATAAATCATTTGCGATACCCTTTCCCTGATTATAAAATTCTGAATAAACATCAGGATTATCCCACACTAATAAATTATTTTTTATATTACTTCTCTCCCTCCTTAAGGACTCAAGGTTAATTGACCCAACTAAGGGTAAAGCACCAGGCCCATCTGCAACACACTGTAAGGAACCGTCAAAGTTTACTATTTTTGAATATCCTCTATTCATGTGTGTTGGAAAATCGGAAAGCCCTCTGCTTCTAAATTCACCTCCATGACCTGCGGTTAAAATATATGCTGTATTTTCATAAGCCCTTACATGTCGAGCAATATCCCACCCTCTTCTTCTTATATTATGTGGTTCTGAAGTGGGATGAATTATAATCTCCGCACCTCTTCTTACCATTTCTCTATGAGTTTCTCCAAAATTCATATCAAAACAAATGACAGTTGATAAATTACCCAGAGGGGTTTTTGCTACTGGAAATAGATGATCATATCCATATCGATCAACATATTCTGTGTATATGCTTCCAGGTGTTGTATCAGGTAACCGTCCAAAAACATCTGCACAATGGATCTTACGATACAAGTGAATTAGATTGCCATTATCATCAAAAATAAAAGCAGAATTAAAAAACCTTTTTGGCCAAGAGGGATCATATTCAAATACACCTCCAGAAACATATGATTTTGTATCTTGAGCAAATTTAGCCAGAATATCCGCCTCATAGCCAGGAAAAGTAATGCCAATTTTATCTACGATTCCCGAAGAATCAGAACCTAATTGGCTTACTGCGCCCGTGAGAAAAAACTCAGGAAAAACAATTAATTTTATACTATCTGACATAGAAAATGGCTTTGCTACACTTATTGCATTTTCCAGATTCTTTTTTCTAAAACTCACTAGATTATTTGGGTTAGATGAAACATGGGTAACGGTTTGTGCTAGAAGAACGTCATATCGAGCAATACTCCCATCTTTCAACTTTCCCTTTGGATACATAGATTTTATTTTATCTTTACCAAACTTTAACCAATCTTTTTTTAAAGCTGGTAATTTTTTAAATGATTCATCACTTTTTAAACTAGAAGCATACAAATCTGTTCTTACAATTGCAGGAAAATTTCCCATTGGCTCTTCTCTTCTTTTTCTAAGCGCTTGAATATCTATATCAGCAATTAAAAAAGACTCATTAGATTTTAAAGTAATTTTAGTCCCCCACATTTCTGAGACAGAAGTTGCTGAAGGCAAGTTGATTGTTCTATCACCCTGTCCAAAAGCATATGAAGAAGAACATGCAACATACGCTAAGTTCTCATATGATCTTGCTTGTCTAGCCATTTGTCGAATTGCAAAATTCTTATCGCTCCACTCTCTACTTGGATTAAGTATTATTTCTGCACCGTTCAATACAAGCGACCTAGAAAAATGTGGAGACAGAATATCTTCAGAACATAATACGCCAACTTGGCCTTCCTTAGTCATTGCAACATCAAATTTAGATTTTTTATCCAAGCTACAAGTTGTATCTGAAAAGCCCTCCAGAAGATCAGGTAAGATTTTAGGAGCTCTAATTATCATCTCACCATTTGGATTAAAAAGGTAACCTATAGTTTTAACTTTACCATCTAATTCGTTAATGTATGCCGATGTTGAGACAAAGATATCAAATTCCCTAGAAACCTTAGAAAAAATTGAAAAAAAACTCTCCTCTCTTAAACTGACGTCTGATGCATAACCATTAACATGAGGCAACAATACAATTTCACCAGAAGGGTCATGAACTTGTGAGAGGGATTTTTCCAAAACATGAGCAATATCACTGTATAAGCTTCTTGGCTTCCATGGGGTTTGTAAAATTATCATTCCTTGAGTAATCCATTATATGGAGGTAATCATTATGTTTAGTTGTTATATCAATTTAGCACACAAGTTGGAAATAATTCGTTCTACAAGCGAACAATTAATATTTTAAATACGCTAAATTAAGGAGAAAAAACTCAATGGTCAATAATATCAATAAATTAGCAGATATGGGGATTATTACGAAAAAAGATTTGAGCGGTTTAAAAAGTGTAACTAGTAGGTACTCACTTGGTGTTACTGAAGATATGATGAATCTAATAAAAAAAGGAAAAAAATATAGTGCAATTTCTAAACAATTTCTCCCTTCATTAGATGAACTTAACGAGAACGAATTTGAGAGCAGCGATCCTATTGGAGATGAAAGATTTAGCCCCATAAAAGGGATAGTTCATAGATATAAAGACAGAGTGCTTCTCAAGATACATAGCGCATGTGCTGTTTATTGTCGCTTTTGCTTTAGAAGAGAAGTTGTTGGGCCTTCTGGAGAGAAACTTACGCAAGAGGAAATTAAAGAAGCAATTAAATATATAAAACATACTAAGAATGTCTGGGAGGTGATTCTTACTGGAGGTGACCCATTTGTGCTTTCAGCTAATAAGATTGGCAATATCCTTGACTCTCTTGATTCAATTAATCACGTAAAGAT
>CACGTM010000032.1 GCA_902575965.1 uncultured Alphaproteobacteria bacterium | reverse complement strand
TAACTTCAATGCTTATCATTGCTTCAGGATGGTCTTGAAGGTTTTTACCTACTCCCACTAAATTAGCTTTTAGCGGAATACCAATATCTGATAGATGGTCTGCCGGACCTATTCCTGACAGCATTAATATTTTTGGAGAACCGATAGAACCTGCACAAATTATTACTTCTTTTTTTGCTTTTACAAATATTTCTCTATTTTTTTTTGTGTATTTTACTCCAATACATTTTTTGGAATCAAAGACTAGATTAGTAACAAGTGCTTTAGTTTTAATATTTATGTTTGATGGTTTTTTTCCAGGCCATAAATAGGCACGTGCAGTATGATATCTCCAGCCCCTTTTTTGAGTTACCTGACTATAAGAGACACCCTTTTGACTTATACCGTTATAGTCAGGGTTAAAATGTAAACCACTCTCTTGTGCAGATTTAACAAATATGTGACTGAGAGGATGTGTTGATCGAAGCCAGTTTACATGTATGGAGCCATGACGACCTCGGTAATTATCATCTCCAATATCTGTCTTTTCAATTCTCTTAAACACTGGAAGCAGACTATTGTAATCCCAGCCTGTACATCCATTCTTTGACCATTGGTCATAGTCAGATTTACTTCCCCTGACATACAACATTCCATTTATAGAACTAGAGCCTCCAAGGACCTTCCCAGCAGGCCATAAATCAGATTTATTGTTTCTTGATTTATCAGGTTCTGAGAGATACATCCAATCAAGTTTAGGGTTTCCAATTGCTTTAATTATTGCTGCAGGTACATGAATAAAAGGAGAGAGATCATAACCACCGGCTTCAAGCAAAAGAATTGAACAATTTGGATTATATTCTGCTAAACGATATGATAAAGAACTTCCACTTGAACCCGCACCAATAACTATGTAGTCATATTCATTCATAAATTTAGTATAATTAATTCATTATTAATATAAAAGTTTATTATGAATAACATATTTGAATAACAATATAACTCTGATATTGTAAGATATGTCTTATCATTCAATTATAAAAAACTGTTATGGTTCTTTTGAAGTATTAAAAAAAGGTGATGGTGCCATTTTAGTATTTATTCATGGTGAAGAAGGTCCAAGAAATATACTTCCTTATCATGAATATCTTTCAAAACATTTTACTGTCTGGGCTCCTTCACTTCCTGGTACGGGTAAGTCAGAGATACCTGATTGGGTTACTTCAGTATCCGATATATCTAAAATTATTCTCGAAACACTTGATAAAGATAATATTACATCATGTATTCTTGTTGGCTGTTCACTAGGGGGATGGATTGCATCAGAGATGGCCTCAATGGACCCGTCACGTTTTAAAGCACTAGTTTTATCTGGAAGCCAAGGTCTTCCAACCGGTCATTTGAATACACCAGATATATTTTTAAAACCCTATAGAAATTATATATCTCTTGGTTATTATAAAAAAGATGGTCAGGAATTAAATGATCTTTGGGATGATGAACCCACTGATGAAGAAATTGAAACAGATTTAGAAATAATGGAACTTACAGCAAGAGTAGCTTTTAAACCATATATGTATGATCGATCACTTTTGCCAAGTTTATCACGTTTTATAAAACCATCTCTATTAATTTGGGGAGAAAAAGATATCATCACCCCTATAGTTATCGCTGAGGAATTTAATTCCGTTTTGACAAATTCAAATATACATATTATTCAAAATACAGGACATTATGTTCATTTAGAATCACCCCGCGATTTTTCTAATAGTATAATTGAGTTTAATAAAAAAATATTGAGATAAAATCATCATGCTTAATTTTTACTATTTTATGAATCAGCCATATATTGGCTACCCACATGAAGCAGCAGCAGAATATGGTGCTGTTATGTTAAAATTTTCTAACGAGAACTTTAATGCTGAACATGCAGCTAACTTACTGGATAGATATCACCGAGAATTTCAATTAGCAGAGGACGTTGGTTTTGATGGTATACTAGTCAATGAACATCATAATGCTCCTGCAGCAATGTCTCCAATACCCAATATTTCAGCAACTGTATTAGCAAAGATCACATCGCGAGTAAAAATATTTATCGGTGGTAATATACTTCCTATTCACGGAAACCCTGTTAAGCTTGCTGAAGAATTAGCAATGATAGATTTAATTTCAAAAGGCAGGCTTATATCAGGCTTTGTTCGCGGCGGAGCCGTGGAATCATTAGCCATGACCACAAATACACTTTATAATCGTGAATTGTTTGATGAGGCACATGATTTAATCCTTAAAACCTGGACTGTTCCAGGCCCATTTGTTTGGGAGGGCAAACATTTTGACTATAGATGTGTTAATCCTTGGGTACTACCATTCCAGAAGCCTCACCCTCCAATTATGATTCCTGGATCTACAAGTAAAGAGACTATAGAGTGGGCTGCAAAACATGGTTATCCATATGTTGCACTTGCTACTCGCCTTGAAGCCACAGATGAGATGTTTAATTTTTACGACAAGACTGCCGAAGAATACGGTCATACAGTATCTTATAATAATCATGGATATATGATTCGTGTTCATTTAGCTGAGACAGATGAACAAGCCCATGAAGAGGGCAAAGAATTATTTGGTGGTCGAATGGCTCAGATAACAAGTATGAAAAATATGAAAATCAATCCTGATGTTACTGCATGGATGCAACCGCCTGGTTTTGTCAGCAAGGAGGCTGCTTTAGCTCGAAGGAAATTCATGGGAGGAACACCTTATGCATTTTTTACACAAGGATATGAAAAAGCACTAGAGAATTCGCAAATAGTGGTTGGAAGTCCCGAAACTGTTTTTAAAAACTTAAATAAACTTAGAAAAAGATTTAAAGTTGGACATTTAGGAATTTCACATTTTCCTATAGAAGATGAGTCGATGACAAAAAGGTCTTTAGAGTTATTTGGAGAAAAAGTTTTTCCAGCTTTAAGAGATTCAGCTCAGAATGATGTATAGAAAATATTTTCTTTCTTCATTTTTAATACTTATATATTTCTTTAATATAAATCATTCTTACTCAGATCAAAAAACTCTAAGAGTTGGTTTATCAGGATTACCACCTTCTTTAGGAAATCCTTATTCATCGATGGGATTGCCCTCAGGTCATTTCTGGAGAGCAATGTATGATGCATTAACAACAATATCAATCACTGGAGAAGTCCTACCCGCCTTAGCCGAACGTTGGAGTCAAATAAATAATAAAACATGGTTATTTACAATAAGAAAAGATATTTTTTTTCATAATAATAAGAGCTTCAACGCTTACTCAGTTGAAAATATTTTTACATATTTAATATCTAAAGAAGCCCAACATTTTTATATATCTAATGAAATTAAAAATATAAAAAATGTAAAAGCCATATCTGAATATAAAGTAGAAATTACAACTCATGACCCTGATCTAATTCTTCCTCGCCGGTTAAGTTTGATAATGATACCAGAATATAGTCAATGGAATGAATTAGGACCCAGTGAATATTCTAAAAGACCTATTGGAACAGGACCTTTTCATTTAATAAAATGGGGTAAAGGAAATAACTCAGCTATCCTTAAAGCTTTTAATAATCCTATGAGATCCTCAAAGAGTATTAATAGACTTGATATTAAAAGTATTCCTAATGCATTAAGTAGAGAACAAGCATTATTAGCTAATGATATAGATCTTGCGGAAAATATTAACCATGACTCAATTAAACACATAGAGTCGATGAATCACCAAATACAACTTCATAATAGATCTGTAATTTTATCAATTGCATTACCAAATACTTTAGACAATAAATCACCATTAACATTATACAAGGTCCGAGAGGCACTCAATTATGCAGTGGATAAAGAAAGCATTTCAAAACATATATTTAATGGACTAGTTAAACCAGCAAGTCAGGGTTCTTTGGAAGGTACAGTTGGATATAATGCAAGCTTAAAACCTTTTCCTTATAATCCAACAAAAGCAAAAGAAATGCTGATTGATGCAGGATATACGGATGGATTTAACCTCAATATAGCTATCCTTCAAACAAGAGGAAGCGCGCAAGAAATCGCATTTCAAAAGGTACAGCAAGACCTTAATTCTGTTGGAATAAGAACTATTATCAAACCATTAGCACCTCAAGATTTTATAAATAGGTTTCTTACTAATAATTGGGAAGAATTTAATGCTTTTTCTTTATTATGGAATAATGAACCAATGCGAGACGTAAGTCGATCAATAGAATATTTTTCATGTTTAAGGCCTAATCCCTTTTTTTGTGATGAAGAAATTACTAAACTTATCAAAAATTCCAGACTTAAATCAGATCACAGAAGTAGAATAAATGATTTAAAAGCTATTATGAGAGAGTTAAATAATGTGCTACCGTCAATATTATTAACTAGCCAACCACTTATTACAGCTACGAATAAAAAAATAACATATATAAAAATGGAACCTAGCGGTCTAAATTTTGAAGATATAATTATGGAATAATAAATATTATGAAACATAAAAATATTCGCGGAAAAATTGTATATAACTCGAATCAATCTGGTAAATGGGAAGAATTTGGAAGGGAATGGTGGTCAATTACCCGTCATGAAGATGGCCAACAAACATTAAGGGCTTATTGTGAAATAGAGCCTGGCGTAGTTGCTGATCGATCAGTTATTAGAGATGTCGTTTATACTTTTGATAAAGACTTTAAACCGCTTGATTGTTTCAATAGATTACACAGTAATGGAAAGTTTCTTGGGTCAGGTTGGATTAATTTTACAGATAAAATGGCTGAATGCGAGTCCCTTGGGTCGAGTTTTGGACGTATTAGTCAAAAAAGAAATTTAACTGAAAAAGCTTTATCTCTAGGCGCTCACCCAGTATCATGTGATATACTTCATTTATCTCGATTTGATCACTCCATAAATAAAAAAATCCAACATCAAGAGAATGTATGGATGACCTCAAAAGAACATGATGGATGTTCAGGTCCCTTACTTGAAACCATCTCATTTGATATTGAATATTCTGGAAAAAAAGAGATTACTGTCCCTGCAGGCACCTATAAAGCCAATCATTATAAGTTCTTATTAAGCAATCATCCTACTGAAGAATTATGGTGCACTGATGATTTTCTTTTTATTAAAATTGCAGTGGGGGGTTATATGGCTGCTGAATTTGATTTAGTTGAAATAGAGTATGATTATTAATAATATTATTCATGCCTCAAAGCATCGATTGGATCAAGTTGCGAAGCCCTTTTTGCAGGTACAAAACCAAAAACCACACCAACCAAAGCAGAAAAAATAAAAACAAAAATAATTAAATCTAATTGAATAATAACTGGAATATCCATAAGAGGTGCTATGACTAATGCTCCCAAAAGCCCCAATATTATACCAATAATCCCACCAAAAAGAGAGAGCATTGATGATTCAATTAAAAATTGAAGAAGAACCTCCCTCTCTCGTGCACCAATAGCCATACGTATACCAATCTCCCGTGTTCTTTCTGTCACTGATACAAGCATAATATTCATAATACCTATACCTCCCACTAAAAGACTAATTGCTGCTATTGCAGATAAAAAAGCAGTCATAACCGCACTGGTTCCTTGAAATGCGGCTGACATTTCTTGAACAGCTCTTACACTATACCTAGACTCTGTACCATCTCTTTGAGGTCTTCGTTCATTCATTATTAGTTCAATTTCCTGTTTAGCATCTTGAAGCATATATTCATTTATTGAAGATGCATAAATTTGATTAATATCATCATTTCCAGATATTCGTCTTTGAAAAAACTTTAATGGGACAACGACTATATCATCTTGATCGCCAGAAAACATAACTTCTCCTTTTGACTCAAGAAGCCCAATAACCTGACAGGAAATCTTACCAATACGTAGATTAGTTCCAAGAAAATTACTAGATTTATACAGTTCCTTTCTTATAGTCTCTCCTATTATACAAACTGATTTACCTGATGCTTCCTCAGCATATGAAAAATTTCTACCAGAAGATAAGGCCCAACTTCTTACATCAGTAAAATGTTTATCTGTTCCTGCTACTTGAGAACGCCTGTTTTCATTTCCGTATATAACCAATAATCTTTTCATAGAGAGAGGTGCAACGTCTGATATAAAGCTTGATTCACGTCTAATTGCTTCAACATCTTTTATATCAAAAGGCTTAGCTGATTGAGAAGCTCCTCGATGACGACGTGTACCAGGAGAAATAGTCATCATGGTACTTCCAAGTTTAGAAATCTCCGTTTCAACCTGGATTTTAGTACCCTCTCCTAGAGTGACAATCATCACAACAGAAGCAACACCAATAACTATACCAAGCGTTGTCAATATTGAGCGTAATAAATTTCTTTTAATTTCTCTAAGAGAAAGTATTATTATATTATAAATCATTTAGTTAAGTTTATCAGATATTATCTGACCATCTTTAAAGATAATTTTTCTTTTTGCATAAGCAGCCATATCATCTTCATGAGTGACCAATACAATTGTTAATCCTGTTGTTTTGTTTAACTCTTTCAGAAGCTCCATGATTTCAATACTTTTTGAGGAATCTAGATTTCCTGTAGGTTCATCAGCTAAAAGTAAAGAAGGATTGGTTACTATGGCTCGAGCAATTGCTACTCTTTGTTGTTGCCCCCCTGAAAGTTCTGATGCTGTATGATTAATCCGGTCCTCTAATCCTACTTTTTTTAAAGCAGATAATGCTAATGTTCTCCTTTTTTCTTTATCAATACGTCTGTATATCAGTGGTAATTCAAGATTTTCAAGAGAAGTAGTTCTTGCCAAAAGATTAAACCCCTGAAAAACAAAACCTAAATAGTGTCTTCTTAGAAGTGCACGCTGGTCTCTTGTCAGAGACTTAACATTAAAACCTTTAAATAAATAATCTCCAGTTGTGCATGTATCAAGACATCCCAATATATTCATGGCTGTTGATTTTCCGGATCCACTGCTTCCCATTATAGCAACAAATTCTCCTTTATTAATCGTAAATGAAGTATTATTTAGAGCTTTGATTTTATTTTCTCCCATACCATAAACTTTTGAGACAGAATTAAAGTTAATAACAGGAACACTTTCTCCTTTCTCTAGTGAGTTTAGAGTGCCCATTATTTAATAACTTTCATACCAAGGATTATTTCTAAATTAAGTGACAACTCATTAGATGATATTTCTGCAAATTGACCATTGAGCAAACCAACCTTTACAGGAATTTTATAGGGCTCATTATCTTTCAAAGTCCATATACTAAGAGTTTCTCCTGTTTTAATTGATATTGTTTCGTTATTATTATTTCTTGAGAATCTCGGCATTAACATCCCAATAAAACCAGGTGCTTTTGTATTTGATTGACGTTTAGTTTCACTCTCATCATTTGTAAATTCTAATGGAGGTGAGAATCTGAGTGCTGAGTATGGAACCATAAAAATATCTTTTTTTTCTGCAGTTGTAATAGTTGCCCTAGCAGTCATTCCAGGCCTTAATAAAAGGTCAGAATTTGTAACTTCAAGAAGTGCTTCATAAGTTATTACACCATTCTCTTCTTTTGGTGAAAACCGAACAGATTTAAGAGACGAAGGAAATATTTTTCCAGGGTATGCATCAACTGTAAAAATAGCTTTCTGGCCAATTGATATTTGACCTATATCAGCTTCATCAATATCAACAGATAACTCCATAACAGTTAAGTCTTCTGCCAACTTAAATAAAATTGGTGTTTGAAAAGATGATGCAACTGTTTGACCTGTTTCTACCAATCTTTCTAGAACTATTCCATTTATTGGAGCAGTAATCTTTGCTTTCGATAGATTAGTTTGATTAGCATATAAATTTGCTTCTGATATTGTAACTTGTGATTGTGCAATCTCTAAAGCTGCTTCTGCACGCGAAAAAGAACTTTTTGCATTATCGAGAGATTTTTCTGAAAAATTTTCTTTATTAAATAAGGTTAAAGCTCTTTGTAAATTATTGTTAGCTTCTGTTTTATTAGCTTGTGCTTCCTTAACTCTTGCTTTTGAGGAAGCTAATTCTGCTTCAGATTGTTTTACACGTGCTTCAAGCTGGTCAGTATCTAAAATTGCAAGTACTGTACCCTCTTTTACAATATCATTAAAGTCTACAAGAACTTCCTTAATTAAACCAGAGACTTCTACGCCAACGTCTACTTGGTTAAGTGGTCTTATATTCCCTGTTGCATTTATATTAACGATTAAATCATCGCGTATTATGGGTTGTCTTGTATATTCATAGGATGGTGAATTAAGTAGATTAAAGAGAAAAATAAATACAAATAATGCAACTAAAAAAAGTATTGAGATATAAATACGTGACTTTGTACTGGATAAAAGACTTTTGGATTCATTAGAAATACCAAGAGTTTTTTTTATATTTTCCTGAGATATATTGAGATCCATATTATTATCTTTTTTTATTATTAAAACTGCATATCATTAAAAAAATCATCACAGATCATTAGCTTTTTTTATAATCAATTCATACCTTTTTCTTAAAGTCGATTGGTTTAATGACCATTTTTTAAGGTAATGAATATTAAAAAATATGTAACTAATAATTAGAATTATTATAAAGTGATAGATTAAAATATATTAAGTAATAATTTTGTGTTATTTATTAAACGTTACACTATTTTGTTTCTGTCGAATATTTATTATTTTTTTAATTTATTAATTTATATGAGTTTAATGTGAATAAAGTAAACAAAAGAGGAATGATTGGACGATTGGAACGCCTTCCATCATTAGATTGTGAGTCACGCGATAACTTTTTTAATGGTATCAGAGGCTGGCATAGTCGTGTCGTATCTCCAAAATCAAAAAAAAGATTTGAACGAATTTTAGAAAATAATAATTTAAACCCTAAAAATGATTTATCCCTTCATAAAATACTTGAACTCACCAAAGAAGATTTTCTTATAAATTTAGAATCTTTTATTTTTCTTGAGTCTAAAAGAAGAGCACATAATAACTATAGAATTGAATTTGAAAAAAAATCTGATCTTTTTCTATCCGAGCTAGAATATTACGATAAATCAGTAATAGGTAAAATTCAGTTAGATACAAATTTAAAAATACCCACTTATGCTAAACATGAAATACATCAGCAACCAGGTGGTTATGTAGGACATCCCTTCTCGGGTCACCTTTATCACTATGGAACAAATGCATTCTACTTAGCTAGAAATATTGATAATCATCAAGATCAAACACATTCAAAAATGAGTCTTCAAATACCTATACCCTCTGATAAAAAAATAAAAAGAATTCTTGATATGGGATGTGGAATTGGTCAACTCACTATTGCATTAAAAGAACGTTTTCCAAATACTGAGGTGTGGGGCATTGATGTTGCCGCACCGATGTTACGGTATGCACACATGCGCTCAGTTGAACTAAATGTAGATGCAAATTTTTCGCAACAACTAGCAGAAAAAACTAAATTTCCTGATAATCACTTTGATGTGGTTACATCTTATATTCTTCATCATGAAGTTCCAGAAGATATATCAATAGATATTGTAAATGAAGCGTTTCGTATATTAAGACCTGGTGGATTATTTTTTCCAATTGACTTTTTAACAGGTGGAACAACACCAAATAATGCATGGTTTACATTAAAAAAATGGATAGATCATAGATGGAATAATGAAGTGTGGCGCCCTGATTATGAAAAGGTTGATCTCAATGAAGCAATGCGTTCAGTAGGTTTTAGTGTTGACGAGAAAGGACCTGCTGCTTGGTATAAAAAATATAATGTTTTAGCTACAAAGCCTATTTAATTAGATTTGATAACCATAATGAAAATTTATATAGTTAGGGTTTGAAATAGAATTAATAAAAGACCTAATACACCTAAACGAAGAGAAGTTGATCTACTTTTTTTTGCTCTTTCAGATTCCTCAAGTGAATTAAAACTAGACTTATTAGGTTGACCATGTAGAAAATAATAGCACACACTGTATAATACAAGTATAGACCCTGCTAGAATTAACAAAATTTTCTCCAAATAAATTAATAAATAATTACGGACCGTATACTTTTTCCTGTATGCATCAAATCAAATGCATCATTAATTTTCTCTAATGGAAGAGTATGCGTGATAAGATCATCAATATTTATTTTATGATCTAAATACCAATCAACAATTTTGGGTACATCGGTTCTTCCTCTGGCGCCTCCAAAAGCTGTTCCTTTCCATGAACGACCAGTAACAAGTTGGAAGGGTCGAGTTGAAATTTCCTGACCTGCACCAGCTACTCCAATAATATAACTTTCACCCCAACCCTTATGACAGCATTCTAACGCATCACGCATTACATCTACATTACCAATACATTCAAAGCTATAATCAACACCACCAGTAAGCTCAATAATATGATCAACTACGTTTTTTATTTTATTTGGATTTATAAAATCAGTCATTCCAAACTTATTTGCTAATTTCATTCTCTCAGGATTAGTATCAATTCCTATTATCCTTGAGGCACCAATCATTTTAGCACCTTGTACAACGTTTAAACCAATCCCTCCTAAGCCAAAAACTGCTACTGTTGAACCAGCTTCAACCTTTGCTTCAAAAACAACAGCTCCAATTCCTGTTGTAACGCCACAGCCTATATAACATACCTTTTCAAAAGGAGCATTCTTGCTAATCTTAGCAAGAGATATTTCTGGAAGAACTGTATAATTTGAAAATGTAGAACACCCCATATAATGGTAAATGTTTTTACCATTATATGAAAAACGACTTGTTTTGTCTGGCATAAGGCCCTGCCCTTGAGTTGTCCGTACTGCTTGGCATAAATTTGTTTTTGGATTAAGGCAATATTCACATTCTCGGCACTCAGCAGTATATAAAGGTATTACATGATCACCTTCTTTTAATGAGTTAACACCTTTACCGGTTTCAACAACTATACCCGCACCCTCATGTCCTAAAACGGATGGAAATAGGCCCTCTGGATCGTCACCACTAAGTGTAAAAGCATCAGTATGACATACTCCAGATGCTTTAATCTCCACCATTACCTCACCTTCTTTAGGACCTTCTAGATCAAGTTCACATATTTCTAACTGTTTACCTGCCTCAAAAGCCACTGCACCTTTTGTTTTCATAAATTTCTCCAAAAGTATAATTATTTCATTCTTAGCACAGGCATTAGATCTTGGACTGTATTTGTATGCTCTTTAATTTTTACAACTTGTTCTAAAGAAACCGATGATGCCTTATTACCCCATGCTTCTCTCATATATGTAACAACATCAGATATGTCAGAATTATTTAATACTGTTCGATATCCTGGCATTCTATAGGATTCTACACGTTTATTAGAAACAGAAATGCGTGATGAACCATTGAGTACAATATTGATTAGAGAGGATGGATCTGAATCCATCGAAGTTGGATTTCCAGCAAGTGGTGGTATGTAAGGTGGGTATCCTTTACCTGACTCTAGATGACAATCAGAACAGTAGGTTAAATATATTTTTTCACCATTGGTCTTTTCTATTTTAAAATTTCTTAATCTTTTTTCTGAACTATTATCGTAAAGATATTCATCTTGAACATATGCTGCTTGAAGAGATAGAATATATGTTGCCATTGCAGCTAAATCATCATCATTTGCATATTGCGTACTATTAAGTATGACTTCATCCATAGTGCCAAAAGCAGTAGAGTGTATATTTCTTCCATACTTTAAATAATTAACAAGATCTTGTTTGGACCACCTACCTAGACCTGAACGATTTGATTGAGTTAAATCTGATGCATACCAGTTATCCAAAAAAGCACCAGCCAAATAATCG
>CACGTM010000031.1 GCA_902575965.1 uncultured Alphaproteobacteria bacterium | reverse complement strand
CAGATGTGCTTGAAATTTTTTTTGATAGCATAAGAGCTTCATCATATCTAAAGTCTTCTCCATATTGAAAACTCAAAAGTGCATTCGACCTTCGAACAATCCGAGTATTAATTCCTGCCATAATAAAAGGAATCGTCCAACAGTCAAAATCTCTGTCAAAAATTGCACTTCGTTGATCCCACTTGTCATTACCTCGCGCCGCACCAACTGGGTTAAGAGAATATGGATCTGCAACTTGTCTTAATAATTTTTTGTCTTTCTTTACTTCATCAATAATATTGAGGATGCTTGCAATTGTTCCCCCACTTGCAGACCCTCTCATATTCTTTACGCGACAACTAACATAATTTGAAGCTACTCCATATCTCTGATTCATTTCACGTTGGACATACCAAACTCCGAAATCTGATGGAATAGAGTCAAAACCACAGGAATTCACTATACGAACTTTATTTTCAACGGCCTTATCATTGTAAGCATGTATTAATTTTCTGATCCATTGTACCTCCCCTGAAATATCACAGTAATCCGTTTTATTTTCTATACAAGCTTCAACAAGCCCCGTTCCATATTTGGCGTAAGGGCCGACAGTGGAACAAATTACTTTTGTTCTTTTAGTCATTCTTAATAAAGAATTTTTATCATTAGAATTAGCACTGATTATATCTATAGGCTCCCCAAGGCTTTTTATAGAAGAGTCTTTGCATATCTTTCTTATCTCTTCCAAATTTCTCCCTGCAACTGCCCATTTTAAAGAGTTTGTCGATCCATACTTATTAGAAACATATTCTGCAACTAATCTACCTGTAAATCCTGTAATACCAAAAATTACTATATCGTATTCTCTTCTTCTATTTTCCATATTTTATATCTCATTATTCCAAACTAAATTGAACTGTATGTGAAGTATTCTCAAAATCAGATAATTAATTTTTTTTAGATTTTTAAGGTACTATGTAATTATTTTATTTATGTTGCTGTAAACAAAAGCTGGTTTTAACTCCTTGTCCTGAAATTCTAAATGAAATTGAGGTGTCAATGCACCTGAAATAGGTGGTACAGTCCACGACCAATTTGCATTAACTTTCCTTCCTGCCGCATGCTCATTAGATATAAACTCTAGAAACTCTCGAGAAGCATTATGGTGATCAATTATTGTTACATCAGCCTTCCTAAACGATGAAACGACTGCATAATTTAACTCTATAAGCGCTCTATCTCTCCACATAGTTGATTCATCAGAAATATCCAATCCCATCAGATTACCAATTTTTGGCAATTTATCATAACGATAAGGATCAGATAAGTTTCTTGACCCAATTTCAGTACCCATGTACCAACCATTGAATATTACGGGATAAAGCTCACCAAACGCATCTAAAAACATGTTACTTATTGCAGGCACTGCATACCATTTAAGTTTCAGTTCACTAAAGCCTTCTATATCCGGATGAGCTATATTGACCTCTAATACAGAATTATGAGGATGTTTATAGAGATTATAAGATCCTGAAGAAGTTCGAATAATTACAGGTAACAGATCAAATTCACCTTTGGGATGAGTCCATCCATTTTCTAACGCTAAGTTGGTAAGCTCTAAGTTTTCAGGGTCACCAATTATTTTTTCATTATATCTAAATCCAGCATATCTAATTAGCTGTGGACTAATAATTAAATCAGGATCCTTTGATACAGGCGGAAAAATAGTTATGACACTCCTAATATTACCTTTATTAGTTGCTATCTTTAAATGCTGCTGAATTTCATTAAAAATATCATCTGCTTTAAAACAATTTCTTTTGTCCCTTACCAACAAACCGTTCCACAATAACCTGCCTATACATCGATTCGCATTCCTCCATGCGATCCTTGAGGCAGATTCAATCTCTCCAAAGGATGGAAAATACTTATGATTAGGGGCTAATTCTTCTATTTCTTTTAATTTTCCTTTAAGAATATCTCTTTCAGATTGATTAAAATATAATTGCCTCAATAATATTTCTGCCTGTTTTTGCGAACTTAAACCTGTACCTATATTAGGACTAGAAGATGAAACCTCCATGGGACATAAAGGAGGTAAAGTTGGGGGTTGCCTGAGTAACTTCCAACTTACAAACTTTCTTTTAATAAAATTTCTCATAAGGCATTGATCATTACTGAACACTTAAGAGCTGGGGTTTAACACCTCAAGCCTATCTTTAATCTCATCATCTATATATAAACAAGTAAATAAAGACAATAATAGTTGAACTAAAACGTGTAAGTATCATTCCATGATATTTTCTCAAGTTTAGAACTCACCCATATATATTCCTTATATCCGTTTTGATTCAAACTAAATAATTGTGATTTTTTCTTTGTAATATTGGGGTAGTGGTGCCCAGGGGCGGAATTGAACCACCGACACGCGGATTTTCAGTCCGCTGCTCTACCAACTGAGCTACCTGGGCAAAAATAAGTACTATATTCGGGCTTATAAAAGAGTTTAGACTGAGTGTCCAGTAAATCAATTAAAATGAATAAAAATATATAACTTTAATTTTCGTCATCCTGCTCTAGTGGTATTCTATAACTTTCATTTAACCACTTTGCTAGATCTAATTGAGAACAACGCGCAGAACAAAAAGGCCTAAAACGAGGCTTTACAGGAGCTGAGCACCTTACACACAAACTACTCGATAATCTTATGGTTTCGGTATTACCCATAAATAGCCTATCAGTCATCAATCACTTACGATACTAAATTCAGAAATATCGATTTTATCCCATTTTTTCAATCTTATTTTACCTTTCATTATAGATTCAGCCTGGTCAACAGCAAATTTAAGTTCATTATTAAGCATCTGAACAACTTCTTTATGCGCATAAATACATACATCTATTGTGTTATTCAAAACAGAATATTTAATACACTTTCTGAGAGAATCTAAAGCAACTGTTTTTGGCAAGAAGAAGTTTTCATTATTATTCAGAAATAATGCTTCTGAAATTGATGGCCTTAGCCTTCTTCTATTAATTTCAAATTTCCCGCCTGGAGTAAAACCATTTATTTTAGTTTGCACAGGATCAAATCTGATAAATTTTGAAAAATGATCACTCAGCTCTTTATGATCATTCCCTGGTATAATATCAATGATTACTGATCCTCCAATTGATCTTAATCTGAGTTCTGAGGCTATTTTCTCTAAAGCAATAAAATTTGTCTCTCGAGCACTTAATCCTCCAGAATCAATATCAATTGCGGTAAAAGCTTCAGCTTCATCAATTATAATTTTAGCCCCACCAATCAAGGGCACCACAGGACTTAACATAGTTTCAATTTTTTCATCTACCCCATAATTAAAAAAAATATCGTCTTTTGAGGAAATTATTAATTCTTTAAAGGATTTTGGGAAATGTTTAGTGACTTTACTAATTGGCTTGTAAGAATATACTATTATTTCTTCTATTGTATTTTTATAATTTTCATAACACCATGATATTGAAGTATTATCTCTGGAAATACGATATGGTAGCTTTTTTTCTGAAGGATTATACTCTTCTATGAAATCATTGCTTAATTCCACTAAAGATAACTTTGCACCTTTCTCCTTTCTTGGTGGTTGGACAATTTTTACAGTAACAAACTGCCCCTCAATAAGATTTTTTTTTGCGTTAGATAAAAAACCAGGTTTGCCAAACCCTAAATCAAGAAATACACCATTGGTATCTTTAAGATTCTTTATGACCTTTCCAATATAGACTGAACCAACACTAGGTAGTAACGGTGAATCGAATAAAATCTCAATAATTTTTTCATCTGAAAGGAGGGCAAATCTTGTTTGCCCCGGGAAATAGTCAATTAATAATTTGTTAATTGTCGACATTCTTTATTTCTTTTATACCACCTAAGACTGACTCGACAGTATAAACACATAAACCTACAACATTAGTATAAGAACCATTTATACGCTTTATAAATTTGCTTGCTAAACCTTGTATAGCATATGCTCCCGCTTTATTTTTCCATTCTTCTGTATCCAAATATCTTCTAATCTCTTCTTTAGATAATCTTTTAAAAGAAACCTGAGTAGTTACTGATCTTACTCGCACAATATTTGGCCCAACAAGTGCGATTCCACCATAAACTCTATGCCTCTTTCCCGATAAAAAATTTAGAAAAACTTGTGCCTGATTTTTACAATTGGTTTTCTCTAAAACTCTCTTACCGGAAGAGACTACTGTGTCTGCTGCTAGAATAAAATCTTTTGAATACTTACTATGAATATCTTTTGCCTTTAACAATGCTAATCTGCAACACAGATCTTTAGGGCCTTCATTTGGAAAAATAGTCTCATCAATATTAGGATTGACTATTTTAAATGGTTTTCTTTTTACTTGATGTAATAATTTAATTCTTTGGGGTGATGAAGATGCTAAGATGAATGGCATAATTAATTTGTATCAATTTAATTTTACTTAAATCTGAAAGTAATTCTTCCCTTTGTCAAATCATAAGGAGTCATTTCGACATTAACTTTATCACCTGCTAATATTCTTATACGATTTTTTCTCATTTTGCCTGAAGTATGAGCTAGGATTTCATGGTCATTATCAAGCTTGACACGAAACATTGCATTTGGAAGTATTTCTTTTACTGTCCCTGAAAACTCAAGCAAATCTTCTTTTACCATAAAAACTTCCCTAAAAATTTAAAATATATAAAGACTAATACACCAATTACCCTAGAAGAATCAAACCTTAATTAAAAAGTTGGTTAAGTTTAGAATGAAAAAATATCTATATACCATCAAAATAATTAGTAATTTTATCTATTAATGAATCTCTGACATTTCTATAAGCTTCTAACCTAACTTCTCTTGAACCTTCAATATAAGTTGGATTAAATGTGTTCCAAAATAATAATTCACAAGCCATGTATCTAGTCAAATCGACAGCTTTATGTTGGGCATTTGGGGATAGTGAAATAACATAGTCAAACGATTGGCCTGATAAATGCTCAAATGACTTCGGTTTATGATGAGTAATATCAATCTCAATCTCTTGCATTACCTGTAAAATGAATGGGTCAAGTTTGCCAACATGAACACCAACAGAATCAACGAAAATCTTTTCTCCATAGAACTTTTTCATTATACCCTCAGCCATTGGAGACCTCACCGCATTATAAGTACAACAAAAAAGAACTGATAATATCATAACAGATTACCCTCTTATTTGCAGAACACATAAAAGGGTAAAAAATCTCCTGGCAGTAGAATTATCAATTTCTATATGATTTGACATTCTATCTTTTAGAATTTCCGCACCTTCGTTATGAAGACTTCTTCTGCCCATATCAATGGCCTCAATTTGTTTTGGAGACATAGTCTTAATAGCGTCATAATAAGACTCGCATACTAAAAAATAGTCTTTAATTAAACTCCTGAACGGTTTGATTGATAGAGCAACATTTTTTATAAATTCGTTTTTTTTATTTGATACTAAAAAAATAACATTCCCATCTTTAAACGATAGTCTCAATTTGTATGGACCGATGGGGGTTTTATCCCCAGTTAATTTGAATTTATTTTTTTCTAGTAAATCAAATATTGCAACTTCCCTTTCATGCTCCACTTCCGGAAGCTTTCGCAAAATACTACTCTGCACAAGCTCTACATCAAATATATAATTTAGGTCTTCCATTTGGTTCATATTTTCAAAATTATTTATGTGTATCGAAAAACTATTTTCTTGGAACTAAAATTGAGTTTATGAGTCTTTTATAGACCTTAAAGAAACTGACTGAGCATGATAAAATAATCCTTCTGCTTCAGCCATTGTTACAATATCTTTCTTTAAAGAGTTAAGTGACTTTTCATTAAACTCGATTAATGAGGTTCTCTTTAAAAAATTCATAACACTCAAGCCTGAAGAAAACCTAGCCGTGCCTGAAGTGGGTAATACGTGACTTGGGCCAGCTATATAATCTCCAACAGCCTCAGGCGTGTATCTACCAAGAAAAATTGCTCCAGCATTTTTAATTTGATCAGATAAACATCTTGGATCTTCAATTGCTAACTCAAGATGTTCAGGGGAAATAATATCAACAATGGGAGGAACCTGGTTTAAATCTTCTACAATGATTATAATACCATTCTTCGACCAGCTTTCCCTCGCAATGCTAGAAAAAGAATTTTTATTTAACTGACCATCTATTTCTTTAATAACATTCAATGAAAATTCTTGATCATCTGTAATTAGAATTGACTGTGCTGAAGTATCATGCTCCGCTTGTGCAAGCAAGTCTGTTGCAATCCACCCTGGATCATTTTTATTATCAGAAACAACTGTTATTTCACTTGGGCCAGCTATCATATCTATACCAACCTGGCCATATAATTGTTTTTTTGCAGAGGTAACATATGCATTCCCTGGCCCGGCAATTATATCAACTGGTATAATCCTCTCAGTTCCATAAGCTAGGGCTGCTATAGCCTGTGCTCCGCCAACTCTATAGATTTTATCCACACCTGCAATTGAGCAAGCAGCCAGGATTGGAGGCGAAACCTCTCCTTTAGGAGTTGGCATTGCTACAAAAACTTCTTTAACTCCTGCAACCCTAGCAGGTATAACATTCATTAAAACACTTGAAAATAATGGCGCAGAACCTGCAGGAACATAAAGGCCTGCTCTATTAATGGGATTCCATCTGTATCCTAAGCTTATCCCATGATCATCCTTGTAACTTAAATTCTCTGGAAGCTGCCTCAAATGATAATCATTTATTCTTTTAGCTGCATTTTTAATTGCTCTAATTAGTTTATCGGAGCAAGCTTTAAAGGAGGATAATATCTCATCATCATTGAATAGAATTTTATCACCAGAAACATCCACCTCATCAAATTTTGTAGTAAAGTAATTTAATGCCTCATCACCATTTATTTTAACTTTCTGGAGAATCTCAGATACAACATCATCAACTTTTTCTTTTTCCTCACGACTCATTGATAAAGCAGATAATAGTTGTGAATTAAAGTTTTTATCTGAGGTTTTAATTATCGCTACCATTAGCAATACCTCTAAATTTTAAAATTAAATCTTTTACATCATTTGGTCTTGTTTTCATAATAGATCGATTCACAACTAATCGAGTAGATATGTCGCTAATCTTTTCAACTACAACTAACCCGTTTTCTTTTATTGTTCTTCCACTAGAGACTAAATCAACAATATGAGAAGATAAACCTAGCTTGGGAGCTAATTCAACGGCTCCGTTAATTTTAATGCACTCTGCCTGAATACCCTTTTTTAAAAAATACTCTTTTGTTAACGCAGGATACTTTGTAGAAACTCTAATGTGGGATAATCTGGATAATTCTTTACTAGTATCTTCACTACATGCCAAACAAAGGCTGCACTTTCCTATATTAAGGTCTACAGGAGAATAAAGCTCTGAATAATTAAACTCCTTAAGAACGTCGCTTCCGACTACACCTAAATGTGCAGAGCCAAATGCCACAAATGTTGCCACATCAAATGAACGGACTTTTATAAATGATATATTTTCATTGCTTGTTTCAAAATATAACTTTCTTGAATCTTCTTTGTCAAATTCTTCTTCCGGAGTAATTTGAACAAGATCTAAAAGAGGACGGAGTTCCTTCAGAATCCTTCCCTTTGGTAAAGCAATAACGATTTTTTTATTATGCATAGCTCACTTTGCCACCAATCAATCAACTAATTATTTATTTATATATGTAATACCAATCTTATATAAACCCCAAATCTATTTTATACTTATACGTTCGATACTAGCCCCACAAGACTCTAGTTTCTTTTCTAATCCCTCATAACCTCTATCTAAATGGTAAACTCTATTTATTATTGTAGTTCCATGCGTTGCCAGTCCCAATAAGACAAGAGAAACTGATGCCCTTAGGTCAGTTGCCATTACGGGAGCGCCTGACAAATCTCTACTTCCTCTAATAATCGCTGATTTACCGTGGACATTGATATTAGCTCCAAACCTAACTAGTTCTGGAACATGCATAAATCTATTTTCAAAAATAGTTTCTGTGAGCATCGCAGCTCCATCTGCTGTAGCCATTAATGCCATCCATTGAGCCTGCATATCGGTTGGAAATCCTGGATAAGGCTCTGTTTGAATATCTACACCTTTAATTTTCCTTGATGTTGAAATATCTATTGAGCGATCACTAACTTCAATATCAACACCAGATATTCTTAAGGCAGTTATGACAGCTTCCAATAGATTTGGATCTGTATTAATTAATTTCAAATTTCCCCTCGTAATAGCCGCTGCAATTGCATAAGTGCCCGTTTCTATCCTGTCAGGAAGAACGCTATAATTTACACCACTAAGCCCTTCCACGCCCTCTATTCTTATAACACTCGAACCAGCTCCTGATATTTTTGCACCCATTAAGTTTAAACAATTTGCTAAATCAAGTATCTCAGGTTCTCTTGCGGCATTTTCAATTATAGTATTTCCCTTTGCTATTGACGCAGCCATCATTGCATTCTCTGTTCCTCCGACCGTTATTGAAGGAAAAACTATATGCCCTCCCCTAAGACGCCCTTGATGTTTTGGGACCTTGGCTTCAACATAACCTGATTTTAAATTTATTTCAGCACCCAGAGTTTCAAGAGCCTTGAGATGAAAATCAATAGGCCTAGTTCCAATTGCGCAGCCTCCTGGTAATGAAACCTTGGCTTTACCATATTTAGCTAATAAAGGCCCTAAAACTAACACTGATGCACGCATTTTTCTTACAAGATCATAAGGAGCCTCTGAGCTGATTAAGTTTTCAACCTTAAGTTCATATGAATTTTTATCCTCTAGCGTTTTTATACTTGCTCCATGCTGCTCAAGAAGGCTCTTCATTGTGTTAATGTCAGCAAGATCTGGAACATTCCGTAGAACAAATCTCTCATTTGTTAGAAGACATAATGTCATTAATGGTAAAGCAGCATTTTTTGAACCTGAGATGGGTATTATTCCGTTAAGAGGAGTCCCACCATGAATTTGTATTGCTTGCATAGAATATTAAGTTTCTCTAGAGTCAGTTAAAAATTAAAATAAAATTTTCATTATCACAACTTGGGAAGAGTTACACCTTTTTGCCCTTGATATTTTCCAGACCTGTCTAGGTAGGACACATCACAAACTTGTTCAGCTTTAATAAAAATAAATTGGCAAGCTCCTTCATTAGCATAAACTCTGGCGGGTAATGGGGTTGTGTTTGAAAACTCGAGCGTAACATGACCTTCCCACTCTGGTTCTAGAGGGGTCACATTCACAATTATTCCACATCTTGCATATGTTGATTTTCCTAAACATATAACCAAAACATCTCTTGGTATCTTAAATTTTTCTACGGTTCTCGCTAATACAAAACTATTTGGCGGTATTACACATATATCAGTTTTTCTATCCACAAAGCCCTTACTTGAAAAATCTTTTGGGTCAACTAGTGCATTATCAACGTTTGTAAAAATCTTAAATTCATCTGAAACTCTTGCATCATAACCATAAGAAGATAAGCCGTACGATATGACACCATGACTAGAGAGTTTGTCTGTAAAAGGGTCAATCATTGCCTGTTCCGTGGCCATTTGCCTTATCCAACTATCTGGCATTACAGTCATCATAAAACTCCCAAAATTACAATATTACTAAGATGAAAATTTATTATTTTAGCATCTGCATCTTATTAGAAGAAGCAACATCTGTCTCATTTAGATCCGAGATCCTATGAAGCTCTTTATTTTTTTTCCTAACCTTTCTTCTTTGGAGGTTTTTTTTTAGAGCTTCAGCAGACCTCTTCCATCTCTCTGCAGATTTATTTCGCGACTTTTCCATAACAGCTTTATTTAATAAATTACTAATATAATAAGTTTACTAGAAATTATTTTAAATGCACTTAATAAATTTAAAAAACACAAAGTTGCCTCATTTGATACCTTATGGCATATATTAATCTATATTATCTTAAACATTAATAATCGTGCCGCCGTAGCTCAGAGGTAGAGCACACCCTTGGTAAGGGTGGGGTCGCGTGTTCAAGTCACGCCGGCGGCACCACAAAAGTTAATTTTTTTGATTTAGTGAAGTTATAGCTTCATCAATAATAAAAATGCTTGTCAAAAGAGCTCTTAAATGAATTGATGCATTTAAATTATCTACAAGCTGTGAACTTATTTCCGGTAAAGATAGAATTAAATCAACGGCACTTTTTGCTTTTCTAGCATCTTCTTTTAAAATATTTACAAAATCAAATAATTCTTCTTTTGATTCCTTCTCAGCCATTTCAATAGCTTTGGTGAAAATATCACTTATACCCTCAAGAGACATACTCAATGAACCAAGCAGGTCCCTTATAGATGGTGACTCATTTTCCATCTCTTGTTGCACTCCTCTCGCTGCATAGGTAAGCATAAATTCATATGCATTTTCAATATTATCTATTGACTCAGATAAAAGATTATCTTTTCCCATTAATAGCTCTCTTCCTTATTAGCCCATAATTTATCATCATGATTTTCATTAAAGTCTTTTTTTGTAATTGAGCCAAATATCATAGATCTTGTGTAAAAAAACTTTTCTGGTCTAAGTGCAAAATAAATGTGAATAATAATGATTGATATAAAGCAAAGAGATGAAAGTCCATGAAAAACATAAATCCACCCCCATACAGATTGATCAAAAAAATATGGATTACGTTCCCACAGAGGAGTATCGATTCTGATCATCAGCAAAATCCCCGTAGCTATGGCAATTAAAGAGATCATTGTTACGGTATTATGGAGTAATTTTTGCGGTACTGAATATTTACCTGATTTTAATAACTTATTTCTTAAAACTGACAAAAAGAAAAATTTAATTTCTTCAATGCCAACCCACATTGAAAAGATGTCTTGAAAAAAAATAGACCTAATTATGTGCCAAACTATTAGAATTGTAAAAAAAGTTCCTGATATCCAATGAATTGGCACCCAATCAAATTCAATACCAATAACAGGGGAAATCCCAGTAAAGATAAGAATTATCATACAAATAGCCATTGACCAGTGAAAAATTCTGTCTTGGAGCTTATGCCTTACAATTTTGCTATCAGAGGACATATTTAACCTTTTTGAAGTGTTGAATTGTAACTTAATTCAAGAAAATTAAAATTAGAGATACTATTAAAAACTGTTATTAAAAAGAAAAATCTTATAAACCAATATTGAGCAATTATGCGTAAATAGTTAGTCATAATCCATCTGATGGTAGTTATCATGATAAAATTTCAGTTTTTATTTCAGTAATTAAAATTCCTTTGTTATAAACTGTATGTGAGGGTAAAAATCATACATTTATAACATAAATATGCATTAATAATAGGACCTTAAGGGGATCTTAGATATGTTAGATAGCATTAAAAACATTAAAAACTACAGATTAAATAGAAGAAAGTTCATTAAAAACGTAATTGCCTCTGGTGCAGTAATGTCATCAGGTGGCTATATTTTATCTGGCTGCTCAGATAACTCTGCACCAATTAACGGTTCAGTTGAACGTCTTATAGTACTTAAGGTTAATGGGAAAGATAGACCTGTAGACGTTATGCAAAATGAAACTCTAGCAATGACATTAAGATATAAGCTTGGCCTAACTGGCACTAAACTCGCATGTGATAGAGGTGAATGTGGTGCATGCACAGTATTGTTATCTGGCACTCCACATAACTCTTGCTCCACTTTAACACATAGCGTCAGAAATCGAGAAATAACTACTATTGAAGGATTAGAGCAAGAAGATGGCACACTTCACCCAGTCCAGCAAGCAATGATAGATGAACTTGGTCCTCAGTGTGGGTTTTGCACACCTGGTCAAATAATGTCTGGAGTTGCACTCTTAAATAAAAACCCAAACCCAACTAGAGAAGAAGCCCGCCAAGCGCTGTCGGGTAATCTATGTCGTTGTGGGGCATATGATCATTACTTAAATTCTATAATGCGCGCATCAAGGATTTCTTAATATGGCATACGAACAAGAATGGGATAATCTTGAAGGTAACAAAAAAAAAGCTAAAACAACTTCAGATTCAACACGTAAAACTAATCACCGTTACTTAGGAAAGGATTTCGTCCCCCCTGACGTTAGGGCAAAAGTCACGGGCAAGGCAAGGTATTCTGAAGATTTTAGAAAAGAAGGTATGTTATTTATCAAATTACTGCTCAGTCCAAGACCTGCAGCAAGAGTAAAGAGAATTGACTCCAGCGAAGCGCTAA
>CACGTM010000030.1 GCA_902575965.1 uncultured Alphaproteobacteria bacterium | reverse complement strand
AACTCTTAATCAGTTATTAGTAGAAATGGATGGTTTTGAGGCAAATGAAGGTGTAATTCTTATCGCTGCAACAAACCGTCCCGATGTTCTTGATCCAGCATTACTTAGGCCAGGGAGATTTGACAGGCAAGTAGTTGTTCCCAACCCTGACATAGTTGGTAGAGAAAAAATACTAAAAGTCCATGTTAAGAACACACCACTTTCTAATGATGTTGATCTCAAGGTTGTTGCAAGGGGTACGCCTGGTTTTTCAGGTGCCGATTTGGCCAATCTAGTAAATGAGGCTGCCCTTCTAGCTGCTAGGAAGTCTAAAAGAGTTGTCTCAATGCAAGAATTTGAAGAAGCAAAAGATAAAGTAATGATGGGTGCTGAAAGACGTTCAATGGTAATGACAGAAGATGAGAAAAAACTTACTGCATATCATGAAGCAGGACACGCTCTAATAATGATGAATATAGAGGCACATGAGCCTCTTCACAAAGTTACTATTATTCCTAGAGGAAGGGCTTTGGGTGTTACAATGTTTTTGCCTGAAAGAGATAAATATAGTCAATCTCTAGTTGAATTAAAGGCGATGATTGCAAGCTTATTCGGAGGTAGAGTTGCTGAGGAAATGATATTTGGTAATGATAAGGTTACAACTGGTGCTTCTGATGATTTAAAGCGAGCTACTGACATAGCTAGAAGAATGGTAACAGAATATGGATTTGGAGCTTGAAGTATATTAAATAAACCTACAATAAGAACGAGTATTATTATCCACAAGATAAGATTTTTGTTGATATTCACAATTTTTCCTTTGAGCAGACTCAGTTTAGCGGAGATACTTACTACTATAAATAAGCCTCAAAAATACTAAAGCAAGTAGAAAATTAGAAATTTTCTTTTGAAATAATAATATATTCCCCTTGAAGAATAAGTTTGCACCCATGAAGCGTCCTGTTATGCCAAATATGGCCATTCTCAGAAACATTCACCTTTTTAATTAATGAGTGTATTTGTTCTAAACTGTTGAATCTAGGAGGGTAACTTTTTCCTGAAATTGTGGTTAATATTTTTGAAAGTGCTCTTATACCAATCTCATCAGGGTAATTTAAAAACTTAGATAAACCAATCTTAGCTACACTCTTATTGTTATTATAGAACAAAAACTCATTAGTTGCATTGCAAACAATATCGTCAATAGCTAGTTTAGCTCTATGTATATGAGTTATTGTCTTATGAATTCTTAGCTTATTCAAGCCCTCTTTTTCAAATTCATCTAACAATTTGCGTATTCTAACTCTTGAAAACTTTTCACTTCCATTACTTGGGTCATCCACAAAAGAGACATCAAAATATTTACAAGTAGCTAATAGCCTTGATTTTGGATAGGCCAACAAAGGCCTAATTATTCTAAGATCATTAATATAAATATCGTCGCTAATACCTGATAGACCATATACACCTGATCCTCTTATCAATCTATAAATAAAAGTCTCTACTTGATCATCAGCATGATGCCCCATAAACAAATTTTCTACGTTATTATCTTTACACCATTTAGACATAAGCATAAGACGTGCTTCTCTTGCCTCATTTTGATAACTTTTATTTAAATTCCTATATTTAATTCCATCATTCCACACTAAAATATTATTATTAATGTTCATCTGATTTAGTTTCTTAGAGACTATAACGGCTTCCTTTGAAGACTCCTCTCTAATTTGATGGTCAATAATTAAAGCGTGTAGGTTAATTGAGTTGAACTTTGAATATCTACTTAGTAAAATAGATAGAGCCATGCTATCTGCACCACCAGAAACAGCAATTGAGAAATTAGAATAATTCAAATTAAATTTACGCATAGACAAATCAAACTCATCATCCATGATTGGGGAATTGGAGTCTTTTAGCTTGTCTTCTTTCAACATAAATCTATTTTAATTTTAATCTAGTTACACTTTAAGTTACCGCGTTCTGATTGAGCACGTCGTTTTATAGTTTCACTTGCAGATGGGTATTCTGTAGAAAGTTTCGATAGAGATGCACACGCAACATCTTTTTTTTCAAGTCTTGCAAGAGAAAGTCCCAGCTTAAGTAAATTATCCGGACCTTTTACGCTAGTTGGATAGTTTTCATAGCCAGCTAAAAACTCCACTGCAGCCCTTTCAAAATCACTTCTTACGTAGAATGTCTCACCGATCCAATATTGAGCGTTACCGGCTAACTCACTTGATGGATTTTTTTCAAGAAAAGCCCTAAGTACCGTCTCAGCTCTTTCATAATCAACAGGACTATTTGCGAGCCTAAGAATCTCAAAAGCATAATTATACTGGTCTTTGTCTGTCCCGTTAGGTAAGGTAAGCTCTCTTGCAATAGAATTATCTGCACTATTAGAAATTATATTTGAACCATCCTTTAAATTTGAAGATCTCATTTCTTCAGGCATTTCTTCAATTACCTGACCTTGGTTTAAAAATAAATTTTCTTTATTTGGAGGTAATGGATCTCCATCTTTATTTGTAAAGAGAATACCCATAGTATTCCCTTTACTGGAATCTTGTTGATACTGAGTCAAATCATTCATGTTTGGTTGATCTTGAACAGGAGAAGATAAAGGCATCTCAGGGTTTGGCACCAACCTTACATTTCCTTGTTCTATATTATCCTGAGCTAATTGGCTTTCTTTCGATGATGAATTATTAAAGCTTGGTAAATTTGATACAGCTACAGAAGTGCCAGTTGCTTCCTCAATAAAAGATAACCTATATACTATATCATCATTAAGTACTTTTATTTCTCTCTTAAGCTGTGATAACTCAAATCTTGTTTCTTCAACTTGGCCCGTTAAATTTTCAAGAAGTTTTTCAAGTTGTAATACTTTAGCTTGAAGCCTTGCTTCAACTTCATCAGGCTTCAAGTTTTCAAAAGATGTTTCTTGCGTATCAATATTTTTATTGTTTGAAGAATTCTCTATGATAATTCTTTCTAAACGATCAATTTTTTCACTCAAACTTTGTGCTTCTAAGTAGGACTGACTATTAACGACGTCAATAAATAATAATGTAATAATACAGAAAACAAAAAAGAATATATAAAAATTAATATTTATTACATTAGTAATTAATCTAGAAAACATGAAATGAATTCCTAAAGGTAAAGTTCAAACACTAGACGAATGAAAGTATCCCATCAGTAAATAAACAAAGATGAGTGCAATAAATTAAAAAATAACAAGAACAGTTAATGTATTAAAGTTAGTTACTTTACAACTGAGACACTTCTTCTGTTTTTGCTCCAACAATCTTCATTGGAACCAACACAGACTGGTCTTTCTTTACCGTAGGAAATAGTCCTTATACGACTCGGAGCCACACCAAGTGAGGTTAGATAATCTCTTACAGCATTAGCTCTTCTCTCACCTAAACCAAGATTATACTCCCTTGTTCCTCTTTCGTCACAGTGACCTTCAACTACAATATTTCTTGATGGGTTTTGATTAAGCCACGATGCCTGACCTCTAAGGGTTATTTCAGCACTATTGTTTAATTCATATTTATCTAATTCAAAATAAACACTGTTACCCACAAGTTGGTTAAAGTATTCTGCAGAACTTGCTGCTGGACCAGCAGATGACGCCGGAGGAGCAGAAGAAACTGGCCCATTGTCAGTTCCGGGGTCTGTAGCACAAGCTCCCAAAAAAACTAAAGCCATTAAAATAAATTTAATACGTCCCATCATTTTGATTTATTCCCTTCTATCACTTCATTTAGCTAAATTATAAGCCATTTGCAAACTACAAAATCCTTTTTTATTGAATATTTTGCAGAAAGACAAAATTAATACTATAATTTAGCTTATTTTACGAGGTTTATATCACTTTTTATTGAATTTAGCTAAGGAATTAAAGGTGACCATGCAGGATCCGAGGCATCTGCGGGAGTTAATCGCTCCATCTGATTATATCCTGTTAGATCAATGGAAAAGAGCCTTGTTTTTCCTCCAGAACCATCCATTCTTGTAGGTTCTTGTGCAAAATACATCAAAACTCTCCCATTTGGCGCCCATGTTGGAGACTCCATCAGAAAACCCTGAGACAACAGCCTCTCATTTGAACCATCTGTTTCCATCACACCTATAAAGAATTTCCCTTGTCGCATTTTGGTGAATGCAATTAAATCCCCTCTCGGCGACCAAACTGGTGTTGCATATCTTCCCTTTCCAAAACTGATCCTTTTGACACCCTTTCCATCAATACCCATTACATATAATTGCTGACTCCCTCCCCTATCAGAATTAAAACAAATCTCCTTATTGTTCGGTGAATAAGATGGTGAGGTATCAATTGCTGGATGATTAGTTAATCTAATTGTTCTCCTGCTATTAAGGTCCATTTGATATATGTCCGAATTACCATTCGAGGCCATAGAAAAAATTATTTTATCTGCAGTTGGAGAAAACCTAGGAGCATAAGTCATTCCAGGAAAATCCCCTAAAACCTCTTGTTTCCCTGTTTCAAGGTTAAAAAGATAAACTCTAGGAAGATCATTAAAGAATGATAAATAGGTAATTTCTTGTGTTGTTGGTGAAAACCTAGGAGTTAAAACTAGCGCAGACCCGTCTGTAAGAAATCTATGATTCTCCTCATCTTGATCCATGATTGCCAGCCTCTTTACCCTAGCGTTCAAAGGGCCACTTTCAGAGACATAAACAATCCTAGTGTCAAAATATCCTGTTTCTCCAGTAATTTCTTCATATATACTGTCTGCGATTATATGAGAAACTCGTCTCCAATTAGCTTTTGGGGTAACAAATACCTGACCTTTTAATTCCTGCCCCGTAAAAACATCCCATAATCTATAAGAAACACGAATTCTTCCATTCCTAATTTCAACAACTTCACCTTGAATTAATGCTTGAGCATTAATAAGCCTCCAGTCAGGGAATCTTGGCACTGTGTCAAAGGAATACAATTGTTGAACAAATGAGTCTTCATCAATTGGCCTGAAAAGGCCTGATCTTTCTAAATCATTGGAAATAACGCTAGTAATTTGTCTTCCAATGTTTTTTTCAGAACCTCCATCTATAACAAATTTTGCAACTGCAATTGGCATAGGCTCAACTCGGCCTCTAGTTATGTCAATTTTAACTTGCGAAAATATTAGGTTTATAGAAGATAAATATATAATAAATGAAAAAGAAAACAGACAAAAAACTCTTTTCATAATTCAACTTCCCTTAGGCAAATATTCAAATATAATATTAATTATCAAAATAGATACTAATTAATTCTACCCCTAGGTGTAAATGTAAAAACAATTTCCTTAAATATTTCATACCTCTCAGGAGAAATTGGAACATTTGTACAACTTAATACAGCATTTCTTGCGCTATTAGCAAACGTTCGGAAATTTGAATCTGAAAAATATTTAGATGTGTCTTCTATGGTTGCTTGGATAACTTTTCCGGAAGGACTTATCCTAACTCTTAATTCAACCTTCAAGTCCCTAAGTCCTTCTTTCCCAGGGTCTATTCTCCAGCATCTTTCTATATGAGTACGAATAGCATCACGTTCAGTCATTGTTGCCCTGTCCTGGAATAAAATTTTGTTTGAATTTTTGACTTCAGAAGGAATTTCTTCTTGAAGAGAAGGAGTTGATCTTTTTTTAACTTCTTCTTCCAAATTTTTCACTAAGCTAACTAATTCAGCAAATTTATCCCTAGGAGGTGGTTTTGGCTTTCTCTTTGGATGAGAAGAAAGAGGTGAGTCATAAAAAACTTTACCATCAGTTTCGACTTGTGCATTCTCTAAATTAGAGACAATTGTCTCTGTAGGATTAATATAAACTGGCTCTGAAACATTCTCTATATTATGTTCTTCTAAATTTTTTTCTTTTTCTACCTGCTTACTTGTAATATCACTTATTTCCACGAGATCAACAATGATAGGAGCAACATCGTTTATCATTTTATTTTTGAAAAACGAATTACCTGACCAAAGAAAGAAGAAAAAAACAAAATGCAAAAGTATTGATAAGGTTAATCCGTTAGTCATATTAATAATACTACATATTACCTTCAGGAATTGTTACTAATGCGGCCTTGCTTACACCAGATTTATAAATTTGAGACATAACATTCATTACATCACCATAAGATAAAGATTTATCAGCTCTCACATATACTCTCACCTCTGGATTATTTTCAGAGATTGCTCTTAATCTTTCCCCTAGCTGGTTAATAGAAATTTTTTCATCCTGCAGAGCTATAAAGTTTTCATTTACACTTACAGTTAACGCCTCATTGTCTTGAGTTAAATTTGGTGATTTTGCTTCAGGCAAACTTACTTCTACTCCAGTCGTTAATAGTGGAGCCGCAACAATAAAAATTACAAGTAAAACAAGCATAACATCTACCATTGGAGTAACGTTAATATCAGCCATTGGCTTATAAAACTTCCTTCTAGAATTAGAGTCAGAATTTTGGCGATTTATAAAAACCATGAAGCTAATTCTCTTCAAACTGACGAGAGATTATTGTACCAAATTCACCAACAAAATTTTCAAGTCTCATTGCATAACGATTCATATCTGATGAAATAGAATTATATGCAATCACTGCAGGAATTGCTGCTACCAACCCTAGTGCTGTTGCAAAAAGTGCCTCAGCAATTCCTGGCGCAACAGTTGCAAGGCTTGTGTCACTAGAAATTCCAATTGCGGAAAATGTATTCATAATACCCCATACAGTTCCAAATAAACCTAGGAAAGGAGACACTGATCCAGTTGATGCCAAAAATGTCATATTTTTTTGCAGATCATCCATTTCTCTTTCAAGACTCACTCTCATGACTCTATCAATACGTTGCTCTAAACCAACAATGTTTTTTGGCGTCTTATCAAAACCTTTTTCAGAGGACCTTTTCCACTCACGCATTGCAACTGCAAAAATAGATGACATAGGGTCAGATGGCCTAATGCCAACTATACTGTATAGATCATCTAATGAAGATCCTGACCAAAATTTCTCTTCGAATTTACCAGACTTCTTTGTTATAGCCCTTAAACCCATTTTTTTTTCAAAAATAATTGCCCAGCTCCAAATAGAAGCAAAAATAAGAATCAACATTACAATTTTAACAACAATATCTGCCTCTAAAAAAAGAACCCATAGAGAAAAATCCGAGTTACTAGTAATATTTCCTAAGTTATTAACTTTCTCAATTAATTCCATATGATATTTCCTTTAAACAACTAAACACTTCAACTCATCAGATATATTTTTAGGTAAACGTATAAGAGACCCTTTGTCATTTACTAAAACAACTTTAATATTTAGTCTTGATATTAAAGAATCTTCACTAGAATTATATAAAATAAAATTCTGCTCCATTTTAATCGATGCCCCTCCTAATGATTTTACAAAAGTTTTTATAATAACTTCATCATCAAGTTTTAAAGGTATGGAGTAATTAATTGACAAGGAATGAATTGCAAAATGAGCATTATAATTTGTTTTCAGGAAATTATAATTCAAGCCCCTAAGCCTCAACATTTCTGTTCTCGCTTGCTCTGCTAATTTTAAATATTCTGCGTGGTAAACAACTTTCGCAGCATCCGTATCAGCGAAGTAAATTCTTCTATGGAAGTAATGAATGCGATCCTTAATAAACCCATTCAAAGAATCAAGTTTCTTCTCCATAACCTCCTTCCTCTATTAAGCTTAGCTGTAAATTTGTATCTTTTACATTATCAATTTTAATATACTTAGACCCTTCAACTGTTAATATTCTACCTCTACTAGTTCTTTGAATAAAACCCTTTTGTATCAAAAAGGGCTCAATAACATCTTCAACAGTATCTTTCTCTTCGCTTAAGGCTGCTGACAAAGTATCTATCCCAACTGGGCCACACGAATAATTATGACCAAGGCACTTCAGGTATGTAAGATCCATTAAATCTAACCCTTCACTATCCACTTCTAACTCAAGTAATATTCTATCAACATCTTCCTGTTGAACTGAAGAGATATTTTCAACTGTACAGAAGTCCCTGACTCTTTTTAACAACCTTCCTGCAACCCTGGGAGTCCCCCTTGACCTCTTAGCTATCTCCATTGAGCCATCCTCAGTCATTTTGAGTTTTAATAGTATAGCATTCCTTTTTACAATTTTTTCAAGGTCTCGAATTTCATAAAAATCTAACCTAAGGGGTATTCCAAACCTATCTCTTAGAGGAGCACTAAGTAGTCCAAACCTTGTAGTTGCACCAATTAGAGTAAATGGCTTTAGATCAATTCTTACAGATCTTGCAGAGGGTCCCTCACCGATAATTAAATCTAATTGAAAGTCCTCCATTGCAGGATATAGCACTTCCTCTATTTGTGGATTAAGCCTATGTATTTCATCAACAAATAGAACATCCCCAGCTTCAAGGTTGGTTAATATTGCAGCAAGATCACCCGCCTTTGATATCATTGGACCTGATGTAGCCCTAAATCCTACACCAAGCTCATTGGCAATAATGTTTGCTAAAGTAGTTTTACCCAACCCAGGAGGTCCATAAAGCAACACATGATCTAATTGCTCTTTCCTGTTAGAAGCAGCTGAAATAAATATATTTAAATTTTTACAAATTTTATTTTGACCAATAAAATCTTTAAATGTTTTAGGTCTTGTATTAGTTTCAGCTTCATCGCCTAAATGTTTGCTAGAAATTATTCTATTATCAGACATTAACTGAAAGCTCCCTTAGCGTCTCTCTTATAATTGAGTCTATAGACGAACTACCTTTGTCATCTTTTATAACTCTAGATGCAATTAAATTTACCTCATTTCTTTTGTATCCTAAATTCATTAAGGCGGAAACTACATCATTCAACAAAGCATTATTATTACTTTGAATGATATCAATTTCATTGGAAAATAATTTCTGTATTTGGGAAACTTTGCTTTCAAGCTCGATAGCTAATCTGGATGCTAGTTTTGGTCCCACACCAGAAACCGATGCAAATGAAGATTTATCTTTATTGATCATTGCATTTATAAGCTGATCACAATTTAATTTAGATAAAATTACTAGAGCCAATTTATTTCCAACCCCTTGGACTTTTATAAGATAATCAAAAAGCACTTTTTCCTTGGGTGAAATAAAACCATATAGATGAAAGTGATCCTCTCTAACATGAGATCTAATTAATAAAGTAACCTTGCTACCTAAATTTGGGAGAGAAGAAATTGTAAATGATGAACAAAAAACTTCATATCCTACCCCACCAACATCAATAATAATCTGGCTTTCCTCAACTGCGTCCAACACACCTGTAAGTTTAGAGATCATTCTTATAATACTCTATCTATTATGAGTTTCTATGATGCGCATGACAAATTGCTACTGCTAGTGCATCAGCTTCATCGCTTGTATTAACTTTTATTCCACTCAAAAGTAATTGTATCATAGATTTTATTTGATTTTTATCTGCATGACCTACTCCTACAACAGCCTTTTTAACTTTATTTGGAGCATACTCACTAACCTCAAGACTAGACTGGGCTATTGACAGCATTGCAGCAGCTCTAGCATGGCCGAGTTTAAGGGCTGAATTAGGGTTTTTGTTCACAAAAGTTTCCTCTATTGCACACTCTGAGGGTTTATAAATACTAATACAATTAAGCATATTTTCGTAAATATCATTTAATCTTGAGGATATATTATCATTGTTATTTGTTTTAATCACCCCAGAAGCAATGCCAAATAATTTATTGCCCTTAACCTCAATTACTCCCCAACCAGTGATTCTTAAACCAGGGTCTACTCCCAATAAAAATATAATAAATCTCCTTCATGAATAGTTAGTGAACAGTTTAGTCATAGATTTAAATTAATAAGACTTTCATCGTCAATCTCATAATTTGCTGAGATATGTTGCACATCATCATTATCATTTAATGCAGAAATAAAATTAAATAGTTGCTCAACCTTGTCTGAAACAACCTCAACTTTGACTAGAGGCTTCCAGTCAAGTCGAGAAAACATTGGATCCCCAAGCTTATCTGACAACGGGGCTAATACACTATGTAACTGATCTGGAGCACAATAAATGGAATAAGACTCTTGGTCTACCTCCATATCCTCTGCACCTGCCTCTAATGCAATCTCCATAATCTTTTCCTCATCCCCAGCATCGAGGGAAAACTGAATGCAACCAACTCGCTCAAAATTAAAACTTACACTATTACTTTCTCCAAAAACCCCACCCATCTTATTAAATATCGCCCTTACCTCTGCAGCGGTTCTATTTTTATTATCAGTAAGCGCTTCAACAATAACTGCAACCTTACCAGGTGCATAACCCTCATACCTAGCCTCTTCAAAATTTTGCGTATCTGATCCTGATGCTCTATCAATTGCCCTTTGTATATTGTCTTTAGGCATACTTTGAGCTCTTGCGTTGCTAATTGCCGATCTCAACCTTGGATTATGTTCAGGGTCTGGCATTCCTAACTTTGCAGACACAGTTATTTCCTTAGCAAGTTTTGTAAATAACTTTGCTCTTTTTTTATCCTGGGCACCTTTTCTAAACATTATATTTTTGAATTTTGAATGACCTGCCATTGATTCTCCCTTATTAATAGTTTAAGCAAAAAATATTCTTACAAACCAAATACGACTCATAAACTTATTCTAAAATCTAATGTGGTATGTTTTTAGATGTGTCAGAGAGATCTCCTCCTGTTGTGAAGGGATAAATAGAAGCTGCCAAGCCAGTCTTATCACAAACATCCACCATTACACCACATAGCGTTGCAATCCCTTTGGCAGGTTCTAACCTATCTAATCTATCAGGTGACATAAATCGTTTTAGCGCAATATCAGAGTCCATACCTATTACGGAATTGTATGGACCACACATGCCAGCATCTGTTTGATAAGCAGTGCCTGAATTTAATATTCTTGAGTCTGAAGTTGGAACATGTGAATGGCTTCCGACAACTAAAGACGCTCTGCCATCTGACAACACACCAAGTGCAGTTTTCTCACTTGTTGCTTCACCATGAACATCTATTATAATGCAATCAACATCCTGGCAAAGAGATATATTATCCAAATATTTATCTAATACGTAAAATGGATCTAGAACTTTGTGCTTCATAAACAACTTACCCATTATCTGGCAAACAGCTATTCTTTTACCTTTTCTTGTCTTATAAACCCCAAAACCTTGCCCAACAGTGCCTTCTGGATAATTAGATGGCCTTAAAAGCCTATTCTCTTTCCTAATATAATTGATTATTTCCTTTTGATCCCAAGCATGATTTCCTAATGTTATAACGTCAACACCACAATTAAAAAAACTTACGCAAATCTTTTCAGTAATTCCAAAACCATGCGCAGCATTTTCACCGCAAACAACAACGAAATCTATTGAAAATTTTTTTTTTAAAGCTGGTAATTTTTCTGTTAGGGCAACTCTTCCGCTCTTACCAACCACATCACCCAAATATAAAATTCTCATCATTATTAACAGCTACCTCTTAACATCTAAAAACCTTGATGGTGTAAAAATACCATCGAGACAAACGTCAAATTCATCTCGCGGAACTTTAGAGACTTCCTGCCAATCATATGCCACACCAAAAGCAAGTATATCCTTTTCTTTCCTTAAAGCTCTAATGCCTCTATCATAAAAACCTTTCCCGTAACCAAGTCTATATCCTTTTTTATCAAAGGCAAGAAGAGGAACTAAGATTAAATCAGGATTAATTATTTTATTTTTTTGACTAGGTTGATAAGTATTAAACTCTCCTTTTTCTAATTTATCTTTCATACTCCAGTTACGAAAATATATTTCTAATTTATTTTTACAGATCGCAGGAAGTACTAATATTGCACCTAACCTACTAAAACAATTCAGACTTTCACCAATATCAATTTCTCCCTGAATTGGAACGTAACCAGCAATTACTGTCTTTGGCATTATAACAATATTATTTATTAAGCATTTCTTTAAATGCAAGGATGCTTCTCTAGCATACGGAAAAGGAAACTTTTTTCTTTTTGCCAACATATCAGTTCTTAAGTTTTGTTTAATTGTTTTTAGCATAAAGTTTTTATTAATTTACCTATGGGGCTTCCAAGGTTTCTGAGAGGCTATCAATCCTTGCAACAAGACTATCAACCACTTTAACTATTTCCTCCTCAGCTGAAATTCTTGCATTCCCTTTTCCTTCTGCTTTATAATTCTCTAACTCGGCAGCCAATTCAGATAACTCATCAGCTATAGTGAGTGAAGCCATAATTAACATCATGCTGTCCGAAATTGGACCAGAAGAATTAAGTACTTCCTCTGCTTTTTTATCAAGATAATGACCCAACCTAATTAGTTGCGCTTCTTGACCATCT
>CACGTM010000029.1 GCA_902575965.1 uncultured Alphaproteobacteria bacterium | reverse complement strand
TGCAAGAGCAGGGATTATTACGCCTGAAATGGAATTTATAGCTATAAGAGAAAATTTGGGAAGAGAAAGTGTAAAAGAAAATTTCGTTAAAGATGGTGAAGACTGGGGAGCAGAGATACCTCTTCATGTCACACCTGAATTTGTAAGACAAGAAGTAGCACTAGGAAGAGCAATTATTCCATCAAACATCAACCACCCTGAGTCAGAGCCAATGATAATTGGTAGAAATTTTCTTGTTAAAATAAATGCAAATATTGGTAATTCTGCAGTTACATCTTCAATGGATGAAGAAGTTGATAAAATGGTCTGGTCTACACGCTGGGGAGCCGATACAGTAATGGATCTCTCAACCGGTAAGAATATTCATAATATAAGGGAATGGATTATTCGCAATAGTCCAGTACCCATAGGTACAGTTCCAATTTACCAAGCACTAGAAAAAGTGGGAGGGATTGCAGAAGAATTAACTTGGGATTTATATAAAGAAACTTTAATTGAACAAGCTGAACAAGGGGTTGATTATTTTACAATTCACGCAGGTGTTCGTTTACCCTATATCCCACTAACAGCAGAACGTGTCACAGGTATAGTTTCAAGAGGTGGATCCATTATGGCAAAGTGGTGTTTGGCTCACCATAAAGAATCTTTCCTTTACGAAAATTTTGAAGAAATATGTGATATTTGTAAGAGTTATGACGTTAGTTTTTCACTTGGGGATGGTCTTAGGCCTGGGTCGATTGCTGATGCAAATGATAAAGCTCAGTTTGCTGAATTAGAGACTTTGGGAGAACTTACTAAGGTAGCTTGGAAACATGATTGTCAGGTTATGATAGAAGGCCCCGGACATGTACCAATGCATAAAATCAAAGTTAATATGGATAAACAGCTTAATGAATGTGGAGAAGCTCCATTCTATACATTAGGCCCATTAACAACTGATATTGCACCTGGTTATGATCATATAACGTCCGGAATTGGGGCCGCAATGATTGGATGGTTTGGAACTGCAATGCTTTGTTATGTAACTCCAAAAGAACATCTAGGGCTTCCAAACAGGGAAGATGTTAAAACTGGGGTTATAACATATAAAATAGCAGCGCATGCTGCAGACCTTGCAAAAGGCCATCCAGCATCAAAAGAGAGAGATGACGCTCTCTCTAGAGCAAGGTTTGAATTTAGATGGGAAGATCAATTTAATTTGTCACTTGATCCTGAAACTGCAAAATTATTTCATGACCAAACACTGCCAAAAGAAGCTCATAAAGTTGCGCACTTTTGCTCCATGTGTGGCCCGAAGTTTTGTTCCATGAAAATTTCTCAAGACATACGTGATGAGGCAAAAAAAGGCATGGAAGAAATGGCTCAAAAATATAGGAGCTCAGGCGATCTTTATGTTAGCAAGGAATAAAAGTTTATTTATTAGACCACTTAGTAATACATAGGTTAAGATGGATAAAAAAGAAGTTAGCGATATAGTTGGTAAAGAAATCAATAGTTCAGGAAAACAATTTTTTGAAAACGTTGTTTTTGACAATATACTTGAATCCCTTGTTGAGTTAACGGCTGCGGTATGGACTTATAAAGATAGATCTATGGTGTTAGAAAGAGTCCTTCAATCAATAATCAGTGATAAAGAAGATTTGAATCTTCTAATAGAGAATTATAAGCCAACTCCTGAAGATATAGAAACTAGAAAAAAAGAAAGAGAAGCGTTAGTGGAAAATGTTTTTAAAAGCTTTTCACGTAGACCAAATAATTTAAATGATGAGATAAAAATAAATGAATAATTTAAGAATTAAATCTATTCTTAATTCGAAAGATCCAATGCCATCGAAACTCGCAGATGAAAGTTACCTAGATTTTGTTGAAACTTTTAGAGATATTGCAGGATATAGAAATTATCCATTAGTTGCTCAAGAAGCTGATAAAAAAATATCAAATAAACTTGGTAGTATAGATCAAAATACTCCTATTAATGATATCAAAAATGTAGTTAATAAAATTCCTTTTGCAGCAACTTGGCAGAGGTTTATGAGATCTCATCAGGAGATGATGTGGAGAAGAACAAGAGAATCTTTTTCTCCTCTAAAAGATAAAATATTATCATTAATGGATGAAGCTGCAAATTCACCTAACTCCAAACTAGAAATAGATAAAAATTTTAAAGTACCCGATTATGCGCGCGAAGAAATTCATTTACAACCCGGAGGATATACTGATGATCCATTAGGAGGTATTGTGTATCACTACGGTACAAAAGTTTTCTATGCTGGGACAAACGATAATGATGAAGTACATGCAGAAATATGCGACACACTGAGCATACCCGAAGATGGAAGAGTTAATAATATTCTTGATATAGGGTGTAGTATTGGTCAGGCAACAATACTTTTAAAGGACAAGTTCCCTAATGCTAAAGTTATAGGACTTGATGTTGGTGAACCACTTCTAAAATATGCAAATTGGAGAGCCATTAAGCTTAAAAAAGAGGTATACTTTAAGCAGGGTCTTTCAGAAGATACTAAATTTACTGATAATAGTTTTGATGTTGTTTTATCATATATATTATTTCATGAAATACCAGTAGATATAATTAAGAAGACAGTAAATGAGGTTTATAGAATAATCCGCCCAGGAGGAACCTTTTGTATTTATGAGTTTCCAAGTGCCAGTAAAGAAATGCCAGCTTCACAAAGGTGGATGATTGACTATGACTCAATCAATAATTGCGAACCCTATTCTCCTGGATTTGTTTATATGGATTTCAAGGAAGTTTTAACTAATGCTGGTTTTATAATAGAACCAGGACCAAAGAATTCAAATATGTTTTTACAAACAATTACTGCAAGAAAACCAGACAAATAAGATATTATATATAACTTATTCAAAATGACCGAAACTCTATTTCAATTTTTCCTGATATCACAAGTTAGAAAGTTAGCAAATGATGGAATATTAGGTAAATCAACAAAACTTTCAAAAGGCCAAGCTCATTGGCTCAAAGAAAACAGTCGGTTCAAACCGACTACAACAAATAAAATAATTACCTGCATAAATCATATTCTTAAATTCTGTGAAGTCCAAAAAATATCAAATGCAAATGACTGTATTGCTAGACTTGAATTAAGAAATGTTAGTGGCATTGAGATGTTCCTCAAGGGGCATATAAAAACTTTCTCAGAGGATATGAAAAGAAAACGGACCCAGCAGGAACTTTACTTTATTGCAAAAAAAATTCATGAAAGAGAAGAAAAAATATCAGATAATCTTCTTCTTTTACTCAAAGATTTATTAGGAAATGAAAATGTTATTACCGACCTAAATCAACGTAAATATTTTTCACAAGATGTCTTTGATGAGGGAAAAATAATAACTGCAGTAATTCAACCAAATAATATAGACCAACTCTGTAAAGCCATTAGTATAATTACAAATACTGGCATTCCAATTTATCCAAGAGGTGGAGGATACTCTTATTCAAATTCTTACCTATCAGTAACCGATTATGGAATATCACTTGATTTAAGAAAACTTAATAAAATAATTGAAATAAATACTAAAGATATGTTTGTCACTGTAGAAGCTGGATGTACATGGGAAAAATTAGATCAAGAACTTAAAAAATATAACGTAAGGTGTGAATTTTGGGGCCCACTATCTGGATATCAATCAACAATTGGAGGGGGTATCTCTCAAGGGGCAGCAAGTTTAGGGTCTGCAAGAGATGGCATCTCGGCAGAGTCAGTCCTTAATCTCGATATAATTTCTGCAAATGGTGAGATTTTTTCAACAGGCTCGTCAGCTCAAAAGAGTAAATCTCCTTTTTTTAGGAATTACGGACCTGACATTACTGGTATGTTTTGTGGAGATTGTGGAGCGTTAGGAATCAAGGCTAATATTACTCTTAGATTGCAAAAACGTGCAAATATAACACAAGGACTTTCATTTGGTTTTGAAAATTTTAACGACTTATTGAATGCTATGTCAAAAATTTCATCAACAAATAGAGTTACAGAATGCTTTGGTTTTACAAGTAGAGCCATGGAGTCCGTAATGGCAAGTCAAGGTTTATGGAAAGATATTAAAATCATGTTTACTGTTGGGATGTCTTCAAGTGGTTTTTTAGGAGGAATTTTTCAAGCATTAAAAATGGCATTTTATGGAAGACGTTTTTTAAATAATGCACAATATTTTGCACACTGTGTAGTGGAAGGATATAACAAGCAGGAAATTAAGGGTCACGTAAAAACAATTAAAGATAGTATTAAAGGCCTAGGTGTTGACCTTCCCAATACAATGCCAACGGTAATGAGATCAGTACCATTTTCTCCATACCCTGTAGTTGGTGTAAATGGTACGCGTATGCTTCCATTTCATGGAATTATGCCTTTTTCAAAAGCTTTTGATTTTCATAATGAACTTGAAAAATTACTTTATAGCTATAAGGAAGATATGAAATTAGTTGGTATGACTGTACCAGCAATGTTTAATACAATAAGTACAAATGGTTTTCTTTATGAACCAGTACTATATTGGCCAGATAAACCAAATATATTTCATGAAAAACACACAGATGATAAAATACTTTCTCGAATGAAAAACAATACTGAGAATTATGCTGGTCGCAAATTAGCAAAAAAACTTTTTAATGAGATTGTTTCTATAATGCATAAAAAAAATAGTGTCCATCTTCAAATAGGTAAGGTTTATCCTTACATGCTTGATCGCTCAGCGATGAATATAGATCTAATTAAGAGCATTAAAAATAAAATAGACCCAAATAACTTAATTAATCCAGGAACATTAGGCCTATAATATGGTTCCTAAAGAAATTTCCATTACAATTATTGGAGCAGGAATTGGTGGGTTAACTTGTGCAATAGCTTTACAAAAGCTAGGATATCGTATTAAAGTTTTTGAGCAGGCCGATGAATTAAAAGAAATTGGTGCAGGTTTAACAATCCCACCAAATGCAAGAAGAGCGATTAAGCATCTAGGTTTTGAAAAAGAAGTCATTCAGGCTTCGTACAAACCTCATAAAGCTGCGATAAAGGACTACTTTTCTGGAAAAACTTTAGAAGAGATTAAGATAAACCCTAAAAGAGATAGTTGTAACCAAAATCAATCTAAAGATTCACCAATCTTTGGAACCCTACAAATTCATAGAGCTGACTTCCAATCAATCCTCTTAAATAATATATTGAAAAAAGACCCTAATTCTATTCTCTTAAATCATGAATTTACTAATTTTACTATTCATAATGGTTCTTTAGTTTGTCATTTCAAAAATAACACATCATTTAAAACTGATGCATTAATTGCGTGTGATGGAAATAAATCGTTAGTAAGAGAATCAATTAATGGTAATGATAAATTGAATTATCTTGGATATGTTGCCTGGAGAGGATTAATTTCTGCTAGTGACATTCCAAGTGATTTAATTCAGCCAGATACAGCCACTTTTGTTGGTAAAGAAAAAATATTTGCTAGATATAAGATTAGGTCGGGGCAATTAATTAATTATGTAGGTTTTTCTAAAAAGAATGACTGGAAAAATGAGAGTTGGTCTGTACAATCATCAATAGAGGAATTATTGAGTGAATTTGGTGACTCTGCAGATGAAATAAAAACTCTCATACGTAAAACTCAACCTAATCAATGTTATAAATGGGCTCTTGCTGGAAGAGAACCAGTAAAAAAATGGTCTACAGAAAATTTAACGCTTTTAGGTGATGCTGCACATCCAATGCTACCCTTTCTCGGTCAAGGTGCAGCAATGGCAATTGAAGACGCAGTTATTCTTGCACGGTTTTTTTTGAAAGAGAAAAATATAAAAGATGCCTTTACAAGATATGAACAAAATCGAATTGATCGTACGACCATGGTAATGCATAGTGCAGAATTAAATGGTCTAAAACTAAGTGGTGCAAGTTATACTAATTTTATTAAAGAAAAAAAAGTATACACTGAAGAAGAAGTAGCAGAATATAACCCTGTTGAAGCTGCTCTTTAGAAGGTATTTATAAAGGGAAACATAATGGCTTTTAATAATAAACCATTAAGAGAAATATCACATGAAGATAAAGAAAATTATAAGAAAAATGGTGTCGTTTGTCTAAGGAATGTTTTTGACCCAGATTGGATTAATAGTTTAATCCCTATGGCAAAAAAAATTACCGTAGAAGGAGAAGATGTTGGTCTTCTCCCCTCTGCACCTGGCCGTTATATGTCACGACTTATTCCGGAATTTAGAAAGTTTATTTTTGATTCACCAATGGCTCAAGCTGCAGCTGAGACAATTGGTTCAAGCTCAGCACGCTTTTATTTTGACGAAATATTTGCAAAGCCACCGCGCTCAGACTCTAAAACAATATGGCATTGTGATCGCATGGGATGGCCTGTTTCAGGAATTACTGTTCCCTCTATCTGGATACCTTTAAACAAAATATCAAAAGAAAACTGCCTGGAAGTATTAGCCGGATCGCACTCGCAAGACATTCCGTATTGGTTATTTTCTCCAAATGCTCGGAAAATGATCAAACCTGATGATAGGGCCTCTCACCCTGATGAAAAAAAATTAAGAGCTAATTCAAAAAATATATTTTTAAACTGGGATATGGAAATAGGAGATATACTTATCCTCCACCCCTGGGTCTTACACTATTCTTCAGGAAATACATCTGATGATTGGCGTATTGCTTTATCAGTGAGGATATTTGGTGATGATATTCGCTGGGCACCGCGTCCCGACTGTCTCAATCTTGCCGGTGTTTCTTTTGATGAAATGGTAGAAGGATGTCCACCTAACGGGCCTCTCTTCCCTCTTCTATGGTCAGAAGACGGTACAAAAGATACAGATAATTTATTTCCTAAAGGATTTGCAACAACGTGGCAATCACATAGACGAGATACCGTTAATGAAGATAAATTATTTAATAGTTTAATTGATAAAAAATAATTCTTTTTAATTTAAAATAGGAGACCAGCAATGGCAGCCCGATCATATTCTTCAACTCAGCCATGTCCACAGTGTAATAAACAATCAGGTCAAAGAACACAATGTGATAATTGCAAAACGGTTGGTTGTAACAGTGCACAGTGCCGCCATGGTGGCTCTGGAAATAGCTACTGTAATATTTGCGGTAGGTACACCAAAAAGGGATATATGTGATATTCACAGTTAAAGATTGGTATAATGGAAATTGTTAAAATTAAGGATGCTAAGTTAGCAATACAAATTAATGGAAGAGGAGAAAATATCTTTCTTGTATCAGGACTTGGTGGGCGTGCATCATTTTGGAATAATACAAAACCATCTCTAGAAAAGAAGTTTACAGTTATTACTCATGACCATAGAGGATGTGGTAAAAGTTCTCGTTCAAAAATAAAGTATTCAATTGAACAAATGTCGCACGATGTTCTCGCAATTATGGATCAGCTATCAATTATAAAGACACATTTTGTGGGACACTCTACAGGTGGGGCAATTGGACAATTCATAGCTATTAATTATCCTGATAAAATTAATAAATTAGTACTAAGCTCAAGTTGGGCTGGCCCTAGTCCATATTTTGTAAATTTATTTCAGACAAGAAAAAATATTCTCAATCAGGGAGGGGCAGAATTGTATTTAACTGACGGAATATTACGATCTTATCCACCTAAATATTTATCTGAGAACGTAGGGATAATTTCATCAACAAAGTCAGAAAGATTAGACATGTTCCCAGGTTTAGAAATTGAAGACTCACGTATTAATGCAGTTCTTCAACATGACCTTAGAGAAAAACTTTCCAAAATTAATCATAAGACACTTGTCATATGCGCATCAGATGATCAAATCACTCCAGTTGAACTCTCTGAAGAACTTGCTGAAAAAATACCTAATGCACAGAAAAAAATATTACCATTTGGAGGACATTTTACACCTCATACGGTAGCAAAAAAATATAATGATCATATACATCAGTTTTTAAAAAATGGAAGTTAAGACAGTTAATTGATCAATAGTAAAATGTGAGTGTGCATTTTAAAATTTTCTTCTCTGTTATGGAACCTATAAGAAGACTATTTTTATCATACACGCCAACACTTCCTGCAGAAATTAGTGATCCATCATTTTCAAAAAACGTTTTGATTATATTCTGAGAATCATTAATGGTGACACGCTGAATTTGTGTAGGAGCATACTCTTCTTTATTGATGAAATGTTTTATCAGGGATATTGAATTAATATGATTTGCTACCCAAATATTATTTTCTTCATCAACATCTATATTGTCAACACCTCCATTAAGGTCAATTGTATCTTGAAGAATCCCCAAGGATAAATCATTATTAAGCCCATAGATGCGAATGGACTTCCCAAGACTTTCTCCAATATAAAGCTTATCCTGATCTAAACTAATATTTATTCCAGCAGATGACTTTAAATCCTTAAGGGGAGATATAAAGCTATCCCCATCAAAGTAAACGAGTGCTGACATCCCCACTGAAAGCATCATTTCAAGGGCTCGTTCAAATGTATTTTCAGCTCCAGTATCATTCACAACGTAAAATTTTTCAGGACTAACTGCAACCAAATCATTTAGTTTAATGAATTGTTCGCTTTGAAAGGTTCTAACATGACTAAAAAGATTTTCATTTACATTTCGTTCAAAAAGCTCAATTCTTTCTCCATTGAGAGTTGAATGATTAATCACAAAAAGAGATTGAACGCCTTGATCTGAGGTAAAAAGACTTAATCCATGCGGCCTAAAATCTTCTGGATGACCTGAGAGAATTCTGATAGGTTTTTGCTCGTCTCCATCTAACTTAATTCCAAGAATTGTACCTTGGACCTTTTTTCCTTCTACAGTACTTCGTCGATCCATTACCGAAAGAAGTGCTAGTCGGTTTTCACGATCAATTTGAATATCTTCTGCACTGCCCTGAGGTATTTCTATCTCCTCACACACTTCAGGAATAATATCTTTTGCTTCTCTAAATGCATTTGCATTAATTAAGAAAATGATTGAAGGTATCACTATTAAAATTAATACAACAAAAAATAAGATCAAAAATATTTTTAAAATTTTTTTCATAATGGCTAAATTGGGTAACGTGTTACATATATTAGTGTTACCCAGGCTCCCCAATGTGAATACCAGGTTAAATTAATAAATGTCCTCAAGATTGTTTTATTGTCATTCTTTACATTAAAGAATTCACAAATTTTAAAACCAGGATTTATTATAAACACTATTAAAGATTTTATCATTTATTTATCCTGCCAATCAATCTCTAATTTCAGTATAAAACTTTTCATTAATTATTAATACTTTGCATAACCCAAGAGAACCCATCGGGAGATAAAAAATAAAAAGAGTTTTCTCCAAACTCATTAATGCATATATCTGTTTGGTCTGTGGCATGAGATAATTCAATTCTTTTAAACATATTTTTAATATCAGATGTTCTTAATGTATAAAATGAATAGCCTTTATTTCCTGGAGAAGATTTGGATCTTAAATCTAGCATTTGTTCATCTGTACTCAACATAAAGCAACGTAGCCTTCCTGGTAAATGCTCCTCTGGTTCTGAGCCAGATTTTGGATCATCAAAATTGAGTTCAGTTAAAGTTTCTCCCGGTTGTAAATCAAACATATCGCTTGGCATATAACCAGGCTGGTACTTTATATTTAATTCTCTGTATCGTTTTAATCCAATAATATCCTCGTAAAAATCAAAGATAGTCTTATCATCCCCTTTTAATACAATCGCCATATGACACCCTTCACTGACTCTCAAAGGAGAATTTATATTGATTGTTCCATATTTAGGGATGGAAAAATTCATACGTGACATAATGACTAGTTGGGCTTCTGGCTGAAAGAGGAGCAACTCTCCCGTTGCCGCTAATGTTTCTTTAAATGGCTTCTTCTCTGAAACTTTTTTCCCAAGATTTAAATTATAGTGCGGACCCACTAAGTTTATTGGATGACCTTGCTGTCTAAGTACTTCGCCATGAACATACGCGTTAGCAATATTATCTGTTTTATGAACGGACCAACGATTCCCAAAGCTTCTTAAAGGGGCCATATTTAACCCCTCACCTAAAGACTTATCCCATTTCATGAGCCTCACCAAACCGGCAGAAGCATTCTGATGGTTCATTCTAATAGATTGAAGATTGGCATCAACTTTATACAGTTTCTTTGACTGTTCTGAAGAGAGCTCACCTTTAAGGCCCACATGATATCCGCAAGACTCCCAAAAGCTCACTGAATATTCTAAGCTACTTACCCCGATAGTAAACTCATAAATTCCACCTTGAATACTCATAATCCTCTAATTTATTTATATATCTTTGGAAAAAAATTAAATTAATATGCTAGAATAAAAAATGTATTAAAAAAAATTCTCAGAGCTTTTATAACCAAGGAATAAATAATGAGTCAATCAGTTAACGATCCATGGTGGAAAGTCATTGGGCCAGATGAATCTGAAAGTCTTTGGCAGCCCCTTCCATCAAGAGGATATGTCAATGTCAGCCTCACTCCAGATAATACCCCTTATGACGGTTTTTCATCAGGCACTCAGCTCCTTCCGCCTGGATGTCACGTACGCGAACATGGTCATCAGCAAAATCATGAATTAATCTTTATTTATGAAGGAACAGGTAAATGTATCATTGAAGAAGAAGAATATGACGTTAAACCCGGTTCAACTATTTTATTTGGTCGGTATGCACGACATATAATTGAAAATACAGGAAAAGAAGATATGAAGTTATTTTGGGTCTTCTTTCCTCCTGGGTTAGAAGACTGGTTTAGAGCAATCGGAAAGACTAGAACCCCGGGAGAGAAAATGCCTGATGCATTTCCTCGTCCCGAGAATGTAGAAGACGTCATGAAGGCAATGAAGTTTGTTCCACCAAAAAAATAGAATAAAAAATCTAAAACCTTCTTTGTCGACTTATTCCTGGACAATGTCTTTGGATAGTTTGTAGGGCTCTCTTTATTCTATTTTGGTCGTTAACATTAACTCTAAATAATATCTCATTTGTGTCTTGTCCTGTAAAGCTCTTTAAAACATCTTCTCTATTGAACATAGTAAAAAGTCCGGCAAAGCCACTCTCCTGACTTGATTTTTTCTTGCAATTATTACATGGTATGACAACCTGATAAAATGTAACCATCATATTTATACTATAATTTGGCTCTTGTCTTTTTTGTATGGTTGATTGACTCCAATATACCTTGTTAAAATCATACCAACCACTTTCTTCAACATCAGGTGATATTGCATATTCTAACTTACAATTATTTGAATAGAGTGTGTTTTTACCTTCTGGAGGGAGATCGTCATAATAAACTGCATTATTACCTGCTTCCAGAAACATAACGGCATCTATAACATCTTTATTTTTTTGTTTACGATTTGCAACTAATGCAACTTTTCGTATGCCATCCACATATTTTTTTCTTTGAGCACGTTGAACTCTATTCTTTTGATCACGTTTATTTTTATCCAAAGCCTTCTTAACTTCAGCCACTCTATTTATTGCTTTCTTATCATCACGTTCAGCACCAAGTTTATACCATTTATAAGCTTCATCTAAGTTCTGCTTTACACCCAAACTTTTATAATACAAATCACCCATACTTCGAGCTGCAATTGCATCTCCTTGTGCTGAAGATTTTTTTAAGAGATCAATCCCTTTATTAACATCTTTTCCAACACCAACCCCTCCAATGTAAAATAAACCCATCATTCTTTGAGCTCTTCTTTCATCATGTCTAAGCGCAAGAGTAAACCAGCGTGCAGCTTCTGCATTATCTTTTGCAACACCCCATGCTTGCCTATAAATCATACCCATTGCTGAAAGTGATTCCGGATGGTCAAGATCTGCACCAATTCTAAAATATTTCATAGCCTTAGAAAAACTTTGATCAACATCATCTCCCTGGAGATAAATATTACCAATCTTATAAGCAGCGCGACCGGAACCTTTTTCTGCAGCAAGTCTAAGAAATGCGCGACCACCTGAACGACTTCTTCTAATTCCATCCCCTGTAATGAACATCTCACCAATCATGTACCCAGCATTAGCATACCCCTCATCCCATGCTTTGTTAAAAAGTTTATAGGCCTGATATTTATCTAGTGGGACACCCTCACCGTAATAGTAAAGAAGTGCAATGTTATATATTGCCGCAAGAAAACCTTGACTACTTGATAATTGCCATAGCCTATAAGCTTCTTTAGGGTTTCTCTCGACTCCTAATCCTCTTCTATACATAAGTCCGAGTAGGTTTTGTCCTCCTGCATTACCCTGCTCAGACGATAATTGTGCCCATTTTAGAACAGCTTTAAAATCCTTCTTAACCCCGGCTCCATTATAGTAAGCCTTTCCTAAATTGTATTGCGCCGAAGCATCGCCCTGTTCAGCACCAAGTTTAAAAAGATCAAATGCTTTTATAGTATCTTTATTAACTCCTTTTCCATCTCGATATAGAAGCCCAAGCGCAGTTTGTGCAAGTGCATATCCTTGCGTTGAAGACATTTCATAATATTCAAATGCCTTTTCATAACTTTTCTTAAAACTAAAACCAGTTTCATAAAATTTTCCTAATAAAAA
>CACGTM010000028.1 GCA_902575965.1 uncultured Alphaproteobacteria bacterium | reverse complement strand
TAAAGACCTTGCATCAGAGTGACGGTTATATTCTTCTTTTAGGCCAGTGGCATGAACAAAGGAAAGAGTTTTTTCCCTAAATAATTTTGATATATGAGATGCATTTTGGTTAAGAAAGAAGTCTTCTCCACCAAAGTTATAATTAAGATCAATAATCTTCATGTCTTCTTTCAAAGACTTAATTATATTAGGTCTATATTCCTGTAAAAAATAATTATTAATTGGTGAAAGCAAATGAAGACCATCAAGCCCTCCGTCAGCATTAATTATAATGATTTTATGATTATTTTTATGAAAATTTAATTGCTGATTAATTTTACTCCCTATGAGTAAAGCACCAGAAGAAGAGCTAAGAATTAAATTTCTTCTTGAAATCTTCATTTTTCTCCTTGCTCTCCTATTCTGTATCTAAGGTAGGAACTGAACTCATTAGAGTTTTAGTATACTCGTGTTTAGGCGCTGTAAGAACTTCTATTGCTTCACCCATCTCAACTACTTTGCTTTGGTACATGACTGCAACCATATCTGAGATATGTTTAACAACTGCAACATCATGTGAGATAAAGAAATAGGACAGATTAAATTCATCTTGGAGGTCTAGTAATAGATTTAGTATTTGCGCTTGTACAGAGACATCTAGTGCAGAGGTTGGTTCGTCGAGGACTAGAAGTTTTGGTCTAACAGAAAGCGCTCTTCCAATCGCTATTCTTTGTCTCTGTCCACCAGAAAATTCGTGAGGTAATCTATCTATAAATTGAGATTCTAAACCGACCATCTCACAGAGTTCTGAAGCTTTTATTCTCAATTCTTTTGATGTTGGATTTTGTTTTACAGTAAGAGGTTCCGTCATTATTTTCCAGACTGGCCATCTTGGGTCGAGGGAGGACTGTGGGTCTTGAAAAACAATCTGTATTTCCCTTCTTACTTCAGGGGTCTGCTCTTTAATATTTCTTCCTTTGTATCTAATCTCACCGCTAGATAATTGATTTAATCCAACTATACTATTAGCTAATGATGTTTTTCCACAACCGGACTCTCCAACTAATGCAAAAGTTTTTCCTTCTTCTAAAGTTAAAGTAACTTGATCAACTGCCTTATGAAATGAAATTGGAGAACCAAAAACATTATAATCTTTAGGGTACTCTATCGAGCCATTGATTATTTCAAGAATTGTTTTATGTTTATTTGTAGAGCTAATGATTTTATTATTTATTTTTAATTCTTCTGAATTATTACTAAGAGAGTCCTCAATAGTTGCTAACCTGCTTTTTGGCTTTTTACCTTCTGGTAAAGAGTTGAGAAGTGCTTTTGTATAAGGATGAGAGGCTGATCCAATTACTTGGCGAGTTTCTCCCTCTTCTACAAATTCACCTTTATACATCACGTAAACTCTATCACATAATTGTGCAACAACAGCTAAATCATGGGTAATTAATAGAACAGATGTCTCTGTCTTTTTTGCTCTTTCCTTAAGGAGAGACAGAATCTGTGCTTGAACTGTTACATCAAGTGCAGTAGTTGGTTCATCTGCAACTATAAGTTTTGGTGAGCATGAAAATGCCATTGCAATCATAACTCGTTGGCGCATACCCCCAGATAATTCATGAGGAAAAGATTCATAAACTCTTTGAGGGTCAGATATTTTCATATCTCTTAGAAGGCCGATTGATACTTCTTCAGCTTCATTTTGACTGATTTTTTTATGTCTCAATAAAATATCATTTATTTGATCTTTAACACGAAGGACAGGATTTAAGGCAGTCATTGGTTCCTGAAAAATCATTGCAATTTCGGCACCTCTAAGAACCTGAAGTTGTTCCTCAGTCATTTCTGCAACATTTCTCTTTAAGACAGAAATTGATCCAGTTGGTATATTAATTTTTGTTTTGGGAAGCAACTGCAATAAGTTCATTGCAGTTACAGACTTTCCAGAACCAGACTCACCAACAATACCAACTATTTCTCCTTTTTTAATATTAAGAGAAACACCTTTAAGTGCCATTAGATTTCCAGCAGAACTAAGAAATTCTAAACTCAGATTGTCAACTTCGACTACTGACTCACTTGTTATATTGATCATCTATGTACCCATTGTAATTAATTTATACATCTATACTTCTACCTTTCTTTCTTGAAAGGCTAGCAATACCATCTCCCACAAGATTCATTGTTACAACGGCTGTGACTATTGCACCAGCTGGAACAATCAACATCCAAGGAGCTCTGATCATATATTGCCTACTCTCTGCAAGCATATTACCCCAAGTAGGCACTCCTAGAGGTGCACCCAATCCGAGAAAAGAAAGTGCACTTTCTGCGATTAGAAGCCCTGCAAAATGAAAAGCAAATATAACGAATAAACTTGCCCTTACGCCTGGCAGGACATGACCAAACATAATTGACCATCTGCTAACACCTGCAAGTCTGGCTGCTTGAACATATTCGCGTTGAAATAAACTCGAAGCTTCAGCATAAACTACCCTCATATAAACAACCCATGATAATAAACCAAGCGTCATTACGAGAGTCATAAACCCTTGACCAACAACAACAACAACACAAATTAAAATCACGAGACCCGGGAAAGACTGTAATGTATAGACGAGTTGGTTAATTACTATCCTTAACATTCCTGGTTTTTCTGCTGCTAAAAGACCAAGAGTTGATCCTATAAAAAGGTTAAGTAAGTTGGCTGTCATAGCACATGCCATAGACCATTGAAGACCATCAACCATTCTAGACCATAAATCGCGGCCTAAATGGTCGCTTCCTAAGAGATATCCCTCAGAACCGGGAGGAGTAAAACGTTTTAAAAGGTCTCCTTGCATCGGGTCGTGCGTTTGAATAAATTGTCCAAAGATTGCAATGAACATAAGGATTGTAAAAAGAGTAAATGCAACAATTATTTCTGGATTCGCAACTTGGCGAATTTTATTCCAATTAAAATTTTTGCTACCAAAATCTCCCAAAAGTCCTGCGAGCGCAGGGATTTTTAAATTAGACATAAATTAATTTCCTTTTGAACGAAGTCTTGGATCTAAAAATTGAAAGCTAAGTTCTGTAATTGCATTTACTATGAAAACTAAGATTGCAATACAGAATGCCAAGGCTTGGACCACAGGAAAATCAAGAGTTTGTGTCGATTCAATCAAAAGCCAACCAATTCCTGGCCAAGCAAAAATTGTTTCTGTAATTACTGCACCGCCCATTAGAAAAGCAAATTGAGTTCCAATGAGGGCTGCAGCACCTAAAAGTGCATTTGGCAGTGCATGTCTCCATAAGACTGATTTGCCAGATGCACCACCTGCTCTAGCTGTTCTAATGTAGTCCTCTCGCATTGCTTCTGAGGTATTAGCAGCAACAACTCTAGTTAGGCTTGGCATCAGGAACCAGGCAAGGCTACAAGATGGGAGTATCCAAGTTTTGGATGGAATTGGTATCGGTATACTAAAATCAGCGAAAAAATTAATGTATTCAATTGTTCCCCATTCCATTCCTAATGAGGGAAGGAGTCTGAGATTCACAGCAAAAACCTGAATGAAAATAAGTGCTGTTACAAACCCTGGTACGCCCTGAAAAATAAAGATAATACCTGAAACAGCCCTTCTATCGGGTCTCTCAGGTTTAAAACCTAGCCATGCACCCAGAGGTATAGCGATTATGATAGAAATTAACATTGCTAATCCAGCAATTAGAAGAGTTGCGGGCAACATTGTAAGTACTTTGCCCATTGCTGGCTCACCGCTTGCGAGAGATTTACCAAAATCTCCTTGGACAAGGTTCATCATATAGTTGAAGTATTGAATTACTAGAGGTTTATCTAATCCATATTGCGCTCTTATAGCAGCTAATTGTTCTGGACTAGCATCATTTCCAGCAAGAACAAGGGCAGGATCACCAGCTAACCTCAGCATAAAGAACAATAAGGTAGTCACCATAAATAATAAAACCAGTAATCTTGTGAATTGCTGAATAAATGGTATAAATGGACCAATCAAACTAGCATTATTTAGTCGTTTATCTATTTTATTACTATTTACTTCACTAGATGAACTCATTTAAATCAAACCTAAATCTGTGTAAATTAAATCTATACGCGAATTTTTTATCTTTTTTAAGAGTTTAATATATATCTTAATATCCTAACCACCATCAAAAGTTTAGTTAGTCTATCCGTCATGAGGATAAAAATAAATATATAGGCTAATCTTTACAAGAAAAGCATATTTATTTACTAAGGCATTATCTTCAATTTTGATAATTTAAGCATTTTTGCTAATATTACACTATTCAGGATAATTTTAGCTGTAAATTTAGGAATTTTATGATGGCGATAAGAGTTGCTTTAAATGGTTTTGGAAGAATCGGACGAATGATTTTAAGGGCATTATTAGAGTCAAAAGTCCGTGAAATTGAAATAGTGGCAATTAATGACCTTGGTTCTGGAGAGTCCAATGCCCACCTATTAAAATACGATTCAGTTCATGGCACCATTCCAGATGATATTTCATTTTCTAATAATCAATTAACAATTGGTAAAAGAAAAATAAAAATTTTTTCTATTAAAGACCCTTCCCAATTACCCTGGAGTGACTTAGATATTGATATTGTTGCAGAATGTACTGGAATATTTTCAGATAGAGAGAAGGCTTCAGTTCATTTGTCTTGTGGGGCGAAAAGAGTCCTTGTTTCTGCACCTTCTAAAGGCGCTGATTTAACTGTAGTCTATGGAGTTAATCACGAAAAGATTTCCCAGGATCATTTAATAATATCAAATGCATCTTGTACAACTAATTGCTTGGCACCTGTTGCAGACATTTTAAATAAGTCTTTTGGTTTAAGTTATGGTTATATGACCACTATTCATGCTTTTACAGGAGACCAGAGCACAGTAGATACCTTACATAAGGATTTGAGAAGAGCTAGGGCCGCATCTTTAAGTATGATACCCACATCCACTGGGGCAGCTAAAGCAGTGGGAGAAGTTTTGCCAGAGTTACTGGGTAAATTAGATGGATCTGCAATAAGAGTCCCTACTCCTAATGTTTCTATGATTGACCTAAAATGTTTACTTAAAACAGACATTACCGAGGATTCTGTAAATAATGCTATGATCTCTGCATCGAAAAGTAATCTTGCAGGAATTCTAGCTATAAATAAATTGCCCTTAGTATCAGTAGATTTTAATCATAGTAGTTCAAGTTCTATATTTGATTGTACACAAACAAAAATATTAGAGAAAAGATTTTTAAGAGTTGTCTCATGGTATGATAATGAGTGGGGTTTCTCTAATAGAATGCTTGATACAATGCGTGTTATGGGTAAATTCATATAGTTAATAATGATTAAGCTTAAGCAAATTAAAGATCTAGAACTTTCTGGGAAAAGAGTAATTCTGCGAGCAGATTTGAATGTGCCTTTTTCAAACGGTAAAATATTAGATTTAACTAGGTTGAAAAAACTATCTTCTACTATAAGAACTTTGTCTAAAAAACGTGCAAGAATAATTATTATTTCTCATTTTGGTCGTCCGGGCGGAAAAATAAATAAAGATTATTCTCTAGGTATAGTTGTTCCAGAGCTTGTTAAAATTCTAAAACAGGAGGTAAGGTTTTCAACTGACTGTCTAGGTCAACAAGCAGAAAACATTGTAAACTCTCTTGCCTCCTCAGAAGTTGCACTTCTTGAAAACCTTCGTTTCTATAAAGGTGAAGAGGAAAATGACCCTGAGTTTGCTCGTTCACTTGCAAAGTTTGGAGATATTTATATTAATGACGCTTTTTCGGCTTCACATAGATCACATGCATCTGTTGAGGAGTTGCCAAAACTTCTAGTTAATGCGGCGGGACCTCAATTATTGAAAGAAATAAATAGTTTAAATAAATTATTTACATCCAGGTCTGGTCCGGTCGCTGCAGTAGTTGGAGGCTCCAAGGTTTCCACAAAAGTTTCTGTTATTAATAATTTAATTAAAAAAACTGATTATATTATTATTGGTGGTGCAATGGCTAACTCATTTCTTTACACAATTGGTCAAGAAGTTGGTTGCTCAATGTACCAAAAAGAATCAAAAGATATTATTAAACAAATTTTTTTAAACTCAAAAAAAGAAAACTGCGAAATTGTTCTTCCAATTGATGCAGTGGTTGCGGATAGTATAGAAAATCCAAGATTTATAGAAGAATGTCTGATTTCTGATGTTCCAAAAAACAAAATGATACTTGATGTCGGGAAAGAAAGTATATCACATTTTATTAGTAAGATTCGGTCTTGTAAGTCTATCTTGTGGAATGGTCCTTTGGGTGCTTTTGAAACTGAGCCTTTTGATAAAGGCACAGTCACGTTTGCCAACGAAATAGCAGAGCTAACCAAGAATAAAGAAATTATATCAGTTGCTGGTGGAGGAGATACAATACATTCTTTAAACAAAGCAGGAGTAACGAAGAAATTAAGCTATGTTTCTACTGCTGGTGGAGCATTTCTTGAGTGGATAGAAGGAAAGGATCTTCCCGGGATTACTGTTCTGGACAGAGCATAGCCAGAAGAATTGAAGAATCTACTCAGTTAAATTTTTATTTTCTATTCTTCCCATGGCAAGGAATTTTTCTCTTCTTCTTGCTCTAAGTTGCCCTCCTTCAGTTTTAATGAGCTCTTTAAGATTTTTATCTATTTTATCTGAAACTTTTTTGAATGCTTCTTTATTATTTCTATGAGCACCACCAATTGGTTCTTGTATTATTTCATCTATTAGGCCAAGTTCTTTTAGATCTTGTGCAGTAAGTTTTAATGACTCAGCAGCAGACTTAGATTTATCGCCGTCTCTCCATAGGATTGATGCACAACCCTCAGGAGAAATTACAGAGAAAATTGAATGCTCAAGCATTAATATTTTATTTGCACTTGATATTGCAATTGCACCTCCCGAGCCACCTTCTCCAATAATTATGCTGATTAGTGGAACTCTGATACTTAGGCATGTCTCAATTGATCTAGCAATTGCTTCAGATTGACCTCTTTCTTCTGCACCAACACCTGGATAGGCTCCAGCAGTATCTACAAAAGTAATGACTGGAATACCAAAATGGTCAGCCATCTTCATTAATCTTTGTGCTTTCCTATAACCTTCAGGTCTTGCCATACCGAAATTGTGTCTTAATCTAGTTTCAGTGTCATGTCCCTTTTCTTGTCCAATTATCATCACGGTGCGCCCTTTAAACCTTGCGAGACCGCCTAAAATAGCTTTATCATCAGAAAAGCCTCTATCACCCGACAATATGATAAATTCAGTAAAAATAGAGTTAGCATAGTCTAAAAAATGAGGTCGGTCAGGATGTCTAGCAACAAGGGTCTTTTGCCAAGGATTTAAATTTTTATAAGTTGTTTTTAAGTCTTTGCTGGCTTTTGATTGAAGCTTTAGTATTTCATCAGTAATGCTAGTTCCCGCAACTTCACTTAAGTGACGAAGCTCGGCTATTTTTCCTTCTATTTCTGCAATTGGTTTTTCGAATTCGAGAAAATGCATTTTTGAGAACGCCAATAGTTGACTCAACTTATAAATAATGCCTAATTATATCAAAAAAATAAGAAAATGGAAGACTTTGAGGTTGCTTAGGTTATAAACTACCTGCAGACTTATAATATACTTAATTTAATACTTTTGTTGCAAATAGGTAGTTATAAAGTAATTTTTTACCAAAGTTTCTGTTTGATGATAGTTGACTGAATAATAGGACAAAGTTTTATGAAAACTAAATCTATTTTTCGTTGGATACTTTTTTTTGTTGCAGTAACCCTGACTACATTTTGGATAGTATTAACCGGGGCATATCTAGCTCGTCTTGGTTGGAACGGTATACTCTCTCTTGATCCTACCTCTCTTGCCATGATTTTGATTGCAATATCATCTCCTCCTTTAATTTTATGGCTAATTTTAGCCTTTTTAACTCAGCAAAATGAAATTACAGGTTTTCGTGATATTATGCTTGATCTAGTTAATTTAATGCACAGACAGTTTGAACAATCTGAAGCAAGTGTGAAGATCTTGCTTGAGCTTTCTTCTTCCTCAAGAAGGCAATTTGTTAAAGATGGACTTTCATTGATATTAAATGACTTATCCTCCAATATTGCAATTATTGGTGATAGAACAGGTGTTTTGACTGGTGATAATCTAGATTTAGCATGGGCCAAGTACGGAGCAGGGGATATTTGGGCGTTAATGCGTCCGTTTGTTGACAGATTATCGCTCGAAGAGGGTTTTGATATTCAATTAAGAAATGCTATTTTGTCCGATAAGACTTCCATGATTGCAGCTGCTTTATTTGTAAAAAGATCAGAATCAATTTTTGAGGAAAACTTAGTTACTACTGCTGAACAAAAGATATTATTCGATCTCTTACAGGATGGTCCTCTGGAAAAACTAAAATTTTTACTCAAAATTGAACCAGAGAGGGGCAACGAAGCTGAGAATAGCTTAGACAATCAGCTGGATAAAGAAATTAGTTCAGACACGTTAGTAGATCAAGATCAAGCTTTAGAAGATTTTTCATCGGAACGGAGAGTTTCCAGTTCTCAAACAAACTTATTCCCGGACACAGCCTAAAACTATTTTGTTTGCTTGACAAAAGGTAACAAGAGGAGTTAAAGGTCATGCGTTTAGTTTGTTTATATTTCTTTCTCTATGGGTTTATAGGAGCTTTAATTGTCTAGAAGATGTGAAATTAGTGGTAAAGGCGTCATGACAGGTAATAACGTTAGTCATGCTCATAATAAGACTAGAAGACGTTTCTTGCCAAATCTTCAGGTTGTTTCGTTAATGAGTGAAGAATTGGATCAAATTTTCAGGTTAAGAGTTGCCACAAGCACGATAAGAACTATTGAAAAGTCTGGAGGATTAGATAGCTTTCTTTTATCTGCTAAGGACAAAAACCTGACAGACAATGCAATAAAGATAAAAAAGGCAATAAAAAAATCTAAAGATAAATAATTTGCTATTATTTCTATTTTTCTTCCTCAAAAAGCTCTGTTAACTGATTCATTACCGTCCCCCCTAATTCTTCCATGTCCATAAGAGTAACTGCCTTCTTATAATATCTTGTTACATCATGTCCAATTCCAATTGCAAGCAGCTGGATATCTCTTTGCCTCTCAATCTGATTTATCACTTCCCTTAGGTGTTTTTCAAGATAATTTCCGGGGTTAACGGATAGAGTTGAGTCATCGACTGGAGCACCATCAGAAATGACCATTAAAATTTTTCTGGACTCTTTTCTATTTATCAAGCGTTGGTACCCCCATGAAAGTGCCTCGCCATCTATATTTTCCTTTAGAATCCCTTCTCTAAGCATTAAGCCAAGATTTTTTCTTGTTCTCCTCCATGGAATATCAGCAGGTTTATAGATTATGTGTCTTAGGTCATTTAGTCTTCCTGGATTTTTTGGTTTTCCCTCATCAACCCACTTCTTTTGGGAAAGTCCGCCTTTCCATTGTTTGGTTGTGAAGCCTAAAACTTCAACTTTTACACCGCACCTCTCTAATGTTCGTGCTAAAATATCAGCCGTCATTGCTGCTAAACTTATAGGTCGCCCACGCATGGAGCCAGAATTATCTATCAGTAAGCTAACGATTGTATCCTTAAATTCAATTTCTTTTTCTTTTTTATATGATAATGGATTTAGAGGGTTTGCAATTATTCTTGCTAACTGACTGGTATCAACCATACCTTCTTCTAAATTGAATTCCCATGATCTTGTCTGTTGTGCCATGAGTTTTCTTTGTAGTCGATTAGCTAACTTGGTTATAACTCCTTGGATGCTAGAAAGCTGTCTATCGAGCTGCAGTCGTAGTCTACTTAATTCGTCAGGGTCACATAATTTATCAGCAGATTCTATCTGGTCAAATTGCTTTGTGTAAATATTATATTTCCATAAATCTTTCTCGATATTTTTATTTTTTGAGATACTTTTATTCTGATCGTTTAGATCTTCACTTGTCTCTGATGGAGATAAACTATCTTCAACATCATCCGAAGATATATCAACTCTCTCATGTTCTTCATTATCTGTTGCTTCTAGTTCAGTGGATTGAGTTCCAAAGCTTTTTTGATCATTTTTCTGTTCATCTACGTTTTCTTGATCATAATTCTCGTCTATTTCATTATTCTTATCATCTGATTGATCTTTCCGACCCCCGTTATTTTTTTCTAAATTAAGTTCATCAATTACTTCTCTTAAAATTTTTGAATACTCAATTTGATTTTTAATATTATCTTTCAACTTTTGAATATAAGAATTAATTTTTCCTCCATATTCTTTCTCAGAAATTTCTTTTATATGTTTTCCCGTTGGCCCTAACTCAACTTTATTAAATGAAGAGTGAATGAGTATACTTAAGGAGTCAGGTAATTGAATCTGTGAAATATTTTTTGCAGTTCCATATCCCTCTAATAGTAATTTTTGTTCTAAGGCTTTTGATAGATTATTTGAGACACCCGCATAAGATCCAGCACCTATTGCTTCAATTCTTGTTTCCTCCATTGCATTGTATGCATCAATAGCATCTTTGCTCTGTGGGATCCTTTCGTTATGAATATTGTTATTATGGAATCTAATCTTTAAAGCCTCAAGGTCCGCAGCACCTCTAATTCGAATAATACTTTCATCCGTTAACTTTGCAGGTAAAACTGGTAAATCTGCTTTTGGAGAAATTTGTTGATCTTTTTGAAAATTTTTTTTTGAGGTAAAAGAAACTGTTGTTTTTGAGTTTTGAGAAAGTGCGCGAACGGTTGCTACTGTTGCTGTTTTAAACTCTTCTAAAGATCGTAATTTAAATTTTTCTTTTTTCATTTTACTAATCTAGGGTATTGAGACTCTCATTTTTTTCTGAGAAGCATCTTTGGAAATATTCCTCCACTATGGTTTTTTCTGTTTCATCACATTTATTCAAGAAAGTGAGTCTGAAAGCGTATTCAATATCACTAAATATTTCTGAGTTTTCCGCCCAAGTAATAACTGTTCTTGGTGACATTACTGTCGAAATATCTCCTGAAATAAAACCTTTTCTTGATAGTTCAGCAACCTTAACCATTGATGAGGCTAACTTTCCCCCCTCTTCGTTGTTTAACGATTTAACTTTCGATTGTATAATTTGAATTTCATTTTCTTCACTCAAGTAGTTTAGAGATGATACAATGCTCCATCTATCCATTTGACCTTGATTAATTTGTTGGGTTCCATGATATAAACCAGTGGTGTCACCTAAACCAACGGTGTTTGCAGTTGAAAATAATCTGAAGGCCGGGTGGGGGGATATTACTTTATTTTGATCTAATAACGTCATCTTACCTTCTGATTCAAGTATGCGTTGTATTATAAACATTACATCGGGCCTTCCAGCATCATATTCATCAAACACTAAAGCAATATTATTTTGAAATGCCCAGGGTAAAATACCTTCTTGAAATTCTGTCACTTGTAAATCATCACGAATAACAATTGCATCCTTACCAATAAGGTCAATCCTGCTAATGTGACTATCTAGGTTAATTCTTATACAGGGCCAGTTAAGCCGAGCAGCAACTTGCTCAATATGTGTTGATTTTCCTGTACCATGATATCCTTGGATCATTACTCTTCTATTATGCGCAAACCCAGCCAAGATAGCTAGAGTTGTATCACGATCAAATAGATAATTATCATCTATATCCGGAACATGTTCTGAGGGTTCTTTATAAGCCGGTACAGATAACTTTGATTCAAAGCCAAAAAGTTTAGAGACGGATGCTTGTGTATTTGGCAAATTATTGTAATCGCTTTTTATTTTAGCCATGAGAATATCACTTTCTAGAATATATATTTATTGTTGTATGTAAGAAAAGGTAAGAAAATCGTTATTAAAATGTTTTTATACAATCCCTTTGGTCCATCCTCCATCGGCAGTAATACAGGTTCCTGTCATATTTGCAGCTGCATCTGATGCTAAAAAAATTACTATTTTTGCAATATCTTCAGGTTTAGCAAGTTTGTTTAATGGAATATCTCTAATAAAATCATTTTCTATTTCCTCAATTCTTCTATTGGTATCTTTACTTAATTTTTCCATTAACTTTACCCATCTTTCAGTCTTAGTGGGTCCAGGATTTATAGCATTAACGACAATACCATGAGGAGCAAGTTCCTCTCCTAGTCCTTTATTAATTGTCAATAATGCTGCGTTTGCAGAAGAGCCTGGAAGAAGTCTAGGGGATGGTTGTTTACCAGTGTTACCTATAATGTTCACTATGCGGCCAGATTTACGCTTGATCATGTCAGGTAAAACAGCTTTAATCATCTTTATAGTTCCCAAAACTTTCAAATCAAAGCTTTCTTCCCAAATATGATCATCTATTTCCCAAAATATTCCTCCTTGTGAAGCCCCAACAGAGTTAATGAGAATATCAATCTTAGAAAAAGAAGAAATGGATGTCTGGTTTACAAGTTCACAATTGCTAATATCTCTAATATCTGTAGCAATTGATAGTATTTTTACTTGATACTTAGAGTAAATTTTTCTCTCAAGTTGCTCTAATTTTTCTTTATTCCTTGCTACTAGTACAATATTACATCCTTCTTTAGCAAGCTCAAAGGCTGTTGATGCGCCAATGCCTTTACTTGCCCCAGCAATAATTGCAGTTTTATCTTTAAGATTTAATTCCATAATTTATCAATATAATT
>CACGTM010000027.1 GCA_902575965.1 uncultured Alphaproteobacteria bacterium | reverse complement strand
CTACCAATTGCAGTTACTATGGGAGACCCTGCGGGATGCGGAGGTGAAATTACTATTAAATCCTGGATAGAGTATAGGAAAAAATTACCTAAATTCTTTATTATTGATGACATAGAACGACTAAAAAAACTCTCGTCCATTATGAATGTTAATTGTAAGTTCAAGAAAATAATAAATCCTCTGGAAGCCTTATCTGTATTCGAAAACTTTCTCCCTGTCATGCAAGTCAAACCTGCTTTATCAAGTCAAGTAATTTTAGGTAAGCACAATCATCTAAATAATTCTTCAATCATATCTTCTATTAAAACTGCAGTTAAATTTGCATCTAGTAATTTAGTTAAAGCAATTGTTACAAATCCTATCTTTAAGTCAGGACTTCAAGATACTGGATTTAAATACTCTGGACACACAGACTATCTTGGATATTTGGCAAATACAAAGTCTCCACCCATAATGATGCTCTCTACAAATAAAATAAAAGAACCACTTCGCGTAGTACCAATTACCACACATATTTCTCATAAAGAAGTTTCATCAGGAATAAATAAAGAAAAAATTGTAGAATACACGGAGCGTATTTATAAATATTTAATTAGAGATTTTGGTATAAAAAAACCTACAATTTCTATTTGTGCATTAAATCCACATGCTGGAGAAGAGGGAAAACTTGGATTAGAAGAAAAAGAAATAATAATTCCAGCAGTGAGAAAACTAAAAAATATTTTGCCAGATATTTTAGGTCCCTTTCCAGCAGATACTCTATTTTACCCTGAAAATAGAAAGAATTATGATGCAGTAATTTGTATGTATCATGACCAAGCATTAATACCATTAAAAACAATTGACTTTTTTGGAAGTGTAAATATTACATTAGGCCTTCCATTTATAAGAACTTCGCCTGATCATGGAACGGCATTTGATCTTGTAGGAAAAAATAGTGTCAGGCCAGATAGTTTTATCTCAGCACTTGAAATAGCTGATAGTATTTCTTTAAAAAGATACTCAAACTAAAATGCTATCAATGATAGTTATACAAAAATGAATAAAATAAATAACTTTGAGAAAAATAAAAGGCTAGGCCAACATTTTCTAAATGACAGAAATATCTTAAAGAAAATTTTGAATTTACATAAAAATCTTACTTTGGGGACAGTCATCGAGATTGGACCTGGATTGGGAAGCCTTACTAAGGAAATATTAAACAGAGATGCAAAATTAATTACGATTGAAAAAGACACAAGGTTAAAGGAGCCTCTTTTAAATCTTAAAGAATTATGGCCTAATAACTTAGAAATTATTTTTGGCGATGCCCTAAAAATTGAAATTCATAACTTAGGTAATAAACCTAGAAGAATTATAGCAAATCTACCTTATAATATCGGCACAGAACTTTTAGTTCAGTGTCTTGAAAAACCAAAATTTTTTTCATCTATAACTGTAATGCTTCAGAAGGAAGTTGCTGAGAGAATAACGGCTAATCCTGGATCAAAAAATTATGGAAGGTTGTCAGTGCTTTCAGGGTGGCATTGGGATTCAGAGTTAGCATTTACAGTAAAGGCTAAGTCTTTCAACCCTCCTCCAAAGGTTGATTCAGCCGTTTTAAATTTAGTTCCAAAAGACAAACCTATACTACCCATAAATGTAAATACTTTATCTAAAATAACCCATGCTCTATTCTCTAACAGAAGAAAGATGCTTAGGTCTGGGCTTAAGAAACTAGGTGATCCAGATATGATTGCCTCAGAAACTGGAATTGATATCGCTAAAAGACCACAGGAATTAACAATTAAAGAATTTTGCATTATTGCTCTATTATTAGAAAAAAATATAGATAAATTTACTTAATTGTCATCCACTCACTAAGTACATGATTATCTTTTTCTTTTTTTACGTAGTGAGCCTTCAGTTTTTTTGCCTTTGACATATCTAATTCTCCTAATGCCCAGACTGACATTGCCCTAACAAGATCTGAAGTATCAGATAGTAATAATAAAATATTATCTACTAAATTTATCTTTCCACTATTACCTATTGCTATAAGAACATTTCTTATAAATCTATCTCTACCAATGCGTTTTATTGGGGATTTTGAGAAAAATTCTCGAAAGTATTTATCATCAAAACTTACTAAATCAATAAGTTTCATTTCCTCTAATTCTTCCCTAATAGACATAGGGTCATCTTTTGGATTAATAGCAAATTTATTCCAAGGACACACTGCCAAACAATCATCACAACCATAGATGCGGTTTCCTATCAATTTTCTAAATTTAAGTGGTATATGACCTTTATATTCAATTGTAAGATAAGATATACATTTCCTTGCATCTATCTTGTATGGAGCTATGAATGCCTTTGTTGGACAAATATCCATACACCTTATGCAAGATCCACAGTGGTCTTCCTCCGGTTGATCTGCTTCAAAATCGATAGATGAAAATATTTCTCCAAGAAATGTCCATGACCCAAATTTCTTTGAAACAAGGTTTGTATGTTTACCTTGCCAACCTAAACCTGCGTTTTGGGCAAAAGGCTTCTCTAATACAGGGGCAGTATCCAAAAAAACTTTAACATTCCCACCCCCATTTAACTGAAGCCAAGATGCAAGTTTTTTCAATTTTTTTTTTATGAAGATATGATAATCTATTCCATGTGCATAAACACTTATATAAGCTCTTTCTTTATCTCCAACTAAGTCTATAGGGTTTTTTTTTGGTGTATAATTAATAGCTAGCATTATTATAGATCTGACATCTTTCATTAATAACTCTGAATTTAATCTATACTCTGCCCTGCTTTCCAGCCAATTCATTTCTCCATGTAAACCTTTTTGAATAAATTCTGAATAATTTTTGGTAACATGAGACGGCAGTTGGGGTTTAGAAATTCTTATATCATCAAAACCAAGCTCTCTAGCTTTTTTGATTAAATTAAGCTTAAGATCAGTATTCTTCTTCAATATCACCTCTATTCCATTCTTCTTCAAATTTATTTGCGAATTTATCTAAACTATTATCTTTAATAGCAAAGCGTATCTTTGACATTAAATCCTGGTAGAAAGATATATTGTGCCATGTAAGTAGAATTGAACCAAGGATCTCATTGGATTTTACTAAATGATTCAGGTAGGCTCTACTATAATTTCTAGAAGCATCACAGTCTATACTCTCATCAAGTGGCCGAGGGTCCTTACTGTGTCTTGAGTTTCTAATATTAATTGTACCAAACCTAGTAAATGCCTTCCCAGTCCTACCTAACCTTGTTGGTAAAACACAATCAAACATATCTACACCTCTTTTTACTGCACCTAAAATATCCAGAGGCATACCTACTCCCATAAGGTATCTAGGTTTTTCCTGTGGCAAAAATCTTATACTTTCCTCGGTAACTTTAAGCATTAAACTTTGCCCCTCTCCAACAGCCAATCCTCCAATCGCATAACCTTCAAATCCAATATCAATAAGGGCATTTGCAGACTCTTCTCTTAAATCATTATAAATACCTCCCTGAGTAATACCAAACAAACCATAACCTTCTCTACTCTCGTAGGATATTCTGGATCTTTTTGCCCACCTCATTGAGAGTGCCATACTTTTTGCTGCCAATTCTTTACTAATTGGAAAAGCCGGACATTCATCCAGTGGCATTGAAATTGTGGAGTCTAAGCTGCGTTGTATATTAATGACTTTTTCAGGAGTTAACTGGTGTTTACTTCCATCTATATGCGACTTAAACAAAACACCTTCTTCTGATAAATCTCTTAGCTTGGATAAAGACATTACCTGAAAGCCGCCTGAGTCTGTAAGGATAGGACCATCCCATTTCATAAAATTCCTAAGACCTTTTAACTTCTCAATGACCCCAACTCCTGGCCGAAGCATTAAGTGGTAAGTATTAGCTAAAATAATTTCTGAACCTGCTCTCTCTACCAAGTCAACAGTCATCGCTTTTACTGAACCTAATGTTCCAACTGGCATGAATACAGGTGTATTTATTTTTCCGTGGACTGTCATTAACTCGCCAAGACGAGCATTTCCATCTCTTGATCGAATATTAAAATTTAAATATTCACTCATTATTTTTCTCTATTAGACACGCATCACCATAAGAATAGAATCTATAATTGTTATCAATGGCATACTGATAGCTTTTTTTTATTGTTTCTATTCCTGCAAAAGCTGCGATAAGTACCATTAAGCTTGACCGCGGAAGATGGAAATTGGTTAAAAGCAGATCAACAACATTAAATTTATGACCAGGCATAATAAATAAATTAGTAAACTTTGAAGAGGGAAGGACTATACCTTTATCATAAGATGAAGCCTCTAGTGCTCTTAAGGCTGTCGTTCCAACGGCAATTATTCTCCTACCACTTAATTTTGCATCGTTTACTCTTTTTGCAACATCCTTGTTAATATTAAAATATTCATCATGCATCTTATGTTTTCTAATATCTTTTTCATTTATACTTTTAAAGGTCCCAATGCCAATGTGAAGAGTTATAAACTCTATCGAAACTCCCATCTCTTTAATTTTCTGAATCATTTTTTTAGTAAAATGCAAGCCAGCAGTTGGTGCTGCTACGGAGCCATCTTCTGAAGCAAAAACTGTTTGGTAATCAATTATATCTTCATTATCGAACTTTCTATTTAGATAGGGAGGGATTGGCACTTGACCATTTGAGTCAAGAAAATCCTTAAAGCTATTCTTATCAGTAAAAAACTCTAATATTGGAAAATTATATTTAGTTCGACCTATTACTTTTGCATACGAAGTTGTAGAAAAAATAATAATATCATTATTACTCAGGATTTTAGTTGGCTTAGCCAAAACTTCCCAGATATTTTCTTCAATTCGAGAATGAATAAGTATTTCTATTTTTTTTTTGTTAACTTTTCCAAATATTCTTGCCGGTAGTACTCGAGTATTATTAAAAACTAATACGTCATCTTTTTTCAATATTTGTGGTAGTTGGAAAATATAATTATCTGTAATTGATTGCCCCTTAACGTGCATAAGCTTAGCCGAGTCGCGCGGCCGAGCGGGCTTCTTGGCAATTCTTTCTGAAGGGAGATTATAATCAAATTCGTCAATAAGCATTATAGGTATTAAATATCAATTATATAATAAATAAAATATGCATATCATATGATATTTTTTTTGTCTAAAACAGGCTTATTAAAGTATAAAAGATTAAGATGTTATGATAGCATAATAAAGAAAGGTTTATTTTCATGTCATGGTTTTATAATAAAATCAGCACGGTATTTAATGCCACTCTGGCAGCTATTGGGGGTTTATTTGCTTCTCAAATTGACTCCTTTTCCTCGCAATACCTGCAGCGTCTTGGCGGACATCTAGAAGAAGCAACCTCAAATCTAGAGAGGATTATTACTAGTTTATTATACCAGGATATGGACAATTCTGTTCGCAGAGTATTAGAGCTAGAGGCTTTAGATAGGGTAGATCATCTTCAAAGAGCATACGATATGATAAATGAAGCCAGTTTTTTGACAAAACCATTTAAATTATTTTTCTATGGTGAAGAAAAAATTTTCCTTGGAACACTTAATGATTATGTACCCTCCTTTAATTTCACAGTAGGCACAATTATTTATACTATTATAAGTATTATGATTACTATAGTCTTGTTAGAGCTTATAAAGAATGGAATTCTCATATTAGCTTCTCATAGAAGAAGGAGAAAGTTTAAAACAAGTGCAAAAATAACATAGCTTTTTTAGTTAACAAATCTTGGATGGAAGAGAATTGACAAAAAATAATGGAAATATATCTCCTGAACAAATACGACTAATAAGTAAAAAATCCTTAGCTTCCTTCAAAACAAAAGATCATAAATATTCAATAGAAACTTTTCCATATTTTGGCTACTATTCAGTAAATATCTTCGAATGCCCAGAATTTACAATGTTCACAAATAACGACTGTCCTAGAGCAGTTGATATTTTATTTCATAAATCTTTTGAACCAATGTCAATTAGAATATGGTCTCACCTCATTATGAGATCAAAGACAGCATTTGATATTGGTGCACATGTTGGTATTTTTAGCTTGGTTGCGGCAGCAGTAAATAAAGATATAGAAATTCATGCATTTGAACCAAACCCAGATGTTTTTGGCAGACTTCAAATTCATCGTAATATTAACAACTTTAAGAATATAAGATTATATAGAAATGCTTTTGCACATAAGGATGGACTAACTGAATTAAATTGGATTAAGAAATATGATAATGGATGGTTGTCTTCAGGAAGTACAATTTTAAAAGGTATACCAGAAGATTTAACTAACCACGCGGTAACCAAAGCTTTAAAATTTGATACATTTTATAAAACACGTTCAATCAAAAAACCATTTGTTATTAAAATTGACATAGAAGGTGCAGAAGAATTATTAATAGACGCTATGATCGACACATTAAAAGATAAGCCCGACATAATTATAGAAACCTTTTCAAAAAAGGCGGCTCATAAACTTACCAACTTAGCAAAAGGTCTTGGATATTCATTTTTTCTCATTGATGAATTAGAGATGAAGATTCATCAACTTGAAAGTCTTATAGCTTGTGACCCTACTAAAACTAATTTTAACCAAATACTTACAACACAGCCTAATGCTTTAAATTGTTTTTTATAAATAAAATGATATTGGAGTAAAAAATATGATTGAATTGCTCTCTGCCAGAACACCAAATGGGTTTAAAGTATCCATTGCATTAGAAGAGCTCGGAGTCCCATATAAAACTAAATCAATTAATTTGAGGGAAAATGTCCAAAAAGAGGATTGGTTTTTAAAGCTAAACCCGAACGGGAGAATACCAGTAATTATTGACCATAGTAATAATGGGTTCGCTGTCTTTGAGTCAGGCGCCATTCTTTTATATTTAGCAGAGAAAACAGGAATGCTAATACCTGATAATAAAGAAGAAAAGTCTGAAGTAATACAATGGCTTTTCTTCCAAATGAGTGCTATTGGACCGATGATGGGACAAGCAAATGTTTTTTATAGATACTTTCCAGAGAATATTCCTGCTGCAATTAATAGATACCAAAATGAAAGTAGAAGATTATTTGAAGTATTGGACTCAAGACTTAGTAAATCACAATGGCTTGGAAAAGAATACTCCATTGCAGATATAGCAAACTGGCCTTGGGTTAGGCAATATGAATGGTCTGGGGTCTCAATTGATGGACTTACTAATCTACAAAGGTGGAATCAAGAAATGTCTGATAGACCTGCCTGTCAAAAAGGTATTAATATTCCTGACTCTCAAAGCGTACCAAGAAAAATGGATAAAGGAATAAAAATAAAAAATCCAACAGTTACAACCTAGATAATAAGGCACCGTGATTAAATTAAATAAAACGTTAGATAAAATTTTTCCCAATGTAATTATTAAAGAAGCAGGCACATATACTTTCATCAATGGTATATCATCTCTCTTTCCACTTCTATTAATTCCATTGATTACAAGGTATGTAGACCCATTTGACTATGGAGTTTATGCTGTTTTCCTTGTCGGCATCAATTTGATAATGCCCTTAGTCGGCATAGGTATAGAAACATCCTCAGGTAGGAAATATATTGATAAAACCACAATAGACTTTCCATCCTATATTTTTACAGCAATTTGCATTACGACTATACTGAGTCTTAGCCTATTACTTTTGATGCATCTAATGTCTAATTTATTAGATAATTACTTACCGATATCAAGAGAATGGTATCCTCAATGGATTATTGCATCCTGGTCACAAATCATTTTTGGTTTGGTACTTGTAATAAATCAGATGAACCATAAACCATTTAATTTTGGTCTTTGGCGCATTGGAAGAAATACATTAATTTATTTTTCTTTCTTCATATTAATAATAATAGATTCATCAAAATGGGATAATCTTCTAAATTTAGTTTTTAGTTCTTATACTTTAATTGCAGCTATTGGTCTAGTTTGGCTTTACAATAAAAAATTAATCAATCTTAGCTTATCAAAAATATCTGCAACTCATATATTTAAATATGGACTTCCACTAATACCTCATATGCTTGCTGCCGCTGTAATAACTGCATCAGATAGGATTATTATAAGTAATATATTAGATGAGAAAGCAGTAGGAATTTATACAATAGGATATCAATCAGGGCTTGTGATGTTTATCTTCTCACAGTCCATTAATAGAGCATGGACGCCTTGGTTTTATGAAAGACTTAAGAAAAATAATAATGATGAAAACTTAAAGTCAATACTCACACTATATAAAATATCTTTATTATTTATTTTTACAGGTATATTTCTCTGCCTGCTTGGGTGGATGCTTCTCCCATACCTTTTTGGAAAGATATATTTAGAGTCAACTCATGTTTTTTACTGGATTATATTTGCTTTTGTAACTCAAGGTTTATGGTCTCTTGTATCTGCATACCTTTACTATACAGGTGAAACTATCTGGATATCTTTATCAAGTATGTTTGCAGCAACATTAAATATAGGTATAAGTATAGTATTAGTAAAAAATTATGGTCTTATAGGCGCAGCACAAGGAACTTTTTGTGCATATTTAATTGCTCTAGTATTTCTTATGCTAATTACTTTAAAAAAAGCACCATTACCATGGTTATTAATAAAATAAATATATCTGAAAATACATATGAATATAAACAATAATCTCATTAAGAAGCTATACTTCTACCTAATAATATCGACTGCAGTAATATTTTATCTTTATTTCAGCAAATTAGTAATTTTAAATTCAAATACATGGGTAGATGAAGTTATTTACCTAATTAAGTCGTGGCAATATGTCTCAGGAGAAACTAAGCCCTACACAAATAATGATCCAACTTGGTATATGCCTTTTTATTTTTATCAACTTGGCCTTTGGCAGCATCTATTTGGCCAAGACATAACAACCTCGAGATTACTAAGCTCAATTATTGGGCTCCTCAATGGAGTTTTAATTTTTAGAATTATTTTTTCGGTTACAGGAAATAAAATTTCGGCAGCATATGGAGTTTTATTTTTCTTTACAGTCCCTTCTGTAATTTTTTACTTTAATACCGCTGTACCAAATTCATCCGTATCATTAATACTTCTTCTATGTATATTAACTATGATTGATAATATCGGAATAATAAATAAATACAAATCTTTTATACTAGGAATTCTTTTTTCTATATTACTATTATACAGACAAAATATGATATTAGCTGTTGTATTCCTAATTCCACTATATCTAATAACAATTAAAAATAAGGTAAAACATTTTATAATAATTTGTTTTACAATATTTTCTTGTTTTATAATCCTAGATTTAATTTTTCCTGAGAAATTTATTTTCTCTTTTATACGATTACCAATTATTTCACCTTTTCTCTCACAATTAGATTTTTTCTCCAACTCACAAAAAATCATTGATAGCCTTACGATTAATAATAATAACCTTGGTTTTAATATAAATAAATTTTCAATAACTGATTTAATTGATGGATTTATTCTTCCCTATCTTGGGATGCTAATTTGCTCCTTAATTGTCATTTACCTTTCCAAGAGAAAAAAGTTAGTTATACTTAGTCTCGCACCACTTTTATTTTTTTTTCTTGCCTTCACTCATTACTTAGGGTCATTTAGTTATTGTGGAACATGCATCTTGCCATATACTTCATATTTTATTGCCATCGGCGCTATTTGTGGAGGTTTTTCAATTTCCTTAATTACTCTAAAATTAAGATCAAAAAATAAGTTAAATTATCTTTTCAAATCACTTTTTATAATATTAATACTGAGTACAAATATCTTTGGATCAATGTTTGCTTCTAGAGAGGAATATAAATTTTATCCTTCATCTATGATGACAAATACAAGAAAAACTGAATGGCAAGAAGATACATTAAAGCTTGCGAAATTTATTGAAAAAAATACTAAGGACGAGACAAACATACTACCTATACATAACCTATCTATGATACCTTACAGTATATTCTTAGCCAAAAAAAAATTTCCTCAACAAATGATTAATATTAATCATACATATAGAAAAATTAAAAATATTCCTCATAATAAAAAAATCTTAATGAATGCTATTTCCGAAGAGGGTCTTTGGTCAGATGACTTACTTGATGAATGGATTGAAAAAAAATATAATATAATTCTTTTCCAGTCAGATCCCAGAAAAAAAGATAAGAGCTTGATAAAAAGAATAGAAGAAGACTTCTCAATTAAAGACAGTACAGGATTTCGTGGTTGGAATATTTATATATATGAAAGAAACGAAAGCATAAAGAATGATATCTGATTATAAAGTTAAAATCATCAACTTCCTATCCGTTACAATAATTTTAAAAAAAATTAAAAAAATTCAGGAGCTCTTACTTGGTTATAGATATAATTATGACAGGTTAAAAAACGAGTGCATAGTTAACAAAGTACATCTGAAATTTAAAAAAAAAATTGATCATGAAAATGAAGAAACGAGATTAATTGCTCGAACAATTGCTCATTACGAATCCCATTTAGAATTAAGGCCACTTTCTAGTATCATATTTTTTGAAATACTTAGTTATTTTCTTTTTCCAGCGTTTATTTTATTTCACTTTTTTAAGTTTTTACCTAGCAGAAGAGCCTATATTAAAAAACAAATTGGCGGGATAAAATGTGTTTTTCCTGAAAGATGGAAAATAAATAATGAACTTTTCATAACTCCAGATTTACTTAAAGAAGAAAATATTAAGACCTACCCAATGACAAATTCATCATTAAACTTCACTGACATAGTAAATATTTTTATTCTAATTTTAAAAGTGATAAAATATAGGAATCCATACCCTATTCAATTAGCTTTAAAATGTGCAATGGATATAAGCAAAGTTAGACCTGTACTGAATAAGAATGCCCCTAGGTTTATTTTAGTATATTGGGAATTTAGCTGCAGTCTATCCTTCCTAACTTATATATTGCATAGGCAAAATATTAAACTATATAATGTCATGCATGGTGATAAACACTTTTATGCTAAACACGCTTTCTTTGAGGTTGATAAATGCTTTTGCTGGAACAACTATTACATAAAACTATTTAGAAATGTTCATGCACGGTCAGAATTTGTACGATTTGAAAACCCTGCATTTCGGATTACCTCTGATGAAGCTAAATGGTTAGAAAAAAATAAACCAGACAAGATAGGTATTGTTGCCCCACACACATCAACCCTTTCGGACAACCCAAACGAATTAAGTAAATATATAATTAAGTTTTCACAAGCACTAAATAATTTAGCTCTAGAAAATAATCTAATTATTAGAACGCATCCACATTACAATGATGACTTCAAAGTATTTTTACAATACTTATCAAAGGATATTACTATAGAAAAACCATCCGAGAGAAAGGCACGTTTTTTTATCCTTGAAAGCAGGATCATTATTGGAACTGTATCCTCTATTCTTCTAGAAGCCGCACATTTAAACAAAAATGTGATAACAATTGATACACCTGCTATTGAAACTGTTCAAAACTACCATTACATATATAATCTCCCAAATGTTCATAATACAAATTTGAATAGTTTGTATGAAACAATCTATTCATTATAACTTTAACCTATTTAGAAGAAACTAAATGCCTATACATAAAATTGAACCGTGGCCGCATTATGAGGATGATGAAATAAATGTAGCAACCTCTGTAATGAGATCGGGCTTAGTTAATTATAGAACTGGAAATGAAGGAATAAAGTTTGAGGAAGAATTTTCAAATTATTCTGGGACACATTACGCATTAACAGTTACAAACGGTACTGCAGCTCTAGAACTTGCACTTGAGGCACTGGAAATAGGGAAAGATGATGAAGTAATTGTACCTTCAAGAACATTTATTGCCACTGCATCTGCTGTTGCTAGAAGAGGTGCAAAAGTTGTGGTAGCAGATATTGATATCCATTCACAGAATATTACACTTGACACTATTATGAATGTCATAAGTAAAAAAACACGTGCAATTATTCCTGTACATCTTTCTGGCTGGCCCGTTGATATGGACCCTATTATCGAGTTAGCTAAGGACAATAACATTTATATCATCGAGGATTGTGCTCAAGCACATGGTGCATCGTATAAAAATAGAAAAGTTGGTTCAATAGGTGATATTGGCTGCTTCTCCTTCTGCCAAGACAAGATTCTTAGTACTGGCGGAGAAGGGGGTATGATTACAACAAGCCATAAAAAACTTTATGAAAGAATGTGGTCTATAAGGGATCATGGTTGGGATTATAATAATGCAAAAAATATTGATCCAACACCTGGGTTTAAATGGATGGTTGAAAACTTTGGATCAAATTATAGAATGACAGAATTTCAATCAGCCATTGGAAGAGCCCAACTCAGAAAACTTGATCATTGGGTTGATAAACGAATAAGAAATGCTAAATTTTATGATAATGCATTAAAGAATAGGAACATCATTGCACCTTTAACCCCACCTGACTTTGTTAGGCACAGTTACTATAAATACAATATTCTCTTAAAAAATAATAATTTATCAAATGAGTTAAATAGAAACTTAATTATGAAAAAATTAATTAATAGAAAAATACCTGCTCGCGTGGGCGCTTGCCCTGATATATCAAAAGAAAAGGCATTTTCTAAAGCAAACTTTGATATTAGCAATCCAAAGCCAAATACTGAATTAATTGCTGATCATACTATTACGTTGCCAGCACACCATACACTAACTAAGAAAAGCCTAGGTTACATAATAAATAATTTTAATGAATGTCTTTAAATTAAAGAATTAATGAACTTTATCCTGATTTGATCGACTAAAGAAATCATAGACAAGGACACCAATAAC
>CACGTM010000026.1 GCA_902575965.1 uncultured Alphaproteobacteria bacterium | reverse complement strand
GGTATTCGGTAAACACTTTTTGGATTATCTTTTGTTCCAGGCGTATCTAACATATTTATTTCACTATGACTTAAAGTCCGATGTTTTGGTACAAAAGTATTTTTTATTCCTATGTTATGACTACCAGTAGCTCTTAGTCCAATTGTATTCCAGGTATCCATTATATCTATTTCATCTACTGGGACGATCATAAATCTCATTTCGGGTGAGGAGTTATTTTGAGGTATCCTGCATAAAATTATTACCCAGTCACATAAATGAATTCCGCTGGCATATAACCATTTCCCAGTAACTTCATAGCCGTCCTTTAAGGTTTTAACCTTTTCAGCTTCTGATGCAAATGCTGAGGCAACAATTGAATTAGTTTTTTTTGCCCATATATCATCTTGGGCTTTTGGAGAAAACTTACCAACCATCCAATGATGAGTGCCTAAAACTGAAACAATCCAACCTGATGAGCCACAAAATTTTGCAATTTCAGCACCTGCAGAAGTCTGTGCCCCAAATGGAAGTTCAAAACCACCTACTCGTTTTGGTTGGCAAGCTTTAAAAACTTCAGAGTCAATTAAATTTGAAATATTTTGATCTGGTAGAGAGTTTTTATTATCTGAATTTAATCTTCGCTCTAAAAATTCTGGCCCTAATAATTTTAGACGCGATAGTAATTCAGAAGCTAAGCCATTTTTTTTTTGAGTCATTCTTTAAGCATTCAAGAAAATAAAATATTAGTCTTCATTGGTAATCTTTTTTTCTAGATCGTTGAAAGCATTAATTCCAAGTTTACCATTTGTCTCTTCAAGGGAAGCCATTTTATCAATCCATGGTCGTGAGTCACCAGTTTTTTTTAAATGTTCTAAAAAATTAGATACTTGTTTCACTATAATTCTGGATGTAGTTGAGGGCCATATAGTTAATTTAAATCCAATATTTTCTAATTCTTTTGATGAGAGTATTGGTGTCAGGCCAGTTTCGCTCATGTTTGCCATTTGAGGGCCTATATTGGCGTCACAAATCATTTTTAGCTCATCGATAGATTTTGGGCCATCTATAAAAATCATATCCGCACCACAATCCATAAACATTTTTCCTCTTGATATGGCCTCATCGATCCCCAGAGGCCCTCTGGCATCGGTTCTTGCTATAATTACTAAGTCATTATCTTTTTTTGATAGAACAGCTGCTTTTACTTTGCGCTTTGCAACATTTCTTTCCTCAACAAATTTCCCACCCATATGACCACATTTTTTTGGCCAAATTTGATCTTCAATCTGTATAGCTGCAACACCAAGGGACTCCATGCCTTCAACAGTTCTTTTTACATTTGATATATCACCATAGCCCGTATCACAATCTACAATTAATGGGATGTTAGTGACTTGTCTCATAGCTCTAACTGTCTCTTCAAGTTCTTTGTATCCTATTAAGCCGATATCTGGCACGCCATATCTTACACAAGCTGATCCATAACCACTCATATATCCTGCATTAAAGCCAGTTTGTTCAATCAATTTTAAGTCAAGTGGCGTTCCCGCACCTGGTACAATGAGCATTTCTGATGATTTCATCAAATTTTTAAAAGTTTTTCGCTCTTCAATCACATTTTTGTCTCCAGCAGAAAAATAATTTTATTTATTATTGACTAGTTTGCTCATACAGTTTCGAAGTTGATTTGGTATCGGGGTAGGTTTATTGCCTGGACGTTTTACAAACACATGCACAAAATGTCCAAATGCGGCACATTCATTTTCTTCCTCAATAAATAAACCAATTTCATATTTAACAGAGGAATTCCCAAGCCTAGCAACTCTAAGACAAGAGTCTATTATCTGGGGGAATTGAATTGGCTTATAAAATTCACAATGTGTTTCAACAGCTAATCCAATTACTGGCCCGTTCTTAAAGTCTAAACCTCCAAAATCTATCAGGTATTTGTTAATTACTGTATCGAAGAATGAATAATAAACAATATTGTTTACGTGATGGTATACATCATTATCCTGCCACCTTGTAGGTATCTTTTGTGCGTGTAAAAAATCTTTACGCTTAAGTTTTTTTACCATAAAGTTTTTTAATCCAAGTCTATAGGGGCATTCTTCGACTCACCTTTTTGCTGAAGCTGATCAATTTCATCCTGTACACTCTTAAGGACTCGCGCTATGTATGCGCTCCTTCTTTCAGTTCTAATTTTATTTATTTCATCTGTTAATTTATATTCTTCAATATCATCAATTTTGAATAAACCATTCTTGTCAATCAACCTCTCTACTGTATCAAGTCTGTCTCGGGTTACTGACAGTTCGCCCATGAGAGTAAGTATCATTGATAGCATTTTATCCATCGTTGGATCTTGAAAGTATTGGGGTTTTTTACCTTTTGCTGTTCTTGGTAATTTAATTTTTTCTGAATTAGTCTCTGTCATTATTTTAATTCCAGTTCTAAATTAATAAATTATTTTATACATAGTGTAATAGGGAAAACAAAATCATCAGATGAGTATGGGGTTTGCTCTTCCATCCAAAAATTTCCAGCTGAGCTTGGTTTAATATTATCTTTGTTAAAACCAGCCTTTATGCATAACTCAACAAGATCCATTTTCCTGAGTTGTCCATAAAAGTGTTCGTTGTTGTTGTAAATTTCCCATTCAAAAAGAAAAGACTCAAGGGGGGCGACCCCGTGGGCTTGTGGCAAGTCAAGGTGCATCATAATACCACCTGGCTTAAGTAATCTGAATGATTCATCGAAAATATTTTGTAGAGCAGAAGTTGATGTTTCGTGAAGTAAGATATGGGACATAACAAGATCAAAACTTTCAGAATCAAAGTTTGTTTTCTCCGCATTCTGTTGACTAAAGTGAACTTCTGCTCCAAGTGCTTCAGCTCTAGCGTGGCCATATCTTAGTACAGATGCACCCAAGTCAATGGCATGAAATTCAACATTGGGATTTTTCTGAGCCCAATAAGTAACCGACCCACCGATTGTACAGCCCATATCAAGAACTTTTGAAATTTCTTTTTTTGGGAACTCACTTTTAAAAAAACCATGCGTAATTTGTCCCATGGCATTGTTACCAGTTCCAAGACCTCCCATTGAGTAAATATATGTTCCTTTATCATAGACTGCGCCAGCAGAAACATCGTTATCAACTTGTTGTTGATGGTATGCCCCTGGTTGTAAATGTATATCCGCGGCAGTGTTATATTTCGGAATATCTAAATTAGGATTCAGAGTTAATGAACCATTTGGCTTTTCTATTTTTGATTTTGTAATTAAATCGTCTAACTGCCTTTCTACTGTATCAATTACGGAAGACCAGATCATTTCTTGACTGTTTCTTTGCATAGCACTCCAGAAAGAGTAAAATGGATCTTTATTCATGACCTTGCGAATTTCATTACTATTCTTAGGCTCCCTTTTCTCATTTTTTAAAAATTGTGGAAGAACCCTTTTGTAGTAAGCGGGAAAATTCCCTGGGAAAACATTCGATGATAGGTGAACTCTAAAGTCATTTACGAAAGATTGCCTTGAATCTTCATCATGGTTATTTTTTGCTAACATTTTATGTTCTTGAAGAGGGGTCATTTCATACCTCACAGTTGTTAACGAAGCGTATACCTAATACTATTATAGCAATACTAATTAATATCTAACAATTCAAATTGTTATCAAATCTATAAGCTCGGTTGCATTATTTAGGTTCTCTAATGTGTCTATCTTATAAATGATATCCTCAGCATTTTTGTGAGGTATCTTATTTTCAGCCATTTTCCAACAATAAAAAAATTTATCTAATTGTTGTTTTCTATTTAAAGGATTTTCGGGGTGTCCAATGGCATATGTCGAAGAATATTTAAATTTTTGGTTATTTTTCAAAAATACAGTTATTTCCTGTGGTCCAAAGGCATTAAGGTCTTTGTTGTCATCAAGTTCAACAGTTATTTTTTTTGCCAGGATTCCTATTTTTTTATCTGAGAGCTTTTGAGGATTAAAGTCCTCCTGCGAGACTTCACCATAAATTAATGTTAGTGCACAAATATATCCTAGACAAAGCTTGGCATAATTTGGTTGCGCATTTTCCTTATAAGGTCTCCCCACAAGCCTAAGAGTAAGAGGAGGAACTCTACAGATAACTTTTTCAACATCATGGTCCATAAAGCCATGTGTTTTTTTCAAATTTTGCAGGGCATCGATAGCATAATGAGTTAGTCTCCCAGATGGAAAAGGTTTATGCCCAACTTCTAAAATACGGCTTGCTCTTCCCCATTCTTGCCATGCAGGATCAAGGTCATATAAACCTTCTCCTTCCATTAAATTAAAATAACCGTATTTACCAGTTAAAAAATCTTTGGGTCCTTCAATATTTTTTTCTGCTAAATCACAGGCTACAAGTGCATTTCTTGCTCCAAACCCAACCTGTAACCCTAAAACTTTGGAGCCTTCAATATGTGCCTGCATATTACCCCCAGCTTGTCCATAATAGACTCCAAGAGCATTATGGAGTTCTTTTGATCCAAATCTTCTCAGTTTTGCAACGGAGGCCGTTGCCCCAAACCCACCAGTAAGGGCTGGACGAAAGAAACGCATTGGTGCATTTGAGGATTTTGCTATTGAACATGATACATCTATTCCAACTATGATTGCTTCAATAAAATCTTTTCCACTTATTTGTATTCCTTGATAGTGTTGCCTATCAATTTCTGTTAATGCCGCTCCTATAAGAGTTGACATAGGGTGAAGCACACCACTTTCGTGAACACAATCAAATTCTAAACAATGGATTTGATATGCATTAATAATAGCTGCACTTGTGTGCGGAAGTGCTTTGTGAGTTCCCCAGACTCTAGAAGATTTTCCTTCACCCCAAACCTTGGCGGCGTTAAGAATTTCTTTTGCTGAGGGTCCACTAGTGCCGGCTAAGGAACATCCAATTGTATCTAATAAGAATATCTTTGTTTTCTTAATTGCTTCAGGGGATAGGTCTTTAAATTTAGTACCTATAACATGTTCAATCATAGGTATTTCTGGCTTCATTTTATTATTTCCTATTCATACTCTTTGGTATGAATTCTGAAAACTCTTCTTAAATAATCAGACCTTCTTTTATTTCTAATCTCTTCAACATCAGGACTAGGTCTATAGTTTTCAATATCATCACGACTGATTGTTTTTTGATTATCTAATAACCTTTCAATTGTATCAAGCCTGTCATAAACCACTGAAACCTCAGTTGATAGCTCCATTATGAACGTCATAAGCTGATCTATTGCGGGGTCGTCAAAAAAAACAGACCTTTTACCTTTTGCTGTTTTAGGTAAGACGATTTTTGAATCTAATTTATCATTCATCAATTTAACCTCTAAGTTTTAGGTCTTATCTAATTCTTTCATAAGATTACTATAATCTCTCATTTTATCATGAGGTGTAAGGTTAGTTTTTTCATCGGTGATTATTTTGAATAATCTAGCTAGATATTCATTTCTTCTAACGTTACGCTCATCTTCTATTTCTTGGCTGGGTCTAAATTTTTCTATATCTTTTCTTTTTAGACCGCCATTAGTTTCAAGGAGTCTCTCTATTGTGTCAACTCTGTCGTACAATACCGACAGTTCTCCTGACATTGCCATTATTATAGCAATGAGTTGATCTATTGCTGGATCATCAAAGAAAAATGGTCTTTTCCCTCTATTTACCGGTTTAATCTCAATTTTTTCTTCCATAATTTACTAATCCTTATAGGTAATTCTTTTATATTTGAACCTCATGTGGTTTATAGTTAAATAATCCAAGACTTTCCTCATTTTCTACTTTTGACTCATCATACTTTTCTGGGCTATCACTTTGAAATCTATCTCTGGTCGACCTAGACTTTAAGAGTACAAAATTTGCTCTATCTTTTCTTGCATTCTCATATTTTTTTAGAGCATCATTTATATTGTTTGCCTCTCTAAAGGCTCTTCCAATAATTACTCCGTCCTCTATGCCCATCGCAGCACCCATCCCCATAAAGGGTAACATTGGGTGGGCTGCATCTCCCAATAGTGTGATATTTCCCACTGTCCATTTATCAAGAGGGTCTCTGTCGTATAATGCCCATTTGAATAAATTTTCTTTAGGAGCGGCTTTAATTAAATCACTTATTCTGGGGTGCCAGTCACCAAATTCACTCATCAACTCATCATGAGTTACTCTAATATTCCATCCTTCTTCATTCCAACCTGGTCTTTGAACAAAAGCTACAAAATTCACAAGATTACCTTTTCTTATTAGATATCGAGCGAATGCTTTTTTAGGGGCTATAGCTACTCCTGATGGGGGTGTTACGGTATCCTTTGATAGTTTATCAGTTTTTACTAAACCCCTGTAGGCAATATTTCCAGTGTACTGAGGTTTTTCCTCGTCAAAGATCTTACTTCTTACAGATGACCTTATTCCGTCTGCTGCAATTACAACATCAAATGATTTTCTGACATTATTTGTAAATAATACTTCTACTTTTTTATTTTCTTGTTTTAGATCAACAAAACTGTGGTTTAAGAAGAGGCAATTAGGGTCATTTCTAACTAATAAATTGGACATTTCTCTTTGCAAATCAGCTCTGTGAATCTGGTAATAGTATGCTCCGTAAAGATCTCGAGTTTCCTCTCCACGCATCCTTTTGCCTAATATTTCTCCTGTATTATAATGAAATATTGCCTGATCACTAGGGATGTCAGCATAGGCTGATAAACTCTCCTTAAGGCCAAGGTATTCTAAACCATGAGTTGAGTTTGGGCTTATTGTAAGGCCTGCTCCTAACTCAGTTAATTCAGGTGCTTGCTCATACACATTTGGTTTAAATCCATTTTTTTGAAGAGACAAGGCGGCAGCCATTCCTGACATTCCACCACCAATAATTGCAATATTTATATTTTCCATTTTATAATTCTCTCAGGACTATTTCCATGCACCAAAAGTATACCATTTGACTCCCTCACCAACTCTTCCCGTGTTTTTTGACATAACAGAGGACTTTGATACAACTTTGTTAAATTCAATAGCAGATGACTTATCAATATCAGGAATTGCAACTTCAAAAAAAGAACCTTCATTAAAACCTGCATTTAAAACTAATTCTCTTGGGTCAAGGCTTGTATAAGTTTTATAGAATGGTTCATTGTTATAGAAAGCGTCCCAATTCATGTAAAACCGGTCAAAATCTTTTAAATTATTGTTTGGCATTAATTCTGCGTGAATCATCAATCCTTTTGGAGATAAAACTCTATGACATTCTTTGAGTATTTTTGGTAATGCTTTTCTAGATGTCTCATGGAACATAATACATGAAAAAATTAAATCAAATTCTCCATTGTCAAAATCAAGTTTCTCTGCGTTCATTTGATGAAAATAAATTCTTTTTCCAAGAGCCTCAGCTCTTGCTTGGCCATATCGCAATACTGGGGCGCTGATATCGATTGCATGAACTTGTGATTTTTTAAACTTATTTACAAAAGGCACAGTAGAAGTCCCAATTGTGCACCCAAGCTCTAGTATTTTTTTTGGATTAAAACTAGGCCATTTTAATGATATATATTCTGCCATGGTTCTAGATATCCCATCTGCAAAAGGCCCTGCTTGTCCAGCGTTATATATAAATCTACCCCGGTCATATAGCGCACCTTGAGAGGCATCATTATTAGATCTTTCTGTATGATAGCTTCCTGGCATTCGATGTATGTCAACTGCTGTTAAATAATTAGGGATTTTTAAATCTGGATTTAAAAATAATTTAGATAGGGTATTTTTTTGGCATGATATTTCTCTATTTAATTTTGGCTGAGCTCTTTCAATTGGTGGTATCACTGATTCCCATACCATATCTTGGCAACTTACCATCATAGTTGACCAAAATTTACCATAATTACTGTTTAGGATTTTCTCTCTTAAGTTTGTTTCACCTGTCTCAGGTTTTGATGTTTCTTTTTTATTTTCTTGCTCAAAAGCTTTGCGCATACCCCCACCTATGTGGTTTAGGATATGCATTCTCAGCCTTGAAACATAGTGTTGTCTATTAACTTCATCATGATCACCAGTTATAAGAAAGTTATGCTCAGCTTGTAAGACCATCACTTATCCTTCAATTAAGTTATTTTCAAAAAGTTAATATATTTAAATAGAGCTCAGGTAATTTAGAACCTCTTTTTTTGATTTTACTTCAGCATATTTTGCTTGAAGATCGAAAAGGTTTGATTCATGAACTTTTGGATCTCTATCCCCCACAGCCTCCTTAACTACTATGGGTATAAAACCTGATTGACAGGCGTCTAACGCAGAGGCACGAACGCATCCAGATGTACTCCATCCTGTAATTAATAGTGTATCTACTCCACTTGCAGATAAAGATGAGGCCAAATTTGTCCCAAAAAAAGAACTTGCATATTGTTTGGTAATTATTAATTCATTTTCTTTTGGTTCTAGTCCATCAACAAATTCGGCCATGGGGCTTCCTTTTAAAAAATTTTTTAAAGCAGGAACCTTTTTATAAAAAACACCTCCGTCTAATCCTCCTGGAGAAAATTCAACGCGAGTGAAAATAATTAATATTTTAGCTTTTCTTGCCGCATTAAGGATTTGCATTGCTTCTTTTGCAGATTCTTCTACGCCAGCATATAGTCCACATTCAGGAGTGATGTAAGCTTTAGCAAAGTCAATCAGAAGAAGTGCTGGCTTATTTCCAAAGTTTAATGCACCTCCAAACCCGGCTTTATTGTAATCTAGATCTAAATTTTTTGTTTCGGCCATAGTTGATATCCTTTATCAAAAAATAAAAAACTCAAATGATACCTTTATCCTTGTAGTTTCCAATTTCCTTATCTGAAAGACCGAGTAAGTCTTTATAGATTTCTTCATTATGCTCCCCATGGTCAGGTCCAGTCCATCTCACGTTACCAGGAGTCCTCGAAAATTTTGGAAAGGTATTTTGCATCTTCATGGGTCCTATATGCTTATCGGTAATATCAATGATTGCCTCTCTTGCCTTGAAGTGAGCATCCTCTAACATTTCTGGCGCCCTATATATTAAACCAGATGGAACTCCTGCACTGTCTAGGATATTATCTAGCTCTTTAACAGTTTTGGTTTTACTCCATTCATTAATTAGTTTATCCAATTCTTCTTGTCTTTCTCCTCTAGCTTCATGAGTAGCATATCTCTCATCTTCGCTCAGTTCAGGTTTTTCCATTGCTTCGCATAATCTCGCAAATACAGTATCCTGATTAGCTGCAATTAAGAAATCTCCGTCTTTGGCTTCATATATATTCGATGGCGCAACCTGAGGCAGGATTGAACCAGTTCTCTCCCTTATTAATCCTGTTCCATGATATTCACTCACAAGACTTTCCATCATATTAAACACAGACTCATATATTGCCGAGTCAACAACTTGGCCTTTCCCAGTCTCATGACGATTATGAAGTGCCATTAACCCTCCAAGGCAACCAAAAGTTGCAGCTAATGTGTCGCCTATTGAAATCCCAGCTCTACTTGGGGGTGTAGAAGGGTCTCCTATGACATATCTTAATCCTCCCATTGCCTCTCCGACCGCAGCATACCCGGCTTTATGAGAGTATGGCCCTGTTTGTCCGTATCCAGATACCCTAATCATAATTATGCCTGGATTAACTTTAGAAAGAACATCATAACCAAGTTTCCATCTTTCTAGCGTTCCTGGTCTAAAATTCTCTAGAAGAAAGTCTGATTTTTTTACCAATTCTTTTATTATTTCTTGTCCTTCTGGTACTCTAGCATTCAGGGTAATACATTTTTTGTTTCTTGCTAAAATAGGCCACCATAAAGATTTACCATTGATTTTGTCTCTGCCCCATTGTCTCATAGGGTCTCCAACAGTGGGCTGTTCAATTTTAATTACTTCAGAACCAAAATCTCCCATCAGTTGTCCACAAAAGGGTCCTGCTAGAAGTTGACCCATCTCTATTAATCTAAGTCCTTTTAGGGGACCAGTTGCTTCGTTTGACATTCTAAAAGCCTTTCTTTTTTTAACCTATAATTAAGGTTCCTTTGAGAATATATTCCCTAATATTTTATAGATTAAATTAACTACATTGTCATAGTTTATGACATGGTTCTTATACTTGAAATTATAATCAATCAATATCCTAGCTTTTCAAATACTTGAACAGCGTATAGTATCGTCTTTAATTTTAGAAAAAATGCATAAATATTTATTATAAAAATGCATAAATATTTATTATCAGGTCAATTTTAGCTAGAGGAAATGCTTGAAATGAAAAAATTTGTTAATTTGGTTGAGGTTGGACCAAGAGATGGCATCCAATCAGAACCAACAATACTTTCAACTGAGGACAAAATTGAGTTTATACTAAGAGCTCATTCATCAGGTATAAACCGAATCGAGGTGACAAGCTTTGTTAACCCCAAAAGAGTGCCTCAAATGGCTGATGCGGTTGAGGTTTTGGAGGGAATCCAAGGTAACAAAAATTGTTCTTTTATAGGTTTAATTTTGAACATGAAGGGATATGAGCGAGCAAAGGATGCAAAAGTTAATGAAGTTGGATATGCAGTAGTAGCTACAGATACTTTTGCCACAAAAAACCAAGGTATGACTTCGGATGAGACGGTTGCTTCCTGGATTGAGGTTGGAAAATTAGCTAAAAAAGATGGTGTTAAGGCAGGTGTTACAATAGGTGCCTCATTTGGATGCCCTTTTGAAGGTGAAGTACCACAACATAGGGTTGTAGAGATGGCTAAAAGATGCGCCGAGGTTGATCCAGTAGAAATTGCCTTGGCTGATACTATAGGGTGTGCTGACCCATCAAGCGTTAGTTCATTAATTTCATTAGTTAAAGAGGCTGTTCCTAACATTCCGATTCGTGTTCATTTGCATAATACAAGAAATACGGGTCTAGCAAATGCATATGCCGCAGTTCAGGCGGGTGTTGATTATATCGACGCTTCTACAGGAGGAATTGGTGGTTGCCCATTTGCACCTAGAGCAACTGGAAATATACCAATGGAAGATCTTGTTTATATGCTTAATAGAATGGGTGTGGAAACAAATGTTGATATAAACAAAGTTATTGAGAATGCTGAGTGGATTGGTGATCGACTCGGCGTACAGGTTCCTGCTATGCTAGGAAAAGCAGGTGTTTTTCCTGCAGTAGCAAGTGCAGCATAAATATTTACATATTTCTTTTCTGGCAATATTTCATTATATCTAAATAATAATGCTGTTTTTTTTACTATCATGGTTGAAGAAGATTTTTTGTCCGTTTACATGATTGTTATTGAGTCTTGTTTAATATAAATTGTTAAGCTTATTGGGTGGTTACTGGATGTGTCTCATCTTGTAACTTGATTATAAATATTTAAATAAAAAGGGACGTCGCAATGTCTTATGTACTTGGTTGTGATGTTGGGGGAACCTTCACGGATTTACTCCTGATTAACGAAAAGACAGGTAAAACATACCGAGCTAAAACACCATCAACACCTGCAGATCAGTCAGTTGGTGTAATGAATGGAATCAATAGGATCTGCTCTGATGCAGGAATCAAGCCTTCTGAAATAAATGAATTAATGCACGGCACAACTGTGGCAACAAATTCAATTCTAGAAGGTAAAGGTGCAAATGTAGGTTTAATTGTAACTGAGGGGTATAGGCAGGTTCTTCAAATAGGGAGATCTTTTGTTCCTGGCGGATTAGCAGGTTGGATAATATGGCCTAAACCAAAACCTCTTGCTCACCTAGAAAACACTGTTGAAGTTAAAGAGCGAACAGGTGCCAGAGGTGATATTGTAAGGCCTTTAGATGAAGAATCAGTTTTAAAAGCATGTGAGTTATTAAAAAGCCAAGGTGTTGATGCTGTAACTGTATCCCTTATGAATTCTTTTTCAAACGGCAAGCATGAAAAGAAAATTCGTAAAATTTTAGAGAATGAATTACCGGGTGTCCCTGTAAGTTTAAGCCATGAAGTTCTTCCAGAAATGTATGAATACGAGCGAACTTTAACTGCGGTTGCCAACTCATTCGTTAGGCCTACAGTTTCAAAATACTTAAAGAATCTAGAGAATGCTTTGATTCAAAAAACAGGGGGCTGTAAATATAAGGTACTTAGGTCTGATGGGGGTCTAATGAGTTTCTCAAACGCTTCAGATCATCCTGTATCTTTAATGATGTCAGGTCCTGCCGGAGGTGTTGCTGGCGCTGTTTGGGTTTCAAAACAGGCTGGTTTTCAAAATTTACTTACCTTTGATATGGGTGGGACTTCTACCGATGTTGCTCTAATTGAGAATGGTGAACCTCAACTCAGGAGAGAAACAAAGGTTGGTGATGTGACTGTCCGGGCTTCATCTCTTGATGTGAGGACAGTGGGAGCTGGAGGTGGATCGATTGCTAATGTTCCTGAGTTAACAGGTGCTCTTAGAGTAGGTCCCGAGAGTGCGGGTGCTGACCCTGGCCCTGCATCTTACGGAATGGGCGGTGAGTCTGCTGCCGTAACCGATGCTAATGTTGTTCTTGGTCATTTGCCACCATCGCTTATTGGCGGAGAAATGAAACTTGATGTTAAGGCAGCAAGAACTGCAATTAAAAAGGCAGTAGCGGATCCCTTAAAAATTTCAGTTGAAGCAGCAGCTGAGGGTATAATTAAGATAGTTAATGAAAATATGTTTGGTGCTTTGAGATTAGTCTCGATTGAGCAAGGCTATGATCCTCGTGATTTTGCTCTAATTGGTTTTGGTGGAGCAGGTCCACTACATGCTAATGCTCTTGGTAAGCTAACAGGCTCTTGGCCAGTAATAATCCCTCCAGGACCTGGTGTGCTGTGTGCATATGGAGATGCCACAACAAGAGTTAGAAATGAAGCTTCCCAGACTTATGTAAGAAGGTATTCTGAGACGGATAATAAAGAAATAGCTAGTCTTTTGAATAAACTCACAAAGTCTGCAGCAGAATCCTTGATAAAAGAGGGCATACCCAAAAAAGAGCATGAAGTGAGGTGGGAAATTGATATAAGATATTCAGGACAAGCCTTTGCGCTTACTGTTCCTTGTGAGGTTAAAAATTTTGATAAAAATGGTTTAGAGCTTGCTGCATCAGTTTTTGACTCAATTCATACAAGAATGTTTACATTTGCCCTAGATGCCGAGCATGAGGTTGTTAATATCAGAGCTGTTGTTCTTGGAAATGCTCCAAAGGTCAAGGCAGTTAAAACACCAAAAGGTTCAGGAGGATTGTCTGCTGCAGTTATTGACTCAAAACATTCAATTTGGTCTGAAGGAAAGAAATTAAAAGCAAAAATTTATGATCGTTCACTGTTGAAAGCTGGTCAGAAAATTATTGGGCCTGCAGTAGTTACTGAGTTTGATTCAACAACAGTCATTCTTCCTGACTGCGTAGGAGAAGTTGATAATTATGGTTCAATTTTAATA
>CACGTM010000025.1 GCA_902575965.1 uncultured Alphaproteobacteria bacterium | reverse complement strand
GTATTCATTATCTCCATAAACCTGTATGGGAAGAAGATCAGCGGGAGATAATACTTCCACATTTTCAATACTCAACTCAATTTCACCTGTGGAAAGTTTAGTATTTATTGTCTCATTTGACCTTTTTAAAATCTCACCAGTTACACAAATAACTGATTCTGGTCTCGCATCATCAATTACCCTAAAAATATCACTGGAGGTATCAATCACGCACTGAGTAACACCAAACTGATCTCTTAAATCTACAAATAATAAGTTTCCATGATCACGCTTGCGGTTAATCCAACCTGACAATCTGACCTTTTTTCCAACCTCATTAATACTCACAGATCCACAAGTGTGAGTTCTAAACTGATGCATTAAATAATTCCTTAAAGACTTAAAGTGCTTATGCTAACGTAAATTAGTCAATGATGAATCTCACTGAATATAAGCTTTTGTCAAGTTTTTACATAAAAGTAACTAAAATTCATATTAGATAATTTTGCATACTACTATTGCAGTATATATAACTTCAATATATTAAAACCTTATGAGCCTTATTAACACCACAACAGAATTAAATGAGCTATGTGATCATCTTTTAGACGCAGATTTTGTGACTGTTGACACAGAATTTCACCGTGAATCTACATATTGGCCACTTTTGTGTCTAATTCAGTTGGGTGGCCCCAATCAATCATATTGCATAGATACTCTCAGTGATAATATTGACCTTACTTCGCTCTATAAACTCTTGGTTAACCCAAAAGTAATTAAGGTATTCCATGCTGCCAGACAGGATATTGAGATATTTCACCATCAAGCCAACTTAATCCCAACACCAATATTTGATACTCAAATTGCTGCCATGGTGTGTGGATTTGGAGAATCTGTTATGAAACATTAGTATCTAAAATCGTAAAGATTAATATTGATAAATCCCAGAGGTTTACAGATTGGACAAGAAGACCTCTCTCAAAAAAACAACTAAGCTATGCGGTCTCAGACGTGGAATATCTCAAAGAAGTTTACATAGATTTACAAAAGAAATTAGAAAAAAATAAAAGAATTGAATGGTTAAAAGATGAGATAGAAATACTAACCAATCCTAAAACTTATAATCTAAATCCTAATGACGCGTGGAAAAGAATTAAAAGCAGGGATAAAAAGCCAAGATTTCTCTCTGTATTAAGAGAATTAGCAGCATGGAGAGAGATAGAAGCACAAACCCAAAATATACCCAGAAGAAGAATAGTTAAAGATGAGGTCCTAGTAGAGTTAGCAAATTTAAAGCCATATAATGATGAAACTATCGGACAAACAAGACTATCAAAATTCTTAGTAAAAAGTAGATATAAGGAAGGTGTTTTAAAAGCAATAAAATTAGGAAAAGAAAGACCTGATGCTGATTGCCCCCAAATCACCCAAAAAGATAAACTAGAAGTTGGAATTGGACCTATAGTTGAATTATTAAAGGTGCTATTAAAGGCAAGGTCTGAACAACATAATGTTGCAGTAAAACTTATTGCGTCGGTAAGCGATCTTCAATTGATTGCTAGTGACGATGAAGCCGATGTACCCTCTCTTAGGGGCTGGCGAAGAGATATATTTGGAGAAGATGCACTTAAACTAAAACGCGGTGAACTTTCTATCTCTATATCTGTAGATAATAAAATAATTACAAAACCATCGTAAATCTCATTTAATCACAACTTTATGAGGTAAATCTAAATAACTTGCTAGATTTTCCAATCTTCTTTTATAAAAACCTGAATAAAAAACAGGCTCATTCTTTGGTAAATTTAAAGTAAGTATTTTATTGATTATTCTGATACTTGTTTTTCCTAATAAACCAGTATTTCCAGCAGTTAATGCATACGACAAACGTAAAGCATAACCAATAGTTCGTGCCCACTTACGTCTTTTCGGACTTAACATGACACATGATTGTTTTACAACCTCAGTTTCCTCCTCACCATATCTATAAAAAAGCGTTAAAGCGAGCGTTGCCCTATCCTGGTGTTGTATACCCATAAAAGGTAATCTTAAGACTCTTAAAAAGGCTTGCTCAGACCTATAGTCAGTATGCTCCATCCAGCAAATATCTCTTAGTATAGATGCAGACCTTCTAAGCTTTCGTTGTCCAGTATCCTCATCATTAATTATTGGTGATAACCAATCAAATACTTCATTGCCTGCTAAAATATCTCTATTTATAGAATTACATATATGTTTAGAGGCACTGATTAAAGGGTCTTCTTCTTTGAGCTTATCTGGAAGACTCAGATAGAACTGACCTTCTCTCATTCCATAAATAGAAAATATAAGTCTATTGGCTTTTGAAATATCTAATAATGAGTTTAAGATTAAGGTAGCAATTGGTAAATGTACAGCCCTACTCTTTTCAACACCTCTTATGTTTTCAAGTGAGTCATGGCTCAGAGTTGAGATAAACTCAAATAATTCACGTGATTCATTTGATGAAAGAACAAAGTTATCTAATACTTGAAGAGGATAGTTCATTTGCGAGATGCAAACTCTTGCAAGTGCTCTCCATGAACCACCTACTGCATATAAGGGCCGTCCCTTAGCAATATTTTTCCATTTATCTGTACTAATATAATTTTCAATGATTTCTTTAGATTTTAAAATATCATTCTTACATAATTGTGAAAGTCTTAGAGTACCAATTGGAAAAGTTGAATAATTATCAATAATTCCTTCTTTGATATTAATTAATTCTAGACTTCCCCCTCCGAGGTCAGCAACCAGACCATTAGCATCGGGTATTCCACAAAGAACTCCGTATGCACTCCTTTCAGCCTCTTCTTTACCTGTTAGTACTTGAATAACAAAACCGGTTTCTTTAAATATACGTCTAACAAAATCATCACTATCTTTAGCATCCCTGAGTGCGGCTGTACCTAAAACATATAGCCCCTCAAGTTGAATAGAATCCAAGATAACCTTAAATCTTTTAAGAACTGATAACGCTTTCTCGACACCTTTAGAATATAATTTTCCATTAATTTCTAAATCTCGGCCAATTGCACATATATAACTCTCATTATGTATTGGGATTGGCGCTCTTATACTTTCAGCGTAAATTACTAGCCTTATGGAATTTGAACCAATATCAATTACGGCTAAAGGTTTATGAAAATTCTCTTCAATCATATATAATCATTCACTATTTAAATATTTTTCTAATTTGGCTTTAAATGAGGGGTTAACACTTTAACAAGCTTAAGAGCTGTTCCTTGTCCTGATAAACTGGGATACTTCATAAAGTAGTCGTGAGCGCTAAAAATATTTTTATCTTTTTCTATGCGTGAGTAGGTTCCATCAGAATTTAATAACCAGCTTTGTTTATTGTCATTTATAGTTGCAACCATCACTTGTTCAAGTATTTGACTATGTACTGTGGGATTTTCAATTGGCACTAATGTTTCGATGCGCCCCTTAAAGTTTCTTGGCATCCAGTCGGCCGATGAAATAAAAACTCTAGCATTGCCAGAAGGAAGACTGTAACCATTACCGAATGCAAAAACCCTAGAGTGTTCGAGAAAACGACCAACTAGGCTTTTTACTATAATATTTTCAGACAAGCCAATTACGCCAGGACGTAAACAACATGCGCCTCTAACAACTAAATAGATTGAAACACCCGATTGAGAGGCCAAATAAAGTTTGTTAATAATTTGAGGGTCAACTAAGGCATTCATTTTAGCCCAAATATTGGCTGGATATCCATTTTTTGCAAACTGAATTTCATTCTCTATTAATTCTTCCAAAGAATCCCTTAATGATAAAGGTGCAATAGTCAGTTTTTCCAAAGGTTCTGGCTTTGCATAACCCGTCATAAAGTTAAAAACTTTATTTGCATCTCTGCATAATACTTGGTCTGCGGTAAAGAGAGATAAGTCAGTATATATTTTTGCATTAATAGGGTGATAGTTCCCTGTACCGAAATGTGCATAAGATTTTAGCCCAGTGCCCTCTCTTCGGGTGACTAAACATATTTTAGCATGAGTTTTAAGCCCTAAATACCCAAATACAACATTTCCGCCAGCATCCTCTAAATCTCTTGCCCACCTGATATTAGCCTCTTCATCAAACCTAGCTTTTAATTCTATCATTGCAGTCACAGATTTTCCTCTTTCAGCAGCCTCAATTAACTCAGTCATTACTGGTGAGGTTTCTTTTCCAGCCCTATAGATAGTTTGTTTAATAGACATTACATTTGAGTCTCTAGAAGCTTGCCTTAAAAATTGTAAGACTGAGTCAAATGTTTCATAAGGATGGTGAACTAGAATATCTTTTTGCTTGATAGCAGAAAAATAATCGCCATCAAAGTCTCTAACCCTTTCAGGAAAACGGGGTAAAAAAGGCTTATACATTAAATTTTGTCTGAAAAATTTGTTCAATATCTTTATATCCCTTAACCCTATTAAACCTTGCGAAATAAATATATTTTCAGAGCTTACCTGAAGATATTTGCTAATTTTTTTTATGTGTTTTTTTGATGTAGAAGAGCTAAATGTTAGGTTTATACAAATACCCCTTCTTCGTTTTCTTAATGCAGACTCAAAGCTTTGCAGTAGATCGTCCTTATCATCATCAATTTCCATCTCTGAGTCTCGAATTAACCTAAAAAGGCCTGAGCTTAAGATCTTAAACCCAGGAAAAAGATATGATGCAAACATTTCTATCATATCCTCTATAGACAAATACCTTTCCTCTTTACTGCTTACCTTTACAAAACGAGGAAGACTTTGCGGAATTGGTATTAATGCATCCATTGTTTTTTTTTGATTTTCTGAGTATAACTCAAGTACCTTTGACAAACCAAGATTAGGTATAAATGGAAAAGAATGATTATTATCAATAGCTAAAGGCGTCAGTATGGGTAATACTTTATCCTTAAAGTAAGATTCTAAGTAATAATTTTCATCACATAATAAATCATGAATACAAATAATATTAATTTGCTCTTCATTTAACTTATCCCTAATATTAAACCAACAGGAATTTTGTAAATCTAAGAATGTTTCAACACTTTCCCTAATCAACTTGTCCTGCTCAATTAAAGTCAATCCATCATCTGTTAAATCTTTACCTTTCCCAGATCGAATCTGTTCCTTTATACCTGCAACTCTAATCATATAGAACTCATCAAGATTTGATGACGAAATGGACAGAAAATTTAATCTCTCCATTAAAGGAACTTTTTCATTAAAGGATTCCTCTAGAACCCTATAATTGAAGGCTAATGTTGATAATTCTCTATTAAATAATTTAGTATCGTTGACCATTTTTTTAGCATTTGAATTTTCTTTGATGCCCTTATTAAGCCGCCTCATAGAAAAACTTATCCCAAATTATGTAAAAAATACAAAAAAGTTAATTTAAAAATTCTTTTAAATTAAATATCATTACTTTTAAATGAAATATGATTAATTGTAAAATAATTGTAAAATATTACGAATTGAGGAATATCATATGAAAAAGAAACTATTAGTCTTAAGACATGCAAAGTCTACCTGGGCTAAAAACGATTTTAATGACCACGAGAGAAAACTCAATGAACGTGGGATTGATAATTCAAAAAAAATTGCTCAATTCATGGAAAAGCATAATTTTCTTCCTGATTATATAATTTGTTCCAGTGCTAAGAGAGCTTTAATGACATTAGAGCCAATTGTTAAAAAATGGACCAAGGTACCAAAAAGCATAACTCAAGAGATGTATCTTGCCAGCCCAGAGGTGGTTTTATCGCTTTTAAAAAAACAAAATCACTTCTCACAAATTCTTTTAGTTGGTCACAACCCGGGTTTAGCAAGACTTGTTACAGACCTTATTGGCAATAACATTGAGAAACTTACTGATGATCAAAGGTATTTTATACATAAATTTCCAACATGCTCACTTGCTATAATCTCACTAAGCATAGATGACTGGTCTAATATAGGTTACGGAATAGGAAATTTAGAAAAATTTATTAAACCAGAAGACATTATCTAAATAAGCATTCTGCACCCTATTCCTCCAATGTGTAGTTATTAATTATATGTCTTATGAGACTTAAATCCGGTTTCTTTTTCCTTGATAGAGACAATGAATTAATTTTGTCAAAAAAAGTATTTATTGCATTATATGTTCTAGGTATTCTAACTATTGCGTAATCGGTTAAGGAGTCACTTAATTCAAAGCCTTGGGCTTTACATTTATTAACTAATATCTCCTTAAGAGATTTTTCATCTGGCGGTGAGATTTCAATAGAAGGAATACTTAATAACCTTGACCTTAGGTCAGCCAGCTGTATATTCCATCTCACTGGTGGAAAGCGAGACAATAGAAGTAATTTTCCCCCTTCATCTTTTACAGAATTATAAAGATTAAATAATATATTTTCTTCTTCAACATGCCTAATGTCATCAATTACAATATATTTATTTGTTTTTGAAAGAATGAATGGGTCTAATTCGTTAATTGACTTACATTCAAAATAAAATGCTTCTAAACTTTCACAAAAAATACTTGCTAGATGAGTCTTACCCGATCCAGATGCTCCATAAAGGTTAAGAGCATGCGATGGCCAGTCAGGACATTTTTCAATCCAGCTTAATGCATTAATATTTGATACTGTTTTTAAAAAATTATCCTTCGTAAGTGACCTTGATAGACTAAGGTCTAATGGAAATTGGAAAGGTTTTTTTTTTGATTCTGACAATTTCTTCTCCGAAAAGGATAATTTTAGCTTTTTTTATCTCTCAGAAACCATTTATTATTTTTCCAGAGTAACTCAATTTCATTTTGTGATAATGCAAGCATAAGTTGATCCTGGTTTCCTAAAAATTTAATGGAAATCTCTACAAGATTCTTAGTTATCGATCTTATATATACATCATCAACAAGCGGAACACTTTTGATACGTTTATCTAAAGAAACCCAATCATCATGAGTATCAATTGGTATGCTAACCAGAATATCACCGCTAATATTATATTGTAAGATATTATTATTTTTCCATCTATCCTTAATTACTTCCCAGGCTTGCCTAACTCCAATACTAAATATTTCATCTGTATCAGTATTATCTTCTAACTCAATATCAAAAACTAACTGATACAAGTCCATTAGAAAGTAGAGCTCAACTCTAAGAGATTTATTAAGACCATTAGATAAGATATAACCATATGTAATAACTATATTATCAGTATTATACCTCTCAGCCCAATTAGTAATCCTTTCAAAATCAGAGACGGATATATCTTCAATTGTTAGTTCTGACATATCCTTCAGATCTCCGTATGGTAGAATTTTTTCTAAAAGCCCATTCTTTTCATAATGTATATCCCAAGCCTTCCTCCAAGGGTTTGGTGTGCCCCATAAAATACGGTCTGATAGTGGGGATGGACTAAATACTGGAATAATCAATGCAGGCTTAGATTTAACCTCAGCAAAGGGAATATTAGAAAACCTGAGAGTAGCTCTAACATTGTCTGGGTGGAATCTAACAATCAAGTTTGCACTATATCTGTTTGTGGAGGTCTTTTCATCATAAACGGAAAAATCTTTAACATGATCTATCGCATCTTTCCTGGATAAAATAGGTAACTTATCATGGTAATCGCTTGGAATTAGCCTCATGAAAAGCTCATATAAAGCTTTTTCCTGAGCCTTCTCAATACCCTCAGTTCGCGCTAACGATGATGTATAAGCTTTCTCATCAACAATAATGTTGTCAACTATAAAAATATTATCATTAGCAAAACAAACATAGGATAATGAGGTTAAAGAAAATAAAAAACTTGAAATAAACAATTTTATTTTTGAATCAATATCAGAAACTGTTATATGAATATTACTAAGGATATCTTTAAAACCCATAAAATAAGAGGCAAACATCAACAAACCTTCCAAAAACAACAATAATAACATTAAAGGCCTTTCCTACAAAGATTCGGGCGTCGATATTGATGCAGGTAACTTACTTGTGGAAAAAATAAAACCTTTAGCTGCTAAAACGTCAAGAAAAGGAGCAAACCCCTTATTAGGTGGTTTTGGGGGATTATTTGACATTAAAACTCTTGATTATAAAGACCCAATTCTTGTAGCTAGTAATGATGGGGTAGGAACTAAATTATTAATCGCAATAGATCAAGATAATCATAGTGGCATTGGTCAAGATCTTGTTGCAATGAGCGTTAACGACCTCCTTGTTCAAGGAGCAGAACCCTTATTCTTCCTTGATTATCTCTGCTCAGGTAAGCTTGAGATAAGTCAATTTGAGTCAATAATACAAGGTATTGCAAATGCTTGTAAAGAAGCCAATTGTGCTCTGATTGGCGGAGAAACCGCTGAGATGCCTGGTTTATATGAAAAGAATAAATATGATTTAGCAGGGTTTGCTGTGGGAATAGTTGAACGAGAGAAAATTCTCCCAAAAGGGCTAGATGAGGGTGATATTGTTTTAGGTATTCCATCATCAGGTTTCCACTCAAACGGTTACTCACTTATTAGAAAAGTTATTAATGACTTAGGATTAAGCTATGATTCTGATTCGCCCTATAACCCATCAAAAAGCCTTGGTGAGGTTCTTCTTGAACCTACAAAAATTTATGTAAAAACTTGTCTACCATTAGTGAATAAAGGGTATTTAAAGGCAATGGCACATATTACAGGTGGTGGAATTATTGAAAATATACCTCGGGTCATTCCTAAAGGTTTAGGCGTTGAGCTCGATGCAAATGCCTTTAATTACCCAGAAATAATGAAGTGGCTTTCAAAAAAAGGGAATATTTCTAATTTAGAAATGTTAAGAACATTTAATTGCGGAGTAGGTATGGTCTGCATAATAGCCCCAGATGATTTAGAAGATTCAGTATCTCTGATAAACTCACTTAAAGAAAAAGCCTTAATACTTGGGAAGGTTACTTCGAATAGTAAAGAAAATCCCGTAAAAATAAATAATATAGAATCGTTATAACTATTCTAAATTTCCGAGATCAATCTCCCCTGAAAGTATTTTATTTAAAATATGAGTATAAAATATATGCTCTTGCTTTAACACTCTTTGTGATAAGGAATAAGCTGTATCATTCTTTAGTACCTTAATCTTTTTTTGGGCAATAATGTTTCCAGTATCATATTCCCCGCTTACAAGATGGATAGTTATACCGGTCTCAACGTCACCTGATTCTATAACCCTCTCATGAATTTTTACTCCGTACATCCCTTTACCACCATATTTAGGCAGTAAAGAAGGATGAATATTTATAATTCTATTTTTAAAATATTTGATAACTTTGTCACCAATCTTTGATAGGTATCCTGCGAGAATAACCAAATCAACTTCCATATTTTTTAAAATATTTAGATGTAATCTATCGACCTCATCTAAGGAACTAAAGTTTTTAGGGTTTAAATATTCAACTCGAAGATTATAGGATTTTGCCCAAAACAGCGCCTCACTCCTTTTATTATTACTAATTAAAAGCACTGGACATGCATTCAAGTTCGATTTTCTGCAAGAATCAATTATTGCCTTTGCATTAGTCCCATTCCCCGACACAAAAAAAGCAAGTCTTGGATAATTCGTCATGAAAAGATAATTATACTTTAATTAAGCAATAATCTCATTATCACTGAAGAAATAACCTATTTCTATCTTAGCATTTTCTGGTGAGTCTGAACCATGCACAGAGTTTTCTTGTATACCAAGAGCATAGGCCTTTCTGATAGTACCATCCTCAGCATTTTTAGGATCTGTTGAACCCATAAGCTTACGATAATCTTCAATTGCATTTTTACCTTGTAAAACCTGGACTATCACAGGTGCAGAAGTCATATAATCACATAAATCTCTAAAGAATGGTCTTTCTTTGTGGACCTCGTAAAATCCCTCAGCCATTTTGAGATCTAAGATAATTCTTTTTTGGGCAATAATCCTCAAACCAGAATCTTCTATCATTGCATTAATTCTACCTGTTATATTTCTTTTTGTTGCATCTGGTTTAATTATTGATAAAGTTTGTTCCACGGAAACCTCCATTTTTAAAGCATGTATAAAATATATTAAAGACTAATCTCTTCTATCCATTTACCATCTGATTTTTGTCTCCAAAAATGCAACTCAACATTACATCCATTTTTTTTATTACTGATCTCTTGTGAAAAATTTATTGCTTGTGAGTTATCACGTGAAAAAATGCTAATGCATCTCTCATAAGAAAAAATTTTTTCATCATAAAAAAAATCAGTAAGGATTAAAACATTTGATTTATTTGCATTACCAATTTCATTAGTAATGAATACTCTTTGGTCAAGCGGGTTGCCATCTTTTATCGTACCGTGCCCTAACCATTTATTAATACTTGTACTCCAAAGACTCTCACATAATTCCTCTGCTTCCTCTTCAGATGAAGTTAAAATAAGTGCACGGTTATCTTTTTCAATGATTTTATCCAAAATTCTAGGTATAGCATCTTCTAAAGACCACCTAGACAAAGAATAAAAATCAAAACGCATAAATATTATTCCTCATTTATTTTAATTGGAACTAGTCGAAATCCGTTACCTGTTTGAATTCTCAAAAGCACAGTAGACCTTTTTTTATCTCTTGCTATAGAGATGTTGGATAATACATCCTCAACTGTCTTAACTTCTTTCTGTTGAATTTCAACAATGACTTCACCCCTCCTGATACCTTTCTCGGAAGCATCACTTTCAGGATCTACCTCTAAAATTAGAAGTCCAGTTTCAACTTCTTCTGGAAGTTGATATTTTTCTCTGATTTGTGGATTTAACTCAACTACTGTTATTCCTAATGATTTTATTTCTTGGTTATTAACAGACTTACTTTTTTTAGTAGAACTATCAGCATCTGAGGTTAATATTTCCTCTTCAAGTTCCCCAATTTCGACATTAAGAATCTTATTTTTACCATCACGCCAAATATCAACCTTTACAGTTTTATCAATATCTGTCTCTGCAACGATTAGTGGTAATTCCCTCATTTCACTAATTTTTTTTCCGTCAAACTTAAGAATTACGTCACCAGATTGAATTCCAGATATCTCAGCAGGGCTATCTCTCATAACTTCAGCAACCAAAGCTCCACTAACATCCTCTAAACCAAGGCTATCAGCAACGTCTTTATCTACTGTTTGTATTTTTACACCTAGCCAACCTCTTCGTGTTCGTCCAAATTCTTTGAGGTCCTCTATAACTGATTTTGCCAAATTTGAGGGAGAAGCAAAACCTATACCTACACTAGCTCCTGTTGGAGAGAATATAGCAGTATTGACCCCTATTACCTCACCTTGCATGTTAATTAATGGACCGCCAGAATTTCCTCTGTTTATAGCTGCATCAGTTTGAATAAAATCGTCATAGGCACTTCCATTATTCAATCTCCTTGATCTTGCAGAAATAATACCTGCCGTAACAGTAACCCCAATGCCAAAAGGATTTCCAATTGCTACTGACCAGTCACCAACTCTCATTTCATCAGAATTACCCCAAGAAATTGATGGCAACGGTTTATCTGTTTTGACCTTCAATAATGCCAGATCAACTTTAGGGTCTCGGCCTATAATCTCAGCTTTAAGAATTGAATTATCAGATAAGACAATACTAATCTCATCCGCTTCATCTATTACATGATTATTTGTTACAATTAAACCAGAGGAATCAATAATAAAACCAGAACCAAGAGAGGAAGCTCTTCTTCTTTTTGATCTGTTTTCTTTTTCAGAATCATTACCAGGAGACCTCTCCTCAAATTGCTCAAAGAAATCTCTAAACAGCTCATCCAAAGGCCCTCCCCTTGGCATATTTGGAATATTGCGCCTTTTTCTCTCTTCAACAAACTGTGTAGTTGAAATATTAACAACTGCTGGCATCACTTTACTAGCAACATCTGCAAATGTATCAGGTGCATTTTTTGAGTATGCTGTAGATGAAAAAATGATTGTAGAAAACAACAAAAAAATTTTAAAAAACATAGAATTTATTATAAAATTAATTATTGAATTACCCTTGAATAAAGTAAACATTATTTTTGCTCCCAAACCATTGGCATCTTGTATAAATTAGTCTAATTATCAGGGATAAAAAATCAAAATTAAACTATATTTCTTGTTAAAATATCTTTTCTTTCAATAAATTAATATTTGAAAGATCTAACTTTAGTCTAGAAAAGGAAAAATTATTTTGGCAGAGACCCAAAAAATTTGAAAAACTCTGAATCAGGACTAAGTAACATAGTTGTTCCATCAGCAAGTGAGTTTCTATAAGCTTCCATTGATCTCATAAAAGCATAAAATTCTGGATCTTTTCCGTGAACGGCATTGAGAACAGATCTACTCTCTGCCTCACCCTCTCCTAAGAGTATTTGGGCTTCACGTTCAGCCTCGGCAATAATAATAGTCCTTTCTTTATCAGCTTCAGCCTCAATTCTTGCCTTAGTTTCTTGCCCTTGAGCGCGCAATAAAGCGGCTTGAGCAATTCTGTCTGAACGCATCCTATTATAAACTGATTGGCTTGTCTCGTTGGGCAAGTCTGTTCTACCTATTCTTACATCAATCACTTCAATCCCAAATTCAGGAGCTCTTCTGCTGGCACCAACAAAGATTTTCTGCATTACATCTGCTCTTTTGTCAGTGAGCAAGTCCCCAAGAAGCGCCTGACCAAGTGAGTCTCTTACACTTCCGTTTAATATCGTTCCAAATCTATCTCTAAAAGCAATCTCATTTCTTACTGTTTGATAGAACTTTAATGGATCAACAATTTTGTATCTTGCAAAGGCATCAACAATTATTCTTAATTGATTCACAAGAGGCATTTCCTGAGGTGGAGGATCTAAGTCTAGAACCCTATTATCATAATAAATAACATTTTGAAGAAATGGAATTTTAAAATTAATCCCAGGGTTAATTACAACCCTTTTTGCTTCTCCTAACTGCAAAACGATAGCCTGCTGAGTCTGATGGACAGTAAAAATACTTCCACTGAGAACAGATGCAAGAATAATAAAAAGTAAACCTATTAAAAAAAACTTACCTGAACCCATCAATTTCCTCCTGACTTTTTACCCAATAGTTCGTTAAGGGGCAGATAAGGCACTACTCCACTCTGTCCATTATCATCCATCAAAAATTTCTCTGACTTTGATAACACTTCCTGCATTGCTTCCAAATAAACTCTTCGTGAAGTTACATCTTTATTGGCTTTATATGTTTCATAAAATGCTTCAAATCTTTTTGCTTCACCCTGAGCTTCTCTGATTAATTTTTCTTTCTGGGCTGAGGCATTTTGGGTCATTCTAGCTGCTTCACCTTTAGCTCGAGGAACTATGTCATTCTTGTAAGCCATGGCTTCGTTTCTAAGTCTTTCCTCATCCTGTTTTGCGCGTTGAACATCATTAAATGCATCAATTACTTCCTTGGGTGGGTCTGCTTGAAGTATCCTGAGGTCTAAAATACTAATACCTGCAACATAACTATCAAGGATTTCCTGAAGAATTGAACCAGCACCTTGTGCAACGGTGTCTCTTCCTCCAGTAGTGATAAAATCTAGAGTATTTTGACCAACTGCTTCACGCATAGCGCTCTCTGCTGCTAATTTAACAGTTGCTTCAGGGTTTCTAATGTTAAATAGAAAATCTCCTGCCTGATTGATTCTCCATTGGACAACAAAGTCGACATCAACAATATTTTGATCTCCAGTTAGCATAAGACTTTCAGCGGGAACATCTCTTAGATTGGTTGTATTCGGCACACCTCTAAACCCAATAGTTATTTGGTTTGTAAGAGTAACCTTTGGCTTTTGAACTTCACCTATTGGCGATGGAAACCAATAATTTAATCCGGGTTGTGTGGTTTTGACGTACTTTCCGAAGAGCAACTCAACTCCTTGTTCATCCGGTTGAAC
>CACGTM010000024.1 GCA_902575965.1 uncultured Alphaproteobacteria bacterium | reverse complement strand
AGCCCTCCCTGCAATAATTGCACCGGTAGATGTTCCTCCTGTAAATGATACAACATCTACACCTGGGTGTTTAACAAGAGCTTCTCCTGTAACTTTACCATTACCATTAACAAGATTAACAACTCCCTTTGGTATGTCAGTTTTATGTATTAGTTTGACAACCTTATGTAATGATAAGGGAGTGTATTCACTTGGTTTAAGAACACAAGTATTACCAAATGCAATGCATGAGGCAATTTTCATACTGCATAAGGCTAAGGGGGCATTCCAAGGTCCAATTAAGGCTCCAACTCCAATTGGCTCTCTTGTTACTATAGAAAGATATGGTTTAGTTTGTGTGTATGATTCCCCTGAGGCTTGACTCGCTACTTCAGAAAAAAATTCAAAATTCCATCCGGCACGAATTACATGCATAGATTTTATGTATTCCATGGTCAGACCTGCATTAATACACTCAAGAAAGGCAAGCTCTTCAGCATTCTCTTTAAGGATATCTCTAATCTGTAACATCACTTTTTTTCTCTCATCAACTGACATTTTTGGCCATGGTCCATTATCAAATGCTTCTCTGGCAGCGTTTACTGCTTGATCAACTTCAGAAATTGAAGATTGTTGTAGGTCAGCAATATGCGTTTCATTAATTGGACTTATTACGGGTATAATATCTTCATTACTAGATATTAAAGTTGTCTCACCATTTACTATACTTGTAACACATTTGTTTATTTGATACTTTTTATTGAATTCTTGATACATATTATTCATTTTAATTCCTCTATAATTTCTTATCTCAAGAGACTGAGTTTACCAATATGGATTAGCTAAATTATTTCAAAATATTTTACTTTTTCTGTATTAAAGTACTTATGCAATTATAATTTTTTTTGCCTCTTCCTGAAAAAATTCTTTATGGCAACTAGGACAGTGTAGTTTTATCTCAGGCTTTGATAGTATGCTTGGACCTATGTTAAACCAATTATCACATTCTTTACACTGAGCCCACGATGCATTTCCTGTTTTTTCCCAAGATATTGCATTTTTATATTTAATAATATTTTTATCTTCCTTCTTCATAATATTGGCCATTTGTTGTAATCAGTATTATGAATAACTTTTGATATTTTTTTCATTATATTATCTGGCACCTTTGATCTTGGTGGTGTTGGTGATGGGAAATTTGGATTTAGAGGCAAAGGGAGTGTTGCATCAATGCCAATCTTAGATAGTGTATTTGCTCCTGAGGGAGTTGATGGATCAAGGAGGGAGCCTGAAAGACCCCCAACTGTGAAACTGTCTCTGCTCCATTGAACTCTTGTTGCAAGAGAAAACATAACTTCACTATCATCAAATATGTCAATATCATCATTAACAACTACTGCCATTTTTATTCTTCTATATGAAAGCGCCGCCATTAATACATCTTTTGCCTCTCCTGGTCCTGGTTTATCCAAGGTTATATATGCGTGGAATCTTCTCCCTTGTGAAGGCACATGCACTCTTGTTACTGATGGTGCAACCTGTTTACATATATTAAAAACTTTTCCTTCCATTGCTATATTGTCTGGTACTAACATATCAGCTAAACCAGAGCCATAATCATGATATATTGGATTTTTTCTCATTGTTACGCACTTTACATTCACGATGGGTGCAGCAATTTGTGGTCCTGAATAACCTGTATACTCTCCAAATGGACCATCCGCTTCAAAATAGTCTGGAGGTATTTCTCCCTCGATCACAATTTCAGCATCAGCTGGAACCATAATATCTGAACCAAATAAATGGCTTGGGGTTAGTCTCAAAGGTTCACCAAGTAATCCTCCGCATGCTCTCCAGTGACTTTCTGGATATTGGAGTTTTGCTTGTGTTCCTAAAAGTACAGAAGGATGATGACCAATCCAAAAAACAACAGGACATGGCTGTTTTTTTGACCAGAACTTTTGAAGGTTTCTGAAGTTATGAGATGAGGGGTAAGGAAAATAAGTCATCTTATTTTTTGATTTTACCCAACACCTTTGAATAGCTGTGTTATCAATTTTTGTTTCAGGGTCATATGTTGTTGCATGAGCAGCCGTTAAGTATGGGCCAGGATCACTAATATGCTGCTTGAGTATTGGGAGTTTTCTTAAATCAAAGTTATTTGTTTGAATTATTTCCTTAACTGGTGAATCATTGATATTAATTATTTTGGGGTCTATTTTATTTCCTGTTCTTTTTGAATAGATAGAAGAAACTGTTCTATGATCATCAATTCCAAGAGATCTACATACTATTTCTCTGCTGGCAGTAAGATTTGTTACAACGGGAAATTCTGAAATAGTATTGTTTTCAAGAATAGGTTTGTTAATATAAACTATTGGATATCTCTTAATTTTTTCTAGAGAATATTGAATAGCTGTTATTTCATGTATTGTCGAAATTTCATCACTTGGCTTAAAAATAGAGTCTTTTTCAGACTCCAAGAATGTTCTAAGATTAAGAATGTTGAATACTCCTTATTAAAAACTTAGAATAATAGATAACACAATTCAATTTATATAAAAATACATCTATACCACATTTTAAATATGATTAATTAGGATATTTTATGGATAGTAAGCGTAGGATAATTGTTGGAATTAGCGGAGCTTCTGGAGTCATTTATGGGATAAGAATGCTCGAAGAATTAAGTAAAGCTAATTTAGAAACTCATTTAGTTATGTCAAAATCTGCAGAACTTACCTTAAGTTATGAAAGCGAATTAAAATCTTCTGAAGTGAAGAAACTTGCTAATGTATCCCACTCAGTTGGTGATGTTGGAGCATCAATTTCTTCAGGTTCATACGAAACATTAGGAATGATTATTGCACCATGTTCAATTAGAACTGCTTCTGAAATCTCATCTGGAGTTACTTCCAATTTACTTACACGTGCGGCTGATGTTACGTTAAAGGAAAGAAGAAAGTTAGTATTAATGGTAAGAGAGTCTCCCTTACATACTGGTCATTTAAGAACATTAACAAATTTATCTGAAATAGGTGCTATAATAGCACCACCTGTTCCCGCGTTTTATACTAATCCACAAAAAATTGATGATATTATTGATCATAATATAGGTAGAATATTAGATTTGTTTAAAATAAAGAATGAATTAGTGAATAGGTGGAATGGGTGATATTATTTATTAAAGTATGATAATGAATTTAGAAAATTCAAATTATAATCTTAAAAAAAACCCATTCTGGGAATTCTCAATTGATTTTTATGATCATCCGGGAGTAGAGGATTTGCTCCTAAGTATGCAGAACAGGTTTAAAATAGATGTAATAATTTTCCTTATGTGCATATGGCTCACTAAAACAAATGTAGATAATACTCATATAAAAAACATTTTATTATCCTCCATAAGGGTTTCATCGGAATTACAATCAAAGGTAATTTATAACATTAGAAAAAGCAGAAGAGATCTAAAATTTTTATTCAAAGAAATTAAGCAAACAGACAACGATCTTGAATCTTACATTTCAGTTACCAGAAACAAACTCAAAGCTGTTGAGCTTCAACTAGAGGCTCTAGAAGTTTATTTAATATTTATCAATTTAAAAAATAATTTTAATCTTTCTGTGTCCAGAGAAAAATATTCCTCGGAAAATGTCAAAAAATCTTTACGAAATATTAATATTTATTTTAGCATACAAAACATTGAAATATTTAAGGAATTAAAAGAACAGCTAGAAGGAAAAATCAGTGAATACTTTCTTAACAACTAATAAAAAAAAGGGCGAGGAATTATAGCCTCGCCCGAAGTTTCAGGGACGCACCTCTGGAATACCTTACTCAGGGACGCAAATGCATACTTTCAAAGATTTACTCTTTTGTCACTACTTTTTGTGTTATTGACCCCAAATACATACTATATATTGTGTAGTAATTTAGCATAAACAGTTGTAACTTGTTATAATCTTAAGTTTTTTTAGGTTATTGGGATAATTACTTTTTTTATAAAAAAATGACTATTTTGGTAAATATCCTATTCATTAACGTATAAAGTGTAACTATATTAGCGAATCGGGAATAATTAATATCTCGCATAGTGATAGTAGAAGTATGTTTTTTTTAATTTTATGGAGAATTCAATGGCAATTCAGCTAACCGTCAATGGTAAAAAACATGAAGTTGATGAAGATCCAGAAACTCCATTGTTATGGATTCTCAGAGATACACTTGGTCTTACGGGCACTAAGTATGGCTGTGGTATAGCTGCTTGTGGAGCATGCACAGTGCACATAAATGGTGTTGCTGAAAGATCTTGCTCAATACCATTAGAGTTTGCTGAAAATTCTGATATTTTGACAATAGAGGGTCTTTCTGATGATAGAAGCCATCCAGTTCAACAGGCATGGATAGAACAAGATGTTCCACAATGCGGATATTGTCAGTCGGGCATGATCATGACTGTTGTTTCTCTTTTAAAGGAAATACCTTCACCATCAGATCAAGATATAAATGATTATGTATCAAATATTTGTAGGTGTGGTACCTATACCAGGATCCGAAAGGCAATTAAAAGGGCTGTTGAGCTTAGTAAGTAATCTCTAATTTTGTTTATTTTAAAATCTTAATTAAAATTCTTGTTTTTTGATACACTTGTAATTTTTTCTTAAAAACCATCAATATGACTGCTTAGCTATGAATTACGATGAACTAGAACCAATATATGTTGCAAAAAATTGGAAAGAATCCGGGTTAGAATGTGCTTTAGCAACAGTTATTAATACATGGGGTTCTTCCCCAAGGCCTATTGGTAGTCAGATGGTGATAAATTCTCTAGGGAAGTTTTCTGGTTCTGTTTCTGGGGGATGTATTGAAACATCAGTTGTTTCTGAAGCAATAGAAGTAATAAAGTCTAAAAAATCAAAAACCATTGAATATAATGTCACTAATAAGGATGCTTGGGGGGTTGGCCTTACATGTGGGGGTAGGGTGAATATATACCTGGAGCCTATCGAGTGAAATTTTCTAATATTAATAAGATTCAGGAAAAATTAAAACAAGACCAATTCTGTGCTCTGCTGACAGACATACAATCAGGTAGGCAGATATTTATTGATAAAATAAAAGATATTACTGAAGTCAAAGATGAAAAAGCTAAAAAGAAAATAGCTTCAATGGTTAGAGCTGGGATTTCAGGTCTTATCGAAGAATCAAATTTATTTCTAAAAGTTTATAGCCCAGCCTTCAGAATTATCTTAGTTGGTTCAGTTCATATTTCTCAATATCTTGTTCCAATGGCAAAATTAGTTGGATTTAAAATTATCTTAATTGATCCTAGAAAGTTTTTTATAGATAGTTATCAAATGTCTGATGTTGAAGTAATCAATGAGTGGCCTGATGAAGTAATAAATAAAATTGGAATTGACTCGCGAACCGCTGTTATAACTCTAACACACGACACGAAGCTTGATGATCCAACTTTAGTAACAGCGCTAAATTCTGAATGCTTCTACATAGGTGCGCTTGGTAGTAAGAAAACTCATCAAAAGAGACTTAATAGATTATCACAAATGGGAATTGCAGGAAAAAAATTAAAGAGAATTAGTGGTCCAGTCGGATTAGATATTAATGCTAAATCTCCTCAGGAAATTGCTGTATCAATTCTTGCAGAAGTAATCAAGATGAAGCATGAGATTGCGGGAAAAGAATGATTCTTAAGAAAGTAAAAGTTGAGAATGCAGAGGGGGCAATCTTAGCTCATAAGAAAATTGGAAAAAATTGGTTGATTAAGAAGGGACAAGTTCTTACCTCAGAACATTGTATTAAACTTAAATCGGGCGGTATAAATGAAGTCTTTGTAGCAATGTTAGATAAACAGGATATTCATGAAGACGAAGCTTCTTTTTGGCTGGCCCAAAAGATTGTTGGCAATGAACTAGAGGTAACGGATCCATTTACTGGGCGTTGTAATATAATTTCAAAAAAGAATGGTCTATTATCAATCAATGAAGAGATAATAAATAAATTAAATTATGTAGATGAGGTTATAACAATTGCAACTTTATCCGATAAATCTTTTGTAAGAATTGGCCAGGTTGTTGCTACAATAAAGGTTATTCCATTTGCAATCTCAATTAATGTCAAATCAAGTCTTCTTGAGAACTTATCAAACGAAGAAAAAGTCATTTCACTAATTACCTTTAAGAAGAAAAAATTTTCTTTAATTAATACGTTATCTTCCTCTTTAAAAGAAAGCTTAGTTTTAAAAACAACAAATGTAACAAAGAGTAGGATTGAAAATATCGAGGGTGATTTAATCTCTATTGAATCATGTGTTCACGAGATTGATTCTGTATCCATTGCAATTTCCAAAACTATAAAATTAAAACCTGATATGATTATCATTTCTGGCGCGCATGTTTCTGTAGATAGAGCTGATATAATTCCTACAGCTATAGAGGCTTCAGGTGGAGAAATTATCTACTACGGCATGCCTGTAGACCCGGGTAATTTAATGTTATTGGGTAAGGTAGATAATATTTATGTCCTTGTATTACCTGGTTGTGCTAGGTCTTTGTCAAAGAACGGTATTGACCTAATGTTAGAGTATTTTTCTGCTAATTCTAAACTAGATAAAGAGTTTATAGCATCACTTGGGGTTGGTGGCCTGCTTAATGATACCTCTGTTCGTCGGTCTCCTAGGGAGAATAAAAAAAAAGATAAGCAAGTTAGAAATAAGCATCCTTTAATTTGTGCAATTATACTTGCAGCAGGTATGTCAAAAAGGATGGGCTATAATAAGTTATTAATTGAAATTGATAAGAAGCCCTTAATAAGAATTATTACTGATACAGTGATGAAGTCGCATATAGATAAAGTTATTGTTGTCACAGGACATGAAGATAAGAAGATAACTCAAGCATTGCATGGAATTGATCTAGATTGTGTATTTAATAAAGATTATGCAGGAGGAATGGCTTCTTCTATTAAGGCAGGCATAGATAAAGTTCCCAAGGGGTTTGATGGCACACTTATATGCTTAGGTGATATGCCTTTATTAACACCCAAACATATAAATGATTTAATTAATCCATTTGACCCCAGTGCCAAAAGAAGTATTGGCGTTCCTGTTTATTCTGGTAAAAGAGGAAATCCAGTATTATGGTCAAATAAATATTTAAAGGATTTTAGTAATTTGTCTGGAGATATTGGAGCTAGAGATCTAATAAATAAACACTACTCAAATGTATATGAAGTCGAGTTTTATGATACTGCTGTTCAAATTGACCTAGATACGCAGGATGATTTAGAAGGTTATTAATTTAGTTAGATATGATCAAAGTGGTTTGAAAAATGCAAGAAAATAAATCAGATGTTATAATTATTGGAGCAGGTCCATGTGGCTTATTCGCAGTTTTTGAGTTGGGTCTTTTGGGATTGAAAAGTATCGTTATTGATATTCTGGATCGACCAGGCGGGCAATGTGCTGAGCTTTATCCAGAAAAGCCAATTTATGATATTCCAAGCCGACCGAAGGTAACTGGAAAAGAATTAACTGATAGCTTGATGGAGCAAATTAAACCTTTTGGTCCAAAAATGTATTTTAGCCAGAGGGCAGATAGTCTGATAAAGTTACCAAATGGTAATTGGAAAATAATTACTGATTTAGGAGAAGAATTAGAAGCTCCTGTAATATGTATAGCTGGAGGTGGTGGCAGCTTTACTCCAAAAAAACCTAGGATAAATAATATAGACACTTTCGAGAATAAATCTTTATTTTATTCAGTTAGAGAGATTGATAAATTTAATGGAAAAGACCTTGTTATTGCTGGTGGTGGTGATTCAGCTTTGGATTGGGTTTTAGCATTAAACGAAAAAGTGAATTCTATTCATCTTGTGCATAGAAGACCTGATTTTAGGGCGATGAATGATACAGTTGAAAAAATTAGGGTTCTGGAGAAAGAGGGGAAATTAACAATCCATGTGGCTGAAATTGATAAACTGAATGGGGTTAATGGTCAATTAGAGTCTGTAACATTAAAGAATAAGTTACAGGATAATGCCTATAAAGTAGATTGCAATTTTATGTTGGCATTTTATGGTTTAACTATGAAGTTAGGTCCAATAGCTGCCTGGGGTATTAACATGGATAAGAATAGGATCTTAGTAGATACAGAAAAATTCCAGACCTCGGAAAAAGGAATTTTTTGCATTGGGGATATGTGCTCATATCCTGGCAAATTAAACTTGATTTTATCTGGTTTTCATGAAGCTGCCCTTATGGCACATGGTTGCTTTAATTTAGCCAGACCAGATGAGAAGCTTAGATTTGAATACACAACCACAAGTAAAAACCTTCAAAATAAGCTTGTAGGTTAAGTTGATTATATGAATAAGATAAATGAAGAAGCTTCTAAGAGGAGAACTTTTGCCATCATTTCTCACCCAGATGCAGGGAAGACTACTTTAACTGAAAAGCTTCTCTTATTTGGCGGGGCTATTAATCTTGCAGGTGCTGTTAAAGCAAAAGGCGAGCGAAGAAGAGCTCGCTCCGATTGGATGAAAGTAGAAAAGGAGAGGGGGATATCAGTTGCCTCTTCTGTTATGACCTATCAATATAATGGTTGCACCTTTAATTTGCTTGATACACCTGGCCATGAAGATTTTAGTGAAGATACCTACAGAACATTGACTGCTGTGGACTCAGCAATAATGGTTATCGACAGTGCAAAAGGAATTGAGTCCCAGACACTTAAGTTATTTGAAGTTTGTAGACTGAGAGATATACCTATTGCAACTTTTATAAATAAACTTGATCGTGAGGGATTAGACCCTTTTGAACTTATTGACGAAATAGAGAATAAACTTGCTTTGGATGTCGTTCCAGTAAGTTGGCCTATAGGAATGGGAAAGCATTTCCTGGGTTGTTATGATCTTTTAAGGGATACTCTTTTACTAATGTCACGATCAAAAGGTGAAAGAGCTCATGATGGTTACTTATGCTCTAGTTTTGATGACCCAGTACTATCTCGAATGCTTCCTGAGAATGCCTTAGAAAAATTGAGAGAGGATATTGAAATGGTAAAGGAGTTATTCCCATCCTTAGATCATAAAAATTATCTGAATGGTTCAACAACCCCGGTCTGGTTTGGAAGTGCTGTAAATAATTTTGGAGTAAGTGAGTTACTTAATGGGTTAACCGATTTAGCTCCATCACCCAGAAAGCAAAAAACAAACGAGAGAGAAATAAGTCCTTATGAGGATAATGTCTCGGGCTTTGTTTTTAAAATCCAAGCAAATATGGACCCAAATCATAGAGACAGAATTGCATTTTTCAGATTAAGTTCTGGTCATTTCAAAAAAGGTCAGAAGCTTTTGCATACACGTTTAAAAAAGAAATTAACTATTCATAATCCTCTTCTATTTTTAGCCCAAGATAGAGAAACAGCGGAGGAGGCTTGGCCTGGTGATATTATAGGAATCCCCAATCATGGTAATTTAAGAATTGGTGATACCTTAACTGAAGGTGAAGTGATTCATTTCAAAGATATACCTTGTTTTGCTCCTGAAATTTTAAAAAGTGCTAGGCCAAAGGACCCAATGAAGGCAAAACATTTGGGTAAGGCTCTTCAGCAATTAGCTGAAGAAGGTGCTGCAAGTGTTTTTAAGCCAAAGGTTGGGTCAGAATGGATTGTAGGAGTTGTTGGCATCTTGCAATTTGAAGTAATGGCGGATCGTATAAGAACTGAATACGGTGTTCCAGTATATTTTGAAACATGTTCATTGTATACAGCAAGGTGGTTATCTTCTGATAATTCAATAATTCTAAAGGATTTTATAAATAAAAATGAAGTTAGCATAGCTGATGATCATGACAGTATGCCAGTTTTTCTTGCGAGAAACTCCTGGCATTTAGATAAGGTAATTGAAGATTTTCCAGAGATAGATTTTAAAAAAACGAGAGAACAGATCTGAGATAAAATAATGATAATTAGTAAACTTTTTATTAGTCTCTACTGATAAATAAAATGTTTTATTGCAAACAAGTTATTCTCATCTTTCCAGGCTTTTCCCTCAGTAAATCCATAATCTGAGAAAAGTTTAGTTAATACTTTTTCTTTATATTTATACGAGTTTTCAGTGTGAATACTTTCGTTTTTTTTGAAGTTAAACGTATAATCTTTAACTTTTACATTTTGTTCTATTTTACTTATGAGATGCATTTCTAATCGACTTTTGTTTTTAATAAAAACAGCTTTATGCTTAAAGTTATCAATCACAAAATTAGCACCAAGTTCATTATTAATTCTTTTGAGAATATTTAAATTAAAATCTCTAGTTATGCCCTTCTTGTCATTATATGCAGGTTCTATTATATTTTTATTTTTAAATAGGTCAAAACCAACAATTATTTCACCATTTCCATCTAATGTTTCTATTAGATTGTGAATAAAAATAATAATTTCTTTTTCTGTGAAATTACCAATAGTCGAACCTGGAAAAAAAACTACTTTATTGTCATTTTTATGAATTCCTTTTAAATTGATTTTTTTAGTAAAGTCAGCGCATTGTTTATTAATCTTCAATAAAGGATATTCTTCCTCTAACTTTTCGCATACATCTAATAAGTAGTTTTCTGAAATGTCTACTGGTATATAGCTTTTTAATTTACTATTTGAGTCTAAGAGGATTCTAATTTTTTTACTTGAGCCAGAGCCGTATTCTATAAGGTGCTTGTTATCAATTATTTTAGCTAGTTCCTCAGATATTTTACTAAGTAATTTAATTTCTGTTCTAGTAATATAATATTCTTCAAGTTCACAGATTTGATCGAATAGTTGGGATCCTTTTGTATCGTAGAAATATTTAGAGGGTAAGGTTTTGTTTTTTTTATTAAGTCCTTCCACTACATCGCGATAAAATTCTTCCATCTTCAACAGCCTTCTAATTTGCTAATCTTACTCCAGAAAACATCCATCTTTGAGATGGGTAAAAGAAGTTCCTATATGTATTTCTGATATGATTTTGACTTGTTAAACAGCAACCACCTCTAAGTACAAACTGATTAATCATAAATTTACCATTATATTCCCCAATTGCCCCTTTTGAGGGACTGTAATTCGGATAAGGAGAGTAATTTGATGATGTGTATTCCCATACCCCTCCAATCATATTGGATAGTTTGAATTTATCTAAATTAATTTTAGGTATTAGAATATTTTCATTAAGCAGATTACCATCATGATTAGAGTAACTTGAGGCTATTTCCCATTCGAATTCTGTAGGCAATCTTTTTGAACACCAAGTAGCATATGCATTTGCCTCATAGAAGCTTACATGAGAGACAGGAGCATCTAGATTTAATGGGTGCAAGCCGTAAAGACTGAATGAGTACCATGAGAGACCTTTATCATGTAACCAATACAATGGAGACTGCCAATTGTTTGCATTTACCTTTTCCCAGCCATCAGATAGCCAAAGTTCAGGCTTCTGATATCCACCATCATCCATAAACTCGAGCCATTCACGGTTTGTTATTGGTCGATTGGATATTTGAAATGGTTTAAGCAATACCTCATGTTTAGGACCTTCATTATCATAAAAGAATTTATTTGACCTTTCAAAATCTTGACCAATTTCAACTATGCCTCCTTCAATATCTTTCCAGCTTAATTTATTTGATTTATGTTCTATCTGTTTATTCAACTTTTTGTAAGAAGGCTTTAGGGGATTAAGAAAAAAAGCATGTAATATATCCATTAAAATAAGTTCTTGATGCTGTTGTTCATGATTAATCCCAAGAGTTATTAAATTACAGACTTCCTCAATATTATCGTCAGAAGCTACGTCAACTAGATGATCGATATTTTCATTTACATATTTTCTGTATTTATCTATTTCCTCTAATGATGGTTTTGAGAGAAGTCCCCTTTTTGACCTTGGTTGTCTCTCTCCAAATGTTTGGTAATAGGAATTGAACAAAAAAGGGAATTTCTCATTAAAAATCTTATAATCCTTAAGAAAATTTTTGAGTATAAAAGTCTCAAAAAACCATGTTGTATGAGCTTTATGCCATTTTGTAGGACTTGCATCTTCCATCGACTGAACATTTTGGTCTTCTGCACTCAGTGGAGAACAAAGTTGTTCTGTTGTTTGCCTGGAGAGACTAAAATATTCCTTTATTTTATTTCTTTTAAACAATTCTTTCACTTGTATCATTAATATTAAAATTTATTCATTTTTGCGCATTATATGATCCATTTTTAATATTACAACGTAGTTATTGTATGTTTCTGGTAATTATATTTATTACTTTACAATGGCTTACGCATATATTACAATCTCTATTTGGTGCTTGGAAAACAAGGCCTCTTATTAGATAACATATTGCTTAAGGAGAATATTGTTATGTATAAACTCGATTTTTTATTAAATTCTTTCACAACTTTAATTTATTCAACTCTCAACTTTAAGATGTATTTCAATTTATACTGTATTAACAGTGTTGGGAATTTTTCTCTTAAATCTATAGGGTGTTTAAGCGATGAATAGATCTTTACCCGCAATTACTTTTGATGGAGGACTATCCTCTTATCTTCATGAGATAAAAAAATTCCCGATGCTGGAGAAAGAGAAAGAATTCATGCTTGCTAAACGTTTAGTCGAGCATAATGATACTAAGGCTGCCCATATACTTGTTACCAGCCATTTAAGGTTAGTTGCGAAAATTGCATTAGGGTATAGATTTTATGGCTTACCGGTGTCTGATCTAATTGCTGAAGGTAATATAGGCTTGATGCGTGCTGTCAAAAAATTTGATCCGGATAGAGGGTTTCGCTTGGCAACTTATGCCATTTGGTGGATTAAGGCTTCGATAAGCGAGTATGTTCTCAAATCCTGGTCTCTGGTTAAAGTTGGTACAGTTGCTTCTCAGAAAAAGTTATTCTTCAATCTTAAAAAATTGAAATCAAAACTTAATATTTATAGTGATAATTCTTTAAAAGATGAAGAGGCCGGTGTCATTGCCGAGACCTTAAACGTCGATAAAAATGATGTCTTAGAAATGAACTCAAGGTTATCAAGGCCAGACTCATCTCTAAATGTACCTGTAAGCGAAGATACTGAAAGAGAAGCAATAGATTTACTTGTCTCTAAGGATATGAGCCAAGAAGATGTCTATGCACAAAAACAAGAGAGGCAAGTTGGTCTTTCTCTTTTAAATAAAGGGTTCGAAGTTCTTAATAAACGTGAAAAGCATATCTTAGAAGTAAGAAGATTGTCTGATAAACCACGTACTTTGGAAGACCTTGGACTGGAATACGGTATTAGTAGGGAGAGGGTACGTCAGATTGAAAATAGAGCATTTGAGAAACTTAAAAAGGCTGTTTTCCTTGCTTCAAACGAGGATAAAAATAAATTAAATTCTCATTTCTAATAAACACAATTATTATTTTATTTTCTTTTCTTTAAATATGACATGTTTTCTAACTTTAGGGTCGTATTTCTTTACTTCAAACTTCTCAGTCATCGTGCGAGGGTTTTTTTTGGTTACATAATAATAACCAGTTCCTGCAGTGCTCTCTAGTTTGATTTGTATAGTTGGTGATTTTGCCATTTGTAGTTCCCTGATCTAAGTTTGAATTACAAAATACTGATACTTTTTGTGGTGTCAAGTAAATGAATTGAGAAATTAAATTATATATATCATGTTTTAAGCTGAAAATTTAAAAATGAGTCTCCCATTCTGAGGATTAGCATCAATTAATTTAGAATTAATCGAATCCCCAATTCTAAGCGTAAGCCCGTTATTTCGCCCCGACAAACTTGTTTCATTGTCAAACAAATCATAATAATCCGCGGGAAGGTATCGTATTGGTATAAAGCCATCTCCCCCAAATTTCTCTAGTGTTATAAATAATCCAAAATTATTCAGTCCATTAATATATGACTTGAATATAGAACCTTTCCTATTTGAAAGTAACTTTGCAATGTATCTATCATATGTCTCT
>CACGTM010000023.1 GCA_902575965.1 uncultured Alphaproteobacteria bacterium | reverse complement strand
CTGTCAACGACTGAAGTTGCGTATCAGTTAAATTGATAGCTGATGTAACTTCAACGGTTAACTGACCATTTCTTGAAGAATAAATACTTTCAAAAGAATTTATTATCTCTGGTAAGGCAAAAAGTCTCCTATTTTGGGCTAAAAGACCAAGGAAATTTCTCAGTGTCTTGCAGAGCTCATAATTATTTGCAACAGCTAAAACACCATTGGCCTGGTCATCCCTTCCAAAAACAGGGTTTTTTATCAATCTAACAAAGTCTCTACTCTCATTAATCACTTTTTTAAGTATTTGAAGTTCCTCGAAAACTTTTTCAATAATACTAGAATCTTCAGCCAATTCGTATAGTGCAAGGGCATACCTTCTTGCAAACCCACTATAATGCGATACATCAGACATTCTGCCCCCTAATTCCTAAACATATATTCATATGCCCAAAAAAATAAAAAACAACCATTAATTCATCAACAAAATACTTAAGAACGGGGTCGTAGCATAAGAAGGTTTAAGTTGCAACATACCTAGAAATTATGATTAATAAAAAGTATATGGGTCAACATCCACCTGAACCCTGATTAGATTACTTTTATTACTTGAATTTAACCATCTCTTAACAAATGGTTGCAGAAGAAAGTCCCTTGGTCCTTTAACTAAAAACCTATATCTATACCTTCCTCTAAGTCGATTCATCACTGCTGGAGCAGGACCAAAAATTTGAATATTGTCATTTTTTGGCTTTATACTATTCAGTCTCTCAACAAATTTTATAACCTCCACCTCTTTTGTTCCAGATACTATTATAGATATTAACCTTCCGAAAGGCGGCATTTTTAGATCTCTGCGAAAATCTATTTCTTTATTCAGAAATAATTTGTTCTGATTCTCAGACAGTGCCTTAAATATATGGTTAGAAGATTCATGTGACTGAAGTATAACTTTACCAGGCTTTTCTCCTCGTCCTGCTCTCCCTGAAACTTGATACATCATTTGATAGACTTTTTCGCTTCCCCTTAAATCCCATGCAGATAGGCCCATATCTGCGTCAATAATACCAACTAAGGTTAGATTAGGGAAATGATGTCCCTTAGCTAATAACTGAGTTCCAATAATTATATCTATTTCTTTTTTTTCAATTGCAGTAATAAAATTTGATAGGTTCTTACTACCTTTTACATTATCGCTTGCAATTAATCCTACTTTAGCCTCTGGCCATCTATTTTTTACATCCTCATAAACCCTTTCAATTCCTGGACCAAAAGAGATAAAACCATCTTCTTTTTGACAAGAGGGACAAATACTAGGTGGTTTTATTCTAAACCCACAATGATGACACTGAAGACTAGAATCCGACCTATGTTCTACTAACCAAGCAGTGCAACTATGACAAGCTAGTTTGAAGCCACAGCTTCTACATATAGAAAGGGGGGCGTAACCTCTTCGGTTTAAGAACAGAAAAACTTGCTCTTCCTTCTGTAAGTTTGAAGAGACTGCCTCAATAAGAGTATCTGACAACCATGTCTTACCCCATTTTTGGTCATTAGGAGGAGTTGATAATAAATCAACAATTTCAATTTTTGGCATTAGTGCATTGCCAAACCGATTCTTAATTGAAAAAAATTTATACCTGCCTTCCCTAGCATTTATAACTGTCTCTATAGAGGGAGTGGCCGAAACAAGTACTATTGGAATATTCTCTTCTCTTGCCCTTACAACAGCCATGTCCCTAGCATGATAAATTAGTCTCTCCTCCTGTTTAAAACTACTATCATGCTCCTCATCAACTATAATTAAACCGAGATTCTTGAAAGGTAGAAATAATGCAGATCTAGCACCAACTACAACATTTGTTTCACCTTTTATAATCTTTTGCCAAACATTTGATCTATTTTTTTTACTTACACTAGAGTGCCAAATGTAAGGCAAAAAACCAAACTTACTTTGGAATCGGTCCAGCCATTGTGTTGTAATTGAGATCTCAGGGACTAATACTAATACCTGAAAGTTTTTCTTGAGTGCAACTAATATTTGTTCAAAATAAGCCTCGGTTTTACCAGAACCTGTAACCCCCTCTAGCAGAGCAACATTAAACCCTTTATCAATCATTGTGCGTAAATTAATTGCAACTTTTTCTTGTTCTTTATTCAGAACTAGATCTGATATATTGATATTTTTTTTTACAATATCTACATCGTTTTCTTTTACTATAGGTTTTACTACACCTTTTTTGATCAAGCCCTTTAAGACAGTAGAAGTAGACCCAGACAATCTGATTATTTCATCTCTAGATAAACTCTCTTCACACATGATAACATCTATTATTTTCCTTCTCTTGTCCGTGACTTTAATTTTATCAAGATTCTCAGTTATTAATTCATAAGAAATTAGTTTGTTATGCTTGTCAGAGAAATCCTTTATGGTTGCATGAACAATTAATCCTTTAGGCTGAACTGTATACTCAGACATCCAATTTATGAATGAAATATTTTCTTGGCTTATAGAATAATTTTCTTTTTTACTTAGTATTGGCTTTAATTTATTTTTACTTATTTTGCTGTTTCCCTGACCCCACACAATTCCAAGCTTACAGCTCGACCTAAATGGAACCTCTACAATATCCCCAGGGGCTAATCCTGTTCCACTGGGAACAATATAATCATATATTCCTTCTATCGGCATTGACAAAACTACTGATATCTGATCACCAGACTTAAAATTCATTGAATTACTTTATTTAATTTCTAGGAGAGAATGCATACTTTTTTAAAAGACTTAATCAAACAATGATATTATATTATAAAATATCATTAGATATAAAGTCCTTAAAAGGAGACAATAATGAAAATTTTTGTGGATACTGCAGATCTAAATGAGATTAGTGAACTATCTGAAAGTGGTTTAATTGATGGAGTTACAACAAATCCTTCTTTGGCATCTAAGTCAGAAAAAAGCTTTATCGAGCTCATAAAAGAGATCTCCTCTCTTATAAAAGGTCCAGTAAGCGCTGAAGTTACCGCAGAAAACCTATCAGAAATGATTAAAGAAGCTGACAAGCTAAGACAAATTTCTGATAATATTGCTATTAAGGTACCCCTTACTGTTGATGGATTAAAATGTTGCAAAAAATTATCAGACGAGGGGACAATGGTTAACGTAACTTTATGTTTTTCTGCCAACCAAGCATTGCTGGCAGCAAAATGTGGAGCTACTTTTATTTCACCATTTATTGGTAGATTAGATGATATCGGCATTAACGGTATCGATTTAATTTCAGATATTCTTGATATTTATGATAATTATGGATACGAGACACAAGTATTAGCAGCCTCAATTAGACACCCACTACATGTGCTTCAAGTAGCAAAGGTTGGTAGCGATGTTGCTACCTTGCCACCTAAAATAATAAGGCAACTATATAATCATCCGCTCACGGATAAAGGACTTGCATCGTTTTTAAGTGATTGGAAAAAATCAGGAAAAAAAATCACATAGTTATTTTATAATATGTATTTAAAAAAATTTTAAAAAATTATGTCAGCAGAACGAAAATCTAATTTCGAGCTTGGTCTAGCAGATGAAGATATTCAGAAGAAATTTGAATTTTGGTTGAAATGGCTAAAAGATGAGAAGGGTGTATCTCATAATACTTTTTCAGCCTACTACAGAGACTTAAAGTTTTTTATTATATTTATTTCAGAACATTTAGGAAAAAAAATATCCACAAGTGATTTAGAAAAACTAAATCAAATAGATTTTAGAAGTTATCTCTCACATAGAAGATCCATTGGTATATCAAGAAATTCTTTAAGAAGATCCATTAGCTCATTAAAAAATTTTTTCTTTTATCTTGAGCTAAGACATGGAATTTTTAATAGCTCAGTGAAACTCATTCAAGCTCAAAAGGTACCCTCAAATGTGCCCAGATCTATTACCTCAAATGAAATTTTAGAAATAGTTAATCAAGTTAAAAATTTTCATACCGAAAACTGGTTAGAAAAAAGAGATAAGGCTATACTTTTATTACTTTATGGATGTGGCTTAAGAATAAACGAAGCAATTCAATTAAACTTTTCTGATATTAAGGATATATCCCCTGAAACTGGAGTGATAAAGATTCTGGGCAAAGGACAAAAAGAGAGGATTGTTCCAATTATTGAACGTGTTCTATTTGCAATTAATGACTATTTGAATTCCTGTCCTTTTGAAATTGCATCAAACACTCCTTTATTTATTGGAAAAAGAGGCAAACGTCTTAGCCCTAGAATTATCCAAAGAATTATCGAAAAAATTAGAAGGTCACTTGATTATGACCCTAAAGTGACACCTCACTCACTTAGACACAGCTTTGCCACCCATCTTTTAGAAAACGGTGGTGACCTGAGAACTATTCAAGAGCTTTTGGGACATGCCTCTTTGTCAACTACACAGAGATATACACATGTGGATGAAAAAAAAATAAAAAAAATATTTGACATGTCTCATCCACGTTCGAAAATAGATTAATTTTTAAACATATTTTCTATTCTCCAGAATTTGGGATTCTGATCTTTTTTAATTTTCTTCTCTCGTAAGAAAAAGGTTTTGAAATTCGCTTTTTTAAAATCACTACACCCTTTTTACGCATTTTGAAAACTAAAAGTAAGCCACCAATGAAACCAAAAATATGCGCAAGAAAAGCAATACCTGAGTCAGCCGAAGAACTTCCAGCTTGGCTCAGCAATTGACCAATAAACCAAAAACCTAGTACAATCCACGCAGGTACATTTATTATAGTAACAAAAAATAACAACCAAATTAAAACCTTAACGTTTGCGTAGGGGTAAAGAATTAAATAAGCCCCAAGCACACCTGAAACTGCACCTGATGCACCGATCATTGGAACAGTTGATCCAGGGTCAGAGATACTCTGACCAAAGGCTGCAATGACACCACATAATAGATAGAAAATTAAAAACCTTGTCCTGCCCATGGCAGATTCAACATTATCTCCGAATATCCAGAGAAAAAGCATATTACCTCCAAGGTGCATCCATCCTCCGTGAAGAAACATAGAAGTAAAAATAGTCACCCATGCCGGGACTGGAGTAATCATAGGGTTTATTTCAGAGAAGTTTCCAAAACTAAATAAATGGGCAGGTATTATGCCATACGACAAAATAGTTATTTGTGATTCTGTTTGTGTTAATTGACTCTGCCAGATAAATACTAATACACATATAAACATCAACGCCCAGGTAACAATAGGAGTATGAGAAGTTGGATTATCATCCTTGATGGGCCAAAACATTTTTTAGACTCTATTTAATTAGTTAATTAAAATATCCAGATAGTTATATTATACTATCTGATTCCCTAACCATATCAATTAATGATGCTTTTAATAAAAAACTTTTTTGTAAATCTTTTGATGATGATATTCGCTTTAAGTTTTCATATTTATCTTTTGATTTTCTTGAATCATCTGACTGAAGTGTTTTTTTATTTTCAATTGATTGAGCCTGTACATATTTTTTAGCCAGTGGCCGCCTTTGTCTGTCATAAAGACTTAATACCTTATCAACACTTAATGAATTGTTATTCCATAATTCTGATATTTTTTCAGCAACATTTAAGCCATCATGAATCCCAGAGTTCATCCCCATTCCACCAAGGGGGTTGTTAACATGTGCAGCATCTCCTGCAAGTATAATTCTTCCTTTAACAAATTTATCAGCAACTCTCTGGTGAACAGAATATAGATTTTTATCAACTACATTAATTTTTTCTATATATGGGAAACATGTTTTAATCTGGTTATTTATATATTTCTCAGATAGTATGTCACTCTCAGATACTCCCTGCATTACAGGAAAAAGGTTTCTCCACATGCCACAACCCTTGGGGCCAGGTATTTTAAAGACTGAACACCATGTATCCTTACCAGCAAGATAATTTCTATATCTATAATTGTCTGCTTGCTCATAATCAAAATATGATGCAAGTATCAGAAATCTCTCTTCCCATGTGAAACCAGGAAAGTCTATACCTTGTGATTTCCTTATATAAGATTTTCCGCCATCACAACCTATTAAAAATTTACAACTGATTATTTTTATTTCTTCATTAGGTAATTTTACAGTAACCTCAACTATATCTTCTTTATTATTTACCTCACTTACCACATGCTCCCTTAACAAAGTAAAGTTTTTATATTTACTTGCTTCTTTAAGTGCTATTTCAACTGTCTTATGCTGCTCTAATTGAATAGCGTAAGGATGGTTAGTCTCATCTTTTAAAAAACTGAAATCAAATTCAGCAAATACTTCATTACTATCTAAATGCCTGTATTGAAAATACTGAGCCTTAAGTCCAGCCTCAATAATTTGAGATGATATCCCAACTTTATCAAGAAGATCTAAAGTTGAAGAATGCGTGGTGGCTGCTCGATGACCAGTTGGAATATATGATAGGGCTTCAAGCAATACCACTGGAATACCTAATTGGCTTAGCCTGAGAGCTGTAATCGAACCTACGGGACCAGCTCCAACTACTACAACTTGTTCTGAACTCGACATTTTATCCTCTTCAAAATTTACAAAACATCATCATTGCTACTCAGAAGGTTCTGTGGAAACTCAGGGTATAAAGTTTTTTTTATCTCTTTATCATTGCCAGAATTTAAGCCGAGCACACCAGGGTTTAAAATAAATTTGGGATCAAGAGATAACTTTATAATCTTCAAAGTTGATCTTGCAGCTGATGATAGTTGATTATCATAATTATAAAGCCTACCAATTGAGCAACGTGATGCCCCATAGGTATCCCATAAACCTGCTAGATCCCTCTGAAGGGTAGTAACTCTACCTTTTAGGCCTTCGTCGAGTGCTTGAGAATTTTCATAGAATGGATACCATATTCTTGCCTCAATAAAAAACATATTGCTAAATGAAGATGTCAAATAAGAGAAAGATAAATTATTTTGCTCAATTGTTTTAGAATGACGAATAAAATATTCATCCGTTATTGCAGAGACCTCTAATGCGCGAGAAATTGGAAATAAAGAACTTACACAACTAGAATTTAAATGTTTTTTTTCATCTTTCAGAGGGGCAAAAGGAATTTTATCAAAGTTATTTTTTAAATTACTTTCAATCTCATTAATCATGTATGGCTGACATAATTTAACTACTTCAGAATATATTTTTTGAATTTCTTCCTTAGTTGAAGATTCAATCATTATATTAAGATAATAATTAGATTGAGAGGATACCCTAACTCCATCAACCAATGACCTCGGAGTAAGGCTTGCTAAAAATAAATTTTTACTTTTATTAGATTTTGGCTTGTCAATGACTTGTCTGAAAAGCTTAGCATTGCTAAATACGTCAACACCCCAATGTTCTAGATTAATATGTTTTTTTGAAATTTCACTTTGAGCTAGGACTAAGTCTTCAAATCTATCAAAAACAAATGAAAAATACTTCTTTATATTTTTCTTATGAATAATCTTAAGAGTAATTCTTGCCTTAATCCCCAAAGAGCCAGAATCTCCGATAAATAATCCAGTTAAGTCTGGTCCAAACTCCCTTGAAAAAGGAATTCTTCCGTCAGCGGCAGAAGAGCCTGTTTCGAGAATTGATCCATCTGCTAAAACAACATCCATGCCGAGTAGGTTGCTTGACAATGTTCCATAGTTAGAATACCCAGATAAAATTTCGTTATCACTAACACTTCCTCCAACAGTACCTTCAATTCCATCCCCATAACCTGAACATGTAGTTGTAAAACCGAGGCTGTCTAGTTCATTAAGTAATTTTATCCACGAACATCCAGCTTGAACAGTTACGTACATATCTTCTTGATTTATTTCCTCAATATGATTGAGTGATCGCAAATCAATCATAATGTATTTTCTTGAGTCAATTGAAAGTCCACCAGCAGAGGAAATACCTGAACCCCTAACTAATAGAGGTATCTCATAAAATGAGATAATTTGCATAATATAAGTTAATTGGTCGATTGTCTTGGGTACAAGAATGCAAAACGGATAACAAGATATCTTTTCCTCAATATCAACTAATAATTTTAAAATTTTATTTTCATCGGTAATAACATCGTCGTTATACAAAATACTCTTAAATCTATTAGTTAAATCTTGTTTCATCTATACCTTTCCCCTTAAACTGACTTATAATGAATTCTATATCCAAAAATTACTAGTAGAAATGAAAAAAAATAAATTCTTAGTATTAACCTTATTCTTTCTAATCATCTGGCCTAAAAACCTCATTAGTTCGGATAATATTATTATACCTGAAGGATCATCTGGCGTTATTGAAAAAAATGAGACTTCAACTACAAATTTTATGGTTGTAACCGCAAATCCTTATGCCACTGAGACAGGTTATAAAATTATAAAAGAAGGAGGTAATGCTTTAGATGCCGCAATAGCTAGCCAATTAATTCTAAACCTTGTTGAACCTCAATCATCTGGAATAGGCGGTGGGGGATTTATAATGTTTTGGGATAACAAGAATAAAATACTTCATTCATACGATGGGAGAGAAACAGCGCCAAATTCTGCAAATCCATATTTATTTATAAACAAAAATGGAGAAATCATAAGTAGAAGGTCAGCAACAATTGGAGGGAAGTCAGTAGGAGTTCCTGGGCTACTTCGGGTTTTAGAAATGGCTCACAATAGGCATGGGAAAATGAAATGGGAAAACCTTTTTAAACCGGCTATACATTTGTCGGGGAGAGGCTTTAAGGTTTCTCCACGATTATATAAATTACTTGAAAACAATAAAACTCTTCCAAGATTAGATAATCCCTCAAATTACTTATATCAACCTGATGGAAGTCCTCATCCTATTGGAACTGTGCTTGTAAATAAACCATTCGCAGATACTTTAACGAAAATATCTAAAAACGGGCCTGATGAATTTTATATGGGTAATTTAGCACTCGAAATTATAGAAAAGGTAAAAAAATCTGAGTTAAACCCAAGTTCGATAAGTATAAATGATTTAAATTCATACAAGGCTATTGTTAGAAAACCTATTTGCGGTAAGTACTTCGAATATTCAATATGCGGCCCTCGACCACCATCCTCTGGCGGGATTGGTGTTATTCAAATGTTAGGTATCTTAGAAAATTTCAATCTTAGTGGAATGAAGCCTTGGTCATTAGAATCCTTAAAGGTATTCATCGAAGCCACCAGATTAATGTTTGCCGACAGAGAATTATATATTGCTGACCCAAATTTTTTCATAGCACCAATCAAAGAATTAGTCAGCGAAGATTATCTTAGAAAAAGAGCTAAGTTAATACAAAAGGACTCCATCTTATCCGATACCTTTCCAGGAGAGTTTAAAGGTTACCCTCTAAAGAACCTTTCAGCAGGAAACAGCTTAGAATTAAACTCAACAACACATTTATCGATTATAGACAATGAGGGTAACGCAGTATCAATGACTAGCTCCATAGAAGCTGCATTTGGTTCTCATTTAATGGTTAAGGGCTTTTTCTTAAATAACCAGCTAACTGATTTTTCTTACAAACCTATTAAAGAAGGAAGAATAGTGGCCAATCAGGTTGAAGGGGGTAAAAGACCCAGGAGTTCAATGGCGCCTATTATAATTTTAGATGAAAACGATGAAGTTATTTTATTGACTGGTTCTGCTGGAGGTCCTTCTATAATTCCTCTAGTTACAAAATCAATAATTGGTATTTTAGACTGGGGCCTATCTCCTCAAGAGGCAGTAAATCTTCCAAATGTACTAACTTTTGGATCAACAGTCTTTCTAGAAAAAGGAACAAGCCTAGAGGAAAGTAAAGGAGAGCTCTCTGAAATGGGCTATAAAGTAAGAATAATTGATTTCGCAAGCGGCTTACATACAATCCATAAGAAAAATGGAAAGCTATATGGTGGTGCTGACCCTCGAAGAGAGGGAAATGTTCGAGGGAATTAACTAATAATTAGTTATTAATAATCGAAATAACTTCTACAAGATGTCCATCAGGGTCATAAACTATAAAATTATAAATTGTTTCACTCTCTAATTGATTATGAGTATTAGATTTTTGAAGACGTGAATAAAACCGAGCACCAAATTCATCCATTCTATTGTATAAAAAATTTATATCCTTTGTTTTAATCAGTAAAATAAAGTCACCCACACCTAAACCCATTAAGTTTCCCCTAGCATTTGCTAGTGGTGGTTTTTCATATGCCAATAAAGCTATATTTGTACCTTCTTTACTACCATCACTCATAATTGTGTAATATTCAGTCTTTGGGTCTGAAGTTAATGGATACTTTTCATAACCAAAACTATCTTTATCATCTGAAATAGAGGACTTTTTCCTATATGAAATAGAAAGCCCTAGCCTCTGATAAAACTCTATAGATCTTTGAATATTATCGACAAGAAGCGTTATCTGAGATATTTTGGTATCCTGGCTGAACACATGCTTACTAGCTAAGGTAAGAGAAAAATAAACCAATATGAAAAGAATTAAATAAAGACTTAATGGCCGACTTCTTACAAAATAATTAATACACATATATAGAACAATCCCTAAATTAGACCCTCTTATAAAAGATAAATTAAAGTTAAAAAAAAAGAAAATTAAAAATGCAAAAAGATAAAATTAATAAGATTGTCAAACTCTTATCAAGTTATAAAAATTCTGCAACTATTAAGCATGAACATGACACAGATTCTCAGGAGAGTCTTCTTAAAATCGCTATTAAATATGCCAATGGAGGATCCGTAATTGAAAGTGGTTCATATATTAGATCTTCAATTAATAAGAATCCTCACTCATTCATTGCACACTTCAATATGGCTAAATTATTTTTAAAAAAAAATAATCTAAGGAATGCAATTACAGCTCTTGAAAGTTCAATAATGCTAAAGCCTGGAAATATGGAAATATTGTTATTCTTGGCAGAAACACATGAAAAGTTTGGTAACATTCAAGTTGCAAAAGATTATTTTTTCAAAATTTCAAAAAAAAACGCAAGATTATTTGAACCTTATTTAGGGCTAGCAAGAATTTTTGCAAAACAAAAGAGGTGGAATGACTCCATTAATTCCCTAAGGAAGGCGAAACGAATTGCTCCCCTGGAAAAAGTTGTTTTCTATGATGGTGGTATGATTTTTCTTGAAAAAAACGATATTGATACAGCTTTAGTTTACTTTCTTAGGGCTCACAAACTTGATCCCGACGATAAGATGATTAATGATATGCTTAATAAATTTAAAACAATAAAAAAAATAAATTAACTAGTTTGCCTAATTTTGTTAATCATTGAAGCAAATCCATTCCTCCTATTGACACTTAACCTATCTTGCAAGCCAAGTGCTTCCAAACAAGTAAGTTCATTTATTTCAGTAATTTCACTAATTTTTTTACCAGTATAAATTGTTGCGAGAATAAAAATTAAGCCTTTAACAATAGAAGAGTCGCTATCTGCGGCAAATGCTATTCTATCATTAGTATCCCTATAAGTACCTTTAACCATCCATACCTGACTCATACATCCTTCAACTTTATATTTTTCTATCCTCATGTTATCTGGTAAATCAGGAACTTTTTTACCAAGTTCTATTATATAACTGTACTTATCTTCAAATTCATCAAACATACTGAAATTAGAAACTAAATCGCAGAATGAAATAGAAGGATATATAAAATGGGTATCTTTGATTAAATCTTCATTCATTAATTATCTCTATTTATAAGTCATGATTAAATTGTAATTTAGCTAATTTAGAGTAAAGACTGTTATTACTCAATAAACTTTGGTGAGTCCCAATTCCTTGAAGTGTTCCATTATTTAATATTAAAATTCTATTTGCACTTACAACTGTAGAAAGTCTATGGGCAATTACAATTGTTGTCCTATCTTTCATTACGCTTGATAATGCAGTTTGGACTAGTTTCTCATTTTCTGAGTCTAATGCGCTAGTAGCCTCATCAAGCAATAATATAGAAGGATCCCGCAATATTGCACGAGCTATTGAAATTCTCTGTTTCTGACCACCTGATAAACGAACACCTTTTTCTCCCAGAAATGTATTGAATCCATCTGGCATTTTTTCAATAAACTCGGTAGCCATTGCAGAAGATGCAGCCTTAATAACTTCCTCAACAGTTGCATCAGGTTTCCCATATCTTATATTTTCTAGAGCGCTTGTTGAAAAAATTACAGAGTCTTGTGAAACCAATCCTATTCTTGTCCTAAAATCACTAATCTTACTCTCCCTTATATTTATATTATTTATTTTAATTTCTCCTTCAAGGGGATCATAAAACCTTAATAGTAATTTAAAAATTGAAGTTTTTCCCGCACCTGACGGGCCAACTAAAGCTACTTTTTCTCCAGGATCTACTGTGAATGTTAATTTGTTAATTACTGACGTTTTCGGCCTAGAAGGATAAGAAAAGGAAACCAAATTAAACTCAACTTTTGAGGGTTCATCATGAGGAATTATTTTAGATACTTTTGGCGAAACAATTTCTGGCTTTACCTCTAAAAGCTCAAACAACCTTTCCGCAGCACCCGCTCCTCTCTGAAGTTCTCCGAACACTTCAGTAAGGGCACCTACTGCTCCAGCAACAATTACGGCATAAAAAACAAAAGAGGTTAAGGACCCAGCAGTGATTTTTTTATTAATTACGTCAATGCTTCCTGCCCATAAAATAAGAGAGATTGAGCCAAAAACGAGGAAAATAACTACTGACCCTAGCATTGCACGTGCATAAATTCTTCTGAGTGAAGTTAAAAATGTATTTTCTACTTCTCTATTGAAGTTATCTCTATCTATTTTTTCATGGCTATAAGATTGAACCGTTTCAATTGCATTAATACTCTCCTCTGCATAAGCACCTATATCAGCAATCCTATCCTGACTAGCCCGTGATAATCTTCTAACTCTTTTGCCATAGAAAATTATTGGAACAATAACAGCAGGAATTACCAAGGATGCCAAAAGAGTAAGTTTTGGGCTTGTAAAAAATAAAAGGATTAAACCACCAAGAAGAGTTATAAAATTGCGTAGTGCTATTGATAGTGATGAACCTATTATACTCTGTAACACTGATGTATCAGCAGTAATCCTCGTTAAAACTTCACCAGTTCTGATTTTCTCAAAAAACACAGGGCTTAATCTTAAAACCCTTGAATAAACTGCTATACGTATATCAGCAACAACTCTTTCACCAACCCAAGAAATAAAATAAAATCTAAAATATGTACCTGTAGAAATAGTAACAACAAGAAAAAGTAAAAAAATAATCCCAAAATTTAATATCTCAGTATTGCGTTGAACCAGCCCTTCATCAATTAAATATTTTACACCTATTCCAACCGATAGAGTTGCTGAGGAAGTAATTATTAAGAAAATAAATGCATATATTATATTTAACTTATATGGCTTTAAAAACGGAAGAATCTTTAATATAGACGTTGTTTTCTTCCCTTTGTCTCTTATTCCTAATTCGTTTGCAATTTTACTATTTTTTTTCATTAATTTTCTCTTTAATTTAGAAGTACATATATTAACTAATCTTTTATTATCTTGTCGACTAATGTAAGATTAAAAAAACAAATTAGGATAGTTAATATGGATATGTCTGGGTCTTATGATATAGAAGCTTCTAAAATTGTTGTTTGGCAAGCATTGAATGACATTAGTATACTAAAATTATGTATACCTGGATGCGAAGAAATTAAAAGAAATTCTGACACTGAACTTGAAGCAACTGTAGTTGCTAAAGTTGGTCCGGTTAAGGCAAAATTTAAAGGCATTGTAAAACTATCAAACATTAAACCTCATGAAAGTTACACAATATCTGGAGAAGGTAAAGGAGGAGCGGCGGGTTTTGCCAAAGGTGAGGCAAATGTTGAATTACTACCTTCATCCAAGGGCACCACACTCAATTATTCAGTTACTGCCAATGTTGGAGGTAAATTAGCTCAAATTGGCGGCAGATTAATTGATTCCACAGCAAAAAAACTTGCTGATCATTTCTTTTTAAACTTAACTAATCAGCTTTCAGAAAAGCCTGAAAATAGTAATATTAATAAAAGTGAGTATAAATTTTTTGAAAGATTGAAAATGATTATCATTCAAATCCCCTCACTTTCAATTTATTTCATTGATAAAATAAAAAAATTGTTTAAAAATCAGTGATCTTTGATTGGTGTTATAACCCTTAGCTTGATAGGCAAGAAGATGCAAATTAGTCTCGTTGTTAATGATAAATTAGAAAATTTAGACATTGAACCTAGAACGCTTTTAGTAGATTTGTTAAGGGAAAAGCTAGGGTTAACTGGCACTCATGTCGGTTGTGATACATCCCAATGTGGAGCCTGTACAGTTCATATGAATAGTCAAGCTATTAAATCATGTACAGTTCTTGCAGCACAGGCAGCTGATCAAAAGATAACAACAATTGAAGGGGTAGCAAGTCAAGATGGTTCTCTTCATCCAATCCAAGAGTCTTTTAGAAGAAATCACGGTTTACAATGCGGATTCTGCACCCCTGGCATGATAATGACCTCTCTTAGGATTCTTGAGAAATATAAAGAGAAAAAAGTTGATGAAGAAACAATAAGACATGAATTAGAAGGAAATTTTTGTAGATGTACAGGATACCAAAGTATTGTAGACTCTATATTAGATTGCCTGAAAAATTCAGATGAGAAAATATAATGTATAATTTTAATTATAGGAAACCCTCATCTATATCAGAAGCCAAGTCTCTTTTTTCCTCTTGTGAAGATGCTAGCTATATTGCAGGTGGAATGACACTAATACCTACATTAAAGCAAAGACTCGCAATGCCATCAGATTTAATCGATTTGTCTGCAGTTACAGAATTGAAATCAATTAATGTAGACGGAAATTGCATACATATAGGAGCAATGTGTACTCATCAGCAAATATCCGAATCAAAGATAGTTAAGAAAAACTTACCCTCTCTCTCAAATTTAGCCAGTATGATTGGGGATCCTCAGGTTAGAAACCGCGGAACAATTGGCGGTTCAATAGCTAACAATGATCCCTCTGCTGATTACCCAGCAGCATTGCTTTCTTTAAATGCAAAAATATAT
>CACGTM010000022.1 GCA_902575965.1 uncultured Alphaproteobacteria bacterium | reverse complement strand
TTTTTACACCAAATCCATCAATCCCTATTAAATTACTTTTTGAGTTTGAGAGCAATCTAACATTCTTTATGCCAAGTTCCCTAAGTATTTGCGCCCCTATTCCGTAGCTTCTCAGAGTTTGCTCCTTATCGTCTTCCTTTGGGTTATTTCTATCGTTAATTAATTTTTCTATATCTTGTCCACCATTATCTCTAATAATCACTACTACTCCGCTACCATGGCTTTCTATAGAACTCATTGCCCTTACTAATTGTCCAGACCTTTTATTATCTTCAGGAAATAAATCTTGAAAAATATTCAAAGCATGCATTCTCACCAAAACTGGCTGCGAGATATCTAAATCACCAAGAACAAGGACAAGATGCTGAGCCTTAGAAAGAATATTTTTAAAAGCAACCAGATTCCACTTTTTTCCTGATGATGTAATCATCTCAGTTTCTACACTTCTTTCAACTAAGCGATCATGCCTAAGCCTGTAAGCAATTAAATCTCTAATAGCTGCAATCTTTAAACCTTTATCTTTAGAAAACTTAATCAGATCAGGCAGTCTTGCCATTGTCCCATCATCCTTCATAATTTCGCAAATTACTGCTGAGGGGTTTAATCCTGCAATCCTAGATATATCAACAGAAGCCTCAGTATGTCCTGCTCTTACAAGGACACCCCCAGGCTTAGCAACTATAGGAAAAACATGACCGGGACTGACTAAATCTTCTTTTCCCCGACTCTCACTAATCGCTACGGAAATAGTATGAGCTCTATCAGGGGCAGAGATGCCCGTGGTAATTCCATCTTTTGCCTCAATCGAAATAGTAAATGCTGTCTTGTGCCTTGATCTATTATCTTGACTCATCAAAGGGAGTCCAAGTTCAGACGCCCTTTTGGTATCAATTGTTAAACAAATCAATCCTCTGCCATATTTTGCCATAAAATTAACGGTATCAGGAGTAGCCATTTGGGCAGGTATAATTAAATCCCCTTCATTCTCTCTATCCTCATCATCAACAAGAATAAACATCTTCCCATTTCTGGCATCTTCAATTATTTCTTCAATTGGTGAAAGAAAATTATTAGTCATAAAATTAAACTCATTAAGTACTAGAGAATTGATTTATAATTAACTTCTATTGTAGCTTTCAATATCTAGTTCATTTTCAGACTTTGCAACTATAGTAGCAACACTAAGATCGCCAGTGACATTGACAACTGTCCGCATCATATCAAGAATTCTATCAAATGGTAGAATAAATCCTACGATAATTGCAGTCTGACTAGCAGACAAGCCAATTGACTCAAGAACAGCAGCTAAAAGAAAAAGGGAGGCGGAAGGCACTGATGCGGTACCAATTGACACCATTGTTGTAGTCAAGCCAATTATTATATAGTCCATAAGATCCAGAGGAATTGAGAAGGCTTGTGCTGCAAATAATGAAACTATACCAACGTAAAGAGCAGTGCCGTCCATATTAACTGTAGCGCCTAAAGGTATAACCGAAGATGAAACTGGTGTTCCAATCCCAAGCTTGTTTTCAGCAGAAGAAATAGTAACAGGTAAAGTTGCAGCACTAGAAGACGTAGAATAAGCTACTAACTGAGGATCAATAATTCCTTTAAAAAAATTCACAACTGAGAGACCACCTAGAAACTTTATTATTGCACCATGAATGAAAACTATGTGTATGATGCAACCGAGGTATACAGTAATCGCAAGGACTAAAATATTTGTTAGAGTAGAAACCCCCTGTGTTCCTGTTACCCACGCAATAAGAGCAAAAACACCAAAAGGAGCTAACTCCATTATAAGATAAGTAACTTTTAAAATTACTTCAGATGCAGAGAGAAAAAAATCTCCAACAGCTTTACCTTTTTCTCGAGCAAGGATAATACCTGTCCCAAAGAGTATTGAAAAAACGATAATCGCAAGAATGTTTCCCTCCGCTAGAGCAGCAATTGGGTTATCAGGTATTATAGAAAAAAGACGATCTTTTAAAGATATAGATGACTGAACCTCTCTAATCTCTACGGAAGAAAGATCTACATCACTTCCAGGTTTAAATATTGTACCAACCACTAAGCCAACAAAAATTGCAGAAGCTGTTGTAAATAAATAAAGCACAAAAGCCTTTAGACCAATTGAACCTAAACGCTTTGGGTCACCCATTGAAACTATACCTGAAACTAAAGTTAAGAATATTAAAGGAACAACAAGCATCTTTATTAATTTTACAAAAACATCTCCTACCCACCGAATTGCCTCAGCGCCTTCTCCCCAAAAAAAGCCAACAATAACTCCTAGAATTAGGGCAAAAAATATTCTTTTCCAAAGTTTTATCTCAAACCATTTACTCACTTTATGTTATCCCAGAATTATTTTAATTAATGACAAGCCTTACCATATAATTTTAGTCGCCAGTAATTATAAGGTAGTGGTGTAATAAAGCCAAAAAAGAGCATAATCGGAATCACTTCTATAGTCAAAATTGCGCCACCAGTTATTATTACATCAACTATATTCATGGAAAGCTCCATTGCAATCATTGAGATAAAAGACATACCTATTGCAGTTTTAAATGCAGCATTTAATGGCATTTGAAAAGATAGGATTACAGTCTCTAATATTACTGAAGTTATTAATCCATTTAAAATAGCTAGTATCATTATAGCGTATACTGGCCACTCTATTTGATTGATTTGGAAATAATAAATTGTTCCAAAATCACCTATGGAACAACCCAATAAACACCAAAGAGTGTTTACAGACGCTTTCTTCCACGAACTCCTACAATTCCATTGAATAATAGAGAATTTCAAAGGTATCTCCCATGATAGAATTATTCAAATCTAATTGAAATTATTAAATAAAACAAGCCATGGGAGAAAGTTATTGTAAATAGAAAATATTATTAAAAGCGCCAACCATACCCAACACTAATTGCTAAAGGGTCTAAATCAACATCAGCCGTTGCTATGCCTGCCACACCAGCATCAATAACATTTGAGGTATTTATTTTAAATTTTTTGATATCTATGTTGATATAGTTTTTATCGCTTATAAAATAATCAAAACCTATATTGGCAGCATAACCGAAATCATTTTTATAGCTCACACTAACAACATCGCCTGGGTTACTATTATAAAATAAAGTATAATTCAAACCCACACCGACGTATGGTTTAAAACTATTACTTGTTTCAAAATGATATTGAAAGGTAATTGTGGGAGGTAATACCCAGGTATGACCAAGGTCAACATCACCTAAAGCGGTTCCAATAGCTCTAACTGAATGTTTTGTAGTTCCTGCAATAGCTTCAATTGCAAAATTGTCTGTAATAAAATATCTAATATCTAATTCTGGAACTAAATCAGTGTTTACAGAAGCTTCGCCGCCTATACTAGTAGTAGACTTTTCATCCGGCGATAAATTTAAAATCTTTAGTCCTATTAAAATATCACCTTTGCTCTTTACTGCATCATAATCTGAAGCATTTACATTAAAACTAAGTATTGAAATTATTAGTAAATAGGAAAAGAAATTTATAAATGAGTATTTCCTTATTTCAAATTTGATAGAGTTATGCTTTCTCATATTTATCATATTTAACCTCCTGTCTATGATAACTTTATTTAATATTTTATTTTGGTTCTTTTGTGGTTCTCAAATATGGTAAATGTTCTTTGAATCCTGATGGAAACTTTTCATTTGCTTCATCGTTAGATATTGAGGGAACAATAATTACATCGTCACCTGACTGCCAATTAACAGGAGTTGCAACTGGAAATGTAGAGGTGAGTTGAATAGAGTCTATTACTCGCAAGATTTCGTCAAAATTTCTTCCAGTAGTCATTGGATAAGTAAGTAAGAGTTTAATTTTTTTTTCTGGTGTGATAATAAAAACTGTTCTAACAGTTTGATTGTCTGCAGGAGATCTTTTAGAAACATCACCTTTAGCATCAGCCGGAAGCATACCATAAAGCTTCGCAACTATTAGCTCAGAATCAGAAATTATAGGATAATTAGGAGAGATACCTTGGTATTTAAGTATATCATTAGACCAAGCTTCATGATTTTCGACTCCATCAACAGATAAACCAATTATTTTTACATTTCTTTTTGTAAATTCGGGCTCAAGTTTCGCAAGATAACCCAATTCCGTCGTGCAGACAGGAGTAAAATCTTTTGGGTGTGAAAAGATTACCCCCCAACTATCTCCCAACCATTCATGGAAATTAATTTTTCCTTTTGTCGTGTTTGCCTCAAAATTAGGCGCAATATCATCAATTCTTAGTGTCATAAAACCTCCAAAATTAGTAAAAATGCATTTCTTCATTGAATAACTAATGAAAAAGAACAGCCGAGGGATTGAAATCAGATTATTATTCTATTTATTTTGAATAATTAGTTTTTTATTCTAATAATGTCAATTTTAATCTGTATTTTTAGAATTATTTTCTTTTTTTGTAAAAAAAAATGTTCCATTAATGACATTTTGTAGTCAAAAACTTAACTTTCTATTTGGAATCTAGATAATTTTTTTTAGGAGGGGTTTCCTTTTGGGACTTTTTTTTCAAGTTTTAATTTACCTTTTTCCCACACACCCTCTTGGGTCTTACCATCACTATCGGTAAGTGAACCCTCTCCATGCATAAAACCTTCGCTAAATTGGCCCATATAAATTTTTCCATCAGCGTATTTAAAAGCACCCTGCCCATGGAACTTATCATTCTTACATTGACCAATATACTTGTCTCCATTTGAAAATATATAAGCACCCTGGCCACAAGGAAAATCATCTACCCAGTCACCTATATAAGTATCTCCATTAGAAGAGATTAAAACACCTTTTCCATTCTTTTTACCATTAACATAATCGCCTTCGTATTTTGTTCCATCCGGAAGAATAAAAGTACCTTTTCCATTCCTTAGGCCTTCTGACCATTGTCCTTCATAAGAACTTCCGTTTGGTAAAGACATAATGCCATACCCATGCATTTTTCCATTTTTAAATGAACCAGAATACTTCGATCCATCAGGTAGAGTTTTTTCAACTTCTTCTTTTTCTGGCATTTTGCTTTATCCTTAAACATATAAGCAGGTTAAAGTATATCACCAACATAAATGCTTTGTCATTATTATGGTTACTTTGATAATTCACTCATTGCCTCTTCAATACCTGATATACTTAAAGTAAACATTTTATCTTGAACAATTTTTTTGATAATACTCACAGAGGGTGTCCAATTCCAATGGTCTTGCTCCAATGGATTCAACCAAACAACCTTGTTAAAGTGACTAAGTAATTTATCCATCCAGAACACTCCTGATTCTTCATTCCAATGTTCTATACTTCCACCTTTATTTACTATCTCGTAAGGTGACATCGATGCATCTCCAACAAAAATGACTTTATAATCCTTAGAGTATGTATTAAATATTTCATAAAGGCTTATTCTTTCCTTTTCTCTTCTAAGATTATCGCACCATACTGACTCATATATAAAATTATGAAAATAGAAATATTTTAAATGTTTGAATTCACTTTTAGCAGCAGAAAATAATTCTTCACATAAATTTACATAAGGATTCATTGAACCACCAACATCAAAAAATAAAAGAAGATTAATAATATTTTTTTTTTCTGGTACCATTTTAATATCAAGATAACCAGCATTTTTAGCAGTAGAGGTTATAGTGTCATCTAAGTCTAATTCTAGAGAAGTGCCTTGTCTTGCAAACTTTCTCAATCTTTTCATCGCAATCTTTATATTTCTAATCCCTAAGCTTATGTCATGATCAAGATCTTTAAATACTCTTTTTTCCCAAACCTTGACAGCTCTCTGATTCTGACTCTCACCACCAATCCTAATACCTTCTGGGTTGTATCCGCCATGACCAAATGGGCTAGTCCCACCAGTGCCAATCCATCTACTCCCCCCTTCATGTCGTTTCTTCTGCTCTTCAAGTCTTTTTTTAAATTCTTCAATTATTTTCTCAAAATCTCCTAAAGACTTGATATTTTTTTTTTCCTCATCAGAAAAACTCTTAACAAATTTTTCATATAACCAATCTTCGGGTATTAATGCCTTAAAAAAGTTATCTTGACTCTCAATATGACTAAAAAAATTATGAAAACATTGATCATACCTATCAAAATATTTCTCATCTTTTACAAGAATTGACCTTGATAAAAAATAAAATTCATCAATGTTGCAAAAAGATAATCCCTTATTTAGTGCACCAATTAAATCAATTAATTCATTAATAGATACAGGGATCCCTAGTTTTCTTAAAGAATTAAAAAAAAATATAAGCACGTTAAGATATATTTCCTCTATGAATAAATGCAAGTCTCTCTAACATCTTTACATCTTGTTCATTCTTAATCAATGCTCCGTATAATGGAGGAATAGCAGATTTTGAATCAGTTGATTTAAGAATTTCGTCTGGAATATCATCTGACATTAAAAGCTTAAGCCAATCAATAAGCTCTGATGTTGATGGTTTTTTCTTTAATCCATCAATTTCTCTTATCTCAAAAAATATTTCCAATGCATCCTGAACTAATTTCTTTTTAATGTCCGGAAAATGAACCTGAATTATCTTTTCTAAAACATCTCTTTCTGGAAAAGAAATATAATGAAAGAAACATCTTCTTAAGAAAGCATCAGGTAATTCTTTTTCATTGTTACTTGTAATAAAAATTATAGGTTTATTTTTTGCTTTTATTTGCTCACCAGTTTCGTAAACAAAAAACTCCATTTTATCTAATTCTAAGAGCAGATCATTAGGAAATTCAATATCAGCTTTATCTATCTCATCTATAAGTAAAACAACTTGCTTATCGCTTTCAAAAGCTTCCCATATTTTTCCTTTCTTTATGTAGTTTCTTATATCATGAACTTTCTCATTACCTAATTGCGAGTCTCTTAGTCTTGAAACAGCATCATATTCATAAAGCCCTTGTTGAGCTTTTGTTGTTGACTTTACATGCCACTGAATTAGATCTAAACCTAACGAACTTGCAACCTCTTGAGCCAACAATGTCTTACCTGTCCCAGGCTCACCTTTAATAAGAAGTGGTCGCTTTAATTCAATTGAAGCGTTAACGGACGCACTCAATTCTTCAGTTGAAATATATTGTTTTGTACCAGTAAATTTCTTCATAAAATATAAACCTTAAGTTTAAGAAAAGATATATTCCCAAACGTAACAAAATTACAAAAAAAGGGCCAGAATGAACTGGCCCTTTGATACTTAACACTATACCAAACTTTATCAGTTAGATATAAGCTTTGCTACTTTAGACTGATTCTGAGATATCTTGGCTTGGTTAGCTTCAATACTCTTACGTCTTGCAATAATCCCTTCTGCATTTTTTTCAATTGATGACCTGTTATTTGAAGCAATCTTATATAGATTACTGATAGTTTTAGTATTAGCCTGAGATGCTTTTAATATCTTAGCTAGCCTTTCTTTATTTTTTATAATTCTTTTCGCATTTGATGGCGGGTTGGCTGTTTTAGCAGAAAGTCCATTAGCTAAGATTCTTGAATTATCAGCTAAATTTTTAGAGTTAAATTTAACAATCTTTTCATTTGATGACATAATCTTTGAGTTAATTTCAATTAGCTTTGCATTAACTTCTGCCATCATACGATTAACTTCTAGGACTGATGCATTCAGCTCTGCTCTATGTTCTAAGAAATCAATTGAAGCTTCATTAGTAAGGGATTCAACATAATTAACCTCAACATCTGATTTTGCATTAAAATTAGCAAGAATGTTTTTACGATTACGAAAAATATCGTCTGTGTTCTGATTTGCAAGTTGCCTATTACCCATAAATGCTGCTGTATAATTCTTTAAGATTAACGCACGATTTTCTTCTATCGTTGATCTAGTAGCATAAGCCTTAGCCTTATTTGAAGTTATGGCTGACTCCAAATTAAAGACAGCCTTACGATTCTTTCTTATATTTTTATAATTGGTTAAAACTTGGCTACTAGCATTCTTTTTTGCCGTTGCCTTCTTTTTTGAATTTGCCATTAGGTGCTCCCCTTAATTATATTCACTGAATATGCCAAAAATTAAAGACATAAATGTAAAAAATATTATTAATTACAAACTGTTTAATTGCTATTACAGATTGCTCTAAAAGGATAAATTATAAGAGTCCTTCATATTTTAGATATCATATTATATTTAATGAATCACTTAAATTATAGTCTTTGTCAAAATAATTTTAAATAAATTATCTTTTCTTAAATAATAAAAGGCAAAATAAAGAAAGTAGAAATGGAAACAAACGATCTACTGTGAAACCTAGGGAACTTGGTTGGAGAGAAAAGAATACTGCAAGCGAAAAACCAATCAAAATGGACAAAATGATACTATTGGGTCCACAGTATATTCCCGCCAATCTAGTAAAAACAAGTGGACCAAATGCACACCCAAGAGCAACCCAAGCAAAAACAACTCTATCAAAGATTGAAGAAGGTATTATTATTGCGACAAAAATAGCTATACAAACAATAAAAATGATTGTCAGTCTAGAAATATAAAGTTCATATCCTGGGAACTTTTTACCTAACCCCAGATCGTAAGATATAACGCTTGCTGTGACGAGTAACTGACTATCTGCAGTAGACATAATAGCTGATAATACAGCAGCTATTATTATTCCAGATATTATAGGTGAAAATAGATAATCACTTAAAGCAAATAAAATGGCTTCATTATTCTCAATAGATGGGATCAAAATATGCCCAACCAAACCAACAAAATACATTCCTAAAAAAACAATTAAGTACCAGATTATGGTAAAAACGAATCCCATTTTTAGTGATTTTTTATCCTTCAAAGCCATAAACCTTATTAGCAAATGAGGCTGTCCAAATTGTCCTACGCCTATTGCAATTGAACCAATAATCACACCCAGTCCAAGCAACCCGGAATTACCAAAAGTAAAACTAAGTTGCTCAATTGAACCAGTTGACCTAATACCTTCTATAAAGCCTGAAAAGCCTCCAACTTCTATGAGGGCAAATATTGGTAGAACCAACGCAGTTATTGCCATTAAGAAACCTTGAACTGTATCAGTTATACTGACAGCCCAAAAACCTCCTAAGAATGTATATATCATCACTATTACACCACCAATAATAATACTATGAGACATTGGTGTCCCAAAAGAGGAAGAGAACGTATTTCCCGCACCTTGGAATTGGGCCGCAACATAAACACTGAAACAAAATAAGACAATTAGGGAAGAAATAATAAGTATTAAGAACTTCTTATAACCCACAGCCCCAAAAGTTATAAAATCTGTCAAAGTAATAATACCATTATTCTTTGAAAAATTCATAAGTCTTGGAGCTATCCAAAACCAAGAAATTAAAGCACCCATGAAAGACCCTAAAACAACCCAGATAGAACTAACACCAATTGCATAGGTTAGCCCAGTTAAACCCAATAAAGTCCAAGCAGAGGCAGCACTAGCTGAATAACTTAGTGAAGCAACAATGGGACCCAGATTCCTGCCACCAAGGAAAAAATCTTTTTGGTCCTTATTACGGCCCTTCGTCCATAAACCAATAGCAATTAGGAGGATGGTATAAAAAAACAGGACGATTAATAAAACTGAAGATTGACTCATTTATTTTCCAATTCGAATTGTTTATTATAGACTGTAACTATGAATAAAATATAGATAAATTTACCCTAAAATAAGTCTTTAAATTAATTAGAACATATACTTTGGGTTAGAAATTATAAAGGGATCAAAATGTCAGATGAATCAATAGTTATTGTAGGAGCTGCTAGAACACCGATGGGGGCAATGTTGGGTAATTTGTCTTCTTTAAAAGCAACTGAACTTGGTGCAAATGCAATCACAGGAGCCATAAGTCAAGCAGGACTAGATAAAGACAAAATTGATAGTGTAGTTATGGGATGCGTCCTTTCAGCTGGTCTAGGACAAGCTCCCGCAAGGCAAGCTGCGTTGGGTGCCAATCTTACTGAAAATACTCCTTCAGTGACCATAAATAAAATGTGTGGTTCGGGCATGCAATCGGTTATTCAGTCCCATGACTCTATCAAATCAGGAAGTCATCAAATTGTTGTTGCAGGTGGCTTAGAAAGCATGAGTAATGCACCCTATCTAGTTCCTAAAGCAAGACATGGATATAGATTAGGGCATGGAGAGATAAAGGATCATATGTTTCTTGATGGCTTAGAAGATGCATATGATGAGAGCACATTAATGGGAAAATTCGCTGATGAAGCTGCTGAAAGATATCAGTTCACAAGAGAAGAACAAGATGATTTTGCTATAGAGTCAGTTAAACGTGCTCAAAATGCTATTGCTAAAAAGACTTTTGCAGATGAAATTACTCCCATAAGTATTGTTTCAAGAAAAAGTACAAACGTTGTTGATACTGATGAATTACCTGGAAAGGCAAAAATTGATAAGATACCAGAATTAAGACCGGCATTTAGCAAAAATGGGACAGTTACCGCTGCAAATGCTAGTTCAATTTCAGATGGTGCAGCAGCTCTCATCTTAATGAAGGAATTACAAGCAAAAGAACTCGGTCTTAAACCAATTGCTAGGATCTTAGGACACTCAACGCATGCCCAAAAACCATCAGAATTTACTTCCGCACCCGTTGGTGCAATAGGTAATCTTTTTGAAAAGATAAATATGAATATAAATGATTTTGATATTTTTGAAATCAATGAGGCTTTTGCTGTTGTTACAATGATAGCAATGAAAGAACTGAGTATAAATCATTCTAAAGTAAATATATATGGTGGTGCATGTGCACTTGGCCATCCCATAGGTGCATCAGGAACTAGAATTATAGTAACACTCTTAAATGCATTAAAAAAGGAAGGAAAAAGTAGAGGTTTGGCTAGCCTATGTATCGGTGGTGGGGAAGCCACCGCTATTGCGCTGGAAAGACTAAATTAATATAGCAAGACTAAATTAATATTGTATTATGTTATCTCGTGAGTTTATTTAAAACATATAAACATCCAAGGATTTCTTATGATTGAGATCAAAAAAAATAGAACAGAACAAGCAAGAATGGACTTTGTGTCAGGACTCATGGGGTATAATTCAACTGGCATTGGCGCCGCAATGGCAACCTACTATCAAAACAAAACTAAAAAACATAAACACACTCCTCAAATGCAAGAGGTAAAAGAGATCATGGAAAAATCTCCAATCTATAAATTTGGATCTTTTTTTGAAAGACATAATCATGCGCTTATGTTTCAAACGACACTAGATATACTTGAAAACCGAAAAGAGGAAGTAATAAGCTGGTTAGATTCTTATGATGAAAAAAATACTCTTGGAAGCTTAAAGCTTAATCCAAATCTTGGCATTCCAAGTTACTATGAGAAAATAGAAATTCATACTCAACCTGGTAACTATCATGGTCCTTATGGAGGATTTTTATATCATTGGATGATTGGACCGTTTCTTGTAGATAGAGATGAAAATGATGAGATGGGATGGGATTTAGCAAATGGGATACCGAAAGGTGATTATAAGAAGATTTTAGATCTTGGATGTGGAATTGGAAAAAGCACCTTTCCTTATTGCGACCTCTACCCAGATGCAGAAGTATATGGTTTAGATTATGCTGCACCAATGATCAAATATGGGCATAAACTTGCTGAGTCGCGAGGTAAAAAAATAAGTTTTGTTCAGAACTTTGCTGAAGAAACTGGATTCGAAGATAATAGCTTTGATTTGGTTACAGCTTTATGGCTATTCCATGAAATACCAAAACCAGCCATGAGAAAAGTTGTTAAAGAAGCTTATAGAATACTTAAGCCTGGGGGTGTCTTTGCAATAATGGAGTCTCCACCATATAAGATGATGAACAAAAACTATAATCCATTATCGGAGTTCCTTTTAAATTCAACTGCAATAAGAATGCATGACCCCAGCATCATGACACTAATGAAATTACATAGACCTGACCTTTTAAGCGAAGGAGGATTTAAGGATACAAAAGATGTTGCATTACCTAATCATCTGACTGGTTATGATAATGAGGGATCATATTTCTTTGGAGCATTCCCATGGTGGATGACTATTGGAACAAAATAAAACATGATGAAATATTTAATTTAATTACTAATTTAGTATAGAGGTTGAAAATGTCGCTAGAACCAGAATTACAAGAAAGATTTCTTGCCATTACTCATAAACTATGGGGCAAAGAAAAAGGTGATGAGTTTCATAAATGGATTGTTGATAACCGTCCACCATACTTTCATGAAAAGCTTGTGAGAGTTATGGTGCCTATATGGGAAATGGATAAAGTTGATATAAAAACTAAAATTCTATGTGGAATTAGTGCTTTTACAGCCCTTCATAGAGATGAAGTAGAATTTTTTATGCATATGGCCGCTTATCACGGAATACCAAGAGAAGAAGTTGAGGAAATTTTACTACTTGTTGGCTTAGAATCAGGATTTCCAAATGCAGAACATGCAATCCTGATATTAATGAAAGTATATGAAGAATATAAAGAAAAGTAGATATTTAATTATTCTTTTACCTTACGCCCCTGCTCTGGTTCTAGGATTTCTTTAACTAATGGCCGTAGTATACTAGAAACGTACTCATCTCTTCTCTCTTTAATTTTAACTTCCTCTGATGAACTTGGCTTATAAGAATCTATCGCTCCTTCAATTAATACATTATTGTCTTCTAAAATTTTCTCAAGTACCGCGAGTCGGTCTTTAGTAACATAAGATTCTCTTGCAACAGTAATTAATACTTGCATGACTCTATCGAGCATAGGATCACCCAGAAAAAAATCCTTAGAATAATCAACACTCATCTTTACCTCCACTTTTTTCTTATTCTATCTTATTTATATCAACACCAGAAGGATAATTTTTAAGTGCCAAAAAAAGAAAACCTGATAATAATACGGGAAGAATAGCACATAATGTCCAGGTCATATTCCAACCAATTAAAGGTGATAACTTTGTTAAAACTATCGGTACAATCAACCAACCGAATGTGACACCTATAGATCCAACAATTGATGTTGCAGTCGCTCTTATATGAGTAGGAAATATTTCCCCTAACAAAGGCATTCTCACTGACTCCGTACCAAATAAGAACATAACAGTTAAGCCAAATCCAAAAATCAACATTAATGGCCCCTCAGCAAACCAAATAGTAAAAACAAAAGCTAAGGAACCGAGCCAAGCCCATAAGACAACTGTATTTCTTCTAGTCGTAATGAACTCTCCAACAGATGAGGCAATAATATAACCCGGAGCTCCAATCAAATATGACAGCCCACTTATTTGTGCGGCAAGACTCTGACTAATTCCTCTATCGTTAACTAAAAAGGTAGGCAAGAAGTAAGTAATCCCTCCAATTGCCAGTGATAGAAAAAAAGTTCCAAAGAAACATATAAGAGTCCTTGAAATTAGTGTTTTTGAAAAAAGTTCTTTTATACGACTGATTGCATAGGAAAAACTTTTATCTAAGATTTTTGTCTCATCATTATTTCGTTTTTGTAATTGAGTGAAAATCTCGGGCTCTTTCAGCTTAAGCCCAATTAGTAAAGCAAGAGGAATTACTAAAAAGGCAGGATAAAATATTGATCTCCATCCATAATCACCGATCAGGGGTGCAGCAATTAATGATGCAAGAAAAAAGCCCATTGGATAACTTATCTGAAGCAAGCCACCGAACATTCCTCTTAATCTTGAAGGAGCAACCTCTATAACTATAGTTAAAGTTATTGGATATAACCCTGCTGCAATTGCAAAACCTAGCATTCTACATATAGATAATATACTAAAAGATTCGGATATTGAATGAAGTCCAACAAAAAAAGCAGAAGAGCACAGTAAGAAGACAAACATTTTTCTTCTACCAATTTTATCGCTTATTGTTCCAGTAAAGAGTAAAACAACGCTTGCTATAACAAAAGAATAGGTAAGAAGAAGCCCTATTTGCTCAAGAGTAATACCAAACTCATCAATAATTCCAGGAATTGCGTAAGAAAATAATGCTTGGTCAGCGGTAGACATGACCATGCCAAAAAAACATAAAAAGAATGTTATAATTGGCGTGCCCTTTAAGTCACTAAGGCTAAATCCTTCACTAGATGCTTTTCCATTTAAATTATTTGCCATGAAATCACGATTATTAGATTAATTTCAATCATTAAACTATTATTTTTACTTATAAACAATAAGCAATATGTAGATAGTAACTATATTTCTTCAAAATATACATATATATTTAATTTTTTTATATCTCGAATGACTTATGACAAATAAAAACATTTTCCCAGTATCTAAATCAACATTAAGTGCAGACGCTTTAGGAAAGTTTATACAGAAAAAGTACAATTTATCTAATAATGTAAGCTGCGAGCTTATAGCTCGTGGAATAAATGATATTTACATAGTAAAAGCAAATAGGAAATCATATGCTGCGCGTGTATTAAGGTCAGGAGCAAGAACCAAAGACCAGCTGAGCTATGAAATAGAATTGATGCTCTTTTATGCCAAAGAAGGTTTTCATTCACCAGAACCAATTTGTTCAAATGATAATAAATATTTTATACCAATACTTGCCCCAGAAGGAGAAAGGTACCTTACCTTATTTAATTGGGTAGAAGGAGTATTACTTTCTGATAATGCCTCGAAAAAGAATATATATAATTTTGGTAAGCATATTGCTCAAATGCATAATATTAACCATAAGTTTAAGAGTAGAAAAAAAATACATGTTGATAGCTCAAAATATATAAAAAAATATTTTCCAGCTCTTGTGAATCTTCTTAATAAAAAAAATGATATTTTATTCTATGAAAAGCTAATTCAAAACGCGTGTACAACATTTGACCAAATAAAAAAAGATACAATTCCCTATGGACCTACGCATAGTGATATACATTTCAGAAATGTTTTTCTTATGGAAAATAATAATTTCTCTCTTATTGACTGGGATACGTGTGGTAATGACTTTCTTATAAAGGAATTAACAAGCTTTACTTGGCTAATTAATTATCTAGAAAAACCTAAAAAGCTTAATGAATACTTCATGAATGGGTATAAAGAAGAGAGGAAATTTACAAAAGAAGAGGAAGAACTATACCCACTATTTTTTTGTATGAGACACCTTCATATAATATGCGGTGTTTCTAAGTCAGTAAATATTATTGGACATAATATTATTGGCTTTAATCATAGTCTAGAAAATTATAAAAAACTTGCAGTCCAGGCAGGACTAGATGCTGGCTTATTGTAATTTATTTACCAAACAGCATTATAAATATCAAAAGCATCTTTTTGAGAAATTTCTCTTGGGTTGTTTACAAGTAACCTAGTCTGCTTCATAGCATCTTTGGACATTTGCAAACAAGCATCTTGAGGTATATCAACGTCACGTAACCTTGGCGGCAAACCAATTCTCTTTGATAAATCTTCTAAAAGATTAATAAATTCTGTTGTAATGGCCTGGCTTCCCCTATCACAATTAATTGTTGGGAATACAATTGGAGCAAGTAAAGAATAAGCATTAGAAGCTTCTGGAACAATAGAATTGAATTTAAGAACTTCCGGCAACATTAGTGCATTAGATAGACCATGAGAGATATGAAATGTACCTCCAATTGGATAAGCCAAAGCATGCACAGCTGCCACGGGAGAATTTGCGAATGCCATACCTGCAAACATAGACCCTAATAACATATTACCCCGTGCTTCTAAGCCACCATTTTCCACCGCATCTTCTATTGAACCACCAATTAAATGTAAGGCTTCCTTAGCTAACATTTTTGATATTGGATTATTATTTGGGCTCTTAGAAGCAAATGCCTCTATAGCATGAACCATTGCATCGACACCAGTAGCTGCAGTTGTATGACGGGGAAGACCCATAGTTAGCTCTGGGTCAAGAACTGATATATCAGGAAGAATTTTGGAAGACGAGACACCCCTCTTCTCTCCATCATCTAGAGTAATGATAGAGACAGGAGTTACCTCAGATCCAGTACCAGCAGTTGTAGGAACTAGAACCAGAGGCAACCTTGGGCCTTTTGCCATAGCGACACCCCATGCATCATCAATATTTTCACCTGAGCCAACTAAAAGAGCTACTAATTTAGCTACATCCATTGGCGAACCTCCACCAAAACCAATAATTCCAGTAGCATTAAATTCTTGACCTAAATGAACAGCAGATAAAAGAGTATTCAATGATGGATCTGATTCAACAGCATCAAAAATTCTTATATCAGCTGATCTGGTTTTAAAAATATCAAGCATTGGGTCATACAAGCCTAATTTGGTTAAATCTTTATCAGTGATAAATAATATTCTTGACCCTAAAAGAGATAAAAGCTCATCGGTAGAATCTTTAATCTGCCCATTACCAAATCGAATAGATGGTGTTGTATTAAAAGTAAAAGAGTTAAGAGAGAGATTTAGGCTTTCCATAAACCTATATTGATTGATAACAATATTAAAAACAACAAAATTTGTAAATTTATATTGACAAGTTAGGTTAAAGTTGAAGAATGCATATCTAGATGGTGCATTAATGTTAAAAGGGAACCCGGTTAAATGCCGGGGCTGTACCCGCAACTGTAAGCTAGGAATGGTTGGTAGCAAATCCACTGGAGACCTGCTCCGGGAAGGTAAATCCAACCATAGAGATCAGTAAGCCAGGAAACCTGCCATCGCGTCGTTCGTTCAGAGATCGGGAATAATCTCAGTGGACTGGAATATCTAAATTTCCTTTGCAACGACAAATTTTCCATTGGGGCTCCAATGGTTCAAGATGGTTAATACTTGCTTTCTATAAAGCTTGTAAAGGATTTTAAATGTACATTATATATTTATTTTGCTCCCTGATGATAATCATTTCATCATCAAATGCTAACCAAAAAGATGATTTAAATATTACTGAGATAGAAGTTACCGCTTCAAGATTAAAACAAAACCCTCAAGAACTTGGATCAAGCTACTCTGTAATTACAAAAGAAGAAATTCAGAATCTTGGAATTAACTTTGCATTAGATGCTATTTCACTAACACCAGGGGTGACAACCAATCAGAATGGACCTTTTGGTGGGGTTGCCTCTGTAAGAATTAGAGGTGCGGACAGTGAACAAACCTTAGTTCTTTATGATGGTATTCCAATCAATGACCCTTCGTCTCCAGGAGGTGGGTTTGATTTTTCTAGAATTGATATAAACGAAATTGAAAAAATTGAGATCCTAAGAGGAACACATTCAACGCTATGGGGATCAGATGCAATTGGTGGTGTGATTTCAATTACATCAAAACAAAATGAAAATAAAATTTCTAGAAATTTTTATAGTGAGGTAGGCTCCTATAATACATTGAGAGCTGGGGCGTCAGTAGGTAGATCAAATATCAATAATCGTTTTAGGCTAGGTTTCTCCCAAATTACATCAGACGGCATTTCAAAAGCAGATAAAGAAAATGGTAATTTGGAAAGCGATCCCTATACATCATCTATGATTAGCGGTAACGGTACAATTAATTTGGCTAAAGATATGAAACTATCATCTTCAATAAGATGGAGCGATACTGATGCAAAGTTTGATAATTTTGGACCAGTAGATGGAGACTTAAGCACAAAAACATCAGAGATAGTAGGCAACCTTTATCTTGAAGTTCCAATTAAGGAAAATATAATAAATTATTTATCTATCGGGTATTCAGGTATTGATAGAAATAATTTTACAAACCTAGAGAAGACTTTTGATTCATTAGGAAAGAGACTAAATTTAAGATACCAAGGAGATTTTATAGTTAGCAATAGGGAGAAAATTGCGTTCGGTATTGAGCGCGAGGAAACTAAAGCAGATCAATCAAAAGCAGATATAAATAGCTTCTTTGCCTTACACGAGTTCAAACCTTTAAAAAACTTTACCATAACAAGTGGGGTGAGAATTGATGATCACAATACTACCGGATCAAAAGAAACATTAAGATTTGCAAGTGCTTATCAATTTAATGACTCAATTAAACTAACTGCTAGTTGGGCCGAAGGATTCAAGGTACCAACAATATTCCAATCAACATA
>CACGTM010000021.1 GCA_902575965.1 uncultured Alphaproteobacteria bacterium | reverse complement strand
ATATGCAGGACATGGAGTTTACTATTCAAAAAGGCAAACTTTGGATGTTGCAAACAAGAAATGGAAAGAGAACTGCGAAGGCTTCAATTAAAATTGCAGTTGATATGGCAAATGAAAAATTAATATCTAGAGACAAAGCCGTTGAACGTATTAATCCTGAGCAACTAGATCAACTTTTACATCCTATGTTAGACCCCGAAGACAATTCTCCATTACTTACTAGAGGTTTACCGGCTTCTCCAGGGGCAGCAAGTGGTAAAGTTGTTTTCAATTCTAAAGAAGCTGAAGACTGGGTTAGGAAAGGTGAAGAGGTAATTCTTGTAAGGAGGGAGACAAGCCCTGAAGATATTGCAGGGATGCACGTAGCAAAAGGGATCTTGACTACTAGAGGAGGAATGACAAGCCATGCTGCTGTGGTAGCTCGTGGTATGGGAACTCCATGCGTATCAGGAGCTGGAGAGGTTCAGGTTTTCGAGTCAGAAAATTATTTTAGTATAAAGGACACTATGATTTATGAGGGTGATATTATTACAATTGATGGAACCTCAGGAAGTATTTTTAGTGGAAGGGTTAGAACAATTGAGCCTCAGCTCACTGGTGCCTTTGGAACTTTAATGGAATGGGTTGATGAAATAAGAGATATGAAGATAAGAACTAACGCTGAAACAGAAGAGGAAGCGAGGGTTGCACGAAAATTCGGTGCGGAGGGTATCGGGTTATGTAGGACAGAGCATATGTTCTTTGATCAGGGTAGAATCATAAACATAAGACAAATGATTTTAGCAACCGACGAGGGGGGGCGTATCAATGCATTAAGTAAGCTATTACCATATCAAAAAGACGATTTCCTTAAGTTGTTCAATATAATGGAAGGGTTACCTGTCACTATTAGGCTTCTTGATCCTCCACTTCATGAATTTCTCCCGCAAAGTGAAAAGGAAAAAATAGAGGTAGCAGAATCTACAGGTGTTTCTTTAGAAACTGTTAATAATGCATTAAATAATCTTACAGAAATTAATCCAATGCTTGGTCATAGAGGTTGTAGACTAGGTGTTACTTATCCAGAAATATATAAAATGCAGGTTACAGCAATTTTTCAGGCAGGAATACAAATTATAAAAGACGGGAAAAGAGTAATTCCTGAGATTATGGTTCCTTTGATCACAGAAGGAAAAGAATTTGATTTTATAAGAGAAATTATTGATAATGTAGCTAAGGAAATTTTTGAAAAAGAAGATATAAGTTTCAACTACCAAATTGGAACGATGATAGAATTACCCCGAGCTGCATTATGTGCTGAAGAGCTAGCTCAGACTGCAGAATTTTTTAGTTTTGGCACAAATGATCTTACACAAACTACATTTGGTATTTCTCGTGATGATTGTGCTCCAATCTTGGAAGTATATCTTAAGAAAAATATTTACGAAAATGACCCCTTTTCTTCTATAGACCAAAAAGGTGTTGGTGAACTAATAAAATTTGCTTCAGAAAAAGGCAAGCTAACACGGCCCTCCATAAAATTAGGGATTTGTGGTGAACATGGAGGTGATCCGCGTTCTATTGATTTTTGTCAAAAGATTGGTCTTGATTATGTTTCTTGTTCGCCTTACCGTGTACCTGTTGCTAGATTATCTGCGGCGCAAGCAGCTTTAAGAGGATATTCAGGCTAAAATACTATTACGAATTACTCTTAATCTTTTTTATTAAATCCTCAAAGTGGAGGGTGAGGTGGAAGATTTTTTTGAAACTGCCAAAACAAATTTAATTTATTTTATTATTGAGTCTTTTTATGCTTTGAAAGATGCAGTTTTTGTTGGCATAAATCATCGGTTAAATATAGTCTGGATTTTTTTGCATTATTTCTTGCATGTTTAATTTATTTTCTCAGGGACCGTGAGAATTCAATTTCAACTTTTGGTTTAAGTAATATAAAAAATGTTATTAAATATTGTTTACCTAGGTCTGTCTTTTTACATTGGTCTTCGTTACTCGATTACAAATTTTATTTTGTTAATTCTATTCTGACAAACTTTATTACATTTACAACTTTGGTGATAACAGTTGTTGCTGCATCAGATTTTTATACTGCCTTACTAGGTCTTGTTTTTGTAGAGGGAGATATTATTTCTTCTACAAATATTACAACTACCTTTTATACTATTTTTGCAATTTTGTCCCTTGATTTTGCATTATGGGTATCTCATTATATCACTCATAAAGTCCCGATACTCTGGGAGTTTCATAAGATTCATCACGCTGCGGCTGTTTTAAATCCTGTAACTGCTTATCGTATTCACCCTGTTGAGAAAATAGTACAGGGAATATGTATTGCTATTATTTTAGGTTTTGTTAATGCTATCTTTATATTTTTTATTGATGGAGAAGTTAGAGCTTTTACAATATGGAGTACTAGTATTGCTACAATAGGTAGTAATTTTTATGCTAATCTTCGCCACTCTCATATATGGTTAGACTTTGGGAGTGTTATTGGAAGAGTTGTTAGTAGTCCTGCACAGCATTTCATCCATCACAGTACCGCAAAAGAGCATTTAGATAAAAACTTTGCAATAGTCTTTTCTTTATGGGATTGGATTTTTGGCACTCTTGTAATTCCTAAAGAAAAAACTCAGCTTAATATAGGTCTTGCTAATAATGAACATCTTGAATATTCCCCAGTTTGGGGTCTTTATTTTACCCCATTTGCAAAAGCCAGAAAATTATTTCGGAGTTATGTGAGTTAATAAATAATAAATTATATAAAGACAGCATAATTATTAATTGGGGCAAGGAGTTAAATATTTTCTACTTTCATCCATTCTTGAATTGATGGCTTAATTACAGTCTCTGAAAATTTTAGGTCTGTGTTTTTTAACTTAGACCATTCCTTAAAGTTTATTAATGCTAGACCATATTTGTCAACGGATGACATCATTATTCCAACTTTCTTATTATTTATATTTAGCAACGAACCAATTAAAGGGGGAGGGCCATCAATATGAACTGGTACTAATCTTTTTTTAATAAGCCCTCTATAGTGCATACGAGCTGTTACCTCTTGACCAATATAGCAACCTTTATTGAAATCAATACCATTTAGTTCTTTAAATCCATTTTCAAGAATAAAAGATTTCTCTACTGGCATATCCCTGCTTCCATCGGGAAGTCCTGATTTAATTCTAACTTTTTCATAAGCCATAAATGGTGTCGGAAAAAAAATATTATTATCAAGAAAATGGCTTAAGTCACTTTGTTTGGAAATAATGAATATTCCAGAATTTTCTAATCGAGGATCAGGTGAAAAAATAAGGCTATCTTGGTTTTGCACATTATCAATTATTTCTTTTAGTATATACTCATTTGGAATGTCTGGGTTCCATAAAACAAAAAGTTTAAGAGTATCTTCTTTTTTTATGATAACTTTTGCTCGTAGTTTTAGTCTTTCTAACCTTGATATTAGATCATCCTCTCTATCTTTTTCACATGTTAAAAAAAGAGTATCGTTACATGAGAATATAAAAAAATCATGAAGGAATTTACCTTGAGGAGATAAAAGTGCTGCCCAAGTTGCATGTTGACTCTTAGTCTTTTCAACATCATTTGTTACTATGGATTGTAGAAAATTTATTCTATCATCACCATGAAGTGATATTACTGATCTATATTTCATATTAGTATAAAAAATTTTCACTTTTTTCTAAACCTCTTTCGTCTTTCTATTAATAATTTAGCTAATTTTTCATGAAGAACAAGGGAAAGTATAACATAGGCTTAACATTACCTTAGAGACAGGTTATAAACTCACCATGAATATAGTAATGCTCGATAATTCAAATATTTCTTATGATGGATTTACTTCATTAAGTAGGCCTCTTGGTGGTGCTCAGAAGGCATTTGCATCTCTCGCAGGCGCTCTTACTAAATTTGGTAATCGTGTTACAGTCCTAAATAATTGTAAACATGCTTTAATGGCAGACGGTGCTAGGTGGCGACCCATAGGTCAGGATATTCCCCAGGATGTTGATCTAGTTATTGCATTAAAAGACCCGAATTTATTTAAATTAGTCCCACGAGCTGACTCAAGGGTTTTGTGGGTGGTGGATGATCCTAGATATCTAGGTACAACTGAGAATGCAACTGTCCTCTCATCTTATGCTCCTCGATTAATGTTTCTTACAGATAGGCAAGCTGGGGAATATAAGGGAAGATTATCCTCTGTTGTGGTTTCTCCTGGGGTAAATAAGTCATTTATAAAATCTGGCCAACCCCCGGGTACAATAACTGACCCAAATCATTCTTTGGATACCTTGGGTGAATTGAATGAAGAAGCTGATGATAAAATAGAAGTTCCTTCTCCTACTGCATTAGTCACAACGAATCCTAAAAATGGCCTAATTAATTTGTTAAAAATATGGAAAAATAATATCCAACCTCAAAAACCAGATGCTAAATTGAAAGTTTTTTCCAATATCTTATTCCGCTCTCTAAACTCAGGTGATTATCCTTCATCCATATCTGATTTAGTTGATTATTATTTGACTTGTAACGAATGTAATATTGAGGTGGTTTCACCAAAAGGTGATAGAGAAATGTCAAAAGAATATCAAAATTCAAGAGTTCACCTTTACCAATCAAATAAACTTGATTTAGCTTGTTGGACACTTAGAGATAGTCAAGCTTCTAAATTGCCAGCAATATCAACCTCTCTTGGAGGTGTAGACGATATTATTGTGAATAATAAAACTGGTTACATTGTTCCAGATGAAGATGCACTAGTTAATATTTGTATAAAGATATTATCTGAAGATACATTTTATACTTCTCTCAAGTCAGGTTTTGACGATACAGAAAGCGAACTTTCTTGGGAAAAGACTGCTGAAATAGTTTCTCAAATCTGGCTTTAAATATATCTTTTATGCTAATTTTAATAAATAATATCTAATAGACGCCACCAAAGTAGTTGATATTATTTAAGAATAGTTTAACAATTTTCAATAAGTTCGTTTCTAAGAAGCTTTTTACTTGAAACCTATGGAGGTCTCTGTGAGAATCTTGCATGCTATGTCTGGACATGCGTTTGGGGAGGTTGAAAGGGCATTTGAATACACTGTAACTGCGCTAAATGATTTCAATGTTACTCAGAAATTAGTTATTAAGTCTAATCCAGATAGAGCAAAAAGATTAAGCTCTATTGGAATGCCACCTTTAGAGCTTCCAATAAAACCTAGGTTTGATTTTTCTAGTAAAAAGAGATTATATCTTGCCATTGAGAATTTTGACCCAGACATTGTGGTTAGTTGGACTTCGGATGTTTCGTTTTTTTTGTGCGAAATCAAAAGAAATCATATTGCATATGTAAATAAAGATTTTGCATTATATAAATATGAGTCTTGTAAGCATTTATTTTCTCTTAATTCTCAAAGAACAGAACCGGCGGTTCAGTCTGGGTGGCCACGAAATAGAATAAGTGTTATGCCACCTATTATCCTTCCCAATAAAATGGAGCCGATTGATAGGCAACGTTTCTTCACACCTAACAGATCAATTGTTGCAATATTAATTGGACCACTGCCTTCAGATGAGGGCATAGAAAATTTAATGAAGGCTATAGCAAGATTATCAGGCGTATATTTTTGGATACTTGGGGATGGTAAGCATATGAAAAACCTTGAGTTAATGGCAAGGGAAGAGGGTATAAAGCCAAGGACAAGATTTATTACATGGAGTAAAGATGCGGCATCAGTTGTTTCGGCCTGTGATATTGTTGTATGTCCTTCGAAAAAAGACTTCGTGGGAGTACAGGTCCTTGAGGGTTGGGCTCAGAAAAAACCAGTTGTTGCTTGTGACAGTGTTGGCCCTGGATTATTAATAACTCATAATGAAGATGGCCTTCTTGTGCCTATAGACGATGTCTCAAGATTTTCTCAAGCAATTAAACTTGTTAAGGATGATAAAGTTTTTGCCAAAAAAATTGGGGAAGAGGGATATAATAAATTTTCTCAAACATATTCTCCTGAAATTACAGTTCCACAATATTTGAATCTTTTTTCAAAAGTTATTTCTTACGCTCAGTCTTAATTTATATAATTTGTAATCAAAATGTGTGGAATAGCAGGCTACTCAGGAAAAAGTTGGAATTTGCCCTCAAAAAAAATTATGAGGGATATTAAAGAATCTTTATTTAATAGAGGTCCCGACGGTTACGGCGATTATTTTTATAAATCATATGGGCTTGTTCATACTCGGTTATCAATTATTGACGTCCAAAATGGAAAGCAGCCAATCAAAGATAATTTTGATAATATTCTTGTTGCTAATGGAGAAATATATAATGACCTTGATATCCGTGAAGAATTTAATCAATTGGTATTCTCTACTGGTAGTGATAATGAGTCTATTTTAGCATTATATAATGTCTATGGATTAGACTTTGTGAAACATATTAGAGGTATGTATAGTTTTGCTCTTCTCGATATAAAAAAAGAAATTTTAATCTTATCCAGAGATGTTTTTGGTATAAAACCTCTTTACACACTTGAGACAGAAGATTTTTTTTGGTTTTCCTCCCAGCCGTACTCTTTTATAAAGGCTGGATTATTGAAGCGAGAAGAAAACGTAGAATCAAGGAATAACCTATTTGCTTTTCAATTTATTCCAAACAGAGAAACTTTGCTAAAAAATATCAAGAGAGTGTCTCCTGGTGAGACGATAGTAATCAAAAATGGTAGGATAATAGAAACTAGGATTCTAGAAAAAATCGATAAAAAAATTGATAAAGATTTTAATCCTCACTCAGTTAACTGTTCTATTGAAAAATTTGATAATTTATGGATGGAAACATTAGATAGGCACCGAAGGTCTGAAGTTCCTATCGGGTTATTCTTATCTGGTGGTATAGACTCTACTGCTATCCTAAGTGGGATGTCTAGATTCAGCGACAATAAACTCACTACTTACACAATTGGTTATGATAAGAGACTTGACCTAGATGAACGAGATAAAGCAAAAAGAATTTCAGATTTATTTGGTGTCAAACATTATTCTTTTGAAATGAATTATAAGGACTTTTTTTCTATATTACCTGAAGTTATTTTCTCAATGGATGATCCTGTCGCCGATTATGCGATTATTCCGACCTATGTTTTAGCTAAAAAAATTTCTAATGATACCAAGGTTGTACTAAGTGGCGAAGGTGGAGATGAACTTGGTGCTGGGTATGGAAGATACAGGAGCGGCCAAAGAATGTGGCCGTTCAAAAAAGAACCTTGGTCAGAACATATATATAGTAATACTTCAATTTTTTACAATGAATTAAATTCTTGGAGCTCAGGGGTTTCTATTGATAATATTAGTCATCCAAATAGAATAGTTTTAAATAGATTACAAAAAATGCAATTCTTAGATTTAGAGCATTGGTTAGTAAATGATTTACTAATTAAGTTGGATAGGTGTTTAATGGCTAATGGTATCGAAGGAAGGGTCCCATTTTTGGATAAGGATATAGCATCTTTTTTGTTCCATTTGCCTGATAATTTAAAGATTCAGGGAAGGCGAGGAAAATGGATAATAAGATTATGGCTAAATAAGTTTTTTCCGAAAACTCAACCGTTCGATAAAAAAAGCGGATTTTCTGTCCCCATCGGGGATTGGATGAATCAAAGTGGTAGTATATTGCCAAACCTTGTTGCTGATCAGGTTGGAGTAAAAAGTTTTTGTAAAAGAGAGACTGTTTTAAAAATATTTAATAATATAGATAAAAAAAACATCCAAAGAGCTTGGATACTTCTTTTTTATTCTATTTGGCACCAGTGTCATATTATTGGAGTAAGCTATAAAGGAAATATTTTTGAAGTGCTCTCTGAAAACAGTTAACCGTATGGGAGAAAAATATTGTCATCATATGATTTGTTGATTAAGGGCGGGAATGTTTGGTTTCCTAGTGGCCCGTCTCAAGTAGACGTTGCTATCAAAGATCAAAAGTTTGCAGATTTTGGTCAGATAGATACTGGCAAAGCAAAAAACATAATTAATGCTGAGAATTTAACTGTTATTCCTGGAGTAATAGATACTCAGGTACATTTTAGAGAGCCTGGGTTAGAGCATAAGGAAAATATTGAATGCGGGAGCAGAGGAGCTGCTTTAGGTGGAGTAGTAGGTTACTTTGAGATGCCTAACACTGATCCTCCAACAATAAACGACTCTTCATTAGATTATAAGTTTTCTAAAGCTGAAAAGACATCATGGGTTGATTATTCTTTTTTTGTGGGCGCATGTCCCGAAAATATTCATTCACTTTCTAAACTCGAAAAACGTAAAGGAGTTGCGGGGGTGAAAATGTTTATGGGTTCATCAACAGGTTCCTTATTAGTGAGTAATGAGTCAGATATTGAAGGGGTTTTAAAAAATGGATTTAGGAGAGTTGCAGTTCACTGTGAGGACCAAGAAAGGCTTGAGGAGAGGCAAGATTTAATTTTGGGAAATCCTCATGTATCAAGGCATGAAGAATGGAGAGATGAGTATTCAGCTTTATTTGCAACAAAGAAATTAATTGAGATAGCAAAAAGAAATAATAGAAGAGTTCATACTCTTCATATCTCAACTGCGAATGAAATGGATTTTCTTAAGAATTATAAAGATATAGCTACTGTCGAAGTGTTACCCCAGCATCTAACATTATCATCACCTGAAGCCTATGAACGTTTAGGAACTTTAGCCCAAATGAATCCCCCTATTAGGTCAAAATATCATCAAGAGGCTTTATGGAAAGCTCTTGAGAAAGGAATAGTTGATTGTATAGGTTCTGATCATGCTCCCCATACCTTAGAAGAGAAGCAAAGACCATATCCTCATAGTCCTTCTGGACTTACAGGTGTGCAAACTTTGGTTCCTATTATGTTAAATCACGTAAATGCGGGTAAATTATCCCTTCTTAGGCTTATTGATTTAACAAGTTACGGTCCAGCACGGATATATAATCTTATTAATAAGGGTAGAATAGCTTTAGGTTATGACGCTGATCTGACAATAGTTGATTTAAAAAAGAAAAAAGTAATTGAAAATAATTGGATTGCTTCAAGGTCATCATGGACACCTTATGACGGTTTAGAGGTAACAGGGTGGCCAGTTTCAACTATTGTTAGAGGAAATATTGTTATGAAAGACATGGAAATTATAGGAAAGCCAATCGGGAAACAAATTATCTCTTCAGAAACATTTTAAATCAATTTTTATTAACAGGTGAAAGTATGAATCGTTTTAGTTTATCTGGTAAGGTGGCGGTAGTAACTGGTTCCTCTAGAGGCATTGGGAAGTCAATTGCGATATCACTTTCTGATGCAGGTGCAAAAGTTGTTATTACCAGTCGAGATAGTAAGGTGTGTAGTGATGTGGCGAATGAAATCAATTCACATGGTGGTACAGCAATAGCTTATTCCTGTAATGTGTCTGATAAACTTCAAGTTAAGAATTTGATAAAAGAATGCCATTCTAAATTAGGACCTATTGATATTCTTGTTTGTAATGCAGCATCTAATCCTGCTTATGGCTCAATGGTAGAAGTTGAAGATACTGTTTTTGAGAAAATTATGAAAACAAACCTTCAAGGTCCGATGTGGCTTATTAATTTTTCTATTCCTGATATGATTAAAAATGGGGGAGGGTCAATAATATTAATATCTTCTGTGGTTGCAAATGCTGGCAGTAAACTTATCGGTACATATGCAATGTCTAAAGCGGCAATGAATCAAATGACAAGAAACTATGCATTAGAGCTTGGAGAAAAAAATATTAGAGTTAATGCCATAGCGCCAGGGCTAGTAAAAACTCATTTTGCTAAAGCGCTTTGGGATGGTAAAGGTGGAAAAAGATGGGAGCAGAATACTCCATTAAAGCGACTCGCTGAGCCAGAGGATATCTCTGGGGTTGCTATTTTTCTAGCATCAAAGGCATCTCAATATATTACGGGCCAAACTATAGTTGTTGATGGAGGTTTTACGATCACAGATGGATCCTAGAAGGAGTAAATAGTGGCGGGAGTGACGAGACTCGAACTCGCGGCCTCCGGCGTGACAGGCCGGCGCTCTAACCAACTGAGCTACACCCCCTTTATTTTTACTATACACCAAAAAAAATAATTTTCTAATTCCTTTTGTTAGAACGGCCTTCTAACAGGGCTTTATAATTTAAGCAACCCCTGTCTTCATTCTGAGTATTTTTTTTTAAATAAATTCATAATAAGTAGTCCTAAACTCATCCCAAATATATTAGCCAGAATGTCTAATAATTCAGCTGTTCTTGATGGGATAAAAAATTGAGTTAGTTCAATAAATGCACCAAAAAGCAAAACAAAAGCAAGTATTTTTAGAGAACTAATTCTAGGCCATCCACAAAAAATTAGACATGTTAAAATAAAATATGCAGCAAAATGCTCAATTTTATCATATCCTTTATTTAATGGAATTTTTTCAGCTGGTATAATACAAGCAATATATAGAGACAGTGACCATGTGTAAGTAAGAGCTTTAAATGTTTTTATGTACTTTTTATGCATCTGTATCAAATATCGTGTTTTTCTTGAATTTTATTTTACTATTAATAATTTGTAAAATCATGAAATATTAGTTAAAAAAAATCTAAATATGATAGTTTACAGTTTTATTGGAGATTTTTTTTGGAAAAAAAACTTATATGGTATGACTCCGAAAGAGAGACTTGGTGGAAATCAAGGTCAAATTTTGAGAATCTCTCCTTTATTCTTGCAGAAGACAAGATAACTAATTGCATGCTTGTATTGTTAAAGAGCGTTGGTTCACAAAGTCATGATGTAATTGCGGCTTTACCAAATTCTCTAGAAAATGATCAAGGAGATAATGTAGATTTAGCTAAGGTCACAGCTTCTAATTGGATAAATTCAAAGGAGCTTCCTAAAATAGCTTCGGGTGTAAGGAAGTGGTTATTTATCCACAGTTTGAAGATTTTCTTAAGGGAGTTTCCTTATCCTTTATTTCTTTTTATATCCACTTTTTTTATATCTTTTGTTATGTCGGTTTTCTTCTTTCAAAATAATTATTCCTATGAGGAAATTATATTTTTGAGTTCTTCTTTCTGTTTTTTTTCAGGTTTTTTGATTTCTTGGGTTATGAATAACAAATTAAAAATACATGTTAGCAAGATAAAAAGAAATATTTCACTGATATTAAGTGCAGCAAGCGGAACATTTGTTGGTATTTATCTAGTATCTATTGTTTTTTTTTCTAACTAGGGTTTAGTTTCTATCATAGCCTAAATTAGGCGCTAGCCATTTTTCTATCATTTGAATATCAAGTCCTTTTCGTTTAGCATAATCTTCAACCTGATCTGCTTCAATTTTTCCTACACCAAAATAACAACTCTTAGGATGTGAAAAATATAATCCTGATACAGAAGATGAAGGAAGCATTGCAAAACTTTCCGTCAGTGAGACTCCAGTATTTTCTTTTGCGTTTAATAATTTCCATATTGTATCTTTTTCAGTATGGTCTGGACAAGCCGGATATCCTGGTGCAGGTCTGATGCCTGTATATTTTTCTCTAATCAATTGATCATTAGTAAGGTTTTCTTGAGGCTGATAGCCCCAGATATCTTTTCTTACAATTTCGTGTAGCTTTTCAGCAAATGCCTCTGCCAATCTATCTCCTAGGGCTTTAATAAGAATAGAGTTATATACATCATTATTATCTTCAAACTCTTCAATATACTTATTAAGACCTATACCTGAAGTAACTACGAATGCTCCAACATAGTCTATTTTTTTGGTGCTTAATGGAGCAATGAAATCAGATAAGGCGTAGTTGGGTTTTACTGTTGAACTTTTCTTCATTTGTTGCCTTAAAGTATATAGTGTTTGTATTTTAGTTTTCCTCATTTCATCTGAGTAAACTTCTATATCTTCACCAACCGAATTGGCAGGCCAAAAACCTACTACTCCATTGCAAGTGATTAATTTTTTATTGATGATATTATCAAGCATCTTTTGTGCATCATTGAACAAATCAGATGCTGTCTTTCCAACAAACTTATCATTTAGAACATCAGGATATTTTCCTTTAATTTCCCATGTGGAAAAAAAAGGAGTCCAATCAATCCGTTCAATTAATTCAGTTATTTCAAATTCATTAAAATGTGTGAGGCCAAGCTTTTTGGGTTTTGGAGGAGTATAATTGGCCCAATCAATTTTTAATTTATTTTTTCTTGCGTTTTCAATCTTATTCTCAACTTTATTTTTCTTACCTTTTTCATAACTTTTGCGCATATCCGAATAATTTTGTTTTATTTCAGAAATAAAGTCCTTCTTTTTTTCTTTTGATAATAAATTTGTTGATACTCCAACTGCTCTAGAGGCATCAGTAACATGGATAGTTTTTTCTGGGTAATTAGGTTCAATCTTAATAGCAGTATGTAATTTTGAAGTTGTTGCCCCACCTATTAATAAAGGTATTTTCATATTTTTTTTATTCATTTCTTTAGCAATAAGAACCATTTCCTCGAGGCTGGGGGTTATAAGTCCAGATAGCCCTATTATATCTGCATTCTCATCAATTGCAGTTTGAAGAATTTTTTCTGATGGAACCATTACACCCAGATCTACAATATCAAAGTTATTACATTGCAGAACAACTCCTACAATATTTTTTCCAATATCATGAACGTCACCTTTTACAGTTGCTAATACTATCTTTCCTTTAGCCTTTTTATCTGATAGCTCGCTTTTTTCTGCTTCAATAAAAGGAATAAGTAACGCAACAGATTTCTTCATTACTCTTGCACTCTTAACTACCTGCGGTAGAAACATTTTTCCTGCACCAAATAAATCACCAACAACATTCATTCCATCCATAAGAGGGCCTTCAATAACATCTAGTGCTATAGAACTGTTTATTCTTGCCTCCTCTGTGTCTTGTTCTATAAACTCTGTTAATCCATTAACAAGAGAGTATTTGAGTCTTTCATTCACATTTTTTTCTCGCCACTTAAGATCTTTGGCTTTATTAACTTTATCTTTTCTAAAGCTCTCAGCGTGCTCAAGTAATCTATCGGTGGAGTCTTCTCTTTTATTAAGGATTACATCGGTAACTAACTCTTTGAGTTTTTCTGGGATCTCATCATAAATTGTAAGTTGTCCGGCATTTACAATTCCCATTGACATTCCTGCTTGAATTGCGTGGTATAGAAAAACAGAATGCATTGCTTCTCGAACAGTATCATTTCCCCTAAATGAGAATGAAATATTTGACACTCCCCCTGAGATTTGACACTCTGGTAACATATTTTTAACTTTTCTTGTTGCTTCAATAAAGTCGATTGCGTATGAGTTGTGCTCCTCTATTCCAGTAGCCACAGCAAAAATGTTTAGGTCAAAAATTATGTCCTCAGTTGGAAAATTAATTTTATCTTTGAGCAAATTATAAGAGCGTCTGCAAATATTAACTCTCTTATCAACTGTATCAGCTTGACCGTTTTCATCGAAAGCCATAACAACAATAGCTGCCCCATATCTTTTAGCTTGTAGGGCCTGCTTTAAAAATATTTCTTCACCTTCTTTAAGGCTTATTGAGTTGACTATGCACTTTCCTTGAACACACTTTAATCCTGACTCGATGACTGACCACTTTGAAGAGTCAATCATAATTGGTACTCGGCAAATTTCAGGTTCAGAGGCAATATGATTTAAGAAAATTTTCATAGCTTGTTCTGAATCAATCATAGCTTCATCCATATTGATATCTATGATTTGTGCACCATTATTTACTTGCTGTCTTGCTACATCTAAAGCACTTTCAAAGTCATTGTTAAGAATTAACTTTTTAAACTTAAGCGAACCCGTCACATTGGTACGTTCTCCAATATTAACAAAATTAAGAACTGGGGTTTCGTTATTACTATTCATATTTTTAGTGGCTCAAGACCAGATAGTTTCATTTGGGGTGATAGTGAGGGAATAATTCTAGTTTTCTTATTCTTTATTGTTTCTGAAATGACTCTAATATGTTCAGGAGTAGTTCCACAACATCCGCCCATAATATTTACAAGTTTCTCATCTGCCCACTCTCCCATAAGCTCAGCCATTTCCTTTGGAGTTTGGTCGTATTCACCAAATTCATTTGGCAAGCCAGCATTAGGATATACGCAAATATTTGTATCAGCGATCTTTGAAAGTTCGCGAACATATGGATAAAGTTGATCTGCACCAAGCGCGCAATTTAGGCCTACCGAAAAGGCATTTGAATGTCTTATTGAATTCCAGAACGCTTCTAGTGTTTGTCCCGACAAAGTTCGCCCGGATAAATCGGTTAATGTTCCTGAAATCATTATTGGCAATTTAATACCTATTTCATCAAAAGTTTCTTCTACAGCTAATATTGCTGCTTTTGCATTAAGAGTATCAAATATTGTTTCTATAAGTAAAAGATCCACATCACCATCAATTAGTCCTTTTATGGCTTCTTTGTATGAAAGCTTAAGCTCATCAAAGGAAATATTTCTTTTACCAGGGTCATTTACATCAGGGGAAATTGAAGCAGTCCTATTTGTAGGTCCTAATGCCCCTGCAACGAACCTAGGTTTGTTTGGGGTAATATGATTAAATTCTTCACATGCTTTTCTGGCAATCCTAGCTGACTCAACATTTAGTTCATAAACATAGCTTTCCATACCATAGTCTAATTGTGCAATTGAAGTAGAGCTAAATGTATTTGTCTCGGTAATATCAGCACCGGCCTCTAAAAAAGATTTATGAATATTGTAAATTATCTCTGGTTGGGTAAGTGAAAGTATATCATTGTTGCCTTTAATTGGCTTGCTCCAATCTTTAAATTTTTCTCCTCTGTAGCCTTTTTCATCAAGCTTTTGGTCTTGTATCATTGTCCCCATTGCACCATCAAGCACTAGGATTCTTGATTTTATTGCAGAATCAAGAGTAATTTGGCGCTTGCGTTTCTCTAAGCTCATACCTTATTCTTTCCAAGAGCTGCTCGAAATAATCTATCTCGAGCCTACAATTTAGCTGGTAATATAAAATCAAGTATTACACAAAAAATTTTTAAAGTGGAGATGTTTAAAATGAAAAAAACTCCTAAATTGATGGCAATTAATACTCCCAGCCGAGATGTACTTATAGACAACCTTGACGAAGGTATGAAGAAGTATTTTAGAGTCTGTGAAGAAAAGCTGGGATTTGTACCCAATGTCTTATTGTCATATGCATTCCGACCTGAAAAGTTAAAAAACTTTGTTTCAACATATAATGAATTAATGTTAGGTGAAAGTGGTTTATCCAAACTTGAAAGGGAAATGATTGCAGTTGTTGTTTCATCAACAAATCACTGCCTTTACTGTGTGGTTGCTCATGGCCAAGCTGTAAGGCAACTATCGGGGGATCCTGAGTTAGCCGAAAAAATATCAATAAATTATCGGGCTGCAGGATTGGATAAAAGAAATAAATCGATGCTTGATTTTGCATATAAACTAACAAAAGATCCTTCTATAATTGAAGATTGTGATCGTGACGAGCTTAGAGAAGCAGGATTTAAAGAAGAGGATATTTTTGATATTGCTGATACCGTTGCTTTTTTTAATATGTCAAATAGAATTGCATCCGGACTTGATATGCAGCCTAATAACCAGTATCACAAGATGAATAGGTAGAAATAAACCCATATTATTTTTTATTTTTTACATGTATGTTTATGTTAAATTTAGTTATTGCATAGGAGGTTTAATCAGTTGTGGTAGAAACCGAGAATAAAGAAGTTTATTTGACGCCAAAGGGAAGAAACCCGCATTTCTTTGATGACCCGAATATAGATAGACTTATATCAATGGTGATGGAACTCGCTTCTGAGCTTTCCGTAACTCGAGACCGTTTAGATAGCCATCAAAGGATTCTGGAAAAAAAAGGAATCTTTCTTTCGGATGAGATCGAGAAATTTGATCCATCTCCAGAGGAATTGAAAGCAAGAGAGGAATGGAGAAGCAAATTCCTTGATAGAGTATTAAATGCTTTACATACAAAATATGATGAGAAATAGAACTCTATTTAATTTTTTTTGATGATTAGAAAATGAAGAAAATTTTACTACTTGGAAGTGGAGAGTTGGGCAAAGAACTTGTCATTAGTCTAAAAAGACTGGGATGTCATGTCAGAGCCTGTGATAGCTATGATAATGCCCCTGCTCAACAGGTAACTGATTCCCGTGCTGTGATAGATATGCTCGATGGTGAGCAGGTAATGAGGGAGATCTTAGATTACAAACCTGATTTAATTGTACCTGAGATTGAAGCAATAAGAACTGAGGTTCTTGTTGAAGCTGAGGAGAAAGGGTTTACTGTTATACCAAGTGCTAGGGCAGTCAATCTGACTATGAATCGTGACCATATTCGCGATAGAGCTCATGAACTCGGATTAAAGACAGCAAAGTTTGAATATGCGGAATCACTAGCTGATTTAAAAGATGTTACTCAAAAACTTGGCTTTCCATTGGTTGTTAAACCTGTAATGAGCTCCAGTGGAAAGGGACAGTCACTTATTTCAGATAAATTGGATGTTGAGCAAGCATGGAGTTACGCAGTTAGTGGTATGAGGGGTGATAGAAAAAGAGTTATTGCAGAAGAGTTTATTGACTTTGATTATGAAATAACTCTTCTAACTATAAAACAAAATAATGCACCTACAATTTTTTGTAAATCAATAGGCCACCATCAGGAGAGAGGCGATTATCAGTACAGCTGGCAGCCAAGTCAGGCTTCAGAAAGCGTAGAAAAAAAAGCACAAGAAATGGCAAAAATTATCACTGATGACCTTGGAGGTGTTGGTATTTTTGGGGTAGAATTTTTTATTAGAGGTCATGATGTAATATTTAGTGAATTAAGCCCAAGGCCGCATGATACAGGCTTAGTAACCTTATTTACGCAATCATTAAGCGAATTTGATTTACATGCCAGAGCCATACTTGGATACCCAATTTATAAAGATTTTTTTGAAAAAGAGGGAGCCAGTCATGTTGTTCTTGCGGCCGAAGAAAAGAATGATTTTACCATCAAAGGTGTAGAACAGGCGATGAGAGAAAACCTTGTAGATGTTCGTGTATTTGGTAAACCAAATACACGAAAGTATAGAAGGATGGCAGTTGTTTTGGGTCCAAATGTGGATACTGTAAAAAAAGCAGCTGGTAGTATAGAAATAATTTAGGCACAATATTTCCCGTTTAACATAAATAAGGATACTTTTTATGACCCAAGCCACAACGTCAGTTATTATTCTGGCAGCCGGAATGGGTAAACGGATGCATTCTACTAAACCCAAGGTTATGCATAATCTAGCCGGAAGACCAATGATTAGTCATGTTCTCGAGACAGTTTCTCAGGCAGGTTATAAAGATATAATTTTAGTTGTTGGTAAAGAGATGGAGAAAAATCATAAATTGTTTCTTCCATATCAGACAGTACAGCAAAAAGAGAGACTTGGGACGGGTCATGCTGTTAAGATTGCATTAGAGACAATGGATGATATTCCTGATAATATTTTAATTTTATATGGAGATACTCCATTAATATCCTCATCAAATTTAAATCATTTAGTAAAAATTATTGAGGATGGATCAGAGGCTGCTCTTCTTGCTTTCAAAGAAGAAAACTTAAATTCTTATGGAAGAGTGTTTGTAAAAGATAATTATGTAGAGAAGATAATTGAGGCATCTGATGCTTCAGACGAAGAGCTTAAAAATAATTTATGTAATTCAGGAATTATGGCGGTATCGGGGCAATCAATTCTAGAATCCGTAAATCAGATAAAAGATAATAATTCAAAGAAAGAGTTTTATTTGACAGACATTGTTTCCATAATTAACAAAGGTGGGGGTAAGACAACTTTTGTTGAATGCTCAAAGGATGAATGTGTTGGTATAAATAATAAAAGTGATCTTGCGCAAGCAGAAGCAGTTATTCAAGAAAGATACAGAGAGAACTTTATGAAAAGGGGTGTTACACTCTTAGATCCTAAATCTGTCTTTTTTTCTTTTGACACAATTTTGGGACAGGATGTAGAGATTGGCCCCTTCACAATTTTTGGACCTGGCGTGTCAGTTGGGTCAAATGTAAAAATTAAGGGTTTTTGTCACCTTGAACACTCAGTAGTATCTGATCATGCGGTAATTGGCCCATATGCTCGTCTTCGACCTGGAGCAACTATAAAAGAAGACGCTCGTGTGGGTAATTTTGTAGAAATTAAGAATAGCCAAATTGAATCAGGTGCCAAGGTTAATCATCTTGCATATGTTGGTGATGCAAATGTTGGAAAGGGATCAAATATTGGGGCGGGAACCATTACTGCAAATTATGATGGGTTTAATAAATCTAAGACTGAAATTGGGGATGGGGTATTTATTGGCTCAAACAGTGTTTTAGTTGCCCCGGTTAATA
>CACGTM010000020.1 GCA_902575965.1 uncultured Alphaproteobacteria bacterium | reverse complement strand
AATCTTTCCTGAGGCCTTGCAGAGTCCCCTAAATCATTATGTCCATCATGAAGAAAGCCAAAATACCTTGCTCCATAATCATAAAAAGTTTTCAGAAGAGTTAAGTCGTTTCCAATGGGAAAGCCATTTTCTACGCCTATCAGGGCTATTTTTTTATTTTGATTATTCAGGCTAATTATATCCGAAGATGATAATGCTAATCCTATTTTATCGGGGTGAAGGTCTTTTGTAAGTTTATGAATTGGATGGAATCTTAAAAAGGCTTCAGAAATACTTTTAGAATAGTTTACTAAGTCTCTCTTCCTTTGTTGGGCATAAACAACCAAAAATACCGCGTCTAATCCTCCCTCAGTCATAGTTGGCAAGTGAAACTTGTGGGTTGGATTATTAATAATCATTGGGTCATAGTCTGAAGTAGTAAAATTTAACGGTATATCAACATGTGTATCAATTGTTAATATACTTTCATGAAACTCCATAATTTCTTTTATGTTAAGAAGTTCTTTTGCGACTAAATTCATAGAATGCAAAAAAGATATATTTGCTAAAAAAAACAGTAATATTAATTTTTTAATTTTCATAGTCGTGATTAGGAATAAATGTTTTTAAGTATACTTTCTGCGGCACTAACAGGTGTAATTTTTCCATTTGAAATTAATTCTTCCATTTCAGCTTTTAATTTCATTATATCAGTCTTGGACTCAATTTCTCTTATTATTTTTTCTTCAACCATTTCCCACATCCATTTTTTTTGTTGAATCATTCTATTTTTTTTAAGATTCCATCCAATTTTATTACATTTAACTTTTTGGAAATTTCTTCCCATAAATTATCAACACCAATATTTTTTAGTCCACTCATAGTAACAACTGGCGTCTCATTTTCTTCAGATGATTGAAAAATACGTAATGCATTTTTATATTCAAGCGCAGTTCTCTTTGATGCTTCTAGATTATCTCCGTCAGCTTTATTTATTGCAATAATATCTGCAAGCTCTAGAACACCTTTTTTTATTCCTTGAAGTTCATCTCCAGCCCCTGAGATAAGAATAAGAAGACAAAAATCTACCATTTCAGAAATAGATATTTCTGATTGACCAATTCCAACCGTTTCAACAAGAATCACATCATATCCTGCTGCTTCGCAGAGCAGTATACTTTCCCGAGTTGACTTTTTTACTCCTCCTAAAGTTCCAGATGTTGGGGAGGGTCTGATGAATGCATCGGGATTTCTACTTAACTCAACCATTCTTGTTTTATCTCCAAGAATAGAACCTCCCGTAATTGAAGACGATGGATCAATGGTGAGAACAGCAACTTTAAAACCAGTTTTTGTTAGGTTTGTGCCTAATGTTTCAATAAATGAACTTTTACCAGCTCCAGGTATGCCAGTAATTCCTATACGAATAGAAGTAATATTATTTGTAAATAGTTTTGTTAATAATATCTGGGATTGGACTTGGTCTTCCCTTTTTTCACTCTCAATTAATGTAATTGCTTGTGCAAGGAACTTTCTATTTCCATCTCTGACTCCATTAATAAGATTTATAATATTTGTTTTATTATTTCTCAACATATGATCTTTGTTAATCAGTTAGTGTAAAGCCATTAAAATCTGCAATTTTATTTATTAATTCTATTGCAGCTTCTGATATAACGGTTCCTGGTGGAAAAATAGCACTTGCTCCTGCTTCTTTGAGCTTTTTATAGTCTTGAGGTGGTATTACACCTCCAACAACTATCATTATATCATCACGTTCATGCTTTTGTAATTCCTTCTTCAGCTTAGGAATCAATGTTAGATGACCTGCAGCAAGTGAACTTGCCCCTATAATATGGACATCATTTTCTATTGCTTGAGTGGCTGTTTCTTCAGGAGTTTGAAATAGAGGTCCTATGTCAACATCAAAACCAATATCTGCAAATGCAGTGGCAATAACTTTTTTGACCTCTATCATGTCCATCTTGCCCCATTTTTGCAACAAGTATCCTTGGACGACGGCCTTCAATTTTTTGAAAACTTTGAACTAATTTTAAAGCTTTTGAAATATTTTTATCTGATTTTTTCACTGCTGATTTGTATACCCCCGATATAGAATTAATTTCTGCTTTGTGTCTTCCAAAAGTTTTTTCCATAGCCTGAGTGATTTCACCAACAGTAGCCATGGATCGAGCTGCTTTAATTGAAAGTTCCATTAAATTACCATTTCCATTTCTCGCACATTCAGCTATCTCTTTAATACTCTGTTGACAAACGGCTTCATTTCTTTCGCGCTTTAACTTTTGTATTTTTTCAATCTGTGAGTATCTTACTTGTGTATTATCAACTTTCAGAACATCTATATTTTCCTCCTCCTCTAATGAATATTTGTTTATACCCACAACAGTCTGTTGCCCCGAGTCAATACGTGCTTGTATTAAAGCTGCAGATTCTTCAATTTTTCTTTTTGGCAGTCCTACTTCAATTGCTTTAGACATACCTCCAAGATCTTCTATTTCTTTAATATGCTCCCATGCTTTTTTGGATAGCTCTTTCGTAAGACTCTCTACGTAGTAACTGCCACCCCATGGGTCTACAGTCCTACATGTTCCAGTCTCATTTTGAAGGTAGAGTTGAGTATTTCTTGCAATTTGAGCAGAAAAGTCTGTTGGAAGTGCAAGTGCTTCATCATAGGAATTTGTATGAAGTGACTGAGTATGTCCATGTGTTGCTGCCATAGCCTCAACACATGTTCGAGTAACATTATTATATACGTCTTTAGCAGTAAGTGACCACCCAGAAGTTTGGCAATGTGTCCTTAAACATAAGGATTTTTCATTACTAGGATTAAACTTTTTCATTAACTGAGACCAAATTAATCTTGCAGCCCGCATTTTTGCAACTTCCATGAAAAAATTCATCCCAATTGCCCAAAAGAAAGATAGTCTTGGGGCAAAACTATCAATCTTAAGCCCAGCATTTACGCCTGTGCGAACGTATTCAAAGCCATTTGCAAGAGTATAAGCAAGCTCAAGGTCAGCTGTAGCACCTGCTTCTTGCATATGATATCCAGAAATTGAAATAGAATTAAATTTTGGCATTTTTTCTGAAGTAAATTTGAAAATATCAGATATTATTTTCATACTTGGCTTAGGGGGGTAAATGTAAGTATTTCTTACCATGAATTCCTTAAGGATATCATTTTGTATAGTACCACTTAACTGTTCTTGTTTTACACCTTGCTCTTCTGCGGCAACAATATAGAGAGCGAGTATTGGAAGTACCGCACCATTCATAGTCATTGATACAGAAATTTTATCAAGTGGAATGGAGTCAAAGAGTGTTCTCATATCGTAAATAGAGTCTATTGCAACTCCTGCCATTCCAACGTCACTTGAAACCCTAGGGTGATCAGAATCGTAACCTCGATGAGTTGGAAGGTCAAAGGCAACTGATAGTCCTTTTTGACCAGCTGCTAAATTTCTCTTGTAAAATGCATTTGATTCTTCAGCAGTTGAGAAGCCTGCATATTGCCTAATGGTCCATGGTCTTGAGGTGTACATAGAAGTATATGGACCTCTAATGAATGGAGGTTCTCCCGGCATTGTATCAAGAAAGTTAATATCTTTTACATCTGATTGGTCGTAATATGTTTTTATTTTAATCCCTTCTGGTGTTAAGTGGGCCTTTTGCTTTTGTATTAAATTACTTTTATCAAGTTCTTTATTCAACATACAAAGGTCTTCTAATGTAATATTTGAAAAGTCTGGAATTTTATTCATCTTTTTGCTTCTGATATTTCATAGATTTCTCGCAATAAAGAAAGAATATTACAACCGTTATAAATAAAATCCCTGTATGGAAGGTTTAATTGATCAAATTGATTTTTATTGGGATCACCAGATATATATACTTTCTTTAAGGAGTTATTACTAATTTTTTTGATCAATTTTTTTTCTAGTTCTAATGAGTTACCAGTAGAAGGGCAGATAATACAAATATTTGTCTCGCTTTTTATAAATTCATCAAAAACTTGAATGTTTTTTTTATGTGGACTTCCTAATATTATTTTTATCCCACCAATCTCTAGGATATTTTTCAGAAATGAGAAATTATTTTTATCTCCAAAATTAATTACAAAAATTGATATTTTATCTTTTCCACCAGCATTTATTTTTTCAAAGTTTTCGCTAAGTCTATATTTTTTTAGGGGAGTCATCTCAATTGGTTTTTCGCTTAATGAGTCATTAATTTCATCAATAGGAACATTATTCTTGATTAGGCTTAAGATAGGCTCTATTAAATTTTTTCTATCTATATTTAGAGACGAAGACTTTTGTGCAAGAGTTTTCTTTAAGTCTATTTTTTTTACTTTAGTATTTATCTCTTTTTTAAATTTCGTTGGATAGTCATTTACGCCCGTAATAATTCTTCTTCTCTTCTCAATAAGTTCATCTCTAAATTGTTTTTTCTTTTCAATACTTGCTTGAAGCTTGCCATCTAATAAAACTTTATGTATGCCTCCATTTTTTTCTATATTCCTAAACAACTCCCATGCTTTAAAAGATAGATCCGATGTAAGATTATCTACAAAGTATGAGCCATTAGAAGGATCTACTACATGATCTAAAAATGATTCTTCCTGGAGGATAATTTGTGTATTTCTAGCTATTCTTCTGCTCAGGATACTTGGCAACTGATTATCAAAGCAGGAGTCAAATGGCATTACAGTGATTGCATCAACGCTTGAAATACTGGCAGAAAAACATGCAGTAGTGCACCTAAGTATATTTATCCAAGGATCTGTTGTTGCAAGCATTCTAGGTGCAGTTATTGCCTCTGTCGGGGCAAAGTAATTTTGATTCTTCAATCCACAATATTCATACATTTTTTTCCAGAGAACACGTAAACTTCTAAATTTTGAAATCGTAAGAAAGAAATCCGAGTCACAGGTTAGAGTAAAAGCAATTTGGTTAAATGCATCATCAATATCAAAACCACGACTGTTCATTTCTCTTACATAGTTTATTGCTACAGATAATGCTATGGCTAACTCTTGAGCTTCAGAACAGCCAGAATTATGATAAACAAGAGTACTGACATTAAATAATTTTGAGTTCTTAAATTTTTCTGAGCAATGTTTAGCAAGGTCAAAGATTCTATCATAAAGCAACTGAAGGTCAGTAATTAACCTTCCGTTTTCACAAAGAGATGTTAAGGGGTCGACTCCGAAATTACCACGAAACGTATCATTGTTATCAATTTTTTTATCTATTATCTCTGATAAACATAAAGCTATAGGAATAGAGGGGCCAATATTTTCTATATATATTGGCGCTAGGTCTAGATATACATTTTCTAATAATTCTTCTAGGTCATTAATACTTTTAATAACTGTTCCATTAAATCCGTTTCTATCAATCTTTAGTCTTATTGAAGTAGCTCCGCCTTCAAGATCATTCATGATAAGCTTGTTAGCTTCCTTCGGGTCAGGGTGTGAAGAAATACATCTTATGTCCCATAAGTTGCTATTTGAATCACATACATGAGTATTTTGATCAAATAAATTTTTATTTTTTTGGTTCCGTTGGAAATAAATAGGGTTTATATTAATATTATCGTCTGTGTATGAAGTGAGTTTTTTTAACCAATCTTTTCCAAGAATACTCTCTGCTTTTTTTATTAATTCCTCAACACTGTTCTTGCCAAGATCAAAGCTATCCAGAGTTTGATTTTTAATAGAAGTAGAATTATAGATCACCTTTTACTCCAGATAAATTTTATTAAGCTGCTTTAATGACGCTAGAGCCCAGATCCTTCATTTTATACATTTCTTTATCAGCAATATTAATGAGGCGATGTGCGTTTTCAGCTTGATCTGGGTAAATGCTTTTACCAATACTTACTGATACAAAATGAGTTTTTCCCTCATGATGGATCGGTAACTCAATAGATTTATTTATTCTGTGAATAATTTTTGGTAAGTTTTTAGAGTCTTTTAAATCCTTTATAATGCATGCAAACTCATCGCCTCCAAGTCTTGCGCAAATATCTCTTTTTTCGGAAACATGATTTAAGCCGTTTAGAAAGCTCACGGATAATGTAATCACCTGTTGCATGACCAAAAGAGTCATTGATAAATTTGAAGTTATTAATATCAAGATATATTAATGCAAATCTAATATTATTAAATTCAGCTTCCTTTAGGAAGTAATCTAATTTTTTATTGAAAGCTCTTAGGTTTAGTAAACCAGATAGCTCGTCCACATTTATTTTATTAAAAATTGAATTTTCATATTTTTTTCTTGCGATAACATGTTTAATAATTCTTGAGAAATTTATTTGCGATAATTCTCTTGACGATAAGGATGCGTATGCCCCAGATCTAACTATGTAGTTGTCTAAGTCATTATTAATAAAATCGTGTATCACAATAGTTGGCACCTTTGAGGTAATTTTATCTAAGTTAATTTTTTTCCAAGACGGTTCTTTTCTTAAGTCAATTATAGCTATATCGTATGAATAGTCTTTTAATGTAAAATCAAAATTAAAATGGAAAATATTTTTTTTTTGTAACCCTAGCATAGTAAGAAGATTTTCCATTTCATTATAATTCCAAATCGATTTTCCAAAAATAAGAGCTTTTATTTTAGAGCTATCTCTAATTAATATTTGGTTATTTTCAATTACAATATTCTTAGTTTTGTTCAAGTGGACCATATTCACCCTCTAGATCGTCAACAACTCGCTTTATTAAAGCTTTTCTTTTTTTATCTAATTCTTTTTCAAGCTCTGGGGAAGGCTCATAAAATTCAATTTCATCCGTAATATCAATCCCTTTTTTCTTAAGGATATTTTCTGTGATAATTTGCCTATCTGCAAGCGTCCATATTTCTTTTGTTAAGGTTAGAATGGCTTGGCCAATTTTATCAATGTCTGTCTCAACAAGTGATTTTCTTTTTCTTGGCTTAGATGTTGCTGGATGCAGTTTAAAATTTTTCATGATGTATTAAGGCTTACGTCCAAAAGTTATCCATGGATAGTTCTTTGGCTCCATTCCCTTATATTTTATATCAATAAAACCAATTTTTTTCATTTCACTAATCATATCCATTGTTGCAGAACCTCTCCAATATGGTTCTCCACCATATCTAGCCAGGTAGTCTGTTCTCCATGAAGATAATTTATCCATTGCACTGAAGGGAGCAACATCACCAAAAAATAGTTCCCCGCCACTTTTCAGAACTCGGAAACCTTCATTAAGAACTTCTGAAATTATATCAACAGGAAGTTCATGAAGAATTATGTAAGAAGTAAAAAGATCTACAGAGTTTTCTTCAAGACCCGTAAACCTTCCGTCTGCTTGAAAAAGTTCCCAAGCGTAACCCAGAGCATTTCCATTCCGTTGAGCATGAACAAGTTGGCTTGCTGAAAGATCACATGCTAGTATTCGAGAACTAGGGAAGACTTCTGATAATTTTGAGGTGTATGGTCCAGATGAACAGCCTACCTCAAGAATGGTTTTGTAGTCTCTTCTCGGAGCAGCACTTGCGAATTTCAACCTGTCTGAATTTATATCATTATAGGCCGTGCCGCCTGCAGGAGTAAGAGCTTTGCCAACAATTTTTCTATGGATAAGCTCTCCATGAATAAAGCCCATGTGTTCATGACCATCCCAACCCCCAGTTGTTCTATGAATTGGATATTTATAGTATTTTGGTATTTGAATAGATGGATTTAATTTAAGAGACGTTTTTCCTTCTTGAAGTTTGTCAAATTTAACAATTAATTCGTTCTCGATTTCATTAAATGCAGAAGTAGCAATTCTTGCATGGTTATTAGAATGCCATTCCCCAAGGAGGTTCTGTGACCGGAATGCTGGTAGATTTTTCAATTTTCCTTCAATTTGTAGAGCTCTCTTATCAAGATCTTCTTCAAGTGTTGCCTCATTTAACCCTGCTTTAGTTAACTCTTCGGTCTGTTTTTTAATTAAACTAGCCATTGAGGGTCCCAAAGAAGCTAAAAAATCTAGGGATGCCCTTCCATGTTGTTTTAATTTGTAGTCTATCATTTGGTTTTTTACCTTTTTTAACCGTACAGTGGATTTTTTTATTAATTATATCTTTTTATTCATTTGCGGATGATTTCAATTTATAATGAATTATATAATATCTATAGTATTATTAAGAAGATAAAAATGAATTTTAGTTCAGAAATAGATCATCAAGAGCATAAAAATGGAGAATTAACTAGAAGAGGACTCTTTCTTGCCTCATCATCTTTAGGCTTATTGATTGGTTTTGGTTTTTCCTCATCCTCTAAATCTATTGCTAAAGAAGATATTGTTGATTTGAACCATTATGTTCAAGTTTTTCGCGATGGTAAGATATCGATAATTGTTCCTGGTGCAGAAATTGGGCAAGGGATATTTAGTACTTTACCCATGATTATAGCTGAAGAGATGGATGCTGATTGGGATAATATCCATATTCGCCAGGCAATTGCCAATCCGATGTATGGTAATCCTAATAAAGAAGGACGGCAGACAATAGGTAACTCAGACTCAATTATTGGTTATTATGAGGTACTAAGAAAAATTGGAGCTGCTGCAAGATATCTACTTTTAGAAGCAGCAACAAAAGTTATGAAAAATACTCATAAAGATTTGATAGTTGAGAAGTCCAGAATTTTCGATAAAAATACTGGGGAAAGTAGGTCATTTGGTGAGTTGGTAGATATTGCAGTTTCTTTAAACTTGCCTAAAGAAATTCCTTTAAAGGAAAAGTCAGACTTTAGGCTTCTTGGTAAAAATCACATCAGGAAGGATACCCCATCAAAAGTAGATGGTTCGGCAATTTTTTGGTGCAGATGTAAAGCTTGATGGAAAGCTATTTGCTGCTTTGAGGGTCTCAAATGTATATGGCTCTAAAATTAAAAGCGATAACAGAAGCATTGTAATGAAAATGCCTGGAGTAGTTGCTGTTACTGATGTTTTTAATGGTTTAGTTGTAATTGCTAAGACTTTTTGGCAGGCAAAAAAAGCTAGTGATGCTGTTGAAGTTGAGTGGGAATTTTTTGGCAATGAGAAACTTAATTCTAGGGAAATCAGTAAAGACCTTCACAAATCACTTGACGGAGTTGCGAGGCCTTTTTTTGGAAAAACTGGCGATGCGCAAGGTGTTATAGAAAAATCAGATAAAAGGTTTGAGGCAGTTTATGAGGTTCCTTATTTAGCCCATGCCTGTATGGAGCCGATGGCATCAACTGCATTGGTAACAGAGACTGAGTGTAAGATGTGGTCGCCTCATCAACAGCAGACTGATTTAAGAAAAGCTGTTGCAGATCTAACGGGTTTTAAACTAGAAAATGTCCACCTTCAAAATACATTTGCTGGTGGTGGTTTCGGAAGGAAATGGGAGCTTGATTTTGCAATACAGTCTGTTCAAGCTGCTATGGCTGTAAGGGGTAACCCTGTGAGCCTTATTTGGACGCGAGAGCAGGATATACAAAATGATTACTATCGTTCAGCATACGTAGCAAGAATAAAAGGTGCATTTTCAGATGATGGAGATTTAGTAGCGCTTCATGGTAGATTAGCTGGTCAATCAATATTAGGTTTTCAAAATAGACCAAAGAAATTTCCTGACCCAACTTCTATAAGCGGCCTAATAACAAGAGCTTATAAAATTCCAAACAAGCTAACAGACTATGTTGAATATAAATGTAATGTACCAGTTGGTTTTTGGAGAGGGGTCTCATTAACTCAGAATGGTTTTTTTTGTGAGAGTGCTATAGACGAGATTGCGAGTTATTCAAATAAAGATCCATATACATTTCGTAGGTCCATGCTTGATTCAGATACACGTGAAATTAAGGTTTTAGATACTGTAGCAAGGATGTCAGGATGGGGTCGAAAATTATCAAAGGGCGTTGGTTTGGGTATAGCAATATGTCCAGGCTATGGGTCTGTCAACGCTCAGGTTGTTGAAGTTCAGATTGTCTCAAATCAACTAAGAGTAAATAAGATATGGTGCGCATATGATTGTGGCTTTGCCCTCGATCCATCAAATGTTATTCATCAGATGGAAGGGGGAATAGTCTATGGTCTCAGCGCGGCAATTTATGGCAAAGTTACCTTTGAAAATGGATCAGCGGTGGAGTCTAACTTTCATGATTATGATTCTATAAAACTATCAAATATGCCTGAAATAGAAGTAGAGCTGATAGAGTCTGAAAATATTTTGGGTGGAGTAGGTGAGGCTGCTGTTCCACCAGTTGCGCCAGCTCTAGCTAATGCTATTTTTTCTTCTACTGGAAAGAGAATACGAACTCTTCCAATTATAGATAGTGGTATTAAGGTTTAGCTAATTAATTTTCTTGAATTAAGTTAAGGCCTTTGAAATGTTCTCTCAATTTTGATACTGCTTCTTTTTTAACCTGCGAAACTCTTCCAATGGATATATCAAGTATCTCAGATACTTCGTGTACATTAAATTCTTCAACAAAAATTAACTGAAGAAGTAAGCTTTCTCTTTCTGAGAGTTTTTTTAAAGCTATTTTTAATTGCTCACGAGTTTCAAGTTCATTAAATTCAGCTTCAGGTGTGTTTCCTAGATCAGCAAACCATAAAGAGAATTCATCATAGACCTCATCAAGGCTTTGAAGCACATTTGCCCCAAGCTCTGACTGCATACTCTGGTACTCTTCAAGACTAATGCCCATTGACTTAGATATTTCTTCAGCTGAGGCTTTTTTACCTGTTTTTGACTCTATTTTTCTTATTATTTCATCAGACTTTTTTTTCTTTGCTATTGTATTTCTGCATAAATTAGATTGCTTCCTGAGGTGATCAATAATACTTCCACGCATTCTCATTGAAGCATAGCTTTTAAAAGAACCATCAACTCTTGGTTTAAATTTCTGCGCTGCTTCAACAAGTCCAACTAATGCTATTTGAACAAGGTCGTCAATATCGATAAATCTTCCTGCACGTGCATGGTAGTGCCAAGAAAGAACATGTGCCATTTTTATGTTTTCTTTAATTAGTTCGTCACTAGTTTTAGAATAATTTGACCCTGAGGTTTTTTCCATATTATTCTCTCTAATTTAAGCAGCGCCACTCAAGAGGCCTTTAAAGAAGGTTACATTATTAGTCTCTGAGGTTTTAATATTGTTAACAATAGTATGAGAAATCTCTGAGAGCAAACTTATATCCTTGAAGTTGGAGTTATTTTTACTCATTGGAGATCTATTTACTATCGATTGTTGTATATTTTTACTGGAGGGAATAACTCCTGTAAGTTCTAGTGTCACAGGTAAGAAACGGCAGACAATATCTTGGAAACGGCCAAAAACTGCTTTTCCAGAAGGTATACTTTCAGCCATGTTTACAACTACTTTTATTTTATTAATTTTCTTCTCTATGCTGAGTACTTTAACTGTAGCATATGCATCCATAAAGGAAGTTGGTTCGGTTGTCAAAACAAGACAAATTTCATCACTTGCTCCAGCATAACATAGTGCATTTTCTTCAATTCCTGCAGGTGCATCAATAATTAAATAATCTATAGTATCTTCCAATGGTTCAACTAATCTAATAATCCTGAATCTAGCTTCTTGGTCTAAACCAACTAAATTGGATAACCCGCTACCTCCACATAGTATTCTTAACCCTTCTTTAGTTTTTGAAATTGCTTTATTTATTTCAACGGTTCCTTCAAGCACATCTGCTAGGCTGTAATCACTTTTCACGCCTAACATGATATTGGCATTTGCTAGACCAAAGTCAGCATCTAACAACAGTACTCTTTTCCCGGTTCTTGCTAAAGCTGTGGAGACATTGGTGCTTATCATTGTTTTTCCAACACCACCTTTACCACTAACAAAGATTATTGAATTAGCCATAATTACCCCAATAAAGATGATCTAGTATTATCACCAATTTTACTATCGTTCCATCTAATCGACGAGTTTAGCTCATTAAGAAGATACTGAGCAAGTGAAGGTTTGGTGCATATTTGAGGTATTTCTGTTATATCAATTCCACCAGCAAACATTGCTATAAGGTTATTATTTTCTGCTAGGTGGTCAATTAGCCTGAATTCAACAGGCCCCTCATCAAGCTTAGTTAGGGCAATTTTTGGATTAAGAGGGCTCATTGCTTCCATAGTTTTTGAGAAAAGACCAGGAGAGGCGCTACAGGATGTTGCAAGATATGATTCAACATCATTTATGACTTTCGGTTGTGAAAACAAATTTGATAGTTGTTTAGTCATGCCTAAGGATGAAGGCATATCAATAACTAAGTTGTCATATCTTTCTAAAAGATTACTAAGTGATGGAAGATTTTCTGTGTTTATTCCTAAAACATCAACATCTAGCATTCTGCCAAAACATCTTAGACTATCCCCAGCTGCAACATGTCCCTTATCGGTATCAATTAAACTTATATTTTTACCTTGCATTTTTAGTCCTGCAGCAATTTTAGCTACTAAGGTTGTCTTGCCTGCACCTGAGGCACCTGAAACAATAATTATCCTTTTACTTCCAAGCTGAAATCCATCATTAATAGATATATGTTTTGCAAGCATATTACTAAAAAGTGTAAGGGATTGTTTTTTCTCATTTCCACCAAGTAATTTAAATAATAGTTTGGGAGAAAAACCAACTTCTCTTAATCTTAAACATAAGAATTCTTCTCGAACTGATTCTGATGCAAGCCTGTCCGAAATAATGACACTGGTTGCTAGCGCTTTAAGATCTGCAATATCTTGCTTAATTGACTCTACTGCATCTTCTAGATCAATATTATTTTGATTGGTATTATTTTCTACAAATCCATTTATTTTTTTTGTATCTTCATTCAAAATAATATTTTTTGACTCATTTTTTTTGGCATTATGCTCCATTAAAAAATCCTGAGCTGTTACATTACTCCCAACTTTTTGATCTTCTTTTGATGCCATATTATATTTCATATGTTCATTAAAGCTTCTAACTTGATGATTTCTGTTTGTATCATTTTTTTCAATTTCAATTTCTACATGGCCACCATGGTCTGAAGATTTGACTATTAATACATCAGGCCCAAGCTTTTTTTCTGCAAGTTCAAGTGCACTTGCCATATCTCTTGCTCGAATTATTTCTTTACTCATTTAATACTCCTATTGTGCGTTCGAGTTGTCATCATTATTTCTTCCTATAACGCTAACGATTTCAATTTGCCTATTGTCAGGAAGTTCACTAAAACTCATTACTATTAAATCTTCTGATTGTTGTCTGAATAATTTTGAAAGATCCTTTCTTAGTATTGGGGATGTAACAAAGATGGCATTTTTATTTTCAATACTTAATTTATTTTCTGTTTCTTTAAGTGCATTAAGAAGAGTTTCAGCTAAGTTTGGTTCTATTTGTAATCCTTCTTGAGCTGCTTGCCTTTTCATATTGATAAGCATCTGCTCCAATTCAGTATCAAGAGTAATAACTGATATCTTATCTTTAATTCCAAAGAAATTCTGAAGAACTATAGAAGATAAAGCACCTCTTGATAGTTCTGCTAATTCCTGTACATCTTTGGTTTTTGCACTATTCTCGCTAACGGATCTTAGTATTCTAGGTAAGTCTGTTATTGGTACCTGCTCATTAAGTAGATTTTGTAAAATCTGTGTTAGAGACTGGAGTGGTATTATTTTTGGTATTACTGTTTCTACAAGTTGTGGAGCACGCTCAGACAATGCGTCTAGTAAAGCTTGCACATCATCTTGGCCTAATAGTTGATTAGCATTCTGACGAATAAGTTTGTTTATGTGCGTTCCAATTACTGCATCTGGGTCAACAATCATGTAGCCATTAGTTTCTGCTTCTGAAGTATCTTGTTCGGAAACCCAAATTGCATCTAATCCAAATGATGGATCAGTAACTTCTTCACCCCTAATTTTAATTTTTGGAGTATCCCCTGCTATAGCAAGTTTTTTATCAGGATAGCATAAGTCCTCACCTACAATTGTTTCCCCTATTTTTAGTCTATATTGATTAGGTTTGAGTGAAAGATCGTCCCTTATTCTTATATTTGGAATTACAAAGCCTAATTCTTGAGATACTCTTTTTCTTATACTTGTTACTCGTGACACTAATGGACCATTTCCATCGGGGTCAACTAGAGGGATAAGGCCATAACCCACATGTAATGTAATAGGTGCATATTCAGCCACATCCTCAAGATCTATTTCTTCTTTTGTAGTTTCTTCTTCAGCCTCTGTTTCTTTCTGCTCAGAATCTCCTAATTCATCTTTCCTAATTAAATAATAAACTGTAAATGCAAAGGCTGAAGCCGATAAAAAAACAAAATTTGGCATTCCAGGTATTATTCCAATGAGGCCAAGTAAAGATGCTGCAGGAAGCCAAGCTTTAGATACAGAAAGCTGATTATGAACTTGTTCTGAAAGATCATGTTCAGTAGATATTCTGGTGACTATTATTGCTGTACCCAGTGCCAAAAGAAGTGAAGGTATTTGTGCTACTAAACCATCACCAACAGAAAGGACAAGAAAGTTTGCAGCGGCTTCTCCAATAGCCATGTCATATTGAAGAACGCCAACTGCAAGACCACCAATAATATTGATTAATAATATTAAGATTCCTGCAATGGCATCTCCCTTAACAAACTTACTAGCTCCATCCATTGAGCCATAAAAATCTGCTTCTTGGGCAATATCCTCTCTTCTTTTTTTAGCTTCATCAGGGTTTAGTAATCCTGCATTTAAATCTGCATCAATAGCCATTTGTTTTCCAGGTAAGGCATCAAGAGTAAAGCGAGCACTAACCTCTGAAATTCGACCAGCACCTCTTGTGATTACTACTAGATTGATAATTACTAAGATTACAAAGACGAAAATTCCTACTGCATAATTCCCACCAATTACAAATTCGCCAAAAGATTGAATTACTTTTCCTGCAGCTGCTGTACCTTGATATCCCTCTGCTAAAACTACCCTTGTAGAAGCAACATTGAGACCGAGTCTCAAAACTGTTGCAAATAAAAGTAAGGTGGGGAATGCAGTAAAATCTAGAGGTCTTTTAGTATTTAAAGCTATTAGAAGAATTAGCAGAGAAAGTAAAATATTTGTAGTAAAGAAAGCATCAAGCAAGCCAGTTGGGATTGGCAAAACTAACATTGCCATCAATGTCAAAATTCCGACAGGTAGAGCAAAATCACTTGTGAATTGTCCCCAAGATGTAATTTTAAACGATTTTAAAACCTGATCCATATAAGCCTCTGTTTTTAAGTACTTTTTAAGTTTTTGTTCTAACCTTATCTGGCAAGAATTTTGCTATTGTTAAATACGTTAATTTGAATTCACTATGAAGAAGCAGGAAACATGCCAGAAAATTTTGAGGCAGCATAAATACTGAATTAATCAAGGTTAATATGCTAGTGGCACGAAATATGCATATAGAGATCTTTTAAAGATTCTATTTTTAACGTTGTAAAGATTAAGCAAAGGTTATTGACATGAAAAAAATTCTAATAGCTCTAATTTTGCCAATATTTATTAGCAGTTGCGCAGGTGTACCCAAACCTGCAGACCTATTCTATATTGAGTCACAAATTCCAACAATCACAGGAGTTGGTTTTGCCGTAGTTAGTTCACAACCAGGAAGATTGCCAGCACAAAAGGTTTTAATGGCAATGAGAGCCTCAAAAATGGCTGCAATGCGTGATTTAGCTGAACAGGTTCATGGCTTAAAAATTGAGGGAAATACAACAGTTGTTGACATGATGGTTCAAAACGACACATTTAGGTCACAAGTAAAAGGAACAATAAGAAACGCTCGCACGGTTCGTATCAGTCCTACAGGAGAGGACACCTATGAAACTGTTTTAGAACTTGATTCGAAAAGTGTATGGGATCTACTTAAGAGAGCAAGATCTTCAAGAGGCCTAAGGAGTTAGTTTGTGATAATTTATAATAAACTTTTATCACTTAAAGCGTTTTTTTTAATTTTCTTATTTGTTAATGCTTCCGGTTATTTTTCTGTAAAGGCAGAAGTATATACAAAAAAGATTATTGCGTCAGGAAGGGCAATCAAACTTGAAGGTTATGATGACCAAACTGAGGACATGGCTCTTGAGGCTGCACTTTATCAGGCCGCCCTTCAAGCTGGAAGCAGTGTTGAGGGTTATTCGTCATCTTCAAACGGTAATTTAGTTGATGAACAGACATTTATAAGAACAGATGCAAGAATAATGGACTATGTTGTTTTATCAAGGGAAGACGATGGTGAGTCTATAACAGTTACTGTCGAAGCAGTTGCTGCAACAAATATTATTGAGGATATGTTCTCAGAAGAGACTAATTCTAGAAGAGAAAGGCATATAGATAATTTCGATAAAGACTCTATTTTCTTTTTCCCTTTAAAAAGAAAATACACTAAACCTTCTTGTTTAAAGCTTTCTCTTATTCATCTGCACTTAATTGAGCCAGAATATAATATTAGTTTGAACGTTCCAGACTGGTCTTTGGGTATGCCAACCAAGATATCTGAAAGTTTTTATCAGTTTTTAGATAGAAACGATGGCATACATTTAAAAGATAAAAACTTTGTTCGTTCAGTCTTCGAGGCAGGTAACAATAAAAATTATAATTACTCTAATTTGGCCTATATGTCCGAGACGCCTAAACCAAATGAGTTTTACTTAGCTTTTAAAGTTGAAATTGATGGATCTAAAAATGGTAAGTTTCTAAGGAAAAAATTCGTAAACATAACTGTTGAGGTATCTGTTTTAAATTTTGATAGGTCAAAAATAATCTATGAAAAATCAGTTTCACACAAAATTAATAGAGGTTTTGGAATTGGATGGTCGCAGGTAGACTCGCTATTAAAAAAACCTACAAATGATAGTGAAAAAGATATTTACAGGATCTTAGATTGGCTAGTTAAAGATATTCGTGCCGAAGTAGGTTGTTTGCCAAGTATTATTCCAATACAGGAAGTAGGTAGTTTTTATCGTGCAAATATTGGATTTAATGATGGTGTACAAACTGGAGATCTTGCTGTTATCAATAATCACTCATCTAAAGGCGGAGATGTTACTCCCTGGATAATTATTGTGGCTGAGAGTGTCGAAAGTAATTTTACTGATTGGCGATTACTTGATCCAAGCAAGAAAAGATTAATTGGAAAAAAATCACTGGCTAAATTAATTAATTGAAAGTGAAATTAAATGTCTAAGATATTGTTTAAATTAATAATTACCTCACTTATTTTATTACCTTATTGTAGTTTAGCTGAGCCAGTTATTGTTTTTCCGAGAACTTCTAGCTCTTTGTTGAATGATGGAAATACTAATAATCCTTTTATTATAGATGAAAACTACAGTGCAACGCACCTGATTAAAAGAGGAGATGTTTTAGGAGGTATCATAAGAAAATATTATGATGGATCTTCACTTGACAGAAATGTTCTTCAGTTCGGAATAGTAAGATCTAATAAGCATGCTTTTAGAGGGGGTAATGCCAACTTTATGCTTGCGGGAAAGCAAATAAAATTACCATCAATAAATAACTTTAGGGATATGGTTTTTAGAAGAACAGAAGAGTCTGGTAATTGGACCCAAGATGTTAAATCTTCCAATATATACTTTTTTGGAAACTAGAGATGTTTAGAAATATAAAAGTAAATTTTTTATTTATTTTTTTAATATTTATTTCTAATAATCTGTTTGCTTATGAAATGAGTAATACAGCTGAGGCTATTCACCAAGCCGTTCGAACTTTTTTTGAAGATGAGAATATTGAAGGTTCAGCCAAAATAGACCCTCTTATAAAAAAGAAATTGTGTACTAGCGATTTGAGAGTATCAAGACACCGGGGCCAGCTCAGAACTCTTTTGATATCCTGCAATGAAAATAATGGATGGGACCTTTTGGTTTCAACTAGAATACATGATAGAAAATTGGTTAAAAAAACTAAAAATCTTCATTTTAATAGTAATGCAAATTTATCAAATTTCCCCGCCCTTGGAAGAAAAGTATGGGTCACGACTCGTACCCTTCGGAAGGGAACAGTGTTAATGCCTAATCATATAAAGTTAGATTTTTTAAAAGGTTCAAAAGCTCAAGTTTTTTATAACAACAATCCCCCACTTGGAAGACAGTTAAAAAGAACAATAACAGAAGGAAAACCCATAAGGGAGAGGCAATTAATGCCTTCATGGGATATCGAAAAAGGTGAAAGTGCAACTTTAGAGAGTAATTATGGTAAAATTAATATTTTTACGAGTGTAAAGTCTCTTGAAAACGCTTTCATTGGGGAAAGGGTTAGAGTTCTGAATCTTACCTCAAATAAAGAATTACTTGCTTATTTGAAAAAAAATAATATTTTTCAACTTGAACCCTTAAAAATATTGGATTACGACCGTTAAAGTAAACGATAACCTAGTATTTTTGGTTACAAGTTATATAATTCCAAATTATGGAGAAAAATAAATGGTAGACGCAATAACAGGACTGTCAGGAAAGTTGGCACCAACCAACAAGACAGCTGCGACTGCCGTAGGACGAGGAGCTGCTGCAGGATCGGAGCCGTCGAAGGTTTCATCTGAAACATCACAAGTTGTTAATTTATCCCCTGAAACTACTAGTTTGCAGAAAACTTTAAGTTCTGAGCCTCCGGTAGATTCCGGTAAGGTATCTAGGATTAAAGCTGCTATAGCTGCAGGTGAATATCCAGTTGATGTTGAGAAAATTACTGATAGTCTTATGGAGTATCATAACACATTAAAATAGGCGGGATTGCCAGTGAGTGGAAAAGAATCTCTTGAAACCTTAGAAGAACTTTTTTCACGAGCACACGCTGAAGCTTTAGAAGGCAGTCCCCCCTCAGAAAAATCACTATCAGAGCTAGCCGATGCTCTAGAAAGCCTTGCACGAGATATACAAAGCAAGGATTTGACCATTTCAGAAGAACAATTTAAAACACGTATTGAAGCTCTAAGTCTCAAGGCAACTG
>CACGTM010000019.1 GCA_902575965.1 uncultured Alphaproteobacteria bacterium | reverse complement strand
TTAAGTCAGGGTTGGCTTTTAATGATTTAAAAGTATTTATCAGCGAATTGAAAGAATTAGCAATAGCATGAGCTGGAAAAAGTACTATTGAAACGCCTAGTTTCTCAAGCTGAGCTGCAGAAGTTATTCCCGTGTCACTTTTTAACAAATTAAATAACACAGGTGTACTGCCAGCCGTTTTGACAACTTGTTTAATTTCAGATGATGATTTAAGACCTTCAGCAAATACAATATCTGCGCCAGCTTCTTTATACAGATAAATACGCTCTACTACTTGATCTAAACTCTCACTAAACGGGCTATCGGTTCTAGCGCTAATAAGAGTAAATTCATGTCTTCTCTCGTCAACCATTGCTTTAATCTTATTGACCATAGTCAAGGGCGAAACCAATGGACGATGTAACAGATTATTTACATGATTAACTGGGAGCTGATCTTCAATCTGAACCGCAGAGGCTCCAGAAGCCTCAAAAGACCTTATAGTTCTCACTGCATGAGCAGCATTCCCAAATCCTCTGTCTATATCAACTAATATTGGTATATCAACTCTATCATTAAGACGTATACAGATTTCAAGCATTTCATTCATTGTAACTAGCCCAATATCTGGCCGCGCTAATTGAGAATATGATACTGCTGAGCCTGATAAAAAAACTGCATCAAAACCAGCTTTAGACGCTAGAAGACCAGATAAAGAGTCATATACACCTGGAATAACCGTAATACTATTAGATGATATTATTTTTTGTAATGAATTTTCTTTAGACATTATTATCATCTTTATATGTTACCCCTCTGATAAAGAAAGATAAAACTATTATTACTGCAGCGATTATCAAGTAATATATTACCAGCTCACCAAAAACCAATGTGAGACTCTCTAAACCTGATGAACTTGCTTTTCCTCCAAAAAGCCCTGCTAAAACACCTCCCAATGATGAAGCAAGAAACCATATACCCATCATTTGACCCAAGTATTTTTTTGGTGAGTATTTAGAAAAGGCCGATAAACCTACAGGAGAAAGAGTTAATTCACCAAAAGTATGCAACAGGTATGTTATTAATATCCATTGAACTCCAACAGGTGATGAGATAAGTGCATATTTAACAGCATATAAAATAACTACAAATCCACCTGCCATAAAAAATAACCCAATTGCAAACTTAATTGGCATTGAAGGATCTAAGTTTCTTTTACCAAGAAAAATCCAAAAAGCTGAAAAGAATGGAGCAAAGATAACTATAAATAAAGGATTGATAAATTGAGCCCAGCTAACAGGTGCACTAAATGAACCAAATGATAGATTAATATAATCCCGTGTAAAAATTGTTAAGGACCCTGCAGACTGATCAAAACCTGACCAGAATGCGGCAGCACCAATAAATAAAAGAAGAAGCATCAAAACATTTTTCTTTTCGTCTTTATTTAGTCCTGCAATAAAGAATAAATAAGAGAAATATAAAAAAGCAACTATTACAAGAAAATCTCTAAATATTTCTGCTACAAAAATTGGGTTAAAGTTCCATATGTCTAATAAAAACATAAGAGAAAGAATAAAAATGAAAGAAAGTGATAATATGACAATATTTTTGTTTCTTTGATATGTTTTACTACTTGATGGATTAGGGCTTATCCCGACTCCATCTAATTTATCTTTAGTAAAATAAAAATAGATTAAACCCAAAAGCATACCTATTCCAGCTGCGCCAAACCCCCAATGCCATCCAACTTTTTCTCCAAGCCAGCCACAAACTGCAAAACCAAGAACACTTCCAATATTTATGGACATATAAAATAAAGTGAAACCAGAGTCTCTTTTTGGGTCACTATACTTATAAAGCTGACCTACAACTGATGAAATATTTGGCTTTAATAAACCTGTTCCGAAGGCTACGAGTGCAAGGCCCAAAATAAACGTTTCACTTAGGGGAATAGCAAGAATAAAATGACCTATAGCTATTACTATTGCCCCAAAAAAAATTGCTTTCTGATACCCGATAAGATTATCTGCCAACCACCCACCTGGTAGAGCTAGAAAATATACCATTCCAGCATAAATACCATAAATTGCGTTAGCCTCAGCATTTGACCATCCCATCCCAGGGTTCCCTACTACACCTGCAGTCATATAAAGGACGAGTAATCCTCGCATACCATAAAATGACATTCTCTCCCATAACTCAGTAAAAAAGAGAGTTTTTAAACCTGTCGGGTGACCAAAAAATTGATTTTTATTTATTTCCATCTTTATATAAACTAAACTTAAATAATGATGCAGAAACAATAACACTATGTATGAAAGAAAGACAATGATTAGAATATCAGGAATTATTTTATTTTATTTTATGATTTTTAACAATATTGCGTATAGTGAAAATATTAAACCATGGTGGTCACAAGATGTAACCGAATGCGATATTGAAGCATCACACAGACTTGATCCTTATCATGTTGCGCCGGGTGTACTTCAAAAAAATATGAACTTTAAAAAAGCAGAAAAAGCTTGCCTTGAAGCGCTAAAAAAAGATCCAGATAACCCAAGGCTTAATTATCAAATGGGAAGGGTATACGGTTATAGTGGGCAATGGGAGAAAGGAATGCCTTATAGAATGAAAGCTGTTGAAGCAGAGTATCCACAATCCTTATTTGTCATTGGGTGGCTTTATTTAACAGGCAATACCATTAGTGAGAAGAATCCATGCAAAACTTTTTCTATGTGGAAGAGATCTGCAGAATTAGGAAGATTAGCTGCCCAGGTAGCCCTACCTCGTCATTACTTGCTTGGAGACTTTAATCAATGTGGTGAATTATTGACCAATGCCCAAATGATGGGTTTTCTTGATAATGCAAGTAAAAAAAATCCAAATTATTATGCTTCAATGCTAATCGAAGATCTTAAATTCAAAATCTCTTCTCAGGATTGACTACCATGGGAGAGAATTGCCTTTATAGTCAAAAAAACTTCCTGATTCTTTCATTGTATAATTTTTAATAACTTCTCTAATCCCCTTAACACTCTCGTTAACAGGAACTTTTTTTATGTTAAATCGAGCTGTCATATCTGTATCTACTACCCCGGGGTGAATAAGACCAATAATAATCCCTTGATTCTTTAGGTGTAAAGAAAGATTCTTCATAAGCATATTTAGAGCTGTCTTACTAGCTCTGTAAAAATATATATTACCAGTCGTAAGCTCTATTGAGCCAACAATGCTTGATATATTTATTATTTTTTTTAGATTTCCCAATTTAATATTATCTATGAACGCCTCTGCAATCATGAGTGGGGCAAAAGTATTGGTTTGAAAAATATTATTGGCATTGTTAAAATCAAGATTTCCAAGTTGTTGTTTTGATGGATCACCCAATATTCCTGCATTATTAATTATAATATCGATAGGAACACCAGATAAAATCTTTACTAAATTTTTAATATTCCCATGATCTGTTACATCTAGTTTTTCAATTCTTAATGATGAATATTTGTTTTTTAAATTAAATAATTCTATATCATCATTTGGAGTCCTTGAAGTGGCAATCACGTCCCAGCCATCATTGAGATATTGTTTTGTTAACTCGAGTCCTAAACCTCGGTTTGCACCCGTAACAAGAACGGAATTTGCATAAAGTTCTTTAAACGAAAAAATAGAAATAAAAATTGTTACTATTATTAATTTTTTAAACATATTCCTTAAACCCTTTATAATTTATAGTTCTTGATTTATATGCTGTATCTGTAAAATCTGTAAACAAACCATCAACACCTAATTTATAAAACTTTATATATTCTTTTTCAGGATTACCTTGATAATCATTAAGTAAAAACCTTTCCTCGTTTCTAAAAGTATAAGCATGAACTAAGAGTCCATACTTATGTGCCAGTTCTATTAAATCTGTATGACTCATTTCATTACAGCTATCTGAATATGGAACAATAAGATCCTTGGGCACTCCAATGGCATCAGCATAGGAACTAACATTCTTTAAGCCATTTTCACTGATCATACTACCATAGTTCTTAGTAGAATTAATTTTTTTTTGATCATAGGGCTGTTCATCTAAAGATCCAATTAACTGCACTAAAGGTATATCCGTCTTAGAACTTAAATAAACTAAATTACTTACTTCAAATGATTGTATGAATGTTAGATTAATATCATGGTAGTCAAATTCTTTTAAATCTTGAATTAATTGATCTTCAAGAGGTAAGTTTAAATTCCTGAAATAAGTTGGGTGCTTTGTTTCTGGATAAACACCAATTGGTTTTCCCAACTCCTTACATTTTTCATTTAATAATGCCAAAATATCTCTAAATGAGGGTATTGAAAATAAATTATCATATGCATGTGATCTAAAATCAAGCCTTTCTCTTGCTTTTAATTGCATTATCTCCCCATAAGTAAAATCTTCTGCAAACCATCCTATAGTTTTTTTACCATCTATAATTTTTGAAGACTTTCTCTCTGGGAAAACTGAAGACACATTAGTTGTAAGAGATATTTCATTTTCATGTCGTGCTATTAGAACTCCATCCTTTGTAATAACAAGGTCAGGTTCTATAAAATCAGCGCCTTGTCTGATGGCAAGTTCATAAGACTCAAGTGTATGCTCCGGAAGAGAACCACTTGCACCCCTATGAGCAATTATTATAGGTTTTTTGTTATTTAATATTGGCATAAAAAAAATGAAGGCTATATTAATGAAATAAGAACTATATGCTTTTAATAAGAAACAAACAATTTATATGGTTATTAATGTTACGAAAAGATAATTTAGAAAAAATAGAAAAACAAGACTCAACCATAATAGAGGAAGAAATTCTATTCTTTGAAAAAATTGCCGAAGAATGGAGAAACCCTAATGGAAAACTGAAAAATATTTACCAATTTAATAATGCTAGATGTAATTATTTCTTAACTGAGGTGTGCGAAATACTTGATTTAGATATAAATGATAATTTACCTTTAAAAGGACTATCTATTTTAGATATTGGGTGTGGTGCTGGGTTAATTTCTGAGTATCTTTGCCTTCTTGGGGCCCATGTAACTGGTATTGATGCATCTGAAAAGAATATTCAAATTGCTTCAGCTCATGCACAAAAATATAATTTAAAGATAAATTATAAAAACTGCTTAACAGAAGAAATTATAGATCAAAAAAAAAGCTTTGATATTGTTTTAAATACAGAAGTAGTAGAACATGTATCTAATCAGAAAAAACTAATTAAACAGTGTACTGAATGTACAAAAGTGAATGGAATTATAATTATCGCTACTATTAATAAAACTATTATGTCTTTCTTCAAGGCAATATTAGGCGCTGAATACATTCTAAGGCTATTACCGAGAGGGACGCATAATTGGAATTATTTTGTAAAACCACAAGAAATTATAAATATATTTAATGAAAACAATGTAAAGACTCTAAAGATAAAAGGGATGTCCTATAATCCTTTATTTAATAAATGGTCCATAACCAAAAAACTAGATGTCAATTACTACATAGTTGCAAGAAAAATAATTTCTTAAAGAAAACTGAGTAAAAGAATTGAAGTGGTTCAGGACACGAGGAGAAGAATCGAGGAGTCCGGCCCAAAACCACTTCATGCCTCTTATAAAGATGAGGTCATATAATCTAACGGCTATAAAATCATTTTTTTTAATACTTACCCAACGACGTTATGTCCTCTTTGAAGCATACACCGTTTAACAATATTTTTTCTTTCTTCTATAACTTCATAAGCCCTTGAACCTCCTCCAATAGCTGCACCTGCGGCCGCTCCGCCTGCAGCATCATCAAGTTCACCGTCATCTAAAAGTCCAAGAATACCACCAATAACACCCCCAACAATTGCGTCATTGCGCACATCTGCATTCATGTATGTTCTTTCCTGAGCAAGTTGCTGACAGGCGGCCAGGTCAGAAGTAAAAATCCTGTCTCTAGGACCATCCACTATAGGAACATATGTAGCGCCAGTACCTGTACAACCCAATAATAATAATGAAATAACTATAGATGTGAGGTATTGTATATTTTTCATAAAAACTCCGCTTATTTTATAAAAACAACATATTGAATTATCATATATATATACCACAATATAAAGACATTTGGACAAAAAAATATAGGGAAAAATCATGATTACTCGTAGAAGTTTATTAAGTGCAGCAACAGCCCTAAGCGCAGGTGCATCATCCTTATTTAACTCTTCAAAAGTAGTTAAAGCAGATAATCATCTTTCTAGGAATATTAACCCCACTGAAAATAGTACAGTTGAACCATGGGTAGCTGTTTGTATGCAAGTTTATACACACATTGTAAATCGAACAAATAATCGCGAAGATGCTATGAAAATCGTTCATAAGAGTCTAGATAGATGGGAAGAATTAGCCCGGGCTGCAGTTAGAGGAACGCAAAAACATTTACTCTTATTTCCAGAGTTTGCTTTACAAGGATTTCCCCTAAAGGAAAGTGCTGAAGAATGGATTGATAAAGCCTGTTTTGAGATTCCAGGTCCTGAAACTGAGAGACTTCAGAAATTAGCACAAGAATTAAAATGTTATATTGGTGCAAACAGTTATGAAAAAGACCCAGACTGGCCTGGACGATATTTCAATGTTTGTTATCTGATAGATGACAGCGGAGACATAATCCTAAAATACAGAAGAATTAATACAGTTCACACGTGTTCGCCTCATGATATTTTGGACCAATATTTAGATAAATACGGTGTCGAAGGAACTTTTCCAGTGGCTAAAACACCTCTTGGTAATTTAGCGATGTTCCCATGTGGTGAGATTATGTACCCTGAAGCTGCAAGAATGTTTACCTTCAGAGGAGCAGAAGTCCTTCTTCATCCAACTTCAGATTCAGGAGCTGATGACAGGTGGAGTTGGCAATCTGCAAAAAAAGTTAGAGCTTCAGAAAACATGGCCTACCTTATTTCTGCTAATTCAACAGGCATGCCTGCTGCCTTTAGAGGAGTTAATGATCTTGCTGGCCTCTCAAGAATTTTTGATTGGGATGGAAGAATACTCGCCCAAGGTCCTAGTCCAGGGGAGTCTGTCCGGTGCTCATCTCTAATTGATATAGAAGCACTAAGAAGGTTAAGAAAAATTCCTGGAGGGGGAAACAGACTATTAAGACAGAGACTAGAAATCTATAGACCTTTATATAATCAAACTTCTATGTATCCAGCAAATCAATTTGCAGATGGGCCAATGGACTCTAAAGCTAGAATTATGGAAATTCAAAAAAATGCGATTAAAAAGATGGTAGAGGCAGGTATAATAGAACTTTAATATAAGCTAATGAAAAAATTTTTATTTTTGTATATTCTATAAAGATAAAGAGATCTTAATGCTTGTATAAAGAAAACTAAATGTAAAAAATTTTTAATTAAAACATCAATGTTTTAATAGTATGGAGTTTATACCTCAAGGAATATAAAAGATAAATAAAGTTTGGTGATGAGATTTTTTGGTACTACAAAATTATTTTTACTATCACTATAAGTAAGCTTTGAATTTTGTATCACAAAAGGAAGTTAAGCAAAAAAATTATGCTCAAAGATACAACAGGCCTTCCAATAACGGCTAAAAATCAAGATGCAGTAAATGCTTTTGAAAAAACAGTCATATCATATTTTCGCTTTGGGATCGATATAGGAACAAATCTCAAAGAAACCTATTCTAAAGATGAAAATATGTTTTTTGCACATATCCTGCGTGGATATTTTATGCATCTAATGGGAAGTCGTAAAATGTTGACAAAAGCAGAGAATGCTCTCTCGGATGCAAAGAAATTAGAGAGAGAGATAACACAAAGAGAGTTATTACATCTAAAATCTCTTGAATATTGGTGTAAACTCGATTTGAAAAAAACAACTGCTTGCTGGCAAGAAATAGCAGATCAATATCCAGGGGACGCCTTAGCCATAAAAATGCTACATTATTCCTATTTCTATCTTGGAGATCAAAAAAATTTAAAATTTTCAATTGATAAATCATGGAAGTACTGGACACAAAAAAAAAATAGTCCCTACTACAGCTATTTACTATCACTAAAAGCCTTTGGACTTGAAGAAAATGGCTACTATCAAGAAGCTAAAGAATTAGCTTACGAGGCATATTCTATTAATAAAGATGATGCATGGGCCGTACACACAATTTCGCATGTTTATGAAATGAATGATCAGTCAAGTGAAGGGGTGAAATGGATCAGAGAGTCGTTTTTACCTAATAAATGGAATAATTTTAGATATCATCTGCAATGGCATAAAGCAATTATGTCTTTAAATATATGTACTAATGATGAAATATTAAAAATATATGATACTGAAATATTTGACGAAAATTCTCAGGAATATTTAGATTTAATTAATAATATATCATTACTTCTTAGGCTTGAAATGCTTAATATTGATGTAGGGAATAGATGGGACTATATATACGAAAAGATTAATACAAGACTAAATGATCACATCTTGGCATTCATAGACATACACTTTATGATTTGTCTATGCTATAAAGATATTAATCTTGCAAAAAACTATTTAGAAAATATAAAAAAATATCAGGATGAATCAAAAGATACTTATGCGGAAATAAGTAAATCAATAACTCTTTTATTATGTAAAGCAATTATCTTTTATAAAACACAAAAGTTTGATAAATGTATTCAAATACTTGAAGAGGCTGAAGGAAAATCATACCTCATAGGTGGATCCAACGCACAGAGAGATATACTAAATCTTATACATCTTGACTCATTACTAAGAATTAAAAATCAAGATAAATTACAAAATTTCATTAAGAAAAGAAACATAACTAGACCAAATAATAAATTTTATGAAAAGCTAAATCACTCTATTAATAATTAAAATTTTTAATAAATACCTATTATGCATATTGAAATAATCATTGATACTGTTTGTCCTTGGTGTTTTATTGGACTTAAGAGATTAAAAGATGCACTTATTGAGAGACCACAATTAAGACCAACTATCTCTTATAAACCATTTCTCCTTGACCCAACTATTCCTCAAGGCGGAATACCTAAAGCAAAATATATACTAGAAAAATTTAGATCTAATCAACATTATGAGAATAGTATTAATCTTGTCAATGAAATTGGAGAACAAGAAGGTCTAGACTTAAAGCTTGATATGATTAAAATTATTCCAAATTCTCTTAACTCTCATTGTCTTGTAATTTTAGGAGAAACGATAGGGAAAGACCATGAAATACTTGAAGAAATAATGAGAGCCTACTTTTGCTACGGATATGATATTACGAACGATGAGATACTTTGCAAGATTGGGAAAAAATACAATTTAAAAGAAGAAGCTATTATGAATTATATAAACAATGAAAAATATAAAAAATTGCTACATAAGGAAACAATGAGATTACGAAATCAGGGAATTAATGGAGTTCCAACATATATCTTAAATAACAGTTATGCAATTTCTGGAGCGCAAGATAAAGTTGCCTTACTAAAAATAATTGATCTAGCTTCTGCAGAAAATAGTAACTCTAATTTACAATCTTTTATTTAATTACCAAAAGGTTATTATGCATAGAAGAAAATTTATTCAACACCTTGGACTAATTCCAGCTCTTTCATTTTCAACTAAAATGAGTTTAGCATCCTCAAATAGACTTCATGATAATGATTTTCAATATTTAAATATAAATGAACAAAAAGACCTTCATATTATACATAGGAAGTTATGCTTTACTTATGATAGAAAAATAGTCTTTTGGTTCATAAATGCAAAAAGGTATGCTCTTGTAGACAAAAAATTTCTTCCTTTATGGAATATGCCTGTTGGCTTCCTATCGCAAGTCAAAACTTTAGATGAATATAGGTATATGGTTAGGACATTATCAATAATTTTTTATACGGATATTAAAGATAATCAAATTTTAAGTATCTTAAGAAACCCTGTAACTGGACAAATAATAAATGTTAAACAACCCAGTATCAGAATTTCTGATCGATTCTATAATATTATGGGGCTAGAAGACTCCAAAAATCAAACACTTGGATCAGTAACAACTGAATATGGAGATATTGGCCCAGCATGGAATTTAGGCGATGATTTATGGCTTAATGCTGACAATGGGTTTAGAATCGAACCAATAAATAATAAAGTTAAATTAAGACAGGTCAATGATTGGTTTACTTACCATGGATCCCTTAAAGAAGTGTCCAGAAGTGATGTTATGAGCGCACAATCAACACAATCGTTTCATGACTTTAACACTTTCCCAAAGTGGCTAGGTATGGATTCTATTCAGGGATCATATGTGGCCAGGGGCTTTGGAAAAAAGGTCTTTTCTATTGAAGATATGCCGCAATTGTGGAAAAAGCTCACAAAAAATAAATATCTAGATTATTACAATAATCCTGAACAGAAAATAGACCTTTTCTAAGAAGTATTATTTCTTATTCCTCTGCATCGAATACATCATCCCTACTACAGAAGAAATAATCAGAATTTGGCAAATACCAGAAATAACAAAAACAAGTAATGCACTTTTAAAATCTAAAAACCATCCATAAATAAATGGTGCAAATATTCCACCAACATTAAGGCCTGTAGATACAAAACCAAATACAGCACCTATTGATTCTTTTGGAGCAACCTCTCTCACTAATAAATCCCTTGACGGAGCTGTTATACCGGACATAAAACCCGCTAAACTTATAATAAACAAAATAAGAAAAATATTTAATTGGCCAATTGATAAAGAAATAATAGCAATGCCAGATAAGAGATTTCCAACAATCGCAATTGAAGTATTTTTACCTGTTTTATCACTGAGAAAGCCACCTAACAGAATTCCTAAACTTGTAAAAGCTAGAAACATGGTTAAACATAGGTTTGCTCGTGATAGAGACATGTCGTAGATTTGAGTAAAAGCTGAAACAGAAAAATAAGAAATACCTGTGTGCGAAACAGAATTAAAAAACCAAAAAAGAAAACCCATCAAAATCGGGAATGTTAGTAATAAACGAAGTACATCATAAATTTTCATAGATGTATTACCAGTATTGACATTTTTATTTTGTTCGTCCTTATTTAATAATAATGTAATATTTGAATAAAGAATAATTGAAATTATTACCCCACAAATCCCAATTATCATAAGTGAGTCTTCCCACCCATATTTATTACTCAGATAAACCATTGTAAGAGGAGCAACTGCACTTCCAGTAAAGCCAAGTACAGTATGAATACTAAAAGCTCTACCCATAATATTTGGAGAAACTGACCTATTTAAAATTGTATAATCTGCAGGATGGTAAATAGCGTTTGCTATCCCACACGGTATCATCATTAACATAATCATAAAATAGGATGGGAATATACTAATCAATATTAAAGAAATAGCCTGGCAAAAAACTGCAAAGGTTAATAGCTTTGGGGCATCTAATTTATCAACTACAATACCCATCGGTAATTGAGTAAGTGCACTGATAATATTAAATAAAATTATAACACCACCGAGTTCAATGTATGTAACACTAAGTTCAGATTTTAATAAAGGGAAAAGTGGGGGAAAAATAAAAAAGAAAAAATGACTATAGAGGTGAGCCATAGAGACTAAGGAAATAATTTTCTTATTTTTTTTTGGTGTTTTTTCCATTAGCTAAATATTATCTTTTATCAAGTGAAGGCATAATAATAAATATTATCAGAGACAATACAATAATTATACTTGAAACAAAAAACGACCCCGAACCACTTATTTGATAAAGTGCTACTGATGATGCAGGAGCAAATAAAAAAGCAATTGCTTGTGTACTTGTTGTGATTCCTGCAACCCGCCCCTGAAAGTCTGGACCTGCACTTAATGATAAAGAAGTATTGATCGCTGGCATGGCTAACCCTTGACCGATTCCATTTGATAGCATTGCTAAGTAGAAAATAAAAATAGTTTGTGAAAACCAGATCAATATAACAGAGAACAAACCAAAAATAATTCCGACTAAAATAAGAAGTTTTGGATTGATCTTTATCCAACTTATAATAAATACTTGAATAAAAATAGTAGCTGAAGCAGCACACATAAGACCCAAACCCATCGTACGAACTGCTTCAATAGAGTCAAGAGAGAACCTATCTTGAACAAAAAAACCTAATGTAGAAAACATTCCATAAATACCAATCATAAATAACGAAGAACCTGAGGCTATAAATAAAATTTTACCTTTTAAAAGCTCTCTGTAACCAAGACTGTTTTCCAAAGAAATAGGTCGTGAATTAGGTAAAAGAAATAATGCACCCAACAAAATGAGTGAACCAGCTAGAGAGATAAAATAAAATGGCTTAGATAATCCATATATAGCAAGGAATGCTGAGACTGATGGACCTATAATTGCTCCAGTACTAGTTGCAGCAGTCATAATAGATAGTGTCCTTAGCCTCATCTCACGCGAGGACATATCCGCTGCAAGTGCCATAGATGCAGGTGTTACTGCCCCAGCACCTAATGCAAATAATGCTCTGGATACAACAAAAAGAATTAAAACCATTGTGACTGTAATTTTACCTGACAATGCAGCATCAACAATCATTCCAAATGTCATAACTGATAAACAAAAGATTACTCCACCAATAAAAATTACTGGCCTTCGGCCCCATTTCTCACTAATTGATCCCCACATTGGACCTATAAATAACATAAATAGACCGTGAACAGACATAACAAGGCCAACGTGGTAATCTTCCATACCAATCTCTCTTCCAATCGGTGGTAAAACCGTAAAAAGGAATGCCTGGCCTACAACCATAATACAGACGCTGTAAAAAAGTGTTAACGTAACCAAATAAGGCGGTCGAAAAGAGTTATGCATTACTTCAATCTAAATACTTTATTGAACTAGGTATCAAAAAGATAATGCTTAGATTATGAGCTATTTTATAGTAAATAATTAATAACATTCAAAAAAATTGATACCTTAGCAATTATATTTATTTTTTAAATAAATTGCCATATAATTCCTCATAATAACCCTGTAAGGAAAAATATATGACCGTACCATTAGTTTCTTCGATGACATGCGTTACAATTTCTTGTACGGACCCTAATAAACTGGAAGATTTGCTCTTAAATTATTTAGATTGGGAAATTTTTTGTTCATCAGAAATATCCAATGAACATGAAGAGCTTTGGGGGATTAAAAAATCCTCAGCGGGAAATAGTCTTAAAATTTACAGATCTAAAAACTCTGATATTGGAATGATTAGAGTAGTAAAAGGAAAAGATAGAATAAGAAATTCACCAATGAGCACACGTTGGAGTGGAATAGAAATTGTTGTAACAGAAGACCTTATTGGTTTGTGCAAAACACTTGAAAGAAGCAATGTATTTGAAGTAATAAAACCTTTAGATGAAGCAGACTTTACCCATGCAGGAGCAAACATACATACATTCTTTCATGGTAAAGGGCCTGGACTTACTCATTGGATGTTCACTATGGCTGTGACTCAACCTGAAACATATGCCTTTCCTGACTCACCTAATAGAGTTGGCCATATTTTTGATGTTCATTTAGATGTGGATAGGGAAGACCTAAGTAGAGACTTTTATCAAAATACTTTAAAGATGGATATGCATTTTGATGATATGTTAAAAGAGGGCTTATTCTTTAATACATGGGATCTCGACTTAAGTCACTCACCAGTCCAAATGTCAATCTTCAAAGGAGATACTGACTGGTTGATGGGTGGTATTGAAATGAGAAGTTTTTTTGCAAAAACAATGGATCCTTCTCCTCCGATAAAAGACCAGTTTGATGGTGGGGCATGCATGACAACATTTACTGTTAAAGACATTCAAAAAACCTATAATGCAATACTGAATAGCAATCAGGGTATAGTTTTATCAGAACCGCGAGAAATTAACTATCCACCTTATGGAAGCTGTTTGGTATTTTCTGCCTTAGGCCCAAAAGGTGAAAGACTAGAGTTTTCTGAAAAATGGGAAACAGGATAAAATATATTTATCCTGAATAATCCCTTAACATTTTCCTCAACTCAATTACATGCTGCTCCTCTTGACCGATCATCGTTCGAGCATATTCTTCTAGATAAACAGATGCATCCTCAACAGCATCAAGTAATTTGACGTACAAACTTAATGCATGAATTTCATGCTCAAGGCTTTCCTCAAGAATATCATGAATTGAATGTTGATTTGTTTCTTCTATATTTGCAATTTTTTGGCTAGGGTGACCCTCTAAACCAGTTAAAATCTCACCTGCTTGTTGTGCATGTACTAATGATTCATTTGCTTGGTTTTTTAGGAACTCAACTATTGGAATACGGTAAGGCCCAGTAACCATAATTAAAGAGTGTGTATACCTTACTACACCTGCTAATTCATATTCCATAATTGAATTTAATATCTCACAAACAACTTTATTATCAATTTTCTTCATTTTAATCTCAAAGATATTATAAAATTATATATTACCTCGAAGAGCACCTTGCTGTAAATTCAGTAATGACACCTGCATCTAAGTTATCAACAAAATGTCCGAGGGTTCCTCCAGTTGATGCTGAATTAAATTCAACAGTATAATGAAACCCCCCTGACTCAGGAACTTCATAACCCAATGCACTTTCAATTTCAGGGATACTATAAAACCCGTGCCCTTTTGAAGAAATAACAGGGGACGTCCATGTTCCAACTATTAGAGAAGGATCTTGTGAGTCAACAAAGTCAAGCTGAAAAGATTTTGATACATCTGAATTATTTGTTATAGAAATTCTACTTGGGTATGTTGTTATTTTAGATGAATGAACATTAGTTAAATAATTAGCACTTGATGCACTTTTACTGCATACAGAAAAATTAGTAAGTGAACCTCCGGAAGGATTCCAAACCACATGTTGAACATATCCATCAAAGTCAGAAGTATAACTAATAGATAATGTATCCGTATTACTCTCAGCTAATCCACAACTTGAACCAAAAGTTTTCATACTTATTTGACCAGCTGTATTAGCACCAACAGATAGTCTACAAATTTCTCTTAGAACAGCGCCTGCGGAGTCGACAAATTTTATTGCTATTTCTCCATTTGTATTAGTTGGATTAATTATGCGGATATAAGATTGTGTTCCAGAAGACTCAGAAAAAACTGGCGATAGCACAACATCATTGGTTGTATCTCTCGGAAATTCAATTACATAAACAGTTCTCGAACTTGCTGCAATATCGTTCCATTCTCCAGGCTCACCAATTCCTTGCCCAGAAGCTGCAAACGTTGGCCATGCCTCCATTCCCATAGCTCCATAATCTTGCCCTCCAGCACCGTTATTATCGGGTTCACTCCCAAGAGGACCACTTCCCCAATTATTGTATTGGTTTGAAACTGCTGACCCCGATGATCCATCGCCATCATAAAAGTCAACTCCGTTAACCCATTTCCACTTTCCTTCCTGCTGCTCATCAGTAGCACCTAGCCATACATAAATTGCACCTCCACCATTTGAAACACCAGATGTGGAAGAACGAATAAAAGAAAGCTGAGTAGTTAACCAATCAAATATATGAGTATTCTCTCCTTCAGAACTAATAACAAGCAAGTCACCCCCAGCAGCTTGAGCGGCTGCACGAGCATCAGTCCATGAGACACTATCTAAAACGAGCTGGTAACGTTTAAATTTATATTCTGTCTCAAGGTTTCTTACTTGTGAGTTTACGCTTGAGAATGTTAGTATAATTAAAAGGAATGAGAGAAAGAAATTTCGCATATTTGAACCCCTGATAGTTGAATTTTTTATTATTAAGTTAGTATAAGTAATTGTTATCCTTTTAAAGGATGATAATTTAAATTGTCCATTATGAAGATAATAATAATTTAGTATATCAATGTATATTTAATTTAAAAAAAAGTGACCATTAAAAATTTACTATCATACCTTTACAGCAAGTAAATTATATTTACTTCTCCAGGCTGGTGGACCTTTCTCAATCACCTTAAAGCCTGCCTCTCTCATAGCTTGAGGAAAATTAAATTTACCATATTCCTGACGCCAAACTTCCTCATTCCATCTATGGTCTTTAAATTGCATATACCTAGCCCATGCACTTTCAGCTCCTTTGTATGCACCTGTCTGAAAATCAATAGGAAAAAATACACCACCAGGACGCAAAATTCTATTTACTTCACCCACAACCTTTTTAGAAATATCCTCAGGAAGCTCATGATGTAAAATATATGAGGTAACAATATCAAAAGAATTATCTTCAAATTGTGAGTCCTCTACAAGCCTTTGACTAAAATTGACAGCAACATCTAGCTCAACTGCTCTCATATGACCATATCTAATCATAGGTGCACCAACATCTATTCCCCAAACTTCTGCTTCTGAAAATCTTTCTTTTAGCGCTACCGCAAGTTGCCCAATACCACACCCTTGATCAAGGACACGATTAACTAATCCATCCTCAGGTGCTGGCACTTGATTAGCTAATTTTGTGTGAAGCTCATCTTGATAATTCGAAACTCTAAGGCCTTGATAAAAATTATTTGTACTATAATGATAAATATGACCCGCAAAAGGGTTACCAACATAACCTCCAGGTTGTGTATGGATTTCATAAGAAGCATAATCTGGAATTTTTAAGTTCGGGTTCAACTCCAGTTTACCTGGTCCTATATTATCAAATCCTTCCATCTCGTCCAAATAAATATCGGCATTGGATTTAAATTCTACATCAAAATTTCTATGCATAACATCATGCACACCTGTCCTATAGCGTGCGGCTATGCCCAGTATAGGATCGTTTTCAATTAATGGGAATACATCTTCAAGTTCTGTATTAATTGATTTTGTATCAAGTCCATTATCTAAAAGTATTTTATTAAACCTTCTTGCAGCTGCTGGCACAGCCATTTTTGTACCCCAAAAACGAAAACCAGTTAAGAAATCGTCCCTACTTTCAAGATCAAGAAGAGGTAATTTTTCAAGCCTTCCCTTAGTACCTCTTGGCTCTCTATCAAAAGAAAATTTACTTTGAATCTCTTCATCTCCAAAAAGGCTTCTAAAAAAATTTGTTACATTTGCCGAAATTGTATTCTCAGTCTTATTACTCATTTTACCCCTCTAAACAAGCTTGGTTCCACAGATATTTCTGCTTACAGATTTTCTATTATCTTCTAGGTAAGGATCTAGCGAAGTTGGAAGACCATTGTGAGATACTTTAAATCCAGCCTTTTCCATATCACCGGCAAAATCCATTCCTTTATATTCCATTCTCCAAACTTCATTATTCCATCTATGATCTTTCCATTCCTGGTATTTTGGGAAGGCCCCGGGTATACCTCTTCTTCCACTAGTAAAGAAATCAATTGGAAAATAAAAACCACCAGGACGTAAAATTCTGTGTGCCTCTGCAAAAATTGCTCTTGAAACATCTGCTGGCATCTCATGATGAATAATATAACTTGCCACAATATCAAAAGAATTATCTTCAAATTTTGTATCTTCAGCAAGCCCTTGTTTAAAGTTAACAGCCACATTCTGATCAACTGCTCGCATATGACCATATCTTAACATTGGGGCACTTACCTCTAAACCCCAGACCTCTGCCTCTGGATAACGTTCCTTTAATGCAACAGCAAATTGTCCAATACCACATCCAAGGTCAAGGATTTTTGTTACCTTATTATCATGAGGCGTTGGTACTTGCTCTGCTAATTTTGCATGATATTGATCTTGGTAATTATCTCTAGCACGAGCAGAATAAAAAGCATTTGTTCCATAATGATACAAATGTCCAGCAAATGGATTACCTACATACCCTCCAGGCTGCATATGTATTTCATGCTTAGCATAGTCAGGTATGTCGATTGATGGATCTAAATGAATAGAACCTGGTCCTAATTTTTCATATTTCTCCATCTCGTCAAGGTATTTATCGGCATCATCAGCAAATGATAAATAAAAATTCCTGTGAGCAAATCTTTGACTATAAATCCTCATAAGCCCCTCTGCACCAATCACAGGGTCATTTTCTATAATTGAATGAATTTTTTCGAGTGGAATATCATCTTTTGGGTTAAAACCTGAATCCGAAAAGATTTTATTAAACCTGTTTCTTGCAGCTAACTGAACTGTAGTACCTCGCCAATTTCTAAAACCGGTCAGAAAATCGTCCCTTCCCTCTGCTTCTAACGTTGGAAGCCTTTCTAATCTTCCCCTTGCTCCTCGTGGTTCTATATCTTCAGGCAAGGGAGTATGAGAATTATTTGCAATTGCATCTTTAACTCCAACAAAATCCCTAAAACTTTTATAAAGTTGAAGGGCTGAGTTGACTAAACTTGATGATTCAAACATTATAAATCCTCCTTTTATTTGATTATAACCTTAAAAAATGGAAAATTAAATGGCTATTAAAAAAGAAAATAGAATAGATAGAAGATCTGCTATCAAAACTGCCGTCACAATATCATCTGGTATAGGAGCATCTTTAATATCTAGCCAGGCAAGAGCAAGGGAGGAAAAAAATATTCAAAAAATGCAATCAAAAGGTGAAACTTTTTCTCCAATAGAGAGCTCAAATCCTCTTAATGCGAAAATAATCACATTTACAACCGTTTCAAAGGATGTCGATAAGAGCATTGAATTTTACAGAGATATTATCGGCATGACTGTCCAAGAGGACACTTATCTTCCAAAAAACGTTTCTTCAATTGATGGAATTGGTCATTCTGACAGAAGACATGTAATTTTAACTATGCCGGAATCACCGAGAAGTGCTGCAGTACGTATATTAGAAGCACCACCATCAGCCACAGCAATACGACCAAGGCCTGAGTCTGGACCAATGGACCCTGGGCTTCTAGTTATGGAGGGAAGCACGAAGGATCCTGCGGTATCATATCACACTCTCGCAACCGCAAAAGTTCCTATGATCTCTCCGCCAAGATATTATTATTTTAGAAACACAATGTGGAAAAGAGATATAGATGTAATGAGCTACTCACCTTTTGGCCCTGGAGGTGAACAGTTATTTCTTACTGCTAATATAAGAAACGATAGGCCCAAGAGAGAGTTTCCAGGCTTACATGGAGGTTTTTCTAATGCTGCCATAACAAGCTTAGACCAGAGACCTGTTAATGATTTTTTTGAAAAATCACTTGGCCTTAAAAGAACATCTCAAATGGAATGCTATCAAAAAAACACCAATGAACTTATTGGGGCTCCAGAAGAAACATATTTTCTATGGGGGAATATAGGTAGCGGTGTATCAATTGAGGTTTGGGAAGTAAAAGCAAGCTCAGGAATAATTTATCCATGCGCTTTAAATAAAACTGGTCTAGCAATGCTTACAATTAAGGTTGATGATTTGTCAAAATGTAGAGAAATGTGCTACAAATCCGGCATTAAACCAATTGCTGAGGGCGCGTTACCAAACCAAGTTAACAAAAAGCCAAATGGTTTCATGCTTAGGGGTGCAGTTGGTGAGATTTTTGAAATTATTCAATCCTAATTGAGATTATAAGAATGTATCTTCTTATAGATAATTACGACAGCTTCACTTTCAATCTTTGGCACTATCTTAGTGAATTAGGAGCTGAGGTTGAAGTGATTAGAAATGACAAAATCTCAGTAAGAGAAATATTAAAGAAAAAATATAATGGTATAATATTATCTCCGGGCCCATGCAACCCAGACAAGGCAGGGATTTCTTTAGAGCTTGTTGAAACTGCAGCAAATAATAAACTTCCAGTATTTGGAGTATGTCTAGGCTTTCAAACAATTGGCCAAGTCTTTAACGCCAAAGTTGTGCAAGCACCTAAACCTATGCATGGTAAAATAAGTGAAATAAAGCATAACTCACATAAGATGTTTAATAATATCCCAAAAGAATTTAAATCAACACGTTATCATTCACTCATACTAGAAAGGTCAACTTTTCCTAACCAGCTAGAAATAACTGCAGACACAAAAGATGGCATCATCATGGCCTTAGCACATAAAAAATTGCCATTTTATGGCGTGCAGTTTCATCCAGAGTCAATCGCTTCAGAATTTGGCCATCAAATCATTAAAAACTTTCTTAATATAACATTGTAGAAAACTTAACCAAGGAACCCAAGAAATTAATGGATATTAAATCAACTATACAATATATTTTATCAGGAGAGTCCTTATCAGAAGTAGAAAGTGAAAAACTTTTTACTGAAATAATGAATGGAAATTTGAGTGATATTCAGACCTCCTCAATACTTACGGCTTTATCAATCAAGGGCGAAACGATAGCTGAAATTGTTGGTGCCACAAAAGTGCTACGAAAAAAAAGCCTTTCAGTTATTGCACCAAAAAATTCTATAGACACTTGTGGAACAGGAGGAGATAAATTAGGAACATACAATATTTCCACAGCTGTTTCATTTGTTGTTGCCGGTGCAGGAACACCCGTTGCTAAACATGGAAATAGAAAAGCTTCTTCGAAATCAGGAACTGCAGATGTTTTAGAAGCATTAGGTGTAAATTTAAATTGCACCCCTCAAAATGTTTCAGAGTGCTTAAAGTATGCAAATATAGGTTTTCTTTTTGCACAAAAACACCATTCTGCCATGAAGAATGTTGCCCAGGTTAGATCAGAACTTGGAATTAGAACAATCTTTAATATTATTGGACCTTTATCAAATCCTGCAAATGCAAAAATACAATTGCTAGGTGTTTTTGATAAAAAATGGATAGAACCACTTACAGTATCATTAAAAAACTTAGGCTCAGAATGTGCCTGGGTAGTTCATGGAACAGATGGACTAGATGAAATAACAATTTCTGGTGATACGTTAATTTGTGAATTAAAGGCAAACAAAATTAAGAAATTTTCACTTAACCCAACAGATGCTGGGTTGAAAGAAAGTCCAATCGAAGAAATCAAAGGCGGGGATCCTCAATATAATGCTAAAGCTATTGTAAATTTACTTAATGGAAAAAAAAATGCCTACCGAGATATTGTATTAATTAATGCTGCAGCAGCATTGATGCTCGCAAATAAAACGGTTAATATAAAAGATGGTGTTACAATTGCATCTAAATCTATTGACACTGGATCTGCTAAAAATGCTCTTAATAAATTAATAGAAATTTCCAATAAAAATTAAAATGAGTGACGCTCTAAAAAAAATATGCAATGACAGACTTGCTTTTTACACTGATCTAAAAAAAAGGATTCCTCTAAAAGATATAGAAGAGAAAGCTAATAATACTTCTTCACCAATAGACTTTGTTCAACAACTAGAAAGATATTCATCTAATGGTTACGCACTTATTGCAGAAATAAAAAGAGCTTCTCCATCCGCAGGTTTTATTAGACCAGATCTTAAGCCAGAAGAAATTGCAAAAATATATGAAAATTCTGGGGCTGCATGCTTATCTATTTTAACAGAAGAAAAATATTTTAAAGGCAGCAGTGAAGATCTTATAAAAGCTAAAAAATCAAGCTTGCTACCTGTCCTGAGAAAAGACTTCATGTTAGATCCATATCAAATATTCGAATCACGAGCTATAGGTGCAGATTGTATTTTGCTTATACTAGCCTGCCTAAGTGACTCAAAAGCTAGAGAACTTGAGTCTATATCATTTGAATTAGGAATGAGTGTTATTCTTGAAGTCCATGATGAAGATGAATTAGAAAGAAGCCTAAAGCTAAATTCTAGACTAATAGGCATAAACAATAGAAACCTTAAGACACTTAAAACAGACTTAAATACAACCGCTAAGCTTTCAAAGAAGGTACCTAAAGAAAAAATTTTAATTTCTGAAAGTGGAATAAAGACAAATGAAGAACTGAAAACACTAAGTCAATATGGGGCAAGTTGTTTTTTAATTGGTGAATATCTATTGAAGCAAAATGATATTGGAAATGCTACAAAAAAAATTCTTAATGGATAGTATTATTATGAAAAAAAAACTTACACACTTTG
>CACGTM010000018.1 GCA_902575965.1 uncultured Alphaproteobacteria bacterium | reverse complement strand
ATGAGGCAGATGTCTTTAAGGCTTATAAAGAAGCTTCTGACCAGAGTCACTTAGAGGAAGTTTAAACTAGGCATCAAGCGCTACTTGTGTGTAATTTTCTGGAATATTTGCAGGCCCTGCAGATGTTTCCTGATATCGGTTTCTTGCCTGGTTTACATCAATGTCTGGGGCTACTTCAACTCGAGAATTAAGAACTGCCTCAGAAGACTGAGTGTTAATTTGTGTGCTTGAAGCATTTTGAACAGCACGTTGTCTATCAATTACTGCATTCTGAACAAATTTATCAACTGTCTCGATTGCGCTTGGAGGAGTTACTGTATCAGCAGAAGTTGTGGAAGTAGGCAATGGATCGGGAACATTAGCCTGCTGTTGCTGGAAGGCTCTAAAATCAAATCCCTGAGGACCCCCTTCAATTACCGCCATAATTAATTTACACTCTATTTAAAAAAATAAATGTAAACCATAATGTGAAAATTAATTATTTTTGTTAAATTTTTATTACAATTTATTTTGATAGATATGTTGAGGATTTTAAGCGTCAATTGTAACTTGCTTGTATTCTTGAGGAATACTCGCTGGACCACTAGAAGTCTCTTCGTATCTTGTTCTAGCCTGATTAATGTTTATTTCAGGGGCAATTTCAACTCTTGCATTGAGAACAGCTTCTGATGGCTTTGGACTAGGAACGGATGGATTGCCAGTATTTTGAAGGGCTCGTTGCTGTAGATTTATCCCTTCTTGAATGAACCTATTTCTGGTTTGTGGTGCATCGACAGGTGTAACTGCGTTAGGAGCCGTTGTTCCAGTAGATGGGATATCAGCGACGCTTATTTGCGGAGGCTGAGCAGTTTTTATGTCGAAAACGGGAGTATATCCCTCAATTATGGGCATAATTTAAATCTTTTTTTATATTTTTTCAAAAAACGCATAAAACTTGCTGATAAGTGTCGTTAATATAACAGAGGAACTAAATCCGAGGAAAGACATTATGCACATGCAAGCCGTAAAATCTTATCAAAAAACCAGTAATCAGGACTTTATACAAAGTGCCCGTCCCGAGCAAGTTGTGCACTTCCTATTGTCACAACTAAAAAGTGAACTTAATAAGTTAAGTTCCTGCATAAAAAACCAAGATATGGGTGGAAAAGCCGACTCTATGACTAAGGTTTTGATGAATATTCATGTATTGGGAACTTCACTAGATTTTGAAAAAGGTGGAGTTATTGCAACGAACTTATTCCAGTTATACGAGCATATAAGGTTAGTATCAATTAAAGCTAGTCAGGAAAACAACCATGATATCCTTAAGTCGGCACTAACTGTTGCATCTGAGATAGAAGATGCCTGGAAAAGCCTAATAGAGCTCTCAAAATAAATTTTTTTGATAGGAATCATCAATGTCAACTGACTATCTAAGCACGCTTGGAGTAGGAACTGGATTAAATACAAAGGAAATTGTAGACTCCTTAATGGAAGTTGAGCGTGAAAGTCGGTTATCCTCAATAACAAAAAAGAAAGATAAACTTGAAGCACAAATTTCTGCATATGGAGAGTTATCTGAAGCTTTTCAGTCTTTCAAGACAATCACTGATGACTTAAAGAGTCAGTCATCAGTAGGATATTCGGTCTCAACTACAGATACTAAAGTTTTAGAAGCTAAAGTGACAGGTTCAGAAGCTCAGCTTCAATCAACTTCTGTTACTGTTACAAGTCTGGCATCTCGCCAAATACTTACCAAGAGTGGTTATGCTAGTGCAACTTCAGAAGTTGGTATGGGTTCAATGAATATCAAGTTTGGTTCTTGGTCAGGTGGATCTTTTTCACAGAACAGTAATCTCCAATCAATAAGCGTTTCGATTGGTGCGGCTAATAATTCTTTAAATGGTGTAGCTCAGGCATTAAACCAAGCCTTTAGAAATGCTGGCATTGATGCTAATGCAAGTGTAGCTAAGGTCTCAAGTACAGGATCTAATGATTATATGTTAATGATTAGTTCTGCTGAAGGTGCCTCCAGCGGAATGGAAATTACTGTTACTGAAGAAACGGGATCGTCAGGTCTAGCCTCATTTAATTATAAATCTGGTGCAACAACAATGACTCAGTCGCAGGCATCATCTGATGCTGCTTTAACTGTGAATGGGGTCAACTTTACTCGTTCAACGAATGCCATAAATGATTTATTACCAGGGATAGAGCTTAACTTAAAAACAGTTAGCGATACTGCCCAAAAATTAAATGTTTCTAATGATGCAGGAGCGTTAGAAGACAAAATAAAAGAGTTTATTGAAGGATATAACTCGTTGTTTACATTTTTAAAAACTTCTACCTCAATAAACGAGAATGGTGAGAAAGGTGATTTATTTGGAGATAGCCTCGCTAAAACTTTTTTGAGGCAATTAAAAAGTTCAATATCATCACCAATAAAAGGATATAATTCAAATAGTGTTTATTTGGCAAATCTTGGGATTGAAACAAATAGAAATGGAACATTAAACTTAAATAAGAGTAAATTTGATACGGTGCTTAATACAGATCGTGGCTTGTTCAAGGCAATGTTTACATCTGAGACAAAATCTGCTTCGTCTGAAGTCAAAATTGTTAGGACAAATTCTAGAGATACATTACCAGGTGTCTATTCTCTTACAAATGTTACCGCTCCAACATCCACGAAAATTGTTTCAACAAATGCAACTGCTGATCTTTCAAGTTCAAACCTGTCTTTAACTGGTTCGGGCGGAGATAATCAATTTTCAATTGTTGTTGATGGTGTTTCAAGTTCTGTTATTAGCGTTGCAACAGGTACATACTCCTCAGGAACATCACTTGCAAGTGCCATAGAAACTGCAATTAATTCAGATGCAAATCTTATCGCAGGTAAAGTAGGAGTGGAGGTTTCATTTAATAGTTCAACAAATAAGTATACTATTACAAATAATAAATTAGGATCCTCTGGATCACTCTCTATTGCATCAATATCAAGTGAATTGAGTACAGCCTTAAGTATGTCGACATCCTCAACCGCTTCCCAAGGACAAAACGCCGCAGGGATGATTGATGGTATTGCAATGACATCTTTTGGTTCCCAGCTTACTAGCCCATCTGGAGCTTCAAAGGGGTTAACTATTGAGTTGTCTAGTTCTGCATCACCAACTACGATTTCTGTGGGTAATAGTTTATCGAATAAGCTTTCAGGATTACTTGAAGGTTTCCTTACAACATCACTTTCGGATAATTATACCAATTCAATACCTGAAAAAATAACGGATCTAGACGGTGAAGTCGTAGATGTAGAATTGGAAACTCAAGCTATTGAAGACCGGCTAACTTCACTTAGAGAGAGATATGTCGGTCAGTTTACTAGAATGGAACAACTATCAATTTCATTAAAGAGTACTCAGGACATGATGAGTAATCTGATGAAATCATTATATTCAGATAACTAATATAAAGGTTTATGAACTGTGGGGCTAAAAGAAGAAGTTTTAATGCAATCCTCAAAAAGGCTTAATGAGGCAATCCTTGGTGGTAAGTATGATGAAGCACAAGGTTGGCTACTAGCACATGAACGAAACCTTATAAACTTTGTTATGAGCCTCACAAAGGAAAAAGCTAGTAAAGTTATTGAGGAACAAATTGAAGAATTAGGTAAAACGATCCAAGCAGTTAATAAAAATAGAGATGGGCAAGCAATACACAGAATTAAATCCCTTATGAATTATCAGAGGTCTAAGGTTCCATTTTCTTAATTTTTTCAATTAATGTGGTTCTTTGGAGGCCTAGTGCTCTAGCTGCTCCTGCAACACTTCCATTTGTTTTCTTCATTGCCATACCAATTATCTTTTGTTCAATTTCGATTAAGTAATTCTTTAGACTGAACTCTTTGGTTGCAAGCAGGTCTGAATATTCAACATCATTGGTATCCTTTTCTTCTTCAAGTGGGGTGGTTGCATTCCAAAGAGCTTCAGCTTCTTCAACTTTGTTAATACTATGGCTATTTCCAATTAGCTCAGAAACAATTTCTGAGGTAATATCTTGATCCCCAGATAAAATTAATAATCTTTCCAAATAATTTCTCAACTCTCTTACATTTCCAGGCCAAGGATAATCTTTTAATAAATTAACAGCATCTTCATTTATTCCTATTTTTTTTACCTTAAGCCTATTTGTAATTTCACTAAGCAAATGATCTATAAGTATTGGTATGTCTTCGCTTCTCTCTGAAAGGTTAGGTGTATGAATTGGAAATACATTAATTCTATAATAAAGGTCTGCTCTAAATTTCCCTGTATCAACCTGTTTTTTAATATCTTGATGAGTGGCAAATATCAAACGAGCAGAAACTTCTAAATTAACTTGTCCACCTATTCTTTGGTAGGTTTTATCTTCAAGCACACGTAGTAATTTTGCTTGAAGATCAAGAGGCATATCTCCAATCTCATCAAGGAAAAGGGTTCCATTTTTGGCTTGTTCAAATCGGCCTTTGCGAGTGCGGTCCGCACCTGTAAAAGATCCTTTTTCATGACCAAAAAGCTCAGACTCAAGAAGTTGACTTGGAATAGCAGCGCAATTTATTGCTGTATATTCGCCTTTTACTCCAGATTGACGATGAACTTCCTTTGCAACTAATTCCTTACCTGTGCCGGTTTGACCGAGAATTAAAACACTTGTTGGGTTTATTGATACCTTACTAATTTCCTCTCGAAGTTTTAATATCAACGGGCTTTCGCCTATAATTAGGTTTTCTTTGATATTGTTCAAAATTTTAATTCCGGAAGATAAATAATTTAACTAATAGCATATTATTTTTGCAAAGAGTCAAATAATTGACGGTTTTTTAATTTCAAGTCAAATACGACCTTATTTTCGCAAGAAAAAACAGTTTTACCTTTAAATTTATTTTTTTGTATCCCTTCATAAAAAATAATTTATTCAATAATTTCAGGCATTTAGAAGAAAACCTAGTCAGTAATTTTTTTTTTTTAATCCAACTATCAATATTGGCATACGCGTTGCTTCATAGTTGTTGTCACAATAAAGATTTTTAGGAAAATAAGATGACATCAGTATTAGTAGTAAATGATGAACGATCACATTCAACGCAATTAGTACATCTTGCAACTCAAAGAGGTATTGATGCGATGCTTGCTTCTCAAAAAGAGCTTTCAAAATCAAATGCTTTAGTGCTTTCACAAGAAGTTTTAAAAAAATTCGGTGGTTTAGAGGCATTAGTAGCTAAATGCAGAGATTTGGCGATAAGGAAAATTGTTTTAACAGATATAGGAAATGGGAAATCTATTGGAATAAAAACCTCATATGGTGGGGCAGTAGTAGAACTATCTGGGTCAAATGATGATTTTCCTTTCATAGCAGAGGTGGTGATTCAGTTCCTAGGAGGTGGGAACGGTTTTGCTGCAGGTGACTCAAAAACATTTGAGTTATTAGCGCTAGCCAATAGAGTTGCTCAATCAGAGGTAACAGTATTTGTTCATGGTCCTACTGGTACTGGGAAAGAAGTGCTAGCGAGATATGTCCATCAACAATCCGATAGGAAGGAAAAGCCATTTATTGCAGTGAACTGTGCGGCAATTCCTGACAATATGCTGGAGGCTATGTTATTCGGGTATGAAAAAGGGGCTTTTACAGGCGCATCTTCAGCGAATAAAGGAATATTTCGTGCAGCAGATAAGGGAACTCTCTTACTCGATGAAATATCAGAAATGCCATTAAACTTGCAGGCTAAAATTCTAAGAGTTCTTCAAGAGAGAATTGTTACTCCTTTGGGAGGGCAAAGGGATATTCCTATTGATGTGAGAGTAATTGCAACAACAAATAGAAATATGCCTGATGAAGTTCAGAATGGAAAATTTAGAGAAGACCTTTATTACAGGTTAAATGTCTTTCCTCTCGAAACGATGCAGTTGAGTAATAGGATTGGTGATCTTCTTCCCGTCACGACTGCTATTATTTATAAACATGTCAAAAAAATTGATCAGATGCCCTGGTTGTCAATAGATGCTGTAAAGATTTTGCAGAAACATCTATGGCCTGGAAATATTAGAGAGCTTGAAAATGTTCTTCAGAGAGCTCTTGTATTGTCATCAAATAACTTAATAACAAAGGAAGATATCATGATTGATACTTCGTCAACCCCATCCTTAAAAATTTTAGAGAAAAACTCTAATAAGAATCAGGATGGAACGAAAAAACTTGCTGCTGCAAGTTAAGGAGGAGATTGCTATGGCCGATTTAAGTATAAACCCAGTTTCTATATCGCAGAGTAATTTGAAAGGAACAGATCATTTAAACTCTGGAGTTCCTAGTAATAATAAAGATTTTTCGAAAACAGTAACAGATGCATTGGATACTGTTGCAAACATGCAGTCTGAATCTGGAGAAATTAAAACAAAGTATGAGATGGGAGAGGAAAATGATTTAGCAAAAGTTATGCTAAAGTCTCAGGTTTCCGGTCTCGCTTTTGATCTTGCGTTAAATGTTAGAAATAAGGTTTTAAGTGCATACAAAGATATAATGAGTATGCCAGTTTGAACAATTATTGAGGGTGGGTAAGAAATATGTCAGATACAGCACTTGCAGTTAGAGATGATACAGGGGCAGGAGCCCTTGATAAAGTCACAAGTTTTTTTGGTCGTTTTTTAGGTCAAGAAAATGTAGAGAAATTTTTTCCATTGATCATGATCACCTTAGTGGTTGGAGGTGGATTATTAATTTATGCGATCTACTCTTCAGAGCAGAGGTCAGTCTTATTCCCTAATTTAGCAGAGACAGATAAAGTTGCAGTAATTGAAGCTCTTATGGCAGCGGGTGTAAATGCAAAAGTAGACTCAGCAAGTGGTCGGGTAACTGTGCCTAGTAATGATTATTATAACTCAAGAGCTATATTAGCTGCACAAGGCCTTCCTAGTACAGTTGCGTCGGGATATGATGTCCTTGACTCAATGCCTGTGGGAGCCTCAAGAAATGTTGAAGCAACTAGGATTAGGCAAAGTCAAGAAGTTGAACTTGCTCAGTCCATAATGGAAATTGATGGTGTTGGGTCTGCAAGGGTTCATTTAGCCATTTCAGAAAGATCAATATTTGTTAGAGAAAGTCAGCCACCTTCTGCATCTGTTTTCTTAAGATTGAGACCAGGTAGAGCTCTTGGCGAAAACCAAGTTAGAGCAATAATTCACCTTGTTTCTTCTTCAGTACCATTGCTAACGGCCGAACGTGTTTCAGTTGTTGATCAATATGGTGCTTTACTTTCTCAACCTATCAATGACCCAGATATGGCGTTAAATAATACTCAGCTTCAATACAAAATTAAACTAGAGAATTATTACAAGGATAGAGTAGTAAGTATTCTTGGCCCCTTGTATGGTGCAGGTAATGTTCAGGCATCTCTAAATATCGATATAGACTTTACAAGACAAGAAATAAGAAGAGAAATAATTGCTCCTGATAACAATGCTATTCTTTCAGAGCAATCAACTTTGGATGAAACCACTTCCCCTCTAGCTATGGGTGTTCCTGGTGCTCTGTCTAATGAGCCACCTCTTTTGGCTGAAATAACTGATCAACCTACTGAGGGTGGGGCCGAAAGTTCATCTCCAACTCAAAGATCATCTAGTTCTGTAAAGAATTATCAAATTGGAAGAGAAGTTGAGACAACTATGCCTGAGACAGGTGTTATAGAAAAAGTCAACGTTGCAGTTATAATTAAGACCCCATCTCAAGTTAATGAGTTGGGGGAAGTTGTTGACGTGCCTTTAGAAGATGCAGATATTGCTGCAAGTGAAGCATTAGTTCGTGATGCACTTGGCCTTGATGAGCAAAGAGGTGATAGTCTTACAATTCAAGCTAGTACTTTTTTTGAGCCCTTACCTGTTCTTCCAGTACCAATTTACCAGGAAGAATGGTTTTTTGAACTATCAAAGCAGATACTAACGATTGTTGGTCTAGCATTAATTACTTTTGGTGCGCTTCGTCCAATACTTTCAAGAGCCTTTATGCCTCCTGAACAAGCACTTGCTGAACAATTAGACTATGATGGTGAGCAAATATTACTGGAGGAAGGTGAAAGCCTTGACGATATAAAAGCAAAATTAAAACCTAAGAAAGCAGGTATTTCCGCAGAGTTACTTGATACTGCTAACACTTATGATGATAAAGTTGCTATTATTAGAATGATAGTTGCTGACGAGCCAGGAAGAGTATCAAGTGTGTTTAAATCAATTATGCGTCGTGAAACTGACGTAACATAGGGGGTAAGAACAATGGCACAAGAAGAAGCAGTGGCAGAAGTAGAGTCAGATTCATCTAAATTAGAACTTTTATCTGGTACTCAAAAGTGTGCAATCTTAATGCTCTTGCTTGGAGAGGATGAGGCATCAGAGGTATTAAAGAGTCTTTCTCCTAGGGAAGTGCAGCACTTAGGTAACGCTATGTTTTCTGTTCAAGACGTTGACCAAGATACTGTAAATTTAGTTCTTGACGAATTTCTTGCAATAATTAAAGCGCAAACAAGTCTTGGTCTTGGAGCATCAAATTATATTAGAAATGTTTTAACAAAAGCATTAGGAGATACGAAAGCTGAGTCAGTCTTATCAAGAATTACTCCATCAGAGTCTAGAAAGGGCATGGATATACTTCAATGGATGGATGCAAGGTCAATTGCTGAAATGGTTATGGAAGAGCATCCGCAGATTATTGCATTAGTCTTATCATACCTTGATTATGCAGTTGCTGCGGATGTATTGACTTTGTTGCCATTAGGGTTAAGGGCAAATATTGTTCAAAGGATAGCAACTTTGGAAACAGTTGCTCCTGAGGCGCTTGAGGAATTGGAGAGAGTAATGAAACAACAATTCCAGGTAAATACATCTTTGGGTGCTTCACAAGTAGGTGGTGTTGTTGCTGCGGCTCGGATTATGAACTTTACTAAAACTGCAATGGAAGCTCAGATTATGAAAGATCTGACAAAAGCAGATAAAAAGCTTATGCAGTCAATTCAGGATAATATGTTTACTTTTGATAACCTAATTATGGTAGACGATAAAAGCTTACAGACGCTTCTAAGGAGTATTGATCAGGATCTCCTAGTTCTATCAATGAAAGGTGCGGATGATCAGCTAAAAGATAAACTCTTTGGTTGTATGTCTCAACGAGCTGCAGCAAATATTCTTGATGAAATGGATGCTTTAGGCCCTGTTCGACTTGCTGACGTCCAAACAGCACAAAAAGAAATTATTAATGTAGCTAGAAAATTATCAGATGCTGGTACCATCGTACTTGCAGGTCGAGGTGGTGACGATTATGTCTAAACAGAACCAAGAGAAGGTTCCGGTTTTAAATATTTCTGAGGCACTTCTGGCAAGATCAGACAAGACATTTAAACCTAAAGAGGCAGACAAACCTAAGAAAGATAATGTCTTTAAGCTTACTGGAGTCGGGGGTTTATTGGCAAATCAGGAAGATCCGGATTCAATTGAAACAATTAGTGAGGTTAAAGAAGAAGCTGATACTGGCTTAGATAATATACCTTCATTAGAAAGTATAGACGAGCAAGTTCATGAAGTAAATTCAGGCCTAGACCAGGACTTAAGTGAAGAAAAAGATCTTAATCAAATAGAGGATGATGGTTTAGTTTGGGAGTCTGATAATGAAACAGATGAGATCAATGAGATTGAAGAAAAAAATATCGAAACACTTGAAGTTCCACAAGATCAATCTGAAGAGAATAAGGAGCTTGAGTTACAAATTGAAAAAGTGAAAGTATTAGATAATTTAGTTTCTGAGATGGTGCTGAATTTTGATAAGCTTGAAGATACGCTTACAGAAGTAATAACAAAAAAAGTTCTAGAGCTAACCAGCCAGGCAATAGGAGAAAAGATAGATAGTTTGCCAGAAATAATTAAGAAAAAAATTGATAGACTTTGTTCGGAAATAATTTCTGGCAATGAAAATATTAAAGTTTTTTTATCTGAGGCAGACTACGAAATTGTAAAAGAGTCACTTCCTATGGCTAGTGAAAATATAAATTTTACAATTGATACAGAACTATCTCGGGGCGAAGTAAGAGTGAGAACTGAAAATCTAGAAATCCAAGATGATTTGTCATCCCGATTAGTTAGCAATAACCCAAACGACCCTTTAGAGAGTTAAAATGTCAAAGGTCATCGGAAATGTAATTAAAAATCTAGAAACCCTAGAACTAAATTCTAACCCTCGCATTTCTGGTTTTGTGCAAAAGTATGATGGAACTATTGCTGAAGCTACAGCATTCCCAGTTACAGTTGGAACTGTATGCGATGTAATGACTGAGACTTTAGGTATAGCTAAAGCTGAAGTAATTGGCTTTAGGGAAGGCAATACTCTTTTAGCTATGCATCAGTTATCTGCTCCAATTAAACCTGGGGCTAGAGTTTCTCCATCTAAAGAAGGTCATAAATTTGGCGTTGGCGAACAATACTTAGGAAGAGTTATCAATGCTTATGGACAGTCTTTGGATGATGGAAGTGTAATAAAGAATGATGATAAATGGCCCTCAAGAGGAAAGATTTCAAACCCATTGCAAAAATCTCAAATTACTCAACCTCTAGATGTTGGCGTTAGGGCAATTAACGGATTGTTCACTATAGGCAGAGGGCAGAGAATGGGTATTATAGCAGGCTCTGGTGTAGGTAAGAGTACCTTATTAGGTATGATGGCGAAATATACCAATGCTGAGGTTGTGGTTGTTGGTCTTGTTGGAGAGCGTGCCAGGGAGGTTAGGTCTTTTGTTGAAGACGTAATTTTGCCAGAAACTAAAGAGAGAACTGTTATTGTTGCAGAACCTGCAGGTACAGCCCCCCTGTTAAGAATAAGGGCTGCATTAAGGGCAACATCAATTGCAGAATATTATAGAGAAAAAGGAAAACAGGTTTTATTGATTATGGACTCTTTAACAAGGGTAGCACATGCTCAGAGGGAAATTGGACTTGCTTTGGGCGAACAAGCAACTACGAAAGGATATCCTCCCTCTGTCATGGCGTTAATTTCTCACTTGGTTGAAAGAACCGGACCAGGATCAAAAGATGAGGGGTCAATAACTTCTTTGTATACAATTCTTGCTGATGGAGATGATGTAAATGATCCAGTTGTTGATAGTGCTAAAGCTATACTTGATGGTCATATTGTTCTCTCAAGACAATTAGCTGAAATGGGTGTTTATCCATCTATTGATATTGCTTCTTCAATTAGTAGGGTAATGAATCAGATTGTTGATGAAACCCATATCAATGCCGCGGTCTCGTTTAAACGTGCTATGGCTATTTATATGGAAAATAGAGATTTAATTATGATGGGTGGATACAAACCCGGGACTGATAATGCACTTGATAGATCAATAGAAATTTTTCCTAAGCTTACTTCGTATCAGATACAAAGTTCTAATCAGCCATCTACTTTTTCTGAGTCTAAAACAAACCTTATTCAAACATTTAGTAAATAAAAATGAATAAGTTAAAAGCTTTGCGCCTTTTAGAAAAAAAAAGAAAGCTTGAGTTTTTTAACATTATGGGAGACCTCAACTTGCTTCATTCTGAGGTTGGAAAATTGCAAGAAACAATTGAAAAGATTGAAACTCTAATCAAGGAGGAAGAGCAAAAAGAGCTTAAAAGTGATTTATCGGCAAGATATTTGAGAAATTCGAGAAATATTAAACATAAGCTTTATGAGAAGTTAAGCCTATCAAAAAACAGATCTAAATTTATTGGAGAGCAAATTGAAGTACAAAATAAAAATCTTGCCGAGGTAAAAATGAAACTAAATAAGCTGGAAAATAATATTAAGAGTCAGAAAATAATTGAAGATGAGGATAAGTTGCGTTATCTCGAAGTTATTGAAAATAGACAAAATATTAAAAAATAAACAATAATCGGCATAGAGATTGCATAAAAAACCTCAAATAATTGCCAATTTATATAAAATTTTGGGTTTTTATGTAGTCTAATTGTTATTTTTAGAGGTTTAAGATGAATTTAGCTAGTCAATTATTTTCTTTTCTATCTTCGACAAATTCTTCAGCTGGCATAGAAGAAAAGAAAATTATTGGGTCTTTAGACCAACAGGTGTCAGATGATGGGAATTTTGGTAAGCTTCTTGACGAAAAAGCTTCTTCTTTTCAAGAAGTAGAAATTGAGGGATCTGGCGATAGTGAAGAAATTCTTGAAGTGAACGAGTCTAATATTGACGAAAATTTTATAAATACACATCAAGGAATTTATTTAAATGAATTTTTAGATAATATTGCATTACAGGATAATGTTGCTAAAGAGGTTATTGTAAGTGATGAGTTAAGAAACTTCAGAATTAGTGATATAAATCTATTTGGTAATATTGATAAATCATCTTTAAATTTTGTGGTAAAAGAGAGCTCGTCATCAACCTTAGTCAATGAAAGTCAATCAGGAAACGATGATGACTTGGGCATCTTGAATTTATCTTTAGAAATTAAATATAGTGAATTAGGTGATGTAGAAGATTTAAATTATTTTGATTCTAAACAACTTATCAGCCAGGTTGAAGAAGCAGGTTCAGTAAATAATATTTCAGATAAAGTTCTATCACAAAACAATGACTTGCTCTTATTGTCTAATCCTCAGGGTATTACAAGCAATATAGATAAAAATAACAAAGATATTTCTTTTAATGATGTCTCTGGAGCAGAAATGCTAACGAGTTTTATTAAAGAAAGAGGTCTTAAATTTTTTGATATTTTTGTTGCAAAAGACAACAATGAACATCTCTCTTTGGAGAATAAGAATCTAGAAAAAAAATTAATTTTAAATCAAATAATAAGAAGTAATAACACAAATTCTGACCAATTAATAATTGGTAAAACCACTTTGGATAAAAATTATAATAATGAAGTAGCTATGTTATCTAAATGGTCAAATAATATTTCAAAAAATTTTAATTTAGATAATAAGAGTCTTAACACTCAAAAATTCAGCTTAGAGATTAAGCCCTCAAGTAATATTGAACAAAATAATATTATTCTTAATCAAGTTTCATCCTTAAAACCAGGTATAAGAAGTTCAGATAAAAAAAACCTTTTGGATATTTTCTCTTATTCAAGAGACTTCATGAAAAGGGTGAGAGATAATAGTACCCTTGAGAATAAGATCTTAAATAAAGATGGTGTCAAATTTTCTCAAGCAAATAATGATTTGGAAGACTATGGAATAAAATTCTCAAAAAAGGAAATTGAATTGTCTAAGATTAGTCTTATTCAACCAGAAAAGCAGTATAAAAATAATTTTAATCTAATTAGAGAAATAACAAGCCCTGAAATGAAATTTTACTCTTTCAAAGATGAGGCGGTTAATCTAGGAAGAGATAATAATATCTCCTCGCCTTCTTCAATTGGTGAGCTTAGACAAAATGGTCAATTTGGTCAGCAATTGATTCAGAATTCAGAATTGACTTTAAATTCGTCAAAGGATCTCCAAACACATCTTCATAAACAGGTCATAAATCAGTTATGGAAAATTGGTAAGATTGGTCAAAGCCGTGCTATACTGGAGCTTGAACCAAAGGAGTTGGGTAAAGTTGTGGTTATTCTAGAAATGAACAAAGGGCAGGATGGTCTAAAAGTGATTTTACAAACAGAAACTCAACAAGCAGCTCAGATTTTACAACAAGATGTATCAAAATTACGTCAGCTTTATGCTGGATTTGGCATAGATTTGCATGATTTTCATGCTTCAAAAGATACAAATTCTGGCCATGGAAAATCTTACCGTGATAGGGAAATGTCAAACCTAGACGATAAATTGGATACCAAAGACTCTAAAGTTAAGATAGGGGTAAAAGAGAAAAATGTTGTCGGGAAGTTAGATATACTTGCATAATTATATTCTATTGGAGAAAGAGATATGGCTGAAGAAAATACCGAAGAAGAAGGAAAAAAATCAAACCTAATCCTTTATATAAGCATTGGTGTTGGTGGTGTGGTTTTATTGGCGGTTGGATTATTAGTTGGTTATCTTCTATTTGGCTCACAGCCTGACCCATCTGAAGAAGTAACCGAGATTATTGAAGAGCAAAAAGCTGCTGAAGATCCTCCAGAAGGAGAAGAGGGAGAAGAAGACCTTGGTCCAAAAAGAATGGAAGTTGAAGAGCCCCCTGAATTTGAGACAACTTATTGGCCTTTTCCTCAGGCTATAACAGTGAATTTAGCAAACAGTAGAAAATTTGCACAAATACAAATGACAATTTCTACTCAATACGATAGTAAAGTAATAGAGAACATTGAAGCTCATGTCCCTGCACTTCAATCAGTTGCAATTGCAGTAATTGCTGATTTTGAAGAATCTCAACTTAAGACACGAGAAGGTAAGGACGAGTTAAGATATGCTATAAGGGACGCTCTAAATGAGTCCCTTGTTGAGTTAACCAGGTTTGGCGGAATAGAACATATTCACTTTACCAATTTTATTATACAATAGAATTTAAGGGTTATATAAAGTGACTGAGGATAGTAGAAAATTATCTACAGATGAAGTTTCAGCCTTAATGGCAGGAATAGAGTCCGGAGAATTGGGTGAAGCAACTGGCATTGGAAAAGATCTTGATGTCAGACCATTTAATCTTGGGGAAAATGATGCAACTTTTCTTGGTGATTTTTTTGCGTTAAGAATGGTCAATGAAAAATTGTCGCGTGCTATCAGGCCAGTTTTTCAACCAATGCTTCATTATGTTCCAAGAGTAAACGCTGATGCCCCCAAAATAGTTCAATACGAGAAATATACTGAGCCTCTATCAAACTTTATGAGTTTAACAATCTTTAAAATTGAAGAGCTTAAGGGCCCTATAATGCTCTCAATGTCCCCAGAATTTGTCTCAATGCTTACAAATAGTTTTTATGGTGGTCAGATGGTGTCAAATGATGATGGCAGCAGTGAATTTACACCAACTGAGGAAGGTCTTATTTCAATGATTGGTGATAGATTCTTAGACGCCTTGGTTGTTAGTTGGGCTGAACTAGAGGGTATTTCAAGCTCTCAGAGGTCGCATGAAACTAACCCGAAATTTGCTCCCTTCGTTGAGGGTGATGAGTTAGTCATGGTATGTCGATTTACAGTGCAAATACCTGATATGGACCCGGCTACAATAGACTTGGTTTATCCATTGCAAACACTTAAGCCAATAGGGCCGAAGCTCAGAGCCAGAATTAATGAGTCAAGTGAGGGTAATGGTGATTGGAGTGAAAAACTACAAAGGGCTGTGTATGAAATACCTCTTAGAGTCACAGCATTACTCTCAGAACCAACTGTAAGTGTTGGAAAACTTACTGAATTAATGAAAGGGGATGTTTTAGTCCTTAATGTTGAGAATGAATTACCAGTCCGTGTTGCTGACCAGACAATTTTTTCAGGAATTTTAGGTGAAATTAATGGTAATACAGCTGTTGATTTAAGAAAAATACAAACCAAAGAAGTTACGATGAATTAGGAGATTCTAATAATGTCCGAGGAAAATACCGAGCCAGATTCTTCTCCAGCTTTAGAGACGGTTGATGGTGGTGGAAACGCAGAAAAAAATATTACATCAACATTATCTTCACTGGAGAATATTGATGTAAGTTTAAGTGTAGAAGTTGGAGCAACTCAATTAAAAATTAAAGATTTACTAACCTTGAATGAAGGGTCAGTTCTCGAGCTTGATCGATTAGCTGGGGACCCTCTTGATATCAAAGCAAATGGTACTCTAATTGCCAGAGGAGAAGTTGTCATGGTCGGAGAGCGCTTTGGAATTAGATTCTCTTCAATAGTTGACCCAAGTGAGAGAGTTAAAGGTCTATAAAAAAATATAGGGGAAAGTGTGGTAGAGCCCTCAATCTGGAGCTATTTTTGGATTTTATTTATAATTGGCTTGCTTGTTGTTGGCTTGCTCTTAGTCAGGAGATTTGACTTTAAAATTAGTTCATTTGTTGATGGTAAAAACATTAAATTGATGGAATACTCCAACTTAGGTGACGGAGTTAAAGCTCTTCTATTGGAATCTCATGGACACACTTATATGTGTATTATTACTCGTAATGCATGTTCAAATTTAATTAAGCTAGAAAAAGATAAAAAAGAAAACTTTGAGGGTTGTGACTAGAATCTTATGAATAGGATTATAACTTTTTGTATATTTTTAGTTTCTTTTTCTTCTCCTGTTTTTTCTCAGGAGACAACTGGCCTTTTCCCGATCATAAGTTCTAAGGACGTTGAAGGAGGAGCTGTAGAATATTCTCTCTCACTTCAAGTTCTAATTTTAATGACAATATTAACAATACTTCCGTCAGTAGTATTGGGGATGACAGCCTTTACCAGAATAATTATTGTTCTATCAATATTAAGGCAAGCTTTAGGAACTCAACAAACTCCTCCTAATCAGGTATTGATTGCCTTGGCTTTATTCCTAACTTTTTACATTATGTCACCAGTTCTCGAAAGAGCGTGGGTGGAGGCTGGAAGACCCTACGTTGATGGTGAAATTGAGATACAAGAGGGGATCGAAAAAGGTGGCGAGATTTTCAAGCGGTTTATGCTTGCTAATACCAGGCAGGAGGATTTAATTGCCTTCACAGATTTAGCTGAGCTACCTCAATTTGAAGATCCAGCAGAAGTACCATTTAGAGTTCTTTTGCCAGCTTTTATAACTAGTGAACTGAAAATTGCTTTCCAGATTGGTTTTCTTATTTTTCTTCCTTTTTTAGTTATAGATTTATTGATTTCAAGTATTCTAATGTCTTTGGGAATGATGATGCTTTCTCCAATGCTTGTTGCTCTTCCATTTAAATTACTTCTTTTTGTCTTAGTAGATGGTTGGTCAATGACGGTTGGTTCTTTGGCCGCATCCTATCTAGTGGAGTAAATTGTGGAATTTGACTCAAATGTGACTATTCTTCGTGAGGCTTTATGGCAGGTTATACTTACTGCTGGGCCATTGTTAACGATTGCTTTGGTTGTAGGATTAGTCATTGGTATTTTACAAGCTGCAACATCTGTGAATGAAATGACATTATCCTTTGTTCCCAAATTATTAATTGTCATTTTAGCTTTTGGGTTATTATCTCCGCAGATATTTAATACACTCACAGAGTTTTTTAATTTTATTTTTCAGAATATTTCAGGTATGCAGTGATAGAATCCTCATTTGAACTAACCGCTATTTATGATTGGGTATTAATTTCTTTCCTTTATATGATCAGACCAGGTGCTTTTATTTTATCAAGCCCACTTTATCAATCAAGAAGCTTGCCATTAAATGTCAGAATTACCTTAGCAGCTGCTTTAGGTTTCCTTCTTGCTAGTCAAAATGTTATGCCCAACCTAAGCCAGTTAAATTCTTCCCAATTTGTTTTTATAATCTTAGTTGAAATTGCAATTGGTTTGTGTGGTGGATTGTTATTACAAATCTGGTTTAATATCGCAGCGCTAGCCGGTGAGTATGCGGCATCATCTATGGGATTAGGTTTTTCTAGGATGATAGATTTTACAAATAGTGGACAAGGTGCGACTGTCGGACAGTTTTTATCATTAGCCTTTCTGGTAATTTTTTTATCAGTTGATGGTCACTTATTATCAATTGCTATATTAATGGAAACTTATGAAAATTATGGTATTGGTCAAACATTTAATATTTCTGCATTTGCTGAAAGCTCATTAAATGCTGGAAGCCAGCTTTTTGTTATAGCGGCTTTAATGGCACTTCCTATTGTGGGTGGTATTTTTCTTGTCAATATAGCTTTAGGTATCCTAACTAAAGTCGCCCCTCAAATGAATCTTTTTTCGGTTGGATTTCCTGCAACTATTTTGGTTGGTTTTTTTCTCCTTTGGGCAGGTTTACCTTCGATGGCTAATTTAATGAGAGAAGTAATATGGGCTGCTGAAAGCAGTCTTGAGTCGTCATATAAAAATAATCCCAAGGATGTAGAGTATGAGTGAAGGTGAAGAGCCCGGACAAGAAAAAACAGAAGAACCCACGGAGAGAAGGCTTAGAAAAGCAAGAGAGGAAGGACAGACTCTAACCTCCAAAGAGTTAAGCTCTTTAGTAACTTTAATTTTAGGTTTTGGGATGCTTTGGTGGATGGGTATTAATGCCAATACTATGCTTGCAAGCTGGTCAGAGCTATTTAATTTTTCAAGAATTGTTCGAGAAAATATTCCTCTCCTTGATGTTTTGTCTGAAGCACTCGGTCCGCCCTTCTTCATTATTTTGATATTATCAGCACCAATAATTATTGGTGTGATTATCTCTCAAATGGCTCTCGGTGGTCTAAACTTTTCCCCAAAAGCTTTTATGTTTAAAGCTAACAGAATAAACCCTATTCAGGGATTCAAGCGAGTATTTGGGATACAATCTTTAGTTGAGTTATCTAAGAGTGTGTTGAAAGTTATTCTTCTAACTGCAGTGGTGGTTATTTTCTTCTTGTTTGTGCTCAATGAAATTGTAGTTTTACCTGGGAGAACATTAGGTGTCGCATTAACTCAATTATCACAGTATATACCAGTTTACTTATTTTTCGTTGTTTCTACATTGTTAATTATTACAGCTATTGATGTTTCTTATCAATATTATAGGCATCATCAAAAGCTAAGAATGACGCCTCAAGAGGTAAAAGATGATTTGAAACAGACGCAGGGGTCTCCAGAGGTTAAGGCAAGGGTTCGTAAGTTACAACTAGAAGCATCACGTGCTTCTGCTGAGCAGTCTAAGTCTATCGAGCGTGTTAAAGAATCAAATGTTGTTATTACTAACCCAATGCATTTTGCTGTAGCTCTATCATATGACATGGATGGGACTTCAGCGCCCATAGCAATTGCAATGGGTAAAGGTACCACTGCAATTAGAATAATAAAAGAAGCTGAGAAAAACGATATATATGTTTTCCATAATATTTACCTAGCAAGAGCACTTTTCTTTACGAGTAAACTAAACCAAGAAATTGAATCTCGATTATATTCTGCTGTTGCAGTTGTATTGGCATATGTTTTCTCTTCTTCACAGCAACTACAAAACGAGGAAGACCCTCCTCCCGATGTTGATGTACCTAGAGACCTTCGGTTTGATGAATTTGGAAAAAAATTATAATTAGAACTTTACTATGAAAGAATTATCTAAACACATTTCAACTTTTGCTTTCTGTTATGCATGTATTTACTGTTTTGTTGAAGGCTTGGATGCACTTTCTTCAGGAAGGTTTATTTGGTCGTTTGTTTGCTTCCTTTTTGCATTTTTTGCTTTTTTGGCAGTATTCAGATTTCAAATTGAACGCTTATTTTACAAGCTAAAAGATAAAGGGAGGATGCAAAAGCCATGAAAAACCCTTTTAAAGAGAAAAATATTTTAAAAACCTGTAATGGTTGTGTATTTTACTACATTACACATATTCAACAAAGACCGTATGGGTGTAAAAAATTTGGTTTTTTATCAAAAAATTTACCTTATTTGGTGGTAAAACAGAGCTCTGGTACGGAATGTGCTTACTATACACAGAAAAGGATTAGCCAACTAAGTCGAGGAAAAAATGTCAGAAAAAGAAGCGCAGACTCTTCAAGAAGTAATTAAGCTAGCGGTAGATGCGGCTGATGTTGCAACTGATGCATCTTTTGAGTTTAAAAAAATTAAGGATGCAAATTCTAAAGTAATTAATGCAGCTGAAAAGATTTATAAGCATGGCTTATATGTATTTTTTGCATCTTCTGCAGTTTTATTTCTTGCTATTACAATTGTTGGACTTCTTGCCTTTACAAAACTAGGTAATGTAGAGAATATGGTAGAAATCAATAAGACTGCAGTAACAACATTTGCTCAAAATGTTGTTGATTTAAAAAACACAATGGAAAAAATCGATGAAGGTTTGAATAAAAATACCAATATAATTGAAGCAGTTTCTGAAAGTGGTGAGGTTGTTAAATCAGCTGAAAATACAATTGGTAGAATTGAGGGTGAAATCATGTCTAACCTGGATAGTGTTAGAGGTGAGGTAGAAGCAATTAAAAAAGCTTTAAGCGATATGGAAGGCAAAATGGGTCGCTCAATTGATGGGTCAAGTTCAAAAATTGCGAGTCGTGTTCTGTCTCAACTAGGTGATGGAGTTGCCCAAGAAGGAACTTTAGCTAGGCTGTCAACTACTCAAGAAATATTTGCTGAAACATTGACAAATCGAATAGCTGAGCTTGAGAAACAAATAGTTGAGATTTCTTCAAGAATGCAGGAAGAGTCAAAAAAGGTAAAATATCCATAACAAGAATTTAGAAAGTTAATAATGAAACCTCTCGTTATTGATAGCATAAGTCCTCTAGGTCAAGCTGGGCGGTTGGGACTAAGAGAAGGTGATGTTGTAATAGCAAAAGATTTTGAAATTATAACTGATGATGAGCAGACTTTTACTTTGTCTCTATTTGCTGCTGACTCGATCTTGACAATTGGAAGGGGGGACAAACTATTTGATGTGATGATAAAGAAGGGCTTAGCGTTAAGTTTAAGTAGTGCCAGAATAGATAGCAATATAGAAAATCTGGTGAAAATATTTGAGGACAGAGAAGATATTCCAGATACAAATAAAATAACTAATTTTAATATATTAACATTCCTTGATGATTTTATAGCCATTAAGACAAGTAAAATTCTTTTTCCTGCGATTTTTCCTCCAGCTTGGTTGCTTATAGAGGGACTTTCATTGCAATCACTTGCAATTGTTGGATTATATGCGCTATCTTTTTTAGTACACACTTATGTTTTTTTAATTGTTTTTATAATAACCTGTATATACTTTTATCGGAACCAGACAGATACCTTGTTGACAGATAAGTACCTTAAGGGATGTCAACCGGTTATAGTAATTGCAGCAGAAAATGAAATATCTGCATTGGAAAAAGCCCGATCACTTTTTCCTAGAAAGGAAAAAAATGCAGAAAATATTGAGTCTAATTTGGTGTCTTAATAAGTTTTTATTTTTTTCTATTTTTTTATATCTGTATTCAACTCAATTATACTCTCAGACAAGAGATGTTTTTGATGCAATTGAAAAAAAGGATTACTCAACTGCAATAGGAATTTGGCAATCAAGGGCAAAACAAGGCGATGCAAGTGCACAATTCAACCTAGCATTGCTCTATCATTTTGGATTAGGCGTTGATAAGAATATAAATATAGCAGTTTACTGGTACGAAAGATCAGCTGCAAACGGAGATTCAAAAGCGCAAAATAATCTTGGACACTTGTTTTATGAAGGATATGAGGTTGAAAAAGATATTCCAAAAGCTGTCCACTTGTTTGAACTTGCAGCCCGTCAAGGTATTTCTAGTGCTCAACTAAACTTAGGCAGAGCTTATACAAAAGGCATAGGAATAAAACCAGATCTATTAAATGGATTTATCTGGATCTCTATGGCTGAAAAATCTGATTTAGGAAACGAGTCTGAAAAAGTAAAAAAAGAAATTGCTGAATTATCAAAGCTGTTAACAGATAAGCAGTTATCTCTTGCTAAGATAATGGTCACAAGATGCTGGGATACTAGCTTTAAAGTATGCGAAATGGACGATAGGCAGTAATTATTAATTTTCAAATAAACTGATTAAAAGAGGTAGAATTTATGACCCCTGAAGAACACTTTATCAGTCTATTATGTGTTCTGTAGTAAATGTTTTTGTATTTATGATTGGAACATAAAGTCTGCTAGAAAATTTACCAAAGATGCCTGGATTTTATATAAAGAATATTACTATGAAGGCGATTTGTAATGCTAGTGTAAGAATGTTTGATGAGCTGGTTAAGGCATATGTAGTGAATAAGCTAAGTCTTAAAATTAGTAGAATGTTAAGTTTTAGAGATTTAGCTAATACTTTTAGATATCAAATAATAAACCAAATAATTTAAAAAATGTTATTTTTTATAATAATATGCTCTGAGTAATTGGTTTATTTTTTTTACCTGACTTTTTGTTAATTTATTATTTTTATGAAGGTTGTTTAGTGCTTTTCTTGAAGAAATTAGTTTCTCAGAACTTATTTTGAGCCAGAAATAGGCAAGAATAATATCTTTTTTGATACCTCTACCCTCTGCCCTAAGTATACCTAAGTTATGTTGAGCGTGAGGTAATCCTGATTCAGCGGCTTTACCGTACCATATTGTTGCTTCTGAAGGGCGAGGAGAGTTATTTAATCCCATTTCAAGACAATAACCGTAATTAAATTGGCTAACTATAGAGTTTTCTCTAGCTCTTTTTTTCCAGCCATTACAAGCAATATTATACTTACCATTTTTGTACGCTTGCCAAAGAATATCATCATCACCTTTTATAGGCTGTGATATTCCAGCATTAACTGTTGCAGATAGATTATAAATTATTAGAAAAAAAAATATTCTAATAATTGATTTCAATTTCAATTCGACGATTTTTAGCTCTTCCTGCTGCTGTAGTATTAGTCTCAAGAGGCTGGTTTTCACCTTTACTGATAGCCTGCATTTTATTTTGAGGTAATCCTCTATTTTCCAAGGCTTGAACGACGGATGATGCTCTTGCTGCTGCTAAGTCCCAATTATCTCTATATCTGCCACCAAAAACGAGAGGGACGTTATCTGTATGACCTGTTACTGTTATTTCTCCAGACATTGTTTCATTTGCACTACTTATACCATCCATTATTTGTAAAGCTTGGTTAGTTAGGTCTGCGCTTCCAGATCTAAATGCTCCGCCAGCTCCAACTGTAACTATTACTTTCCCATCTTTTCTCTCGACCTCTACAAGTCCCTGATCAATTTGTTGACTAAGGGCAACCTTTAATTGATCCTCGGCTATCTCAGCTTTTGCATTTGATTCTCCTTGGCCAGAATTACCTTCTGATTGACCATCCTGGTTAGAGCTTGAACCCATTGATTTTAATGCTCCGTCCAGACCTTCAAAGGCAACCTTCTGACCGGATTCTGCCGCGGCTCCAGCTGCTTTTGCCATGGCATTGAGGGTTTGACTCTGAAGTTGAGGTTGGTTTTTTTGAGGTGAGTCTGTTGGCGTAAAGTTCACAATAACTCTTTCTCCCATTACTTTTACTTCTACCTCACCCCGAGCTATTTCCTCAGCTAATGCTTTAGCTACTTCTGATGCATCAGCTGGGTTTTCATAGTCTTCTTCCTTTTGCTTTTGGTCAAGTTCGAGATCTGGTTGAGTTGTATCAGTTGTTTGTTGAGTCATATTGTTTGTAACTGAAGGACTAGGAGAGGGGCTAAAGTTTAACTCTAAAACAGTCGTTCCTCTGGGTTGTTCTACAACTGGGATAACTTGCTGAACACCAAAGGAATTTTTTAGACTTCCAGAAATTTGCTTAAACTTTGGGACATTGAATTCTGCAAAAGATAAAATTAGTACAAAGAAAGCCATTAGAAGTGTAGCCATATCAGCAAAAGTTGACATCCATGCAGGTGCACCTTTTACACACTCCTCACATTCTTCACACTCGTGTTCTTCTTCTTCAGCATCAGCTTCAGCATCAGCCATCAGACAATTCCTTCATATTAATATAATTCACTAAATTATGCTCCTTCTAGAAGTGCTTCCTGTGCTTTAGGAGGCATATAGGATACCATTACATCAAGCATATTTCTTGGGGAGTCTCCTCTAGCTATTGCTTGAAGGCCAATTAATACGAGCTCTCTATACTCTGTTTCATACTGGTCATTAGTTTTGAGAACTGTAGCCATCGGCATAAAAATAACGTTTGCAATGTATGCTCCATATAAAGTTGTTAAGAGAGCAACTGCCATAGCTGGGCCAATTGATTTGGGGTCATCCATTCCGCCAAGCATAGCAACAAGTCCCACAAGAGTACCTATCATCCCCATTGCAGGTGCGATATCAACCCATGCTCCATGGACTCCAATTATTGCTTGATGCCTAATCTTCATTGCTTCAATTTCAATTTTAAGCATTGCTGTAAGTTTTTTTTCATCTGCACCATCTACTAATAGCTGCATTCCCTTTGAAAAAAATTTATCAGTAGCTTCTTGTCCTTCTAAAGCCATCATACCGTCTTTTCTGGCTAATGCTGCTAGCTCTGACATTCTGGTAATCATTTCCTCTTTTTTGGGAAGACCAGGCATAAAGATTTTGGCAATAGATCCCCAAAAGGCAATAAAATCGCCCATTGTACTTCTATACATAACTGCTAATGCGGTTCCTCCAAAAACAATTTGAACAGAGGGTACGTCTACATAAGCTCCAATCCCCGCTGCGCTGTTCATGGCTATAATAATAAAACCATTTGCACCTAGAAAACCTAATAATGCTGCAATATTCACTTCATTTCCCCGTAAAAAATGTTGGCACTAAAGTTGCAAGTAATACTAGCAAATATGAGACCATTTTGGCTATAATTTTGAAAAGTTTGATTTATTTGTTAAAATCAACTAAGAAAGGAAAAACCTAGTGTTTCAATTTTTCTGCATAATCTGTACAGCTTTTTTTGTTCAATTTCAACCACTTGCTAAAGAATATGATGTTACTGACTTTATTCTTAACGGCCAAGAGGCACAAAATATAAACCAAAATCTTATTTGGTTAAGATGCTCTGCAGGTCAAAGATGGACTGTTGATGAGACATGCAGCGGTCAACCAATGCTTTTAACATATGATGAAGCGGTTTTAGCTTCAGATATTGCATCCGAGCAATTGAGTGGAAATTGGCGCCTGCCAACTCGAAGTGAACTAGAAGAGATAGTTTGTGATAGCTGCGGACCTCCAAAGATTAATCACATTATCTTTCCAAATACACCTAGTGGGACGTTTTGGAGTAATACTCCATCGCGAAAAAAATTCTATTGGATAGTAAGCTTTTTTAATGGAAATAGTTTTGGTGTAGGTTTCAGAACCCAAAAGAGATATGTAAGACTTGTTAGGCAATAGTTAATTTAGATCTTTATTTTTTCTGTAAA
>CACGTM010000017.1 GCA_902575965.1 uncultured Alphaproteobacteria bacterium | reverse complement strand
AACTTAGCTTCAGAGAAGCAAAGTAATGAGGATGGCCCATTGCTACTTGCAAAGTTTAATTTTGCACCACAGCACAGTGCCATCCTAAGATCTACATCAAACGCTGCAGGTTCAAATACTACCCAGGGAAATTTAGTATATTCTCTTGATCTAAAACAATCTTCCTGATCTGGAACAACAACAACTATATGACCTTGAGCTACTAAATATTCATAAAACTTAAACCATTCGCTAATATCTATGTTACGTTCCGAGAAGTATTTACTGAATCTTATAGTCAACACAATGTATTCAGTATTTAAACTAAGTTTAATTTGTTGATTTGCGTGTTCAGTACCCTTGAAGATCTTAAAATTTGCTCCATTTTGATATAACTTCATAAACCGACTCGGTCTGTATAGTTCCATTGAACCAAGAAGCTCTTTTTCGGTAATTTCCCCATCTTTATTATGAAACATTTCATCATAATTAGAGGGTAAATCATATTTTTGGTTAATACTTGGAGAGTAGTTTTTTAGTATTTTAATATTAGAAATTGTATCTAATATCGAGCAACATCCAAGTATAATGCTTTTAATTCTCCACCATTTTTCATGTTCATCTACACGACTGTCGCGTAGGGTAAAATCCCTAAAGTTATCTGCGCGGATAGTAAGATCAATTAATGCTTCTTTAGAAGTAAGTTGCCTGATTGCATCTGCGTGAACCAGAAAATGACCAAAATCGTATGTTATAGGCATAATATTTAGGTCATAAATTATTTTAGTTAATTTAGTGTCATTGAACATTTACTAGCTTCCCGGGGCCTGTTGATATCCGCGAGAAGATATAGGAGCTAATACATAATGACGCATCCATTCAACATTATAATTTATGCTTTCATCTTCAATTAAACCTTTCTCAAAAGCACTTATTACTTCGTTGATAGAATCTTCTACAGACTTTTTTGGGGTAAAACCAATTGCGCTTAGTTTATCGGAGTTTAATCTATATGAACGAGAGTCATTTGAAGTTTTATAGGTAATTTTTGCATTTGTCCTAGCGCCTACAATCTCAGCAATTTTCTTAACAGAGAGATTTTCCCCTCCTGCATTAAATACTCCCTCTATTTTTGGATTATCAATTAAAAAGCAATAAAGATCAGTAATATCATCTATATGTATGTTAGGCCTATCCTGGTTGCCACCAAGGACGGTAATTTTACCTTTTGTTATTGCTTGTGCAGTTAAAAGATTAACAACTACATCTAATCTCATTCTGGGAGAAAAACCACATACTGTAGCTGGACGAATAATCTGACAACACATTTTCTTTGAATAGGATAACAGTGCACGCTCAGCCACCATCTTTGAAGAATTGTAGACTGTTAAAGGATGAAGATCCATATCTTCAACGACTTGTTCTTCTTTTTTTATACCATATACACTTGCTGAAGAAGCATAGATAAATTGTTTAACGCCTTCTCTATATGCTTTATCTGCCAATTGCATGGTTGATAACGCGCTAATTTCCCAAGTCATTATTGGATCAAGGTCTCCGCAAGGGTCATTTGCAATAGAGGCAAGGTGTATTATAGCATCAAACCCCTTAAGTGATAGATTTGTTAAATTTCTAATATCTTGTTTGATAATTTTTAAATTTTTATGGCTTGGTAAATGATTACCAAACCATTGAAGGTCTACAACAGTTATCTTAAATCCTTTTTTGAGAAGTTTTGGAACTAACACTGTTCCCTTATAACCACATCCGCCAGTAATAAATATATTCATCTTAACTAACCTATATTAATTAAATTAAAAATTTAAAAAGTGTTTAAGACCTCCGGGTGAATACCAAAATTATCATCTAGATTAAATTTTAAGCAAATATTCTCATAGAATATTTTTGCTTCATTTCGTAATTCTCTCTCTACGCGTTCAATATCTTTATGCTGAATTGTATTATGCTCAATTAAACCGCCTATTTTATTATCTACATAAGATTGGACCGCAAGATTACGATCACCATAGGAGATCAGTTTTCTGTCAGGCTCCCACCCAATAAAGTTTTTATTTCTATCTCTATTATTAAACCATTTAAAGATATCATCAACTATTATTGGGCTGTAGGTTAGGCCATCACGTTTTGTTCCAGTAGCAACGAAGATATTTGGGCAAGAGCCTAATGGCCCTATCATTGGTTTGCCATCAAGGGAAATAGGTCTGAAACCAAGAATTGGCTCTACAAGAGACTTATTTGCTTTTTTTGTAAAATCGGATTCAAAGCATTCAAGCAAGTATTTTATTGTAAGAAGTCTGTGTCCTTTAACTGGTTTATGTGTAACAAAATTACCGGCTCCAAGATAATAAATACCATTCTCTCTTGGAACGATATGAATACCACAGGTACTGCCTCTATTAGGAGACCTAACAACACACTTAGGTGGTAAAATATCTTTTAATTTATCTGGTAGACTAATTTGCATAGCTGTCCCTGCTCCAAATAGAAGCGGTATAAGTTCACTTGAAAGATCACCAAGAACATCATTGCTGTATGCACCTGCAGCTAATAAAACTTTTGAAGTATATAAAGTTTCATCCCCTATTGTTATGCTTATTTTAGACCCACCAGGAGCAACGTTTTCAGCATAAGCATTAATTAAATCAATATTTTTTTTCTCACGAAATTTTTTATCAAACCAGGAAAATAATGATGGTGTGGAAATTGCCATTTCATCTTTAAGTTCAATAAAGTCTGCTGATGAACCAATTTGCATGGTATTCCTTAAGAAATCTATATTTGATGACTCCAAAGTTAATTTTTTATAATTTAAGGAAGCTTTTTTTATTGCACTAAAACATCCTGACTCAAGTTCTGTTGAGTCAGGTTTTAGATAAACTACAGTGCTATCAGCCACTAAAACAGATGGTTTCAAATTGTAACTTTCTAAAAATTCTAACCATTTAGGTATTGCTAAACAGCCAATTTCAAGTTTCCTCTGTATATAGTTATCTTCGGATTTAAAGTAATCTATTTCACCAAAGACATTAAGCATTGCTCCAGCAGCAACACTTGCGCTTCCATATCTTGTTTTTGGCCCTATAACACCAACCTTAATTTTGTCTGAGAGGTTAGCAATCTTCAATGCTGACATGCATCCTATAATTCCATTGCCAATAATAAGAATATCGTAGTGAGGATTCATTTAAAGACTATTACTACTGTTAAGCATTGTTATATATTTTAGACGAGAATAATATATTATTTATGACAGTATATACTATATTAGCCAAATTATAGCCATATAAAAATAAAATCTAGATAAACACTAGAACGACTACTTTCAAAATCTAGATGATAGAATTTTATAAATTTTTTAATGAAAATATATTTAAGTTTAAAATAGTTATTTAATTATATATACTGATCCCATTAATTAATAATTATTGAATTAAAGTATAAATTTAGTGTAAAGAGTGGACTTTAATTTTAAAAGATAGAGTTGATTTATGGATGACAAATTTTATGGAGATATATCATCTGAACTAGCAAAAGAAGCTTATGCACCTATTAGTTCAACTCACACAAAATCTAAGAAACGCAACTTAAAGCTTGGTATCAACTCCTCTGAGATTTTTCTTTCAGACCCAAAAATGCTTGGGTTTGTTGCTGCAAAACATAAATTTGTTGGGAAAATGGTTGAAGGTTTTGAAAGCGTATTAGAAGTTGGCTGTATGGATGGGTTTGGTAGTATTATTGTCGCTGATTTTGTTAAAAGCTTAACAGCTATTGATTTCTATAAAGAGCATATTGAACAAGCAAAAATAAATGTCGAGCCACATAGAGATAATATTTCCTTCGTAGGAGGAGATTTTTTAGAATACAAGTTCAAGAAAAAATTTGATGGTTGTTTTGCGCTTGATGTTTTAGAGCACATTGATCCTAAACAGGAAAAAATTTTTCTTAGTAAGGTCGTGGAGAGTCTAAAGTCTTCGGGTGTGTTTATAGTTGGTATGCCATCAATAGAATCTCAGGCTTATGCTTCGAAGGAAAATGTTAAGACGCATATTAATTGCCAAACAGCTAGTCAGTTGTCAAATACTCTTAAATCATATTTTGAAAACGTATTCTCTTTTGGAATGAATGATGAAGTCTTACATACTGGTTATTCAAAAATGTGCCATTATATAATTAAAATATGTACATCACCAAAATAAGCTAGAATTTTAAAACCCACTAATTTTATCCAGAATAAGGTTTAAAGTATGAAGGTGCCTTTTATTAATCTAAATTCACGATACCAACAATACAGAAAACCTTTTCATCAAGTACTTGATGAGATTATTGATAGTAGTCAATTTATTTTAGGGCAAAGCCTGAGTAGATTTGAGAATAATCTCTCTAAATACATTGGAACTAAATATTCTGTTGGTGTGGGAAATGGAACTGATGCCTTAATTTTAGGTTTAAAATCTCTTGGAATTGGCCCGGGTGATGAAGTCATCACTACTCCCATGTCTTATCTGGCATCAACTTCATCAATTTATTTAACCGGAGCTGAGGCCAAATTTGTTGACATTGGAGACGATTTAAATATAGACCCCATTAAAGTTGAATATGCAATTAGTAACAAAACTAAGGCAATACTTGTTGTGCACCTGGCCGGTATCCCTGCAAAGATGGAAAGGATTAAATCAATTGCGGATGCAAATGATTTAAAGCTAATTGAAGACTGCGCGCAATCTATAGGAGCGCAAATAGACGATAAATTTGTTGGCAGTTATGGGGATGTAAGTGCAATTAGTTTTCATCCAACAAAAAACCTTGGAGCACTTGGTGACGGCGGTATTATTCTTACTAACAATGAAGATTGTTATGAGTGGCTTAAGAAAGCTAGAAACCATGGTCATTCCTCAAGGGACCAATGTGAGTTTTGGTCTATGAACTCACGTCTTGATAATATTCAGGCTGAATTTTTGGATATTATGTTGAAAGACCTTCCAAAGAGCCTTGATCAAAGAAGGTCTCAAGCTAATCTTTACAAAAAATTATTAAAAAATACTGTAAACTTTCCAATAATTTCAAATGACCTGAAACCTACCTATAATTTTTTTATGATTTTAGTAGATAGAAGAGATGATTTAATTAATTGGCTTCAAAAACTAGGTGTTGAATCAAAGATTCATTATCCCATACCAATACATGAAATGAATGCTTGTAGTTATAATATAAATTCAAGAATTGATTTATGTAGAACAGTTGAAGATACATCAAGAATACTAAGTTTACCTATAGGTCCTCATGTTAGCGATTCTCAAATAAACTTTGTTTGTGAAAAAATTATGGAGTTTTACTCATAATATTTAATTTATAATCAATCTGACTTAATTATGTAGTAATAATTTTTATATAAATGGGTGTATATTTTGCATAAGTTTTTAGTTTTGTTTTTTTTATTCGTATCAATAGCTGAAGCTAGAGATTTTTTTTATGAAATTAAAAAAGCTAGTAGAGATGGTATTGGCAAATTTTACCTTGGTAGAGAAATTTCACAAGTAATGGGACACCGTGCTGCTGGCTGGCTCGAACGCCCAGAACGTGAGCAGGAGGAGAGAACAGATCTTTTGATCGAAAGTCTTGAATTAGAGCCTTACCATATTGTTGCAGATATTGGAGCGGGAACAGGTTACTTTACTTTTCCCATTAGTTCTCGAGTACCTCAAGGAAAAGTTTTAGCTGTTGATATACAATCTGAAATGCTTGAAATCATTGACGCTCGCAGGAATAATGCAGTGTACGGGCAATGGTCCAATATACAGACAGTCTTAGGGACCGTGATATCTCCAAATTTACCCGATGAAACAGTTGATATAATTCTAATGGTTGATTCTTATCATGAATTTTCTAATCCCCGAGAGATGGGTGAAGCTATGGTTAGAGCGCTAAAGCCAGGCGGAAGAATAATTTTGGTGGAATACCGATTGGAAGATGTTTCAATACCGATAAAGCGCCTTCACAAAATGAGTGTAAGGCAATCAAAGAAAGAAATGGCTGCTCTTGGTCTCGTGTTTATAAAGAATAAAAATATTTTACCCCAACAACACTTTATGGTATTTGAGAAAGCCAAGCATTAAGGCTTCTAGTCTTACTTTTCTAAATGTGATTTAATTTTTTTAGATTTTAGAGATATTTTAAATTTGATCACCTTTATATTATTTCATAATATCCCTGGAAAATTCATCGGCTATCAATGCCCAACGTTTAGGCTGAGCCATAAATTCGAGCAGGTTACCCTCAGAGAAAACACGGTATTCAAAATCAGGACGCATTTTTGAAACTCGAACATCAATGTAGTGAACATCATCTTCCGTATCTGTTAAAATCAATCCTGGCACATTGATAGCCTCTAGGTCAGAGGTCATATCATATTGAAATGCAGCCCAATGACCTATATCAGGACCTTGAATAAAAGACGTAATTGATAACCAAGTGCGTGCATTTAATATGGCCTGCTCCTGATTTGTCATCGGAAGCAGGTTAAACGAATCTAGAAGGTGGGAACCGTCTAGTGTTGGCGTCCTAGGTTTAAATTTATAGGATTGATATTTTTTTCTTTCCTCGGCAGTAAACTGGGCTGCGCCATGGAGTATTACACCTATTACACGATCAGAAAAATTAGCTGCGAAAGAAGCAGCAATTTGCGCACCTGTGTGATGGCCTGCTATGAGAACTTTTCTGACTTCAAGATGGTCTAGTACATGAACCAGATTAGCAGCGTACTCTTGGATTGTAGGCTGATGAGGTGGTCGATCGGAATTTCCATAACCAGGAGTATCAATTGTAATTGACCTAATTCCTAATTTTACAAGTTCATTTTGTACGCCTGCAAATTGTATCATAGACATAGGTGATTGATGAAGTAAAACAATAGGATGCATATAATCACGAGGGCCAACATCTCGATAATGTACTTGGCCTAACGGAGAGGCAGAGTATCCTTTACCTCCACTTAATATACCCCAACCACGCCAATCATCGTTAGAAACTCCCCTCATGTTTTCATCTGCTCTTACTTGTACGGAATAAAACGAGAATATTGTGAATATTGTAGCTACAATAATTTTCGAAGACCTTATGAGCATTATTTCACTCCTTTGTTGAAGTAAATAAAGAATATAATAAATATGCTATCATAGGATATAGTAATTGTTATACTTAAATGAGATATTATTTTTTTCGAATAAAATCAGTATCTTGTATGAATTTCTGGCATAGCTAGAATTTCTTTTAACTTGAATTTTACTAAAGTATTTTTATTACAAATTAGTTATTAGTCTGTAAATTTAGGTATATTCTCTGCGAGGATGGGGAAGGTCATTTTTTACTTAAATAATCTAAAATACTTATATTATTGTTTAATATTTCATAAAATTTAGAAATATTTATAAGTTAATAAAAAAGAGTAACTAGAGAAGTGTTCTAACTTCTGCTATTTATTTAAATTAAAGTTTTTAAGGAGAGTGGATAATGCGAAGCTTGGGGGTTATTTTTCTTGCAGATGTTGTAGGCTTTTCAAAAATGATGAGCCAAGATGAGGATGGAACATTAGCGCTTATAAGGAATTTCAGCAAAGAGGTTCTAAAGCCCAGCTTGGAAAAGTACAGAGGAAAGTTGATTAAATCACTCGGAGACGGATGGTTAATTGAATTTGATAGCGCTACTAATGCAGTTACCTGTGCTATGGATTGTCAGTCTAGTGCCAAGCGAAGGGGCCAAATAGTTTTGAGGATTGGAATTCATTTGGGTGATGTAGAGCACGAAGATGATGATGTTTTTGGAGATGTTGTCAATGTTGCTGCGCGTTTAGAGTCTATTGCAGAAGCTGGAGATATTGCTATTTCAAATTCTACATACCTATGCTTAGATCAAAACCTTGCAAAACCTTTTAATAATTGCGGGAAGCAAACACTAAAAAATATTGCTATACCAATAGAAGTATGGAGTACTGGAAGAGTTAATGTTGGATCAAAGGGGCTTACTAGAAAGGAAAGTGATAATCTTGTTATTTCCGTAATTCCTGTTCTTGGCTCTGATAGTTCTGTCTCTCCATTTGCCCAATCACTCACTGACAATCTAGCCAAACAACTTGATACTAAGGAGTGGATGGACTCTATGATACAGAAACATCCAAGTGACGAAGATTTTCAACTGTCAACTTCAGTTTCAATAGATGCAGGACGCTTTATTGTAAGTGCTGTTCTTAAGGCACCTGGAGGGAAGAATCTTTGGTCAGATAAAATGGCAGGAAATTTAAAACAAATTAATCAGTTAGCTGACGCGGTTGGTGATAAAATCTCTAGTCAAGTCCTCATGGAAATTATGAAAGTAAGGACTAAATACAAATAGTTGTAAAACTACGGTGCAATTATGACCATGGAAAAAATTGATGTCGTAATCGTTGGAGCTGGATTCGCTGGAATTTCCGCAGTTTATAAGTTTAAGCAGCAGGGGCTTAAGGCGGTAGTCTTTGAAGCTGGCAGTGGTGTTGGTGGGACTTGGTATTTTAATAAATACCCTGGTGCTCGATGCGATACACATAGCATGGAATATTCTTTTCAATTTTCTGAGGAGTTACAGCAAGATTGGGAATGGAGCGAAAAATATGCAACTCAGCCCGAAATTTTAGAGTATTTAAACCATACAGTCGATAGGTTTAACCTCAGGAAAGATATAAAATTAAATACTCGAGTAGAAAAAGCAATTTGGAATCAGAGTGATTCTATATGGGAAGTTAGTATTTCCTCAGGAGAATTATTTCTTGCAGATTATTTAGTAATGGCCACAGGGTGTCTTTCAAAACCAAATTTTCCTAATATAAATGGAATTGATACTTTCTCAGGTGAAGTTTTCCATACCTCAAGATGGCCAGAAATTAAGCCAGATTTTACTTCAAAAACTGTAGGCATTATTGGAACTGGTTCCTCAGGAATACAATGTATTCCAATTATTGCTAGTGAAGCTAAGCATCTAATTGTTTATCAAAGAACACCAAATTATAGCGTACCAGCAAGAAATGAGGGTTTATCTCAAGATTTTGTTGCTAACATTAAATCAAGGTATCGGTTATTTAGAGAAGATAATTATAAACAAGGTTTTGGACTCAATTTACCTTTAAATGACGTATCCGCTTTAGATGTCTCAGAAGAAGAGAGGAATAAAGTGTTTGAAAAACAATGGCAGAAAGGGGGGCTAGGGTTTCTTACATCATTTAATGATCTACTTTTCAATATGGAGTCAAATTACCATGCACAACAGTTTATAAGAAATAAAATAAAAACTTTAGTTAAGGACCCAGATGTTGCTGAAAAACTGATGCCTAGAACACCTTTAGCATGTAAGCGTCTTTGTGTTGATACAGGTTATTACGAAACATTTAATCGAAAAAATGTAGAATTAGTAGATATTAAAACAAATCCTATTGACTTAATAAAATCAAACTCTGTTATTGTTGGTAATCAAGAGCATGTTTTAGATACTTTAATTATTGCTACAGGTTTTGATGCGATGACTGGAGCTTTAACAAATATTGAGGTTATTGGAAAAGGTGGTGTATCTATAAAAGATAAATGGAAAACTGGCCCCTCAGCTTATCTAGGTATTGCTATCTCTGGTTTTCCAAATTTATTTATGATTACTGGGCCGGGTAGTCCCTCAGTTTTATCAAATATGGTGCCATCAATTGAACAGCATGTAAATTGGATCAGTGATTGTATCGAGTATTTAAGAAATAAAAACTTTACATCAATTGAGGCTGATTTAAATGCTCAAAAATCTTGGATGGAGGAACTGAACGAAATTTCTGATCAAACCATTTATCCGCATTGTCAATCTTGGTATTTAGGAACCAATATTAAGGGTAAAAAGCAAGCTTTTACAGCCTATCTTGGGGTGCCGCCATATATAGATCGTTGTAAAGAAGTTGTCGAAAGCGGATATGAGGGTTTTTCTCTTTCCAAATAATGCTTAATGTCCAAATTTGCAATATATGTGTACTAAAAGATACATAATTTATATATTTTTTTACTTTTTTTTGTAAACTTTTTATTTAAAAAATAAAGTATGTACCAATTTATACACGTTATTAGTTTTTAAATAAAACTACCAAAGTGTTTACTTATTAGTATACATATAATTTAAATGATATTTTTTTTGAAGAAATTGTATAGCCTAATAAAATGGTCAATGTCAGAGCCAATAGTCTCTTTTGCATATTTTTCAGCGGCTTTTGAAGAACTCTCAAGATCTCTTTTAGACAATGAAATTATAGCTCTTGCAGCATCATCTGTATCTCCAGCTCTATAGATTTCTGAATATGAATGACCATAAAAACTAGAGGCAGCACCTTTGTTTGGTATAATTATAGGTAAACCAGATGCTAAAGATTCGGCAATAACTCTTCCATAAGTTTCAGATGCAGAACCATGAACAAGCATATCTGAACTTGCCATTATATCTGCCAAATGATCTCTATTGTTTTCCTGACCAGCTATATAAATATTGGGATTGTTATAAGACCATTTTTCAACCCATTTTCTGATTGGACCATCACCAACAACGTAAAGGCCAATATTCATAGATTTTTGAACTTTCTTTATAGCTCGGAAAATCATTTTAAGACGTTTCTCAGGATGGTGCCTGCCTACGGATAGAGCCAGGATATCATTAGAAGTTAAATTACACTTTTGAAGAATTGATTGTCTTAAAAAAGTATCTCTACGAGTTGAATTAAAATGTGATAGTTCAACACCGAAAGGAATAGAATGAACGTTATGTAATTTATAGCTTGCAAAACGTTTGGCCAACCAGGGACTACCAACAATAGTTGCGTCATAAATATTGCTTAGTCGAACAAGATATTTCCAAAAAAAATGAAAAATATAATCAATTTTCTTAAGTGATAAAAATTTTTCAAGAAATGTATAAGCGTAAACCGCAACTGGGTCAGTATGCATGAATAAAATTTTTAGTGGTTTTCTTCCACCTTTTGATGATACCCAGTTACCAGCTATCCAGCCCCCATTCCACGGAGAAGCTCCGACAAGAACATCTGGATTTTCATTTTCAATAAGTACGTTTATATTACTATTTTTTGAAAAAAAGTGGTATCGAGGGTCCAAAAATAGTACAGGTGATTTAACAAAGATTATTTTTCCACCAGGATAAATTATTTCTTTATTAGATTTCCCTGGAGCTATGATTGTTGTTGAATGTCCCAGCGAAGCACATGCTTCTAATTTTTGGTGTGTATAAGTTTTTACACCACCACCTTGTAAGCTATAAAACTCTGCAACTTCAACAATTTTCATAAATTATATTTTATTGATTAAAAAGTTTAAATTAAGAATATTTATATCATAGGTTTGAATTAAGTCTTTTATAGTTAAATGTAGTTAAGAGAAATATAAAGAAATTTAAGAGTTGATTTAAGGCTCCAGAAACTAAAAAAAGTGCAGTTATAATTGTAATATCAGCATTGATATATCCGGCTAAGCTTACGCCTAAAACCGCGAGCGTTAAATCTTTATTAGGAATTAATGGTATACGGGTAACAAGAAAATTAGCGGTAAGGAATAAAAACCAAGAACTAAGCGGAACTTCTGGTAAAACTAGGCTCCACTGGAGCAACTGCAAAGTAGCGATAAATAATAATCTTAAAGTATGAATGCTAAAAATGATCAACGAGGTTTTGCGACTCAAACTTAAAATATATTTATTCAGAAATAGAAAAATAATTAAAATGATTAACCCAATAATTAAAAAAGATATGATATATGATATAGTTAGTGAACTAGATGAGGCTAATAAATTCATTTGATCAGATAAAAAAAACAGGCAGATCAGGAAAATAGTTAGTAGGTTTGATGATAATCCAGATAAAACATTCACATCTTTTATTTTAGAAAAAATTTGTTTGTTGGAATAATTTAAATTTTTACGTGCCCAATTAAAGAAAAAAACATCACCTAAATAATCAATTATCCCAAAATTAAATACTCTTTTACGAAGAAAGACATGAAGACAAGTAAAAAAAGATAATCCCCATAAAAATCGGTAAATTAAATATTCCACTAAAGGCTGGATAAAGTATATAAGAAGAAAAAGAAAATAAAATGAAGTCAATTTTGGCATTTCTCTTAGGACATCATACCAGCCGATTATTGATAATTTATATACTAGATATCCTAGGATAGAACTTAGGAAAATAATCCTAGCCAAAAATAAAGTAAATTTTTTAACTCTTAGTCGAGGCTTGTTTTTTAAAGAATTGAAGGTGCTTATAAGTTTAGAGTTTATCTTCATTGTTAAAAAAGGTTTATGTTTTTCTATTTGTTGTCAATTTAAGAATAAAAACATGTAATCTTTCTAAAAAAAAGGTGTATAGGTCCAGAATGGATATCTATCAATTTTTAATTAATCATTTAACTGGATTAGCAACAGTTGGAATATGTTCATTACTCTGGATACTATAATTACTTAATTTGAATTCTGCATGGTTTAGAATTGCTTGTCTGTAATTCTCAATCATATTGTTAAAAATAGTATCCCAGTCATAGTATAAGGACTTTTCATATGATTTTCTGCCCATTAGTTTTCTTTTTTTGGGGTTATCAATTATTTTGGTTAAAGCCTTTGTATATAATACAATGTTATCAGGATCAATAAGATATCCATTTTCACCATCAACTATTAATGATCTACTTCCTGTAGCATTGGCACACACGCAAGGTAGGCCTGAGGCCATTGCTTCTAGGGTAACATTACCAAATGTTTCTGTTTGGCTAGGGTTAAAGAAAATATCTGATGATGCATAGGCTCTAGCAAGATCATTCCCTTTCAGAAAGCCTGTAAAAATTGCATTAGGAAGGCGTTTCTCTAAATTAAACCTCTCAGGTCCTTCACCAACTATAAGTACTTTATATTTAGAGCTAATATTTTCTATAACTTTAATAGTTTTTACAAGAACGTCTAACCCTTTTTCTAGAACCAATCTTCCTACAAATCCTATTACAACATCATTATCACAAATACCAAGGCTGTTTCGCCAATCATTGCTACGTGTTGATGGATTAAAGACTGAACGGTTAACACCTCTACTCCAAATACGAACGTCATTTCCCATTGAGTTATCAACCAGCTCCTGAGCCATAGAGTCACATGGAGCATAAACATGTTCACAAGAATTATAGAAATAACGCATATAGCTTGTTATGTATTTTTTGGCCCAATCAGCATTATAGTATTTTAAATATGTTTCAAAACGTGTGTGAAATGAGGATACTGCAGGAATGCCCCAACGTTTTGCAAGCCGAAGTGCGCAATAACCTAGGTAATCTGGAACTGCAATATGAAAAAGATCGGCTTCAAACTCCTTAAGTTTTTTTTGCACTGAACCGTGTATTCCAAGCCCAATTCTGTATTCATTTCGACCAGGTAACGCTAGAGATGGTACTGAGATAAGTGTACCTGCATGTTTAATATTTGTATTTCTAGTGGTAGGCGAAAAAACAAGAACATTCATACCTCTTTTCTCAAGATACATGACTAGTTTATTTAATGCCCTAACAGGACCGTCCATTACATAATTGTAATTTCCAGAAAAAAGAGCAATTTTTAAAGGCCGAGATTGGAAACCTGGAGAAGAAATTTTTAAATTTTGTTCTTTCAAATAAATATTCATTGTTAAACCTAATGCAAATATTGCAAAAAAATTATTAAGTAATTTTTGCAATTTAAGTCACTATAAACTTGATCCATAAATTAAGTTCTTTGTATTATTTTTTTTACACCGGGAGCAAACAATTTCACGAGTCTTTCAATATTCTAATAAATTTGTAACAAAAAATATAAAAAATGTGATGAATATATTAAATTTATTTTATTCATAATAAATTAAATAACTTCCTTAATTGCATTAACACAAGTTTTAACATTGTTTAAAGATGCACCATATCCCATCAGGCCTATTCGCCAAATTTTACCAGATAGTGCCCCTAAACCTGCCCCAATTTCAAGATTATATTCTTTTAGTAACCTACTTCTGATTTCTGCCTCATATGGTTTAATTTTATCAGGTAGTAAAATAGCGTTTAGTTGTGGAAGTCTTGATTCCTCATCTACAAGGAAAGAGAAACCAAGGTTTTCTATGCCTCTTTTTAGCTCTAAATGTGCAGTCTCATGCCTTTTCCAGGTATTCTCAAGCCCTTCTTCTTTTAAAATTCTTAAACTCTCATAAAGTGCATACATTGCACTTATTGGCGCAGTATGATGATATGCTCTGGAAGACCCTCCTTGCCAATATTGCATTACAAGTGAAAGGTCCATAAACCAACTTTGAACTTTAGTTTTACGATTTTTCACAATTTTCAATGCATCCTCAGAAAAACTAACAGGTGATAAGCCTGGAGGGCAGGATAAACATTTTTGACTTCCAGAATACACTGCATCTATTTTCCAGTCATCAAGATGAATAGGAATACCCGCCAGAGAAGTAACAGAATCCATTATTGTTAGACAATTATTTGATTTTGCTAAATTTGACAACTCCTTTGCATCTGAGCAAACTCCAGTGGATGTCTCAGCATGCACGAAAGCAAGAATTTTTGCATCAGGATTATGTCTAAGTGCTGTTTCAACTTTGTTTATGTCTACTGGTGAACCCCACTTATCCTCAACAACAATTGGATAACCACCACAACGTTCAATGTTTTCCTTCATGCGGCCACCGAAGACACCATTAATGCAAACAATAATTTTATCCCCAGGTTCAACTAGATTCACAAAGCAAGTTTCCATTCCAGCCGACCCGGGGGCTGATAGAGGAAAAGTTAGTTCATTATTTGTCTTGAATGCGTAACGAAGGAGACCCTTTATGTCATTCATCAACTTAATAAATTCAGGATCAAGGTGGCCAATTAAATTCTTGGACATAGATTTCATCACACGTGGGTCAATATTAGATGGACCGGGACCCATGAGAATTCTATGGACGGGATCAAAGGGTTTATAGTTCATTGATAAGCATTCATTTATAATTTTAAATTAAAAATATTCTATAATATTACTAAATACCCTAGTGAAAGAAAAAAATTAAGTTTTAATTTTTTTTTGTAAATCCTTATTAATTTAGGGTCTAATAATAAATTTTTCTCTTTGTATTGATCGCATTGTAAATAAATTACGTAAAGAAATTATGGTAAATATAATGTTGATAAATTTAATATGAATTCTGATAACAATCCACAAACTACTTATACGAATGTGAAGCTCAACCGAATTCAACATGAATTCGAAAATGAAGTTTTATCGAATGGAGCAATAAAATTTCTTATTAGCCTTCATGAAAGCTTTGGTTTTGAAAGAGAAAAAATCATCCAACAAAGACAAGATATTCAAAATAATTTGGATGATGGTTGGAATCCATCTTTTTTAGACGAAACTATAGATATTAGAGAATCTAATTGGAAGGCAGTTAAACCACCTAGTGCTTTACTTGATAGAAGGGTAGAAATTACAGGACCAGTTGATCGAAAAATGATTATCAATGGGATGAATTCAGGTGCAAATGTTTTCATGGCAGATTTCGAGGATTCATGTTCACCAACATGGAATAACATTATATCTGGCCAAAAAAATTTACTGGATGCTGTTTCAGGCTCGATTAGTTTAGAAGATAAGGTTAAAGGTAAGTTTTATAAATTAAATGATAACCCAGCTGTATTGATTGTGAGGCCTAGAGGACTTCACCTCGAAGAGTATCATTTTCAAATAAATCAAAAGTCAATATCAGCTTCGCTATTTGATTTTGGTATTTTCTTTTACCATAACGCTAAAACATTATCCAAAAGTGGACTTGGACCATTTTTTTATATACCTAAGATTGAGAGCTATAAAGAAGCCAGGTTGTGGAATAAAATTATAAAATTCAGTGAAAATTATCTTGGATTGGAGTCTGGAACTACAAGAGTAACAGTACTTATAGAAACAATATTGGCTGGTTATCAAATGAATGAGATAATTTTTGAGTTAAAAGATTATATTGCTGGACTAAATTGTGGAAGATGGGATTACATATTTAGTAAAATTAAGAAATTCAAAAGCCGGAGGGATTTTATATTTCCTAACAGGTCTTTAGTTACAATGGATACAAAATATCTGAGGTCATATAGTAAACTTTTAATACAAACATGTCACTCCCGTGGTATTCATGCAATGGGTGGCATGGCAGCTCAAATACCTATTAAAAACAATCCCGATGCTAATAACCTAGCTATTAATAAAGTGAAATTGGATAAAGATAGAGAAGCCAAAGACGGCCACGACGGGACTTGGGTGGCTCATCCTGGTTTAGTTCCTATTGCACTAAAAAGTTTTAACAATTTAATGCCTGAAAAAAACCAAATTGATAAACCATTAAATTTTTCTTTAGATGATAGCGTTGAATTAATGGGAACGCCACCTGGGGAGATAACATATAACGGGTTAGAGCAAAATATTCAGGTTGGTATAAAGTATATCGCTGCATGGCTAACAGGTATTGGCTGTGTTCCCATTAATAATTTGATGGAAGACGCGGCTACAGCAGAAATTTCTAGAGCGCAAATTTGGCAGTGGATAAAGCATTCTGCAAAAACAAGCGAGGGAGAAATTATTTCCTCTGATCTTGTTAACAGAATTATAAAGGAGCAAATGTATAAAACTTCAAAAGAACAAAAACAAAATGTATTTTTGAATCAGGCAACTGAATTATTTAGGGAAATAGTATTAAGTGAGACATTTGAAGAATTCCTTACGATTCCTGCTTATACACAGTTGTTATCAAATGAAAACCAGAAACTCTTGGAGCCAATAAAATGAATGAAGAAAATTTTAAATCATTAATACCATCCATGCCAAATGGTCGTTTTGATAATATAAAGAGAAATTATACTGTTAGCGATGTCAAAAAACTTAGAGGCTCACTCTTGTCTCAAAGCACATTTGCTGAGCATGGAGCAAACAGGTTATGGGAGCTTTTAACTTCAAAAGATTATATTCACGCTTTAGGTGCCCTGTCTGGAAATCAGGCGATGCAAATGGTAAGGGCTGGGCTTGAAGCAATTTATTTATCTGGTTGGCAAGTAGCAGCAGACAATAACACTGCTTCATCAATGTTTCCCGACCAAAGTTTATACCCAGCAAATTCAGGCCCAGAACTCTGTAAGAAAATAAATAGTGCACTTCAAAGGGCCGACCAAATTGAAACATCCGAGGGTAAGGTGACTAAAAATTGGTTTGCGCCTATAGTTGCGGATGCTGAAGCAGGCTTTGGGGGTCCTTTAAATGCTTTCGAAATAATGAAAAACTTTATCGAGGCAGGTGCTGCTGGTGTACATTTTGAGGATCAATTATCATCTGAAAAAAAATGTGGTCATCTAGGAGGTAAAGTTTTAATTCCAACAGCACAGCATATCAGAACTCTTTTAGCAGCAAGACTAGCAGCTGATGTAATGGGTGTACCTACTATAATAATTGCAAGAACAGATGCTGAGAGTGCTAAACTTATTACAAGCGATATAGATGAGAGAGATAAGCCATTTATTAAAGACAATGAGAGAACTCCCGAGGGATTCTTTAATATAAATAACGGCGTTGACTCTTGTATAGCAAGGGGTTTGAGTTATGCTCCATATGCAGATCTTCTTTGGTGGGAAACATCAACACCAAATCTTGACGATGCACAGAAGTTTGCCGAGGCAATTCACAAAAAGTATCCAGGAAAGATGCTAGCATATAATTGCTCACCTTCATTTAATTGGAAGGCAAACCTATCTGAAGATGCCATAGCAGAATTTCAGTCAAGAATTGGAAAAATGGGATACAAGTTTCAATTTGTAACTTTGGCAGGTTTTCATCAGCTAAATTATGGAATGTTTGATCTGGCAAGAAGTTACAGTAAAGAGGGAATGACAGCCTACTCTCGTTTGCAACAATTGGAGTTTTCTGCAGAAGAAAAGGGATATTCTGCAGTTCGTCATCAACGAGAGGTAGGTACAGGATATTTTGATGCTGTTAGCGAGGTTTTATCTGGTGGAACATCCTCTACGTCTGCTATGAAAGAATCTACAGAGAAACAGCAATTTAATCCTACTCAGGCAGCTGAATAGTTAATAATTATTCCATAAAAACTTTCTCATAAGAATAGTTTCTATTTGTGTTAGTAAGACCGTAAACTTGATTATTCAAGCCCGTAACATCCTTAAGAGAAAAAAGATATATTGCAGATGGGTTACGATTATAATTCTCCATTATTTTGTAAAGTATTCTCTTTCTCTTTTCAGAATCAAATTCTTTTCGAGAAGCTCTTATCAAAGGCATTATTTCTGGATCACAGTAAAAACCATAATTCCCATTGATTTTTTTTTCGCAAGAATGTGTTCTGAATATTCTTCCAACATCTAGTTGAGGGCCTAGTACTATGTTTAAAGAGAACATTTCAGGAAAATCAACAGATGTCGAAAGAGGTCCTCCATACCATTTTCTTAGCCATGAAGCGAATTGAATAGGAATTACATCTAACATAATTCCAATTTTCCTTAAGTCAGACGCTACTTGAATCTGTGTTTCTAATGCGGCAGGCACTGTTGCTTCAATTGCTACTTCCATGCGTCCCTTAAATCCATTTGGGTAACCAGCTTCTTCTAGAAGTATTTTTGCTCTGTTCGGGTCATATGGATAATTTTCTATTTGAGGATTAAAACCAAAAGAATGATTTGCAGCTGGTTGATTGGCAGGTATAGCTATGTTTTTTAAAATTGTTTTGGCAATAACATCTCTGTTAACTGCTAAATTTGCAGCAATCCTAACCCGTTTATCGGCGAAAGGTTCATTGGGTCGTATGCTAACAAATTGTAATGCAGAAACAAGCGGTGCAGGTTCCAGCATTGTTTTGTATCCTGCACTTTCAATTATTTCTATATCATCATAAGCTAGACCAATAGCAATATCTGTTTGGTCTGATAGTAATGCTTGGACTCTGCCAATGCGTTCTGGTACCTCAAAAATTGTTAAATATTTGACATTTTTTGATGGTCGCCAGGACTCATCAAAGCTATTCATTTTAACGCCGTTATCTGTCCATTTAATAACTTTAAATGGACCCGTTCCCGAAGGAGATAAAGAAAATTTTTCAGCACCAAGCTCTTCCCAAGAATTAGGAGCAGGTATGTGCATCTCGCTAATATTAGCAGGGAGAATTGCATCAGGATTATATGTTTTAATTTCGATAATATGTGGAGATATTATTTGAGCAGACTCAATTATTGCATCAATATCCTTACCTGTCGTTGTTATTTTTCCTTTTTGGCTCTTTAACCAATTTATTGTCGTTAAAACAGCTTTGCTATTAAATGGTTCCCTATTGTGAAAAATTACATTTGATCTTAGATAGAACCTCCATGTATTTGGATCAATATTTTTCCATTTTGTAGCTAGGCTTGGCTTAACGATTCCCTTTTTATCCACCCAAGTAAGTGCATCAAATAAGGCAGACCAAGTGTAAATTGTTGGAGACCCTAGGCCGGTAAATGGATTTCCTTTGAAGACTGGCATATCAGGTACTGTTACTCTTAGCTCTTTAGTATAACCAAAATCCATTGCAAGAAAAAAAAATACCAAAGTTTTGTATAATATATTCATTCTATTTCCCATGCTTAGCCATCACCGTCTAGAAAATCTAACATGTGTTTAGTAATAGTATTCGTATGAAGGTCTAGTGCTCCTTGGCCTTTAAATGGCAAATTAACCAACTTACAATTATTTATTAACTTCTCTGCTTTCAGTGATTTGTAACCTTGAGGATCTTCTGTACATAATATTAGTACGGGTAGGCTCAGTTTTGGCAAATGAAGCTCAGGTTTGTAATTAAATGCTGCGCGATGTCCCCACCACGAGTTAACTCCCCCTCTTTGTATTTCAGAAAAATGTGAGACAAACAATTCTATAGGGTATTCCTCAGGTGTATTCCTCTTAAGATGTTCCCACCAATTCATTAGGTGTTTACCATCCCAAGAGTATTCATCTTTTCTATATAATTTTTTTTCATCCGATAATTCTTTATCTGAATATATTGGTATTCCAAAAAGAATAAGTTTACGAACCATTTCAGGCCTCTGTAAAGCGAGTGCAATAGCAATTTTCGAACCTGTGAAGTAGCCCATTAAGTCAACTTTATCCGAAGTATCTAAATTATCTAAAATACTGGCATGGGCTTTTGCATAATCACTTATTTCAGGTAAAAAATTTGGTTCATCTGACTCCCCAAACCCCGGGGTATCTCCTGCTGCGACAAATCTGCTGTTACCAAGCTTCATAATTATTGGGTCATAAACAACACTAGAGGATGGACTCTGGTGAATGCAATAGAGAGAGTGTCTATCTTGGTTAGGACTTTTCTCTGACATTCTGACATGCATTTGACCAAACTCACAGTCAATGAACATTCTTTTTGGCGACATTACATTTATCCCGTTTAACCACTAAATCTTTTATAATAATTTCAACAATTTACCAACATAGATATTTAAATAGTAAGCATATTAAAGTATTTCAGAAAGTTTTTTTAAATTAATAAAATTTGGGGTTTACAAATATGAAATTATTCAATAAAAACTGCCCCCCGATTCTTTTTATTTACGATTTTTGGAGGTAATTTATATGACTAAAATTATCAAATCAAATTTTGGCGTTAGGTTTAATAGCGAGAAAGTTGCTAAAGGATCTGTTTCATCTGTTCAGAAAAACGGTTCTTTTTACACCTTTAGCCTGCGTTTATCCAAAGATGATATAAGAGAGTATTCATTTTCTGATTTCGAAAGAGCTGTTAAGATGCGTAAGATAATGATCAGTCATGTTGAGCGCAAAATAACAATTGAAAGAAAAAAACTTTCAAAGCAAGCCTAGCTTTTTTGTTAATTCTTTCTAACCCTCATAAAAGCTTAATGGTTAAAGATATTAGGTTAATTTATATTAATATTGTTATAAATATCTATTTCATTTCTCAGTTTATTTGAGGAGTTTATTATTCTAACAGAATCTACTTTTAGTATCTTTTCTGGAGAGCATTTTTTTACAATTTTTATTATACTTTTTTTTGTCTTAGCTATACCTCTTTTTTTCAGAAACAAGAGTAATATAGTCAAAAAAAGAGTAGGATATATTATTGCTTCTTTGCTTATAGCCCATGAAATTTCAGGAATTTATACTACGACTTTATTTGAATACCCTTGGCAAGAAGCAATACCTCTTCATATGTGCGATATGTCAGCAATTGCAATAGCTTATTTTCTATTTGTAAGAAAAAGAATATTCTTTCATTGTGCCTTTTTTTGGTCAGTAGGCGGAGGAGGTATGGCTTTGGTTACTCCAACTGTAAGGTATGGCTTTCCCCATTTAGAATATCTTTTATTCTATTGTGCTCACGGCCTTATTCTATTAGCTGTTTTTTTCTCTTTAATCGCATTGAATACGAGGCCGTTCTTCAAAGATATGTTAATGGTAATTGCAGTTAGTATTATTACAATGCTTATAGTATATTTAATTAACCCAATTTTGGGAAGCGAAGCTAATTTTTGGTATTTAGCTAGTAAACCAGATAGTTTAACTGTGATAAACTTTTTTCCAGACCCACCTTATCATATAATAGGCATGTTCATCTTGGGACTTTTAATAATAATATTGACATATATACCTTTTTTTATCATGGATAGAATTAGGAAAATATAAGATTATAGAATTTCGAAATCCCTTTTTCAGGATTTAATTTAGTAATTGCCTAAATCTTTAAGATTTGAAACCTAGACGATATGCTTCCACTAAGATAATATTCCGTATATTTCTAATTTAGGAGGGGGTGTTATATGTCGAGAGAAAAATTAAAAGTTGTTTGTGTATTGTATGATGATCCAGTGGAAGGTTATCCCAAAACATATGCTAGAGATAGTATTCCAAAGCTTGAAAAGTATCCTGATGGACAAACAATGCCATCACCTGAAAATATTGATTTTACGCCAGGCCAACTTTTAGGTTCTGTGTCTGGAGAATTAGGTTTAAGGAAGTTTTTAGAGGAAAGAGGTCATACTTTTATTGTAACATCTAGCAAGGACGGAGATAACTCAGTCCTTGATAAGGAGATCATTGATGCTGATGTTGTTATTTCTCAACCTTTTTTTCCAGCATATCTTACAGCAGATAGGGTTGCAAAATCTCCAAAGCTAAAATTAGCGATCACTGCAGGTATAGGTTCAGATCATGTAGATCTTCAATCTGCTATAGATAGAAAAATTACAGTTGCAGAGGTTACTTTTTGTAACAGTATAAGTGTTTCAGAGCATGTAGTAATGATGATACTGAGCCTCGTTAGAAACTATATTCCTATGTATAATTGGGTTGTTAAAGGTGGTTGGAATATTGCAGATTGTATTTCACGTTCTTATGACCTTGAAGGGATGCAAGTTGGATCTGTTGCTTCAGGTAGAATTGGTCTTGCTGTTCTAAGAAGACTACACCCATTTGATGTTACTTTGCATTATTTTGATAGACATAGATTGCCTAATAGTGTCGAGAAAGAACTAAACTTAACCTTTCATGATAGTGTAGAGTCAATGGTTAGGGTGTGTGATGTTGTAACTATAAATTGTCCTTTACACCCTGAAACTGAACATCTATTTGATGAGAAGATGATAGGCTTGATGAAGCGAGGTTCCTATATTGTTAATACAGCCCGGGGAAAGATTTGTGACAAAGATGCAATTGCAAATGCTTTAGAAACAGGACAGCTTGCCGGATATGCAGGTGATGTTTGGTTTCCTCAACCTCCGCCTCAAGATCACCCATGGAGATCAATGCCAAATCATGCCATGACCCCACATACATCTGGAACTTCTTTATCAGCCCAGGCCCGTTATGCCGCAGGAGTAAGGGAAATTTTAGAGTGTTATCTTGATAATAAGCCCATACGTGATGAATACCTAATCGTTGATGGCGGTGCTTTAGCTGGAACAGGAAAACACTCTTATAGCGAAGGTTCAGCAACAAGTGGTTCCGAAGAGGCAGCAAAGTTTAAAAAAATCAATTAAATTTTAAATTATATGCTTTGTATAATTCAAAAGACGGATAATTAAGTGATGAAAAAAAAAATAAAAGTTATCCTACCTGTACCTATGCCCGAAGATTCAATTGAGGTTTTCAAATTACAGTTTCCAGATTCTTTAAAGAGAAGAGATATTGATTATGAATGGGTGGCTGCAAAAAATGGAGCTAATATTTTAGATAGTTATTACGAATCTTCTTTGTCCGATATTTTTGTTATTTCATCAGGAGAAAATGCTGAGGCAGAAGGGTATAGTGCTGTATGTGTTAATTCAATGTCTGATAGTGGATTAAAAGGATTACGCTCTAGGTTAAATATACCTGTTTTTGGTCCGGGACATACATCTTTTTTAGCAGCATGCATGCTTGGAAAAAAATTCACGATCATAACTATGTGGGAAAAATGGAACTATATGTATGAAAGGATATTACAAGAGGAGGGCATCACTCAAAGGTGTGCCTCAATAAGATCAATTAATGTGCGGCCAGATGCAAAAGAACTATTGTCTGGCAAGGAAGAATTTGTGTTTGATAAATTACTTAATCAGAGCATACAGGCCATAACGCATGATGGTGCAGATGTAATAATTCTTGGTTCTACAACAATGCATCAAAGTTATAATTTTTTAAAAGATAACTTGAAAGTTCCTGTTTTAAACCCAGGAATAATCGCATTCAAAATTTGTGAGATGTTTCTAGATTTTGGAATAACTCATTCGAAAATGGCATATCCAAGTCCAGAAAAAATAGAAGAAAATTTATTTAGGGATATCCCCGGTAGGCAGTTTTAGTCTTAAGTTCTTAATTATAAATATTAATTATGCCAGAGTTATTAAGGTAAGTTTAAAATGAAAAAAAATGAAGTAGAAATTTATTATTTTCCTTTACTCTTAATCTTTTTAATAATGTCCTCTTGTAGCGTTGAGCAAAACTCTAATTCAAAAGACTCAATAATTTATCTCACACAAGATGTTCCAGTAGGCCTGAATAATGATGGGGCTGCAGCATCAATACCAGAAAGCCAAATAGGTATTGTAAATTTACAAGATGCGCTAATAGACTATGCTATCGATACAGATAATGTTGGTGAAGTAAGGTCTCTAAATTTTGAGCAATTTGAAGGAAGACTTGCAAAAGAATGGTACTTCGATAAACAAACCTTAACTTGGACTTTTAAACTACGAGAGAATGTTATTAGTTGTGCCGGGAATGAATTAACAGCAGATGATGTAATTTATACATTTGCACGTGCCAAATCAGTTACAGGAGCAGCACCAATTGGATGGTTTCTATCAAGTGTTGCATCAATAAAGTCATTTGATAATGAAGTTTTGTCTAATCCTATGGTTAGAGAGTTAGGAGACGAAGTAAGAAAAATTGATAGGTATACTGTAGAAATTAAGCAGTCTGCTCCAAACAAATTATTTTTACCAGCACTCTCAACATTTGGAATAAGAATATTTGATAGTGTAGAGGCTAGAAACAATTCATCAGAAGAAGACCCATGGAGTCATAATTATATAAACAACGTATCTCTTCCTGGCTTTGGCCCTTATTGTCTTGAGAGCTGGTCTAAAGGTAATGAATTTATTATTACCGCAAATAAAAATTATTATCGTGGCGAGCCGAGTATTAAAAGAGTTATTTTTAAAAGGATTCCCCAATCTTCAAACAGGTTTATTATTATGCGAATGCATCAGGCTGACATCGCTTACGGCCTTACTCCTAGAGAGTTTAATAAGCTTAGTGAATTTGATGGTATAAAAGTTGTTGGTATTACTGGCAATCAAAATTTATTTCTTCATATGAATTATCAAACCCCACCCTTTGATAATATTAACATTAGGCGTGCGGTTGCTGCAACAATTCCATATAAATGGATAATTAGGAATGGGTATTTCAATCAAGCATCAATATGGAGAAGTCTAGTTCCTTCAAGGTATCCCGGAGCAGAATCTAAGTTTGATCTAAAGTGGAACGGCATAGAAAAAGCAAAAGAGATACTTAGTTCTGAGGGATATTCTTCACCAGAGGACCTTTTAGTTTATAAGGACTCATTTAAACTTTCTTATGTTTCTGAAAAAGAAGATATTCTTGCTCCAATAGCTACAGCAATAAGAACGGAAATGAGAAAAGCTGGTTTCCCAGTTGAACTAGACCCTATTCCATTAACTCAATATGGGGATCGTCAACTAGTTAAAAGAGATTTACCATTTGCAATAAATAGTGAAGAAAAACCAATAGTTGTTGATGCAGGCTATGCTGTTCAACTTTTTTTTGCATCTGCTGATGCAGGCGGGGTGAATAATATGGTTAATTACAGCAATAGAAATGTAGATGACCTGTGGGCTAAGGCTCGTGTGTCTGAAGATGAGCAGGAAAGATTTAAACTTATCACAAAAATTTACAAATATTTAGAAGATGATATTGCATGGTTACCTATAGCTGAATATAAAACCCGATGGGGGGCCAAAGAAAATATAAATGGATTTGTTTGGTATCCTGACAATGGTATTCGTTTTTTTGATTTGAGTATGGACAGTAAGTAATGTGGAAGTTCTTAATCAAGAGATTATTACTTGCTCTTTTTCAAATTATCTTTCTAGTAGTTGCTGTATTCTTTTTAATCAGATTGCTACCTGCAGATCCTGTTTCAAGATTTGTTGGAATGAATGCTAGTAAAGAAGCATATTTGCAGGCCGAGATGTCCTTGGGCTTGGATAGGCCTATCAGTATACAATTTAAGGGCTTCCTTCTGGGCGACGAAAATACTCAAGGACTTATCAGGTTTGATTTAGGTAACTCCTGGGTTTCAGGTGAGGAGGTAACTGAAGAAATTAAAAAGTTTTTACCTGTAACTCTTGAGCTAATAACTCTAGCTTTCATTTTTGCTGCAGGAATAAGTATACCCGTTGGCTTATGGGGTGCAGCAAACCCTGGCGGTATTGCTGATAAGGGGACAATGGTTTATGGTCTTTTTGCAGGTTCACAACCTGAGTTTAGTTGGGGAATACTGTTTATTTTTATTTTTTTTGTCTATTTTGGTATAGCCCCTGGGCCTC
>CACGTM010000016.1 GCA_902575965.1 uncultured Alphaproteobacteria bacterium | reverse complement strand
TTCTTTAATTTATTTTCATTTTTTTCAGGTTGTTGTAAAAGCAAATAATACAAAGGATGAGTTAAGAATAGTTTCTCAACATGCTCCAAGAAGTTTGGGCATACCTTACACTTCAAATGGAAGACCCAGTATGTATTACTGGAGAGCTATCTATGATACTCTTACAGAAATTGACGTTAATGATCAGTTAGCTCCTTCTCTTGCGGTTTCTTGGAAGCTAAAATCTCCTTTGGTTTGGGAATTTAAGATACGTAATGATGTATTTTTTTCTAACGGAAATAAATTTAATACTGAAAGTATCATTGCAACATTTAATTGGCTTATAGATACTCTTGAGGGACAATCTACTTTATGGGGTAGGGAAGTTAGGACGATAGAGAAAGTTTACTCTGGTGGAAATAATTTGATTTTATTTAAAACCAGAAGTCCAGATCCTATTCTTCCAAAAAGGTTGAGTGGTGTGTTTATATTACCAAAGTATGCTTTCAATGATTTAAATAAGTTTTCTCTCTCTCCAATTGGCACTGGGCCTTTCTTTATAAAATCATGGCGTAATAGACGAGGGCAGACAGCCATGTTATCGGCAGATAAGTCCTGGAGGCCTGCAAGTTTTAATAAGTTAACCTTCATTCCAGCTGCAAATGATGTTTCGCGAGTTCAGGCATTATTTAGTAATCAAGCTGATTTAGATCCTAATGTAGCCATTGAGCTTCTTCCTGATATAATTGATTATGGCCTCGAGGTTACTAAAATAAGGATGGGTGCTGTTCAGTCATTCATGTTTAGGACTGTTGGTAACGAAAGCTCACCAGTGAATAATGTAAAAGTTCGTCAAGCAATAAATTATGCAGTCCGGAAGGATTTACTTTCTGAATTGATTTCTAATCAAGGGGAGCCTACAGGACAGAGTGCTCCTTCGTTTGTGTATGGTTACAATCCAGATGTTTTTCCTTATCCCTATGATCCTGATAAAGCAAGGCAATTACTTCAAGAGGCTGGTTATTCACAGAATAATCCAATTAATCTAACTTTAACTGTTAGTACGAGCGAACTGACCATGAGTCTTTTTGCTCAACGAATTGTTCAGGATCTAGCTGAGGTTGGAATAAGTATTAAACTAATTCCTACAAGCGGTATACAATGGTTGCAGATGTACAATAATTCAACATTCAAAAGTGACTTATTTAACTTATCATGGAACAGTTCACCTTTTTTAGACTCCTCAAGGCCTTTGGAGTATACATCTTGCCTAAGGTATAAACCTTTTTTCTGTGATAAAGCGATAATGCCCTTAATTGAGGGGGCACAAACTGAGTTGAATAATGCTAAAAGATTAAATTTATTACAATCTGCGCAAGAAATGATAAATATAAGGGCTCCTGCAATTTTTCTTTTTGAATATATAATATATTCAGCTTCAAACAACAGGGTTAAAGATGTGCCTTTTCGCTTAACTGTTCCTGCTTACGATCTTATAAGACTAAACTAAAGTGAAGAAACTATTTTTGAGGGGCTATAATGACTAAAGAAATAAAATTTAATAAAGATAAATTACCTTCAAGACACGTCACAGAAGGGCCTGAACGTGCTCCACATAGGTCATATTATTATGCAATGGGAATGACTGAAGAAGAAATTCATAGGCCTTTTGTAGGGGTTGCAACATGTTGGAATGAGGCAGCTCCATGTAATATTGCTCTAAGCCGTCAAGCACAAGCTGTCAAAAAAGGTGTTAATGAGGCTGGAGGCAGTCCTAGAGAGTTCACAACCATTACAGTTACTGATGGTATCGCTATGGGTCATGCTGGGATGAAATCATCCTTGGTCTCGCGGGAGGTTATAGCTGACTCAGTTGAAGTTACTATGCGTGGCCATTGTTATGATGCGCTAGTTGGACTTGCCGGTTGTGATAAATCTTTACCTGGTATGATGATGGCAATGCTTAGGCTAAATGTTCCATCAGTTTTTATGTATGGTGGATCAATATTACCCGGCACCTATAAAGGTAAGGATGTTACGGTGGTAGATGTTTTTGAGGCTGTTGGACAATATTCTGCTGGGAAAATGGATGATAAGGAGCTCTTTGAATTAGAATGTGTTGCATGTCCGTCTTATGGGTCATGTGGCGGTCAATTTACTGCTAATACAATGGCTTGTGTCTCTGAGGCAATGGGTCTTGCTTTGCCTGGATCTGCTGGTGCTCCAGCTCCATATGAGTCAAGAGATGACTATGGTTTACAGTCTGGGAAGCAAGTTATGAGTTTAGTTCAATCCGGATTGCGTCCAAGAGATATTGTTACATTGAAGGCACTGGAAAACGCAGCCGTGGTTGTAGCTGCTTCAGGAGGCTCAACAAATGCTGGGCTTCATCTCCCAGCAATTGCAAGCGAAGCTGGAATAAAGTTTGATTTAGATGATGTATGTGAAATTTTTAAAAAAACTCCTTACATTGCTGACCTCAAGCCAGGAGGAAAATATGTTGCAAAAGATTTATATGAAATAGGTGGTGTCCCAGTTCTATTAAAAGCTCTCCTTGATGGGGGGTATCTGCACGGTGACTGTATAACTGTTACTGGAAAAACATTAGAAGAAAACCTTAAAGGAATTATTGTTCCTGATGATCAAGATGTAATATATCCAACTACTAAACCATTATCACCAACTGGTGGTGTTGTTGGTTTGAAAGGGTCTTTGGCTCCACAGGGGGCGATTGTTAAAGTTGCCGGAATGAAAAATTTGAAATTTACAGGTCCCGCTAGATGTTTTGATAGTGAAGAGGATGCTTTTTCTGCGGTTACAAGAAAAGAATATAAAACTGGTGATGTTATAGTTATTCGTTATGAGGGTCCAAGAGGAGGTCCAGGAATGCGAGAAATGCTATCAACAACTGCTGCATTGTATGGACAAGGCTCAGGTGATAAGGTTGCTCTAATAACAGATGGGAGATTTTCAGGTGCAACAAGAGGTTTTTGTGTAGGTCATGTTGGACCTGAGGCTGCAGTAGGTGGTCCAATTGCATTAATCAAGGATGGAGACTTAATTTCAATTGATGCTGATAAAGGTACAATTGAATTAGAGGTAAGCGATGACGAGTTAGCAAAGAGACGTTCTAATTGGATACCACTATCTCATGAGTTTCAATCAGGTGCGTTATGGAAATATGCTCAGTTAGTTGGAAATGCAAGTGAAGGTGCAATTACACACCCTGGGGCTAAAAAAGAAAAACATGTTTATGCAGATATATAATCCTTCATATATCTTCCATAAACCTAATCATTTTTGTCCTTTCTTTTTTGTCAGGCAACCTTCCTTTACCTCCCATTAGATTATCTTTCATGTTTTTTACTTTACTAGTTGCTGGTATCACACATGTTACAGACTTATTGGAAATTATATATTTCAAATAAAACTGGGCCCATGAGGAACAAAACTCTTTAGCCCAAATAGGTAAGGGAGTATTTTTGGTCATTTCAAAAAGTTTTCCTCTTCCAAATGGTACATTTATTAATGTTGCAATTCCCCTATCCTGTGCTTCTGGAAGTAATCTCTTTTCAGCTTGTCTATTTTCAATATTATATTGGAACTGTACAAAGTCTATTTTTTCATCCTTCATCACGGAAATAAGATTATTTTGAATTTTAGGAAGCCAGTGTGTAACACCAATATATCTATATTTTTTTTCATCTCTCCATTCTCTGCATAAGGCTAATTTATTTTTTGTATCAATTAAATTATGTACTTGTATTAAGTCTATACTTTTTTGAGATAAGTCTACGAAAGAGTTTCTCATCTCTTTAATACCTAGGTTATAGTTATCATTCCTTACTTTAGTGGCAATAAAAAAATCATATCTCTTTTTTGGTGAGGCTAAAATGTGTCCAATAATCTTTTCAGAATTTCCGTATGATGGAGCAGTATCAATTACTTTACCGCCTCCCTCAAGAAGATTTTCTATTATGTGTTTTCTATTTGCTATAACATCTTTATTGATATTACCAGGTTTAAACGAACTCGAAGTTCCGAGTCCTATTATTGGGATTAACTCATTTGTTGATGGAATAATTCTTTGAATTATTTTATCTTTATGATTTGTGGCATTGACATCATGATTAAAATTACAAAAACTTGCTAGCCCAGTTCCAGCAATTAGGTTATTGAAGTATCGTCTACTTCTTTTAATCATTTTTCTTCCTAAATATCTAATTCGCACCATATGGGGGTATGGTCAGACGCCTTTTGTTTTCCTCTAGGTTTACGATCTATCCCCGATTTTAAGAGAAGGTCAGATGCTTCTGGTGAGAGTAGTATGTGATCTATAAGCAGACCGTTATCTTTTTGCCATGAGCCTCTTTGGTAATCCCAATATGAGTATTGGTGAGAAGTTTTATTTAGTACTTTAAAAGCATTTGTAATACCAAGATTATTAATTTTTTTAAAAATGTCTCTAGTCCTATTATGAGTTAAAGCATCATCTTTAAAGGCTATAGGGTCATAAACATCATTATCATTTTCAATTACATTATAGTCACCAGCAAAAACACAAATTTCTTCACTCTCAAGTGAATTTTTAATATGGGAATATAAATGATTCATCCATTGTAGTTTATAATCAAATTTTTCAGTGTTTATAGGGTTTCCGTTTGGAAGGTAGATTGAGGCAACACGGACCTTGTTATAAACTGTTGCTTCAATAAATCTGGCTTGATCATCATCTTCATTCCCAGGAAGACAGTAAATAATATCCTCGGGCATTGATTTTGATAGTATTGCTACACCATTGTAGCTTTTTTGACCAAGAGTAACCACGTTATAACCAAGGTCTTCGAGTTCAGACTTTGGAAAAGTTGTGTCTAAAGTCTTTGTTTCTTGTAAAAGCAAAACTTCAGGTTTTTCTTCATTTAACCATTCAATGAGATTCTTAAGCCTTGCTCTAATTGAATTAACGTTCCAAGAGGCGATTTTTACCATAAATTTGTTTACATTGCGAATGAAGTTCCGCATCCACAGGTCGAAGATGCATTAGGATTTGATACTCTAAATGAGGAAGCGAGAAGGTCATCAACATAATCAACAACTGAGCCATTAAGAAGCTCAGCAGACATATTGTCAATTACCAGTGAAATACCATGCGCTTTTATAATTATATCCTGTTCTTCATGTTTATCATCAAGGCTAAAGCTGTAGGAAAAGCCAGAACATCCACCACCTGAAACGCTTAATCTGAGCATCAGATTTGCATTATCTTCTTGCTTAATAAGTGATTTAACTTGATTACATGCTCTTTCTGTAATCTCTAGCGGTGTTTTGTTATCAATTTTGTTCATTTTTGAGTCTATTACGTTTTTTTCTAAACTTTTATATTGTAAAACAATATGGTTTCATGATCAATATTTGTAAAGATTAATAATGAACGAAGATATTTCAAGCCTTAAGGGTAGATTATCCCATCTTGCTTCAAATCCAGCAACATCAAGGGGAAGGCTTCACTCTGAGTTAATAGACCCTACTAGAACAGCTTTTCAACGTGACAGAGATAGGATTATTCATTCCAGTGCTTTTAGAAGGTTAAAATATAAAACTCAGGTTTTTGTTTATCATGAGGGGGATAACTATCGAACTAGACTATCTCATAGCTTAGAAGTGTCACAGATTGCTAGATCTATAAGTAGATTTTTGGGGCTAAATGAAGATTTAACTGAGACTCTTGCGCTAGCTCACGACCTTGGGCACACATGTTTTGGCCATGCTGGAGAGGATGCCCTTAAGGAATGTATGAAAATATATAGAGGCTTTGATCATAATGTTCAAACTTTTAGGATTGTAACTGAGATTGAACACCCTTATCCAAAATTTGATGGTTTAAATCTCACATGGGAAACTCTTGAGGGGCTTGCCAAGCATAATGGTCCACAAATAAATAGAGATGTTGATCAAAGAATTTTATTAACCTTTAGTAATTATAGTAGGAGGCATGACCTTGAATTATCAAACTATGCATCAGCAGAAGCTCAAATTGCTGCCATTTCAGATGATATTGCCTATAATGCTCATGATATAGATGATGGATTAAGGGCGAGTTTATTTTCTATAGATGATTTATTTTTAGTTCCGCTTGTTGGACCAATAGCGCGAAGAGTTGAAGAGGAATATTCTGATATTGATCGATCTAGGAAAGTTCATGAACTTGTTAGAAGGTTAATTAAAGAAATGGTAAATGATGTTATTTATGAGACAGTTAAGAGAAATAATGATTACTCTATAAAAAATAAAAATAAGGTTCATGAGTTAGGAAAGCCGCTTGTTGGTTTCTCAGATGAAATGTCAAATAAGGAAAAAAATCTTAAATCATTTTTGTTAAAAAATATGTACCGTCATGATAAAGTAATTAATATGACCAAACACGCTTCAGTTGTAGTAAAAGACCTTTTTGAATATTTTTTCGATAATCCTAACCATATATCTGATGGCTTAAACAAGAAAATTAACCGTAAAAATGATTTCGATAAAGCTAGTTTAGTTTCTGATTATATATCACTTATGACAGATCGTTTTGCGTTAATGAAGCATCAAAATATCTTTAATAAGAAAGAAACTATATGAATATTTTTCTTTTTATAAAAGATATAATTTTCACTGCAGTAAAAAATGAATTATCAGAAAATAATTTACCTAATGATTTTTCTTTAAAAAATATTAGCGTAGAGCCACCTCGAGATAAAAATTTTGGTGATATTTCTACCAATGCTGCAATGATTTTGGCAAAGCATTTAAAGGAAAATCCAAAATCAATTTCTAAGAAATTGATTGAAAGGATCCCCAAGTGTGATGAAATTATCTCTATTAATATTGCTGGCCCAGGATTTATAAATTTTCATATAAACAATTCTGTCTGGTTTTCAATTATGAACGATGTTCTTTCTCAAGGCCTGTCCTATGGGTCAAACGAATCAGGAGCAGGTAAGTTAATAAACATAGAATATGTATCTGCAAACCCTACAGGACCACTTCATGTTGGCCATGCGAGAGGTGGAGTGTTTGGAGATGCTCTGGCAAATCTTTTATCTAAGTCAGGATATAACGTAACAAAAGAATATTATATCAATGATGCTGGATCACAAGTTTATTCCTTGGGAAGGGCTGTATATTTTAGGTATCTTGAAGAGCTTGGCCTTAAAGATTCAAAAGATTTTGAACAAGCTATAAAATCAGGTCAAATTGAGTATGGAGGAGACTATGTTAAAGATATTGCAACATCCTTAGTTGAAAACTACAACGATAAATGGGTATCTGAAAATGAAGAAGATTGGTTAGAGCCGATAACAGATTTTGCAATAAATAAAATGATTTTTCTTATCAAGGAAGATCTAGATTTACTGGGTATTCGTCATGATATTTTTATTTCAGAGAAAAAAATTGTTCAAGACGGAAAAGTAAACAAAGCTGTCGAAAATTTAGAGCAGTTAAATCTTCTATATAATGGAATATTAACCCCCCCTAAGGGAAAGGTTATTGAGGATTGGGAACCTAGGGAACAGCTTCTATTTAGATCTTCAAATTTCGGAGACGATGTGGATAGGCCAATAAGAAAATCTGATGGATCTTGGACATATTTTGCGAGTGATATTGCTTATCACCAAGATAAAATTGACCGTGGATTTAAAGAAATGATTAATGTGTGGGGTGCTGATCATAGTGGTTATGTAAAAAGAATTAAATCTTCCGTAACTGCATTGTCATCCTCTCAGGCAAATTTAGATGTTAAGCTATGCCAGCTTGTGAAGCTTTTTGATGAGGGGAAGCCAATTAAAATGTCAAAGAGGACAGGAACATTCATTACATTAAGAGAGCTTGTAGACTCAGTTGGTAAGGATGTAGTAAGATTTATTATGCTAACACGAAAAAATGATGTTTCTCTTGATTTTGATTTTACTAAAGTTTTGGAGAAATCTAGAGATAATCCTGTTTTTTACGTTCAATACGCATTTGCAAGAATCCAGTCAGTTTTTAGGCATGCACAAAAAGAATTACCTGATGATTTTATATCAGATAAAAATTTAAAGAAAGGTGATTTTAAAAATTGTATTCTTGAAGAGGAGTTGGATATTATGAAACTTATTTCTTCATGGCCAAGGATAATAGAACTTGCCACAAATTCGCATGAGCCTCACAGAATTGTTTTTTACTTGTATGAATTAGCTTCAGCATTTCATATTCTTTGGAATAAAGGTAATGAAAATGCTGAGCTAAGGTTTTTAAATAAAGATAATTTAAATATTTCACTAAGCCGCCTAGCATTGATCAAATGTGTTTCTATTACACTAGCCTCCGGTCTTGAAATACTTGACGTAACCCCAGTTGAGGAGATGAGATAGTGGTGAGGTATAAGAGTTTAGTTAAAGAAATTTATTATCAACAAGAATATGCTGGTTCTACAAAAAATCCTACAGATCTAATTAGAAGAAGAAAATATCAGAAAAAAAAATCAGAAAGTAGAAGGCTTATTGGTTTGATTGTTGGTTTCTTTACTGGTCTTTTGGTTTCATTTGGAACTGTAATGTATGTCATGGATAAGTCTGAACAATATAATGAGATTAGTATTATTAAAGCAGATAAAGACCCATTCAAAATACCTCCAACCGATCCTGGGGGATTGACAGTTGATAATAAGGACTCGCCAATTTATTGCGAAATATCAGATTGCGATGAAATAAATGAGGGTCAATCTATTTTGCCATTACCTGAAGAGCCTATATTTTCCAAATTTAAAAGCATGAATGGCTCTGAAGAAATTAATACAAAAGACTCCAACCTAATGGATAACAATCAACTGTCTAACAGTAATAACGAAGAGAAATTTCAGATTCAACTGGGTGCATTGAGGTCGAACAAACAGGCTAAAGATGAATGGTCGCGTTTATATGGCATCTATCCAAATATTTTAAAGAATTACTCCCCTGAAATTATAAAAGTTAACTTAGACCAAAAGGGGATCTTTTACAGATTAAGGGCAGGACCATTTAAGAATAGAGAGGTTTCAGAGGATGTATGTAATTCACTTTTAAAGTTGGGAGTGGGGTGTTTAGTTGTACCTAAGTGAAGATAAAACAATTATAACGAGCGCATGTGTATTTGGTTGCAGTGGGTTTGAGCTTACCAAGGATGAGGAAGAATTATTTAAGTCAGTAAACCCTTTAGGTTTTATACTTTTTTCAAGAAATATTAAAAGTCCAAGTCAATTACATGAGTTAATCTCCTCGCTTCGTTCTTGTGTCATGCATAATAGTTTTATTTTTATTGACCAAGAAGGTGGTTCAGTTCAAAGGCTTACTGAACCTTACTGGAGAAAATGTCCACCATTTAGCATATTTGGTAAAATATTTGAGAAAGATCAGGTTTTAGGAACTAAAAGTTTACAAATAAATTTAAAACTTATTTCGTCAGAATTAGTTGAATTAGGGATTGATGTTAATTGTTCACCCTGTTTAGATATCCCAAGAGATCACTCTAGTAAAGTTATTGATGACAGAGCATTTTCGCAAAATAAAAATACAGTAACTTCACTTGCAAGGCCCTCATGCTTAAGTTTTATTTATAATGGTATAGTACCAGTTATTAAACACGTTCCTGGTCATGGTGCTTGCTTAGTTGATAGCCATAAGGAGCTACCAGTAGTCAATATTTCTATATCAGATATAAAAGAGTTTGATTGTTTACCTTTTAAATCTGTTTCTGATTTACCTGTGATGGCTATGACTGCTCATGCATTATTTCCTCAATTAGATAAAGATAATCCTGTAACTTTATCAAAAGACCTAATAAATCGAATTATTAGAGGTCATATTAATTTTAAGGGTCTCTTAATTAGTGATGATATATGTATGAATGCTTTGAAAGGTACTTATAGCCGTAGGGCCACCAATTCAATTAAGGCAGGTTGTGACGTTGTTCTCCATTGTAGTGGAGATATGTATCAAATGGAAGAAATTGCATCAGTTATACCAACAATCTCTCAACAAGCATTGAAATCAATCGAACAATTAGATAATTATAGAGGTAATTTTAATGCTGAGATTGATAAGGACAGTTTAAAATATGAATTATCTGAAATTTTAGATAAATTTGGTTTTTAGAGGTAATTTACGGTGAACTCAGATAAAATAGACACACAAGGTCCCAATGCACATTTGATTTTAAATCTTGATGGCTTTGATGGTCCAATAGATCTTCTTCTTAAGCTCGCCCGAGAGCAAAAAGTAGATTTGTTTAATATTTCAATTCTTTCACTTGCAGAACAGTATATTTTGTTTGTTGAAAATCTCAAGGAGAGATTTATTGAATTAGCTGCTGATTATTTGGTTATGGCTACATGGCTTGCTTATATCAAATCAAAACTTTTATTACCTGCTGAGGAAGAAGATGAGCCAAGTGCAGAAGAAATGGCTGAGTCAATTAGATGGCAGCTATTGAGACTTGAAGCAATGCAGAAGTCTGGAGCTAAAATCTTAAACTTGCCAAGGCGTTCAAAAGATTTTTTTGGAAGGGAAGATGAAGAAGGACTTCAGATATCTTATAAAAATACCTATAATGTTAAATTGTATGATTTGTTAAATGCTTATGGAAAATTTAATTCTAGTGTGAGACAAGATGTTTATTCATTAAAACCAATGGATTTCTTTTCAGTTGAGGAAGCTGTTACAAGGTTAAGAGTTATGTTACCCAATTTGCTAAACTGGACGGTTCTTATGGATATACTTCCTGATAAATTAGACTCAAGTATTAGAAAGCGTTCTGCTATAAGTACTACTTTAGTAGCTGCACTTGATTTAGTGCATAAGGGCAAAGCTGACATCAGACAAGATGGTGGAAATTTCTCTCCAATATATATAAAGCAAATGAATGAAAATGAAAACTAAGAAAAATGTAGAAAATGGTTTATCTAAACCAGAAGTCGAATCAAAAAACTCTATTGTTAATAGTAATGATTTAAGAATTGTTGAAGCTTTAATATTTGCTTCATCAAAGCCTGTCTCAGAAAAATTTATTGCACAACATATAGATAATTCTAGTGAAATAAAAGTAATTTTACATGAGCTAAGGTCTTTTTATTCAGGCAGAGGGATAGAGTTGAGGAATATATCTAATAAATGGTTTTTTCGAACGTCACCAGACCTAAGTGAATACCTAAAAATTGAAAAAATAGTACCTAAAAAACTATCTAGAGCAGCAACTGAAACACTTGCAATTATAGCTTACCACCAACCTATTACTAGGGCTGAGATAGAAGAAATTCGTGGTGTAATAATTAGTAGGGGAACTCTAGATATTCTTTTAGAAGAGGGCTGGATTAGGCCGAGAGGAAGAAAAAAGGTACCGGGTCGTCCATTAACTTGGGGAACAACTAGTGACTTTCTTGACCACTTTGGATTAGAATCTTTATCTGATCTTCCAGGCATTGAGGAACTTAAGGCGGCTGGTCTCCTTGATTCCAAGCCAAAAAACTCAACATCTGATGATAATACACCTCATAATTCTGATTTAAGTGCTTTATCTGATTCTAACTAGGATTGAAAAAAGATTTAAAAAATCATATATTATGATCAAATAATTTTATTTATTATCATTTTTAAGTATATTTGCCATAAGGACAAAAAATTATGGGTTCATTAAGTATCTGGCACTGGGTCGTTGTATTGGTGGTTGTGCTGCTTCTCTTTGGTAAAGGTAAGATCCCTGCTTTGATGGGTGATCTTGCTAAAGGAATTAATGCTTTTAAATCTGGTTTAAAAGAAGAAAAAAAAGAGATCACAGAAGCTGCTAAGGTAATTAACGAAGATAATGCAGCAGAGACAGTAATGTCAGACAATAAAGACGAAGCTTCAAAAGCCTAGTAAAGGTTTTTTCTTCGATTTTATAAATGCTGTTTTAATTTATTGATGAAGGATTTTCCATGTTCGGTATGGGATGGTGGGAACTTTCTATAGTTGGATTAATTACTATAATCATTCTTGGTCCAAAAGAGCTCCCTTTTGCTATGAAAAGTCTTGCTAAGGTTATGAGGAAAGCGAGAAGGCTAGCGTCTGAGTTTCAGGGTCATGTTGATGATATAGTAAAGGAAGCTGAAGTTGGAGATATACAAAAGACAGTTAGGTCACTTCAACAAAGAGATATAGGAGGTGTGATAGAGAATACAATATCGCCTATTAAAGATGTAAAATCAGAAATTGAAAGTTCTATCTCTGATGTAAATACAAGCATTAATGAAATAGAACGTATTGATAGAGAGGGTGTTAGTTCCGAAGGTTCATTAAAAGAACCATCTGAAGGTCCTAAAAGTAATGATGAGAGTCAGTCTGATTTGGTTAAGGCAAAGAGTTAACAAGGTATAATCCATGGCAGAGAATCCTGATACTCATACGATGCCTTTGCTCGAACACTTGGTTGAGCTAAGAAATAGATTGATTTGGGCAATCTTGTCTTTCTTAATAGCCTTTTTTATATGCTTTTATTTTGCAGAGCCAATATATGATTTCCTTGTAAGGCCTTTGGCAGAAATCATGAAGCAAGTAGGTGGGACCAATAGAATGATATATACTGCGTTGACAGAAGCTTTTTTTACCCAAATACAGGTAGGTTTTTTTGCTGCTGCTTTTATAAGCTTTCCAATAATTTCTAGTCAGCTCTGGATGTTTATTGCACCTGGTTTATACAAAAATGAAAAAAATGCTTTTCTTCCTTTTCTCATTGCAAGCCCAGTTTTATTTTTGATGGGTGCTGCATTTGTTTATTACTTTATAATGCCAATGGCATGGAAATTCCTTTTACAATTTCAAACTGGTGTTGGTGAAACGATTTTACCAATTGAATTAGAAGCTCGGGTCGGAGAGTATCTAGGTTTAGTAATGAAATTAATTTTTGCATTTGGTGTTAGTTTTCAGCTCCCTGTTTTATTAGTTTTATTAGCAAGAGTTGGGATTGTTTCCTCTGCAGGTTTAGTGGATAAACGTAAATATGCTATTGTGGGTGTTTTTATTTTTGCTGCAATTGTGACTCCTCCAGATGTCATAAGCCAAATTGGTCTAGCAATACCTATGATGATTTTATACGAGGCTAGTATATTTGCCTGTAGATTTGTTGAAAAAAAGAGAGAGGAAGCATGGGCAGATGAAGAAGAAGAAACAAATTTTGAGGATACAGATTTTAATGAATATTAGTTAAGTTTATTTTTCTTATTTATAGACCTTATATCTTCGTTTAGGTATAAAGTTATAAATTTTTTTATGGTTACAAAAACATGCATGACTTAAAGTGGATAAGGCAAAACCCAAAAGAATTTGATAATGGTATGTTGAGAAGAGGTCTTCAGCCTCAATCAAATGAAATATTAAATCTTGATAAAAGTAAGAGAGACATAGTTTCTAGATTACAAGAACTTCAACAAGAACGGAACGAAACCTCTAAAGAAATTGGAAAAAAGAAAAGCTCTGGAATAAATGCGGATGAATTAGTTTCTAGAGTTGCAGAAATAAAGAGTATTATTTCAAACCTGGAGGCTGATCAGCATAAAATTTCCAAGCAAATTGAAACTTTACTTTTAAATTTACCAAATATTCTTGATGATTCTGTTCCTTTGGGTGAAGAAAAAGATAATGAAATCATAAAAATTAAGGGTCAGCCAAGGGAATTTAGTTTTAATGTTAAAGACCACGTGGCTATTGGGGAGAATCTTAAGTTACTTGATTTTGATCAAGCCGCAAAAATATCTGGAGCAAGGTTTAATTTGATTTTTGGGGATTTAGCAAAGTTAAATAGAGCATTAATTCAGTTTATGCTTGATACACATACCTCTAAGAACGGTTACACTGAAGTTATTCCTCCACTCCTGGTCAAAGATAATGCCTTGATTGGTACTGGACAATTGCCAAAATTCTCTGATGATTTATACAAAACTCAAGATAATTTATGGCTTATTCCAACCTCGGAAGTATCTCTAGCTAATTGCTTTTCAGATACTATTCTTGATAAATCAGATCTTCCTATCCGCCTAACTGCTTATACACCTTGTTTTAGAAGAGAGGCTGGTGCCGCAGGAAAAGATACAAGAGGTATAATTAGGCAACATCAATTTGATAAAGTTGAATTAGTTTCATTTGTAGAGCCAGATCAGTCATTAATTGAATTAGAAAGAATGGTTGGATGTGCTGAACTGATTTTAGACCAGTTAGAATTACCTTATAGAATTATGAAATTATCTTCAGGCGATACTGGTTTTGGCGCAAGCCTTACATATGATCTAGAAGTTTGGCTTCCGGGACAGGATCAATACAGAGAAATTTCAAGTTGTTCAAACTGCAGAGGTTTTCAAGCTTTAAGAATGGGGGCCCGGTATAAACCTGACTCAGGAACTAAAGGTACTGAGTTTTTACACACACTCAATGGTTCTGGTTTAGCAGTAGGAAGGACGTTGGTCTCTATCCTAGAAAATTATCAACAAAATGATGGAAGTATTTTGATTCCAGATGTATTACAGTCATATATGGGTGCTGAACAAATAGTTCCTAAAAGGTAATTAGTTTTTAATGTATAAAAAGATTGATAATTTATCAAAATCTAGAATTTTATTATCCAATGATGATGGAATTCATAGCCCTGGTTTAGCAATAATGGAACAGATCGCTAGGTCAATTAGTGATGATGTGTGGGTTGTTGCTCCAAATAGCGAGCAAAGTGGGACAGGCCATTCAATTACATTAAGAAGGCCAATACATATTTATCAAAAAGATGAAAAAAAATATTCTATTGAGGGAACTCCAACTGATTGCGTTCTAATTGCAATCCAGCATATTATGAAAGGCAATCCCCCCGATCTTATTCTGTCGGGTATAAATAGTGGTGCAAATTTAGGAGAAGACGTCCACTACTCAGGTACAGTTGCGGCGGCAGTTGAGGGGACACTTCAAGGAATACCATCTATTGCTTTTAGCCTAATTGGTAAAAAGGAGTATAAATGGCAAGTTCCCAAGTTTTATTCAAAGAAGATAATTGAAGATATTTATACATCCGATTGGAAAAAAAATATTTTATTCAATATCAATTTTCCTGATATTGAAGTAAACGATATTAAAGGTATCAAGTTTGCCTCACAGGGAAGGCATAAAATCGGGGATAATCTCATTCCTCGAAAAAATCCAAGAGGACAAACATACATTTGGATTGGTGCTACAAGGGTTGGTGATTTAGAGGACCTATCTACTGATGTAAGCATCTGTGATAATGGTTACATATCTATTACACCACTTAATATAGACCAGACACATTATGAGACCTTAAAGAAATTGTCCGTAAATTTTAAGCAATAATACCATTAAAAGGTTAAGTGTTTTTTATGATATTATGTTATATTAGTATAGTCTTATTCTTATAGGAAATATTTTATGTTCTTAAATTCCATAAAATATATTTTTCCAATTTTTATCATCAGTGCTTGTACTTCTAAATGGGAGCCGCCTTCAGGATATGTCGGCGGTGATTTTATGGAGTATGGAGAAGTAAAAGAGGTTAGGGTTAAGAAGGGTCAGAGTGTATATATTCTTTCTAAACTTTATGGAATATCCATGAGATCAATAATTGAGGAAAATAACCTAAAAGCACCTTTTGTACTTTATCCTAATCAAAGAATTATTCTTCGTCCTCCAAATGTTTATACTGTTAAAAGGGGAGATAGTCTTTATAGTATTGCAAAAAGATACGATACAAATATATACCAATTAGCAAAGCAAAACTCCCTTGATGCACCTTATACTATTTACTCGGGGCAAAAAATATTAGTTCCTTTTGAAATAGTTAAAAGAACAGAAGAAGAATTTAAGGAAAATATATTAAATAAAAAAAATACATTTGATAAACAAATTAAAGACGTTCAGATTCCTAAAAAAAGAGTATCCTCTACTCCAAAAGTTCAAGGAAGTAGAAGAAAAGAATTTTCGCCGAATATTTCAAATTCGCAAGAATTTATATGGCCTGTAAAAGGTAAAATTTCATCTGAGTTTGGCCCTGCAGGTAAAGGTCTTCATAATGATGGTATTAATATTTTAGTTCCTGAGGGATCTAAAGTTGTTGCATCAGAGGGTGGAATTGTTGTTTATTCAGGGAATGAACTTCAAGGCTTTGGTAATTTATTATTAATTAAACACCCTAATGGTTGGATGACAGCTTATGGGCATAATAACCAACTGTTAGTTGCAAGGGGAGATAAAGTAAATAAAGGACAAGTCATTTCCTATTCTGGAAGTTCCGGTAATGTTCGGATACCCCAACTCCATTTCGAGATCAGGAAAGGGACGAAAGCAGTTGATCCTTTGAAGTATTTGAACCTATAAATAACTTTATCCTAATTTTACTATTGTAGAGTTAGTAAAGTTGAGGCATTAAAGCATTAAGCAAAAACTATATATTTTGTCGTATTTTGGATAATGGAGTGATTTTATGTTTATTTCTGAGGCACTCGCTCAAGCGGGACAGACTGGAGGAGCTGCAAGTCCTTTTTCAGCATTTATACCTATTATTCTTATTTTTGTTGTCTTTTATTTTTTGTTAATAAGACCCCAGCAGAAGAGGATGAAGGAGCATCAGGCCATGTTAGATGCTGTTAGGAGGGGTGATAAAGTCGTGACGAATGGGGGTATAATTGGTACTGTAACTAAAGTTAACTCAGATGAAAGAGAGTTACAGGTGGAAATCTCGGATAATGTTAAAGTGCGTGTAAGACAGGATATGCTCTCTAATGTAATTTCCAAATCGGAGCCAGTTTCAGGTGAAGATAAAAAATAGCAGTAAATTTTATACGAAAGGCAGTAATTCATACCTTAATTTGGTTTGATTTATTACTGAATTATAAAAATGTTAGAGTTTGGTAAATTTAAGATATTTACAATTTTATCCGTAATTTTAGTTGGTGCCTTTTTCTCTGCGCCAAATTTTATGTCTGAGCAATTAAATAAAGAACTGCCTGGATGGTGGAATCCTGCAAGTTTAGGCCTTGATTTGAGAGGTGGGTCATATCTTCTCATGGAAGTTGATACAAAGGCAGTTGAGAATGAACAATATATTGATTTGCAGGAAACTATTAGACAGTCATTAAGAAAGGCAAAAATTGGATATCGTAATTTATCTGTAAGAAATACTTCTGTGACATTTATACTCCCGGATTTAGAACAGAAAATGAAAGCCAGATCGGTCATAAGTCAAGAGATTCAAGATTTAGTTTTTGAAGAACTTGATAATGGCAGACAGAAAGTAAGTTTACCAGATGATGTTTTAGCTGAAAGAAAACGTGCTGCTGTAAATCAATCAATTGAAATCGTTAGGCGACGTGTTGATGAATTTGGAACTGCAGAGGCAAGTATTCAGAGACAGGGGCAAGATAGGATAATCATAGAATTACCTGGGATAGATGATCCAGAGAGAGTTAAGGAAATTATTGGTAGAACTGCTAAGTTGAACTTTCACTTGCTTGCACCTGGATTTTCAGGCCCTGTTACAGGTAACTCCAATGTTCCTCCTGGTGCAATTCTTCTTCCAAGCTCAGGTTCAATTGGTAATTATGTTGTACAAAGAAGAGTCTCTGTCCCCGGTGAAATGTTAGTTGACTCACAACCTGGTTTTCAGGATGGACTAGCAATAGTTAATTTTAGATTTAATACCCAGGGAGGAAGACGTTTTGGTGCAGTAACATCAAAAAATGTTGGAAAATTCTTAGCTATAGTTCTTGATGGTGAAGTTATTAGTGCTCCACGGATAAGGACCGCAATAACTGGCGGCAGTGGTATGATCGAGGGTGGTTTCACAGTTCAAAGTGCTCAAGATTTATCACTTTTATTAAGGGCAGGTGCTTTGCCTGCTCCTCTCACTATATTAGAAGAAAGAAGTGTAGGACCAGGTTTGGGAGCTGATTCAATTAAGGCTGGTGAGTTTGCAAGTGTTTTAGGTTTAATTGCAGTAGCACTCTTTATGGTTTCTGTTTACGGTTTATTTGGTTTATTTTCTGTCATAGCTTTAGCAATAAATTTATTATTAATTCTAGGAGCACTAAGTGGTATCGGTGCAACTTTAACGCTACCTGGTATAGCTGGAATTGTTTTGACTGTTGGGATGGCAGTAGATGCTAATGTTCTTATCTTTGAAAGAATGAGAGAAGAACTGAAGACAGGTAGAACTTTATTTAATGCTCTTGACTCAGGTTTTAAACAAGCATTTAAGACAATTTTAGACTCAAACTTAACAACTCTAATAGCAGCTATTTTACTTTTCTGGTTCGGTAGTGGTCCAGTTAAAGGTTTTGCTGTTACACTAGGATTGGGGATACTTTCAACATTGTTTACTGCAACAATGGTAACAAGATTAATTATAATTTTGTGGGTTAGAAAAACGGGGCAAACAACATTACCAATAGTTACAATCAATAAAGATGCAATTATTAAACCATTAATATCGTTAATGCCTCAGGAGTTTACTTTTGATTTTGTAAGTAAAAGAAGAATTGCAGCAGTTCTTTCATCAATTTTTTTAATCCTTTCAATCGGTTCTCTGGCAGTGAAAAAATTAAACTTTGGAATTGATTTTTCAGGTGGAATATTAATTGAGGCTCGTGCACCTGGTTCAGTAGACGTTGGCTCAATTAGAGGGGTTGTTGGTGGTCTTGGTTTAGGAGATGTTGCAATAACTACCTTTGGCTCAACTGGAAGAGATTTTTTAATAAGAGTTCAAAAACAAGAAGGTGGTGAAGAGCAGCAAGTTGCTGCGTTGAATATGGTTAAAGAGTCTTTGGGTTCTGATTACGAGTATAGACGGACAGAACTTGTAGGACCAAAAGTTGGACAAGAATTGTTTATGGATGGTGCACTAGCCGTTTTTTTAGCTCTTCTTGCAATAAGTGTTTATATTTGGCTTAGGTTTGAGTGGCAGTTTGCATTGGGAGCCTCCTTGGCTCTTGCTCATGATGTTATAGCAACCTTAGGTTTGTTTTCACTATTTTCTCTTGATTTTAATTTAACCACGGTTGCTGCAATACTTACAATAGCTGGTTATTCAATTAATGATACTGTTGTTGCATACGATAGAGTTAGGGAGTCGTTGAGAAAGTATAAAAAACTCTCGCTTCCAGAATTAGTAAATATGTCTTTAAATAAAGTTTTATCAAGAACACTTCTTACAAGTTTTACTACCCTTTTAGCTGTTTTATCATTATTTATTTTTGGTGGAGAAGTTCTAAGAGGTTTTAGTATTGCGCTTTTATGGGGTGTTATAATTGGAACGTACTCCTCAATATATGTTGCTATGCCTATCTTAATTTACTTCAACTTACGACAAGAGGATATTGTTGGTGAAGAAGACATATCCAATCTTAGTCAAGTTCCAAATAATAACTAAAAAAAAAGGAGCCAAAAATTTGGCTCCTTTAAATTAATTAGTTTAAATTTTTATCTAAACATATAATTCTGAGCTGCTACCATACTAAATAACATTGGTATGGAGAGAAGAGTGTTAGTTCTTGAGAATAACATAGCTGTTCTCGCAGCATTAGCTTTTGTTTCTGGATCAACTTCAACTATTCCTAGGGCTTTCTTTTGACTTGGCCAAATTACAAACCAGACATTAAACCACATAATTGTTCCTAACCACATTCCAATTCCTATTATCTGGAAGCCATCTTGGAGAGTCATTGCCTCATGTAAATATCCGTTTATATAACCAAGTACTAATCCACTAAGTATTGTAGCTTTAGCGGCCCAGCGAAACCAGAATAACGCTGCAGGAGCAATGACTTTTCCAATTGCCGGTTTTTGATCATCTGGAATATTGGGCATGTTGGGTATCTGTACAAAATTAAAATACCAGAGAAGCCCAATCCACATGATTCCACTTAATACATGAATCCACCTAAACATAAAGGCAAGATAGCTTTGATCGAGCACAATTTGATCAACTGATCCGAAACCTATGTTGTATAGATATAGAAGTATTGCCAAAATAAAACCCGAAATTACAGTTCTTGGCAGTGATTGTAGAATAAATCCCATTCTTTGATTTCCCCTCAATTTATGTATATTCTTAATAAGATAGTATTCCCATACTACAAAAATATATGGATATAAGCAACAATGGTTCTGTAAACTTATTATAAATAATACAAAAAAATTATTTGATTTATATAATGGCAAATGAATTGATATTTTTAAATGATAAAGTAAAAACCTATGATCGTGATAGGTATATTGCTGCAATGTTTTCAACACTCAAAGATAGACAATCTATTTTAGCGCTGTATGCCTTTAATATAGATATCTCAAGAATATGGGAAACAGTCGAAGAAGTTCAGATTAGGCACATTAGATTACAATGGTGGTATGATACTCTATTAGATTTAGAGAAGGGGAAAAATACTGCACCAGGACATCCAATAGTTAATTCATTAGAAGAAATACTGAAAATAAAAAGATTTTCATTTAGCCACTTTTTTAAATTACTTGATACAAAGAGATATGACCTTGATCATAATTCTTTTGATACTACAGAAAGATTAATTGATTACTCTATAAATTCTTCTCTTCCACTCTCATTACTTTTGTTAGAAGTTTTTAATATAGATACCGAAGAGGAAACTGAACTTGTGAAAAACTTGTCTATATCATGGGCGCTTACTGGTATAATCAGGTCAATAATCAAATCATCCTCGGTGGGAAGAGTTCTTATACCTCAAGAACTTCTTGAAAAATATAATATGTCATCTAAGGATATTTTAAAAGGAAGTAAGAAACATAATTTATCAGAAGTAATTAACGAGATGGTATGTATTATAGAAGGATACATTAATCAGTGCGTAACAATTATAGATAGACTACCTAAACAAGCACTTCCTTTGTCATTACAGTTTATTATTGTCAGAGATTATTTGAGAACAATAGAGAAAGCAAAATTTAATTTGTATGATAATAAGGTTATTTTGATGAAACCAAATATATTACATCTTATTACTTACGCTTTTAAAAGGAAATATTTAAGTTAATATTATGAATTTAAAGTATTATTAAAAAATAATTACAAATTAGTATGATTTTTTATTCATAAACAAAATTTAAACTATAAGATTTGACCAATCCTCTGCATCTCGAATAGCTCTTTCAGTAAAGGCTTTTTTTCTTTCCCTACCTTTTAACGGTTTATTCTTCTTATTAAGTTTTTCTTGACTTCCTAGAGGAGGAAACAAGCCAAAATTTATATTCATTGGTTGATATGTATCGGGTAGAGAGTTTTTGGTGATATGATCTAATAAAGAACCAAGGGCTGTAGTGGTGGGAGGAAAAAGAATCTTATTTCCATTAATTTCTGATGCTGAAATTATTCCAGAAAGAAGACCAATTGCTGAGCTTTCTACGTATCCTTCACAACCAGTTATCTGTCCTGCAAATTTGATATGTGGCATTGATTTAATGTTTAATCTTTCATCAAGAAGCTTTGGTGAGTTAATAAAAGTATTTCTATGGATGCCACCAAATCTTACAATGTCTGCATTTTCAAGACCAGGAATTGATTTTAGTAGTGAAACTTGTTCACCGTATTTGAGTTTTGTTTGAAAGCCAACAAGGTTATATAGTGTACCGGCTGCATTATCCTGTCTCAATTGAACAACAGCCCAAGGCTTTTTATCTGGTGCATGCTTGTTGGTTAGTCCTACTGGTTTTAGAGGTCCATATCTTAATGTTTGAAGTCCTCTTTGTGCCATAATCTCAATAGGAAGACATCCTTCAAAATAAGGTGTATTAGTTTCCCATTCTTTAAAATTTACTTTTTCACTTTTGATAAGTAAATCATAAAAATAATTATACTGTTCTTCATCTAAAGGACAATTAATATAATCATTTCCGTCACCTTTATCATATCGTGACTGATACCAAGCAATATTGAAGTTAATGCTCTCTTTTGTAACAATTGGTGCAATTGCATCAAAAAAAGCAAGGGAGTCTTCTCCTGTTATATCTATGATTGAATTACTTAATGCACTAGATGTAAGAGGGCCTGTTGATATAATAATCTTATTCCAGTTTTTATCTTTAAGAGTTTTAACCTCTTCAGTAATAATTTTTATTTTTGGATGATTAGAGATTGATTGATGTACTGTTTCAGAGAAACCTTCTCTATCAACAGCTAACGCTGACCCTGCTGGGATTTTATTTTTATCAGCGGCATACATTATTAATGAGTTTAGTTTACGCATTTCATAATGGAGCAGGCCAACTGCATTGTAATCAGCATCGTCAGAACGAAATGAATTTGAACAAACTAGCTCTGCAAGTTTCTCAGTCTGATGAGCATCTGTATATTTAATTGGTCTCATTTCATGAAGAATTACACAGATATTTCTTTCTGCCAACTGCCATGCAGCTTCACACCCAGCTAATCCACCACCAATAATATGTATAGAATTTTTGTCATCAAAGTGCATTTTTTACCGCAATATTTAAATTTATTACCTAACTATAGTATCTTCTAGCGGACAATCACAAAAAATCAATATTAAAAAATTATTTATATTATATTATGTAAGTAAGTAATTATTCAAAAGGTATAATTTTATTGAGGAGTTAATATGGCATTACTTTGGAAAGCTACTGCAATGCAAACGAATAATGTGATTGTAAATGCTGCTAAAACACGTGAAGAAGCAATGGGGATTGTCAATAAAAGTATTGATCGCTGGGAAGAGCTTATTGCTTGGGCAGCGGGAAGGGGGAGTGGTATTCAAAATCTAGTTTTATTTCCTGAATTTAATCTTCAGGGTTTTCCTTTGTCCGAGAATGCTAATGAGTGGATTAAAAAAGCATGCTTTCAGATTCCTGGATGTCCTGAAATAGAAAGGTTACAAAAGATTGCTCAGAAATTTAAAATTTATTTAGGTGCAAATGGTTATGAAGCACCAGAGGAGTGGCCTGGGAGATATTTTAACTGCTCTTTTTTAATAAATCCATCTGGGGATGTAATATTAAAATATAGACGCGTATCAACAGCTCAAGCTGCTTCTCCTCATGATGTTTTAGAAGAATATCTTGATAAACACGGTATTGAGGGTCTATGGCCTGTTGCTAAAACTGATATTGGAAATCTTGCGATGATGCCTTGTGGAGAAATTTTATGGCCTGAGACTGCTAGATGTCTAATGATGAGAGGTGCTGAGGTAATTCTTCATCCAACTTCTGATCATGGTCGTTCTGACAAAATGGCATGGGAATCTTCAAAACGCGTGAGGGCCGCTGAAAATATGGTATATTTTATTTCAGCTAACTCTGCTGATATCATTGGTTCTCCTCCAAATGGAACTCATGCAGGTAATTCAAAGATTATAGACTTTCAGGGTCAGCTTGTTGTTGAAAGTGGTGTTGAAGGAGAGTCTATTAATGCAGCTGCCGTTATTGATATGGATGCATTAAGAAGAGCAAGGTGCACTCCTTCAGGACCATTTGGTGTCAATAGGCTTGCTAGACTGAGATCAGAGGCTTATGCACAAGTATTTAAGGATGCCGAATTTTATCCTGTAAATTTATGGGCTGATAAGCCAATGGATTCTAAACAGAGAATTCAGGACGCTCTTACGGGAGTTATAAAAGATAAAGTTGAGGATGGTATTTTTAATAAACCGAGTAAAGGTCAGACTCTCGAGGGTTATGATTTATGGGGAAGTTGATTTCTTCATTTAAATATACTTTAGTATTATTATTTACTATCTGTTTAAATACCTCTATTGCGTCAACATTAAGGATTGCAACTCCATTTCTTGTTGCAGACCCTGATAACCCATATCAGGGTATGACAATGCCCTCGGCACTAAGTTCTCAGATTATTTATGACCCTTTAGTAATAATTAATAAGAATGGTTCAGTTGAACCATGGCTTCTTACTTCATGGACCAGTGACAATGCATATGAATGGAACCTTACTGTTAGAGAAGGTGTAAAATTTTCAAATAATACTAACTTAACAAGCAGTTCGTTAGTTCAATCAATTGAACACATGCAAACTGTCTTGGGAAAGACTGAGACAGTTGGTCGAAGCTTTGAGAACATTGATAAGGCTTTCATTGTTTCTGAATACGAACTAAAAGTTTTTCTCAAAGAACCAGACCCTGTATTTCCACTAAAATTATCAATTTGGCGTTTACCGGAACCACAGTCTTGGAAAGTTCGTCGTAATGACCCTCAAGCTTATTCACCAGGGACAGGTGCATATAAACTTATTAGTAAACAGCCTGGTAGAGTAGTATACGAAGAAAATGCCTTGGCTTGGAATAAGCCATTTTATAAAAAAGTAATTCTTATGCATGTTCCTGATCAAACATCACGTTTGCAAGCATTCATTGCAGGAGGAGTTGATATAAGTTTACAAATAGGCGTAGGTGATGAGTTAAGTGTAAAGTCTATTAAAGGAAATATTATTAGCAGAGCAACCACACGGGTTGCATATCTTGGTTTTGCAAAGGAACATTTTAAAGAGAGCGCATTAATACACAATCAAAAGATTAGACTTGCTCTCAATTATGCAGTCAACCGAAAGCAAATTGCAGATATTCTTTTTAACGGATATGTATCACCGACAGGACAGTTAATTTTACCCGGTGCCCCTGGGTATATTTCATCAATGAAGCCATTTTCATTTGATATTGAAAAAGCTAAATCATTACTTAAAGATGCTGGATATCCTAATGGCATTGAGCTTTCTGCACGCATAGCAATATCAGGATCTGATGAAATGCTTCTTTATCAGCAAATTGCTGCAGATATGCTAAAAGCAAATATTAAACTTAACTTAAAGATTGGTACACTTTCACAAATGACGCAGATGCTGTTCAGTGGGGACTACAAGGCAGAGATATTTTCATCATTTGGTCGCGGGCTAGATCCTCTGGGTGATTATCGTCATCGATCATGTCTTGGTAAGACCGGAACATTTCCCCCATATTTTTGCGATAAAGTTTCATTGGAGTACATAAAATCTGCTCGACTTTCAACATCTTTTGATGAGATGAATAAACTTATGAAAAAGGTAACTCTTAGAGAAAAAAATAATCCACTGGGTATCTTTTTATGGCCAACAAATCCCTTAGATGCGATATCAAAAGATATTAACGCTACAGAAAAATATAGTAAATATTATGATTTTATTCCCTATCATTTGATAAAAATTAAATAAAACTTGATGTAAATTAATTTTTCAAAAAGATGAGTATTTATTCAACAAAAGATTCTATTTTTTTATTATGTCATGGAAGAATACAATTAAAAAAATTTAGACACATTTCGCACATATTCCATGAATCTCAAAATTCCATCTTGATGGAGTGAAAGTATTTTTTTCTGCAGAATCTTTTAAAAATTTTGGGATTTCACATTGATGTGTTTCAATAACGATACCACAGTCGTCACAAATCATAAATTGTGAGTCTTTATGTAGATGATCAATATGACAAGCAACATAAGCATTTAAACTTTCAATTCGATGAATAAAATTCTTATCTTGTAAGAACTCAATTGATCGATAGACAGTAGGAGGTTTTGGGTTCTTAAAGACCCCTTTAAGTTTATCTAATATTTCATAAGCACCAAGTGGTTTATTACTTGCTATAATAATTTTTAGTACTTCAGCGCGAGGAGCAGTCAAGCGAAATTTATTTTCTTCACAATATTCATAAAACTTTTTTAAAATTTTATGTGTCATTATGTCATAACCTTTAATGTTTTTTGATCCTTGTTGATATTTTCCCAAAATGAAGGATGGTCAAGTCGCATTAAAACCGAAGGTTCATTTAAAGCTATATCTGGTGTACGGTGAAGTAACCCTCTTGGTCCCCCATTAAATATAGCAACATCCCATATGTTCATGAATTTAAGTTTGGAAGCGTCCTTAAGTATTTTTTTATTTTCTGATCCTTTTATCAAATTCTTATAGTCAACAGCTTCATGAGGAATCCATTCTGTGCCTTTTCCAGCATAAGTGACAAGCAATCTCATCGGCACATTATCAATGTGGTAGCGTCGACAACCTCTGTTTGTAGCTAAACAAAATCCAACTTCATGGGTGTTCAGAGTTTTACAAAAAACTTCACAAACTTGAGCCATATCTGATATCCAAAGTTGATAGAAGGGGATGTCACGAAGCGTTTTAGGAAGATTTTTTTTTAGAATATTTTGAATATCTAAAATACTTTTATTCTTTGAAACTTGGCCTATAAGCTTAAGAGGAAATGACATTAGTTGTTTAAAAAAGTCATCCGCGCCCTTAATGGGGCTTCTTTCTACAATAGCAAGCTGTTCATGACGCTGAGGAAATTTCCTTAATTCTTCTACATTATTTGTATGAAAAACACTAATTGTTAAATCTCCTCTTGCAATTATATCATAAATCGATATAACTAGTTTATAAACTG
>CACGTM010000015.1 GCA_902575965.1 uncultured Alphaproteobacteria bacterium | reverse complement strand
GAAATGATAGAAGAGTTAAATATTAAAGTTGATAATTTGTCCAAAGAAATAGAAAAACTAAAAATTTTGAAAGGTAAATAGATGACTGCATTAGTTATTGGAGGAACAGGTAGAATAGGTAAATTTGCTGTTGAAAAACTTACAGATAATGGAATTAAAACAAAGGTTTTTTCCAGATCACAAGAAAAGCTTAAGCAACTGCCAAATAATGCAGTTGGTGTTACAGGTGATCTTGAAGACATTAATAGTTTATCTAATGCATTTGAAGGCGTAGATAAATTATTATTAATTACTGCAAACGGAGAAACTGAAACTCAAAGAGGACTAAATGCCATTAAACAGGCTAAGGTTTCAAATGTAAATAAAATTGTATTTATCTCAGTTAAGCTGTCAAAAGAAGCAATGAAAGTTCCGCACTATGCCAGTAAAGTTCCGATAGAAGATCTGATTAAAAATTCCGGAATATCTTTCACAATTCTAAGACCTGATTTTTACTATCAAAATGACTTATTACTTGAAAAACCAATAACTCTTGGGGGGCTGTATACAATGCCTATAGGAAATATAGGACAAAATAGAATTGATACGAGAGATGTGGCAGATGCCTCAGTTAATGCCTTGTTAAGTGGTGAATTTAATGGAATGGAAATACCCCTTTACGGCCCTAAAACTTGGACAGCAAATGACATTGCAGATGCCTACTCAAAAAGCCTGAATAGAGAGGTTAAATATGCTGGCGATGACCTTAATTCATGGGCAGAAAGCTCAAAAGCATTTATGCCATCATGGCTAATATCCGCACTAAAAGCTGGTTTTGCAAAAATGCAAGCAATGGGAAGCGTAGCCACTGATGAGGAAATTAAAAACTCTGAGAAAATTGTTGGCCATCCATTAAGAAAGTTTGAAGATTTTGTGCAAGAAGTAACTGAAAAATGGAAATAATTTTGTTATTAACATAATATTTAAATTATTTAGGTAATATTCATGAGTTCACCATATAGCCCCAAAAAAGAGAGAACACTAAAAAATAAAATACTATTTATAACTGGAGCAAGTAGAGGAATCGGTTTAGCGATTGCTATAAGAGCTGCCAAAGATGGAGCAAAAATAGCTATTGCCTCTAAAACTACCAAACCTCATCCAAAGCTACCCGGTACAATACATACCGCAGCAGAAGAAATCACCAAAGCTGGAGGAGAAGTACTTCCAATTGAGATGGATTTGAGAGACGACCAAGCTGTAAAAAATGCCATCGAAAAGACAGCAGAGCATTTTGGTGGGATTGATATATTGGTGAATAATGCAAGTGCAATAGCCATCGGTGGTTTAAAAGAAGTCCCAATCCGAAAATATGACTTGATGCAACAAATTAATGTTAGAGGATCCATACTTGCCTCTAAGATATGCCTACCTTTTCTTCAAAAAAGTAGTAATCCGCATATTTTGACAATGTGTCCCCCACCAAGTCTAGACCCAAAATGGTATAAAGGGACACTTCCTTATACACTTGCAAAAATGGGTATGAGCTTTGCAACAATCGGGTTATCTGAAGAATTCAAGGAGATGGGCATTGCAGCTAACGGCCTATGGCCAAGGACGGCTATTGATACAGCTGCCATTAGATTTGAGCTTGGCGGTGACTCTATGACGAAATATTGCAGGACTGTAGAGATAATGGGTGATGCAACCCATGCCATACTCACCAGAGATTCTAAATCATGCACGGGTAATTTTTTTATTGATGATGAAACACTGACTGAAGAGGGTGTTTCGGATCTATCCTATTACTCTATTGAACCAAATCAGCCTCTTCTTTTGGATTTTTATCTTGAAGGAGGCCCTAATGGAACTCTTGATGGATATTTAAAAATGCCTTTATAAGGGCTTCACCTTTCCTAAGAATGCAATAAGAGCAATCAAAACATAAAGAGTAAATACTGCAACAAGTGTCTTATTAATAGCCAAACTAACAGCAGCTTCTCTCTCAGGTGTTGATCCATCGCTTCCAATTTCCATAAATGGTCTAATAAAAGGCCTAAAACAAATATCTATTGCCATAGCAGCATAAAAAACTAGGCCAAATAAAAATATCTTCAGACTAAACCATTTTTCCAATAAACCATTATTATAAGAGATTATGCTTGCGATGACCAAAAACGTCCCCAGAAGCCCTTCCATCCAAAATTGTATCTTTGATAATTTTTCAGCTATGGGTTTACCCTCATTTTTTCCAATCAATATTATTATAAATATCCAAATAAAACTTATAAACCAAGATAGAAAAAAATAAGTCAGGTCAATCTTTATTAGACCTAATTCATTAGTTAAGTGTAAACCAACAGGAAAAATAAGAGCGAAACAAAGCCTTGGTAAAAAATCTATAACTAGACCAAGTTGCATCACGGTCGATCTTGTTTCAAAACTAAGATCACTTCTTTTTGCATAGATTGCAGATAAAAATACTCCAATATCCCCACCGAGCCAGAAGACAAAAAGAATAATGTGGAAATAACCCCATAATAAATAACTTTCCATAAATATCTCCTTAACAATCTATATTTAGGTTTGACAGAATTTGATAAGACTTTGCACTATAGTTTTTCTCTCAGAAGAAAGTTTTTCAATTGTTATGTTTAAATTCATTTTAGCAATATTACTATTAACATCATCTGAGCTTGATTGACCAATTAAAATAGGACAGTTAATTTTTCTAATACGTTGAGAAACTTTATAACCAAAATGAGCTCTATAAACTGACCTATAAATATCATATGATTTAAAAAGGTCTAGAGTTCTTCTATGGATAACTTCCGCCGAAATATCTTCTTCCTCTGGATGAATAATATTCTCTTTATTGGATTTGAACCATGGACTGTAAAGCTCTTGATCCCGAAGTATATTCCATGCTGTTGTCCAATGAGTTCCATACTTATCTAGTTTAATTTCTGGAGTATAGTTAAGACACATTTCATTAAGAGCTTCACCTTCCAGCTCCATTGAGATAAGGTTTGGTATAAAAATATGTTTGACAATATCAGGATGTTGCACAGCTAGTTCAATTCCGACAGAACCACCCCCCCCAATCTCCAAATACATCTACACTATCATAACCCATTAAATGAACTGCTTCTGCAAGAAATGATGCCTGCTTTTCTACAGTTACATCTTCCCCCATTGGATTATCTGACTCACCATTGCCTGGAAGATCTACACAAAAAACTTTTCTTTTGCCTATCAGCAATTCCATATATTTTTCCATGCTTCTATTAGAAGACGCAGAAGAATGTATGAAAAGTATTGGCCTGCCATCTGCTTCATCATTTCCCTTGCAATACAATGAACCGCCTCCAACCTGAAGGTATTGTCCCCAAATTCTACCTTTAATTGGTAAAGTTTCTAAATCATCAATAATCTTATTAGGTGATGGATATTCCTTAATTTTTTGCTTCATTAAACTTATCGCATCCGGTGGGGTATTCGGCCTAGCAATAGTAATTTTTGTTGATGGTTTAGGCATCCTGTCTAAGCCATCATATAAAACGTCTGTTTTTGAGGACATAACTAAACAGTTTGCCCTCATCTCCTTGATTGAATTTACGTTATCTTGAGTAAAAGCAGCACGATATGGTCCCACATATGCTTTACCAGCACGAAGAAACTCTATGACAGAATTCTGTTGATACTCAGGAGGTGGAAGTGAATAACCCGTCATTCTTGAAGCTTTGTCTTTGCGGTACCAGGGGAAAAAAATTATTTGCTCCCTAAAACGAGACCAAATCCATGTTAAATGCGATCCACTCCAATTTATCTCTAAAGGAGTAAAATAATTATCTAAAATTTCTTTAACCCGCTCTTCAGGCATATTTACATAACCATCAACTATACCAACGGTTACTCTCTTAGGAAATTTCCACGATAATTCTAAAGTACAACTTCCTCCTGTATGAAAACCGTAAACGGGACACTTATCTATCCCCAGCACATCCATAAATTTTACTACATTCTCTGCAAAATCATTCATTGAAGGATTAACCATTGGTAATGGGTCAGAAAGACCATTACCGGGAGTATCTGGAGCAAAAACTGCGTAATCTGATGATAATTCTTTTATCAAAGGAATATATTCCTCCGAAGACTTTGGAGATTGATGTAGGAGGATAATTGGGGAACCATTACCTGCTTTACGATAGTGAATCTGCCTTTCTCCATCAATTGTTGCAATATGCCTAGAAATTAATCCTGTCATTTCTCTAACCTGTTTATTGATATTTAATTCGTTAATTATTTCATTAATATTTCTTTTATTTCAAGATTAAATATAATGGTTATAATCTTGCCAATAAGTAAACCCTTAAAAGGATAAATTTATGAATATACAATCCTCAGAAACATTAAAATTACCTATTATTAATGCTAATTTGGAAAATATCGCACCCTATGGCCAGCTTCTTGGACCTGATAGTAATGTTTCAGCTAATATGAGTGACTTTTACGAGGGAGCAGTTTCTGTTACATCACCTGTAGATTTTAAATCTGATAGTGAAACTTGTCTATCTTTAGCAAAAATTCAACCTCGTCCTTTTGAAATTACCTACCTTGAAAGACATTTTAAACATACTCAAACATTTATTCCCTTATCAGGGAAACCATTTATTGCCGTATTAGGAAAACCTAACAATAAAGAACTTCCTGAAATAGATAAACTAAAAGCGTTTAGGTTTGATGGTAATTCAGGTTTTACAATGCATATTGGAACGTGGCACGAATTTCCATTTGCAATAGAAAAAGATACAAATGTTGTTGTAATTCTTAGAGACGAAACTACAAAAAATTTATCAAGTGACAATGTAATAGATGGTGAAGCACACGGCGGAGATCTTGACAAAAAAAATATATTAAGAAGAACAGGGAAACTAATTGTTCTAGATATCTAAGTTTTACTATGAATTATAAGTACTATTGCTTTATATAGATAAAAGAGCCTGATCTATGTCCCTAATGATATCCTCGTGATACTCAATACCAACCGACAGCCTCACATAACCAGGTGTTACGCCTGAAGCACGTTGTTCTTCTTCAGATAATTGAGAATGGGTTGTACTAGCTGGATGAATAGCAAGAGTCCTAGCATCACCAATATTAGCGACATGATAGATCATCTTTAGTGAGTCAATAAACTTTTGACCTGCTTCTCTGCCACCTTTTAGCTCAAATCCTAAAAGACCACCGAAGAAACCGCTCTTAAGGTATTTATGAGCCCTATCAAGAGGGGGGCCATTCATCAAAGAAGGATAAATAACTTTAGATACCTCGCTTCTTTCTTTAAGGAAAGAAGCAACCAAATTTGCATTTTCACAATGTCTTTCCATTCTTAGAGGCAAAGTTTCAACACCTTGAATAAAATTGAAAGCATTAAACGGACTCATTGATGCTCCAACATCACGTAATAAAGTTACCCTTGCTCGCAAAATATAGGCTATAGGACCAAGTGGCTTTACTGCTTCAGTCCAGATTGCACCATGATAGCTGGGGTCCGGTGTTGTTAAAAGTGGGAAGCGGTCTCCATTTTTCTCCCAATCAAAATTACCACTATCAATAATTACACCCCCAATAGAATTCCCATGACCGCCAATGTACTTAGTTGTAGAGTACATTACAATTGAAGCGCCATGATCAATAGGCTTACAAATTATTGGTGCCGCGGTATTATCAACAATGAGCGGCACACCCAATTCATTTCCTATATCAGAGACCTCTTGAATTGGGAAAACCTCCAGCTTTGGATTAGGGAGTGTCTCAGCATAATAGCAGCGAGTCTTTTCATCAGTTAATTTAGCAAAGTTTTCTGGATTAGATGGGTCCGCAAACCTTACATCAATACCAAGTTGTTTAAAGGTGTTTGCAAATAAATTCCATGTACCACCATACAAATCTGTTGAAGTGACAAAATTATCTCCTGACTGGCATAAATTAAGAATTGCAAAAGTCGATGCAGCCTGTCCAGAGGAAACAGCAAGAGCAGCAACACCTCCTTCCAACTGGGATAAACGTTGTTCAAGAACATCACATGTAGGGTTCATGATCCTAGTATAGATATTACCAAGCTCACTTAATGCAAAAAGGTTTGATGCATGCTCAGTACTATCAAACTGATATGAAGTTGTTTGATAAATAGGAGGGGCAACAGAATTTGTCGTAGGATCAGACCTAAAACCGGCATGAAGGGCAAGTGAATTAGGGTGCAATGTTTTGTCAGACATAAAAGACCTTTTTACTGAGTGGAAATAATAATATATCTTTAGTTAATCTAACTAATTATTTACTGCAATATAATTTAACACTTTGAATGATTTAGTAATAAAAAAAGAATATAAAGCCTTTAATAAAGAATGCTGAAAAATAATATACCACGAAATAAAACATTAATAGAATAATATTCTATATTTTATATTTTTTTTGATCTTTTTGTAAATATATTCTATTTTTAGTTAAATTCTAGAATAATTTTCCCAAAATGTTTTCTGTCATCAACCATCTTATGGGCCTTAGGCAAATCAGAAGATGGAATCACTCTATCAATTACTGGCTTGAAGGAACCTTGATTAAAGCCATCAAGCACATACTTTCTAAAAGTACTTAGTGTCTCAGGAACATAATTATCAGCAGTATCAATACTCATTGAGAGTAATTGCAGGTTTCTTGAGCCTATACCTAAATCAAACTTTACCTCTCTTCCTCCAGTTGATCCATACATAACAATTTTTCCTCCATTTGCCATTGAAGCTATAAGGTCATCAGAAGTTTCTGTACCTATTGTCATACAACCCACATCCACACCATAGTTACTGGTTATCTCCATAACACGTTGTAAAACATTTTCATTTTTATAATTTATAACTTCGTCTACCCCCCACTCTTTTGCCTTTGAAAGTTTAGCATCACTACTTGCTGTTCCTATGACAAAGCAACCTTGGTTTTTTGCAATTTGCAATGCAGCTGAACCAACAGATGAAGCAATTGCCTCAATGAGGACTTTTGAATGCTTTTTTACTTTTGCGGTAACATATAAGGCATGCCATGCAGTTAACCAACCTACACCAACAGCTGCACCATCTTTAAAATCCCAATTTTTTGGAAGAGGGAAAGCATGATAGTCTTTAACTACGCATTTTGTAGCATGCGAACCTCTAGCTCTAAAAAAGATCTTATCCCCAATTTTACAATTCTTTACATTTGGACCAATTTTTTCAACAACCCCAGCTCCCTCCAAGCCAAGTGTTAGAGGTCTTTTTATTCCAGTATATGTTCCAGCCCTCATCCTTGTTTCAGCAAAATTTATCCCTGAGGCTTTGACATGAACCAATATCTCATCTTCCGAAATAGAGGGTTCATCAAGCTCTTTCCATTTCATTGCATCAATGCCACCAAAATCATCAACTCTCCATGCCCACATAAAACCTCACTTTAATTATTTTATATTCATTATTCAAAATTTAGCTTTTCCTGAATTTCTTCTAACTCCAAACCAGATGGAAGAGGCTCTAAAACTAAATACATCAAGCCAGCAATTATCAAAGGAATTGCAACAAAATAAGTAAAAGCTATATTCCACCCCAACCAATTAATTCCGTATGTTAACATGAGAGGTCCACTTGCAATACCAAGATTTACGGCAAGACTTGAACATACTGACAATCCAGTAGCTCTAATTTTAGTTGGAAAAATTTCAGCTATAAATGCAAACTTTACTGCTGCTGTGCCATAAAAAAACATACTCATAATACCAAATGCAAGGAGTGTATCAAAATAGTTTTCTGTAAACCAGATGAGATATATAAAAGATATTGAACCCAAGATTGTCCAAATTACGACAGTTGTTCTTCGAGTAAGAAGAAATTCACCAACATAAGCAGCTAGAAGATAACCTAAAACACCAATTGCATTACCAAAACCCACTAAAAGAGCAGAATCACCTATTTGCAAACCCCTATGCTCTGAAAAATATGTGGGAAAAAACATTGCAGAACTACCATATGCAATGACAAATAAATATTGCGCAAAAAAAATTGTTAATGAACGTTTTCTCATTGATGTATTGAGAAGAATCTTAATCTTAGAAAAAGCTGATAAATTATTCTCTAAAATTTTGGAAGATTTTTGATCATCTTGAATAATAAATCTATTTGTTTCCCTCAGATAGAATTTGACAACAAATATATAAGGAATTGAAATTAAACCAACCAGAAATAATGCTCTCCAACCATACTTCTCAAGAAGGGGTGCAGCAAAAATCGCAGCTAAAAACCACCCCAAAGGATATCCAGTTTGTAATATTCCAGCAAATAAGCCTCTAAATTTTGCAGGTGCCTCTTCAGTAACTATTGCACCGGTAATGGGATAAAGAGAACCTCCTGTACCTATTGCAAGACCTCTAAGTAATATCATTAGTAAAATTCCCAAAGTAAAAGAATAACCACCTATAATGATATATTCGTTTGCTCGAGGAACAAAAGCGTGAAGGGTGATAAATAAAGAAGAAAAAAATATCATTATACTTAACATCTTCTTTCGACCATAACTATCAACGAGAGTGCCCATATAAACCTGTGTAAATGCACCTATAGTATATGAAATTGAAATAACCCAGCCCATTACCTTCAAATCTAAATTATATTCAGACCTAATTTCAGGAAGAGCATAGGAAAATAAAGCCAAATCGCATTGACTAAAAATATACGCAAAAAGGCAAATACAAAATGCTTGGACAGGATATCGTGGGATTTTTGTAAACATACTTCAATCCTAAGAGTGATAATCAGAGATAATACTTATTCAATGAAAAAAATATTAACTAAAAAATATAAGCCCAAGGAAAAACTAATTCTGAATCAATGGCTGAAAGCGTATGTCCTATTGTATTGTCATCATCAAGAGTCTTAACAATTAAAATTGCAAGATCTTCACGGTTTATAACCCCAAAAGCTTTATTACTTTTACTAAGATACCCATTCATTGTTGCAGGCTCAGACCTCAACCCTCCGGGTCTAATAATAGTGAAATCAAGCAAACTATCTCTTAAATAATTTTCTGCTTTTGTCTTTAGAGGCAATACATCTTTCAGAGTTCTTTTAACAAGAGAGGGAATTGTATCATAACTATCTCCAGCACCGATAGTAGAAACAAGTATGACCCTTTTTACACCTGCATTCTGAGCAACATCAAAAATATTTTTGTTTCCTAAATAGTCCGGCTTCGGATCACACCTATAACAACCAATGGTGGTTACAACAGCAGAATAATTCGATTGGGAAAAAGCATTTTCAACTGAAGCCTTATCAAGGGCATCTCCTGTAATGATATTTGCACCAATTGATTGAATATCTTCCGTATTTGAGGTAGGCCTAACAACAGCTGTAACTTTTCCACCACTATTTAAGATAATTTTTGCTACCTCAAGCCCTGTATTTCTTGTTGCACCAAAAATAATTACATTACTTTTCTTATCAACTTCAAAGTTATCGGATATGACAAATTCAGGATATGTGTTTGGTTGCAATGAATATATTATTGATCCAACCAAAAATACAATTACAAGTCCTAAAATTTTCCATTTCATAATTTAAGTGCCCCTGGATTCATTATACCTTTTGAGTCAAATAAGGATTTAATTTTTTCTAATGCATCAAGTGACTCAGGCTTTCTACTTTTATCGTACCTATATAACTTGCCTAATTGCATAGAAACCGCACCCAACTCTATAAACAGTTGAGTAAGTTCATTGCGCATATCTTGTACAACTTGCCTTCCTTCATCATCACTTTCAAAAGTAGGAAGGTTTTCTAGATGTTCTTTACGCATTACTTTGTCATACATCTTCAATCGAGAGTCAGGCCAAAACCAGACAGGTTCGATAAGAAAACCATAATTACCTACCGTAACAAGTAAAAATCCGTTTCTTATATTATGCTTTTTCTTTAGAGAATCGTACTTATCATAAATTTTTGTTATCTTATCTAGTGCTTCAATAGCCTGTGAATGAGGCACAATACAATGAAGTGGCACCCATCTTTCTCCATTTGGTCCTAAAATAGAATCAGGAGGTAAAAAAGGCTCAGCATGGACAATCTTGGTAATAGATGCAGGAAGAGGCTTTCCGCCACATTGCTCTGCTAGAGTTTTAGCAGTTTTTGTCTTTTCTTTTACACCGCCTTTGGTATACCCTTCTAATGAAAGATGCATTCCGTAAAAGACATCATTTAAGTATCTTCTACCCGCAAAGGCAATCTTTACCCCGTCTAAAATACCTAATTCACGTATCACTTTAAATAATGTCTTGATATCCTTCAAGAAATTACTCTTTCCCTCACTTACCCTTGCAGATTGTTGGTTCTTATCAAAACCCATAGCTTCAGTTGCCAACCCCTCTCTGCTCAATGCTGATAATGCATTTGCCATTTCACTATAGCTATCAAAAGCGTAAGCCAAATGCGATCTATGCTTTGGACTCCTTATAAGACGTAAAGTTGCAACAGCCTTAATTGCTAACGCTCCAGCATCTGCAAGAAAAGGACCCATCAGATCGGGACCATAATGCTTCATAAATGGAAGTCCTTTATTTTTAGCATGTGCCCCAACAGGTAAAATTGTTCCATCTGATAGAACTACATCCATGCCAATTACTTGCTCCACTGCTGTTCCATAAAAACCTGAACCAAAGAAAACAGAATTTTGAGAAAGTGCACCGCCAATGCATGATTTTTTTCCGGACAAAGGCCCCCAGTAAGGAGTTCTCAAACCTTTAGATTTTAATTGATCATTTAATTCTGCCCAAGTACAACCACATTGAACCGTGACATACATATCACTTTCATTTATCTCGAGGATATTATTCATTTTTTGCATATCTACAGTTATTGATTTTTTCCTGGTATGCAAATATCCATCTGTATAGGACATACCCCCGCCACGGGGAACAATAGCAATACCCATATCACTACAGAGCTTTGTCGTTTTAGATATTTGTTCTAAGTTTTCTGGAGATACTGAGGCTATTGGAGTTTCAAAACTTCTGAATGTATCCTCAGCATAAAACCTTCTAGCTTCTGCATCACTTAAAACATTTCCTTCTCCAAGAATGTCAGTAAGCTTATTTATGAAGTCCTCATGCTCCTTAAGCGACCATGCTTCCTTGGTAACAGTTGAAGGAATTGTATCCATTTCGTATCCAGGAACTTTATTAGAATAATCACGTTCTTTAAATTGTTCATCCTTAGGCATTAACAATTGTCCTTATGTGTTTAGATTTTTCAAATTCTATGAGTTAACATCAATTACAACTCTTCCCCTAATCTTTCCATTGACTATATCATTTGCTATAGCTGGTAATCTATCAAAAGTCTCGACTGAAGTCATATCCAAAAGGGTTTTACGATTCAGGTCCACTTCTAATCTCTTCCATGCTTGGTTTCTTCTTTCAGAAGGACATGTATTTGAGTTTATCCCCAACAGACTCACCCCTCTTAAAATGAATGGCAAAACATTGGTTGGAAGATCTATACCAGCAGCATTTCCACATGCTGTAACCACCCCACCTTCCATAGTTTCTGAAAGAATGGTAGAGAGAATTTTTGATCCTACCGAGTCTACTGCCCCAGCCCATCTACTTCTCTCAAGTGGCTTTGCTTCTCTATTTAGATTATTGCGATCAATAACTTCTTTGGCACCTAATGATCTGAGATAATCTTCTTCTTCAAGCCTTCCAGTGCATGCAACAACGTCGTATCCAAGTTTAGCTAAAACAGCTATAGAAATAGAACCAACGCCTCCACTTGCACCAGTTACGATGATCTTACCTTTTTCTGGCGTAATGTTCATATCTTCTAAAGCTAAAATGCAAAGCATCGCTGTATAGCCAGCTGTGCCAATTGCCATAACTTCTTGCAGAGAAAAACTCTCAGGGACTTTGGTTAAATAATCAGGATTAATTCTTTGCTTTTGGGAAAAGCCTCCCCAGTGAGTTTCTGACAAACCCCATCCATTAACTAAAACCCTATCCCCCTGTGAGAACTTATCTGAGTTAGATTCCACAACTGTACCAGACAAGTCAACTCCGCCAATCATGGGAAAATTTCTAACTACCTTACCGCCCTTCCCTGTTATAGCAAGACCATCTTTATAATTTACCGTAGAATAAGCAACATCAATCAAAACAGGATAATCCGGAAGGTCTTTTAAACTAACTAATTCAAAATTTGATTTATAGTTCCCTTTTTCATTTGTAATCATTAAAGCCTTAAATTTATCTGCCATCTTAATTTTCCCTTAAACCTGCCTAAACTTATATCCCTAAAATAGCCTAATAAAAATGAAAATTAGACATTTATGGAACTTATTTTCTTTTTGCAACTCTAGCAATCTTCTTAGTTAATGAAGGAATTGCAAGTTGGTTAATTTGGTTTGGATTAACCCAAACGAAGTCTTCAGTTAAACTTAGTTTTTCAAGCTTATCTCTCTTAATCTTTGCACTAGCTATAATCAGCAGAAGATTGAAGTGACTAAAGACATGCTTAACATTATCAGATAAAATTGACCAGTTTACCATAGACAATCTTAGCGGTGAATATTCTATAGCTTTATCTATAGTTTGTATATTTTTTTCCCAAGGGGTGGATGGGATTTCCATCATGCCACCTAAAAGTCCTTTTTCTTGTCTTTTTCTTAGCAAAACATAACCATCATGACGAATAATCCAAAAGCATATACCTTGTCTCAAAGGCTTTGGTTTTTTTGGTTTTTTTACAGGTAAGTTTTTTTCAATGCCTTTCATTCTAGCTTGGCAAATTTCTTCCCATGGACATTCAACACATAACGGAGTTTTTGGTAAACAAATTGTTGAACCTAAATCCATAATTGCTTGAGAATAATCTCCAAATCTATTAGCAGGACTAATCTCTTGTGCTTTTTTTCTTATAACCCTCTTTGATGAGGGTAAAGATTCGGTAATTGCAAAAATTCTTGAAATTACTCTCTCGACATTACTATCAACCACAGTAGCTTTCTTATTAAATGCAATAGACATAATAGCTGCCGAAGTATACTCACCAACGCCAGGTAGTTGAATTAACTCTCTCTCATTCTGGGGGAATTTTCCCAAATATTTTTTGGAAATAATTTCTGCGCATTTATGTAAATTTCGTGCCCGAGCATAATAACCAAGACCTGACCATTCTTGAAGGACTTCATCAAGACTCGCTTTTGACAAATCAAATAATGTTGGCCACCTATTGATAAACCGACTAAAATATCCTTTAACTACTGCAACTGTTGTTTGTTGCAGCATAATTTCACTTAACCAAACAACATATGGATCAGGTTTATTACCATTTTTATACCTCCAAGGCAGATCTCTGCCATTTTTATCGTACCAGTTAAGTAGTTTTTCTGAATCGGTTTTTATAGACATATATAAAATTTGATAGCTTTATTTTGATCATATTTTTATTTACACTAAAGATCTCTCTAACGATATTTTTTTATCTTTTACCTATAAAAATAGTGTTTATGTATTCAAAAAGGTCTAGAAATCATAGTTTTTTATCTATTGACGAAATTGCAAATAAACTTATTAAACCAAAAATTGGTAAAAATAAGCTTATAAACAGGGAATTGACTAAGTTTTGGCCAGAGATTGTGGGAAAAGAAATATCAAATCAATCAACCCCCGAAAAAATTGTCGTCAACAAAAGAAATAAAGAAGGCACGTTATATTTGAGGGTAAATAGCGGAGCATCAGCGATATTAATACAACCTTCTACAAATATAATTCTTGATAAGGTAAATACCTTTCTGGGAAAAAAAGAAGTAAAGTATCTAAAAGTAATTTTAGGTGAAAAAAATTAAACTTTACGAAAGAAATTACGCTTATGAGTTAAATAACTAGTACTAAGGATAAACAAATTACACAGATAGTCTTGCGTTAAGTATAATCAAAAATTAATATCTTATTTCAGTAATATAAAAATCAAGGAATCAATTTTGGAAACTTTAAAAAAAATTATTATAATTACAGTAGTAACTTCATTTTTCCAGACCACGTTACAAACTTCATTGGTTTCACAAGAGATATCTGCGGAATCGACTGAAAATAATGAAAAAAGTGAAGGTTTGGTTTATAAAGAAATAATATATGGTGATATAAATGCACCTATAACAATTTTTGAGTATGCATCACTTACTTGCAATCACTGTGCTACATTCCATACAACTGTGCTTCCTAAATTAAAAACTAATTATATTGATAAATCCTTAGTGAAACTAGTTTACAGGGACTACCCACTGGATGGACTTGCAATGGCTGGGGCAATGTTAGCGAGGTGTGCCCCTGAGGGAAGAGGTAAGGCTATGTTAAACTTACTATTTTCTCAACAAATGACCTGGGTGACCTCTAATACCCCATTAGAGCCTCTCAAAAAATATTCTAAGTTTGCTGGCATGAATGAAAAAGAAGTAGATTCTTGTCTAAAAAATGAAGAAATGCTTAATTCTGTGAGAAATAAGGCAGAAGAAGCAAATGACTTGTACAATATAAAATCTACACCTACATTCTTCATTGATGGAGTCAAAATTGAGGGTAACATGGGCTATGAATATATGTCTAAAATTATAGATGAGAAATTATCTAAGAATTAATATAAAAAATTCCTTTAGATGAAAATTCTTACTCTGTATTAATTACCCTTTGGAGAAAATTCTTTGGCAAAAGTTGAAAAGCTTAGACTAGCAGGTTTTAAATCTTTCACAGACCCAACTGATTTAGATATAGGTCCTGGAGTTACTGGTATTGTTGGTCCTAATGGATGTGGAAAATCTAATCTAGTTGATGCATTTAAATGGGTGATGGGTGAGTCGTCAGCAAAGCAGATACGCGGCGATGAAATGGATGAAATAATTTTTGGGGGGACAACAAATCGTCCTGCTCGAAATTTGGCGGAGGTCAGCTTAGTCCTTGATAATAAATCACGATCAGTAAACGAAATGTTTAATGATACAAATGAATTAGAAATAACCAGAAAGATAGAGAGAGGGAAAGGATCTAATTATAATGTAAATGGAAGAGAAGTAAGGGCCAAAGATATTCAACTTCTCTTTGCTGATCTAGGTTCAGGTGCAAAATCAACAGCTCTTGTGAGCCAGGGTAAAATTGGAGCTTTAATAAATTCTAAACCTACTGAAAGAAGGCACCTTTTAGAGGAAGCAGCAAGTATAACAGGCCTTCATAACCGTCGCCATGAAGCTGAACTTAAGTTAAATGCCACAGAGAGTAATTTAGAAAGACTTAATGACGTAATAGAAGCTCTGCACGGACAATTACAAAACCTGAAAAAACAGGCAAGACAAGCAGGAAGATATAAAACTATTTCATCCTCTATACGCTCAGCGCAAGCATTGGTATTCCTAATTCAACATACAGAAGAGGTTACTAAATTAGTAAGTAATACTTCTGAATTGACTCAAATACGAAAAAACTTAGAAGAAAAAATGCAAGCGGTGTCAACCGCATCTGATATTCACATAAAGGCTGAAAAAAATCTTTCCCCACTTCGTCAAAAAGAAGTAGAAAAGAGTGCCAAAGTTCAAAGATTGCAAATTGGCATTAAACAATTAGACGATGATGTTAGAAGGATTGAGAATACCAAACAACAGGCATTCAAGAGATTAAATGATATTGGAGAGGATATCTCAAGAGAGAACAATAATATCAATGATGCACAAAATATGATCAATAAAATAGGCTCTTCGATTAGTGAGTTAAAAGCTCTAATGGAAAAACATGCGCACTCTTTATCAGAGTCATCAACAAATCTTAGTTTAATCACTAAAACTGTTAAAGACTTAGAATCTGCCCAGACCTTGGCACTAGACGAAGGCAATGACCTAAGAGAAAAATTACAAAAGAAAAGAGAGCACACAACTAAAATTGAGACTGAGATCTCTACTTTAGAAAACTTGCTTAAAGAGAATCAAATTATAAACGAATGGGATCCAGTTATTGACCAAATAAATATCGAAACAGGTTATGAATTAGCTTTAGAAGCTGTATTTAGTGATGAACTATTTAGCTCAACTGATATTCAAAATCCAATACACTGGTCAGAAAACCCAGATGTCCAAAATTTACAGGAACTGCCTGAGGGCTCTACTCCTCTATCAAATTACGTTGATGTGCCTGAAAAACTAAAACGAAGACTCTCACAAGTAGGATATGTAGAAGATGATTCTTTAGGGAATACTCTCCAAGCATCATTAAAGCCAGGTCAAAGAATAGTTAACAATGAAGGTTTTTTATGGAGATGGGATGGTTTTACAAGAAAGGTAAGAACTGAGAATAATGCAACTAAGAATATTAAATACAAAAATCGCCTTAGCGAACTTTATGAAATGCATAATGAAAGTAAAATAAGCGAAAAAGCTTTTATAGAACAAAATACTCCCAAAGAGGCATATGAAGAGATAAGTAAGAAGTTAAATGATGAAAGAAAAATATTAATCGAAGCGAAGGCTTCTTTTGAAAACTATCATAATATTAATGAAGATAGAAAGGATCGTATAAAGTCATTTGAAGAGGATCAAGAATCTTGGAATCACAGACTGCAAAGTAGCAACAAGCAATTAGAACTTCTAGAAACTAGAAAAATATCTGCATTAAAAGAAATAGAGGAACTTTCAACCCAGCCTCAAATAATTGAAAATAAAAAATCTAAATTAATAGATGAGTTAAAAGAATCTGAACAAGAGAAGACTGAAGCAACTGACGATCTTATTAAAGCTGAGCAAATCCTTCATGAAGCTACTAAGAACCTAAGAAAAGCTGATCAAGAAGCGTCAACGTCAAGAGAAGATCAAGCAAGGTCTGAGGCCAATTTAAATCAAATAAATCATAATATTCAAAACCTAGAAAAAAATATTAATGATGTAATTAATTGCAGACCTGAAGACTTAAGACAGAACACTCGCCTCAAGCAGGATGAAGAACTTCCTGAACTAGAAAAAGCAGAGAAATCTTTACAAAGGCTAAATAGCGAGAGAGAAAATATTGGGGCAGTAAATCTTCGGGCAGAGCAAGAATACACTGAACTTGATCAGGAAATCAATAACCTTATAAATGAGCGAGAAGATCTTAATAAGGCAATTCTAAAACTCAGGGCTGGAATAATAAAACTTAATAAAGAAGGTCGGCAGAGACTTCTGCAATCATTTGAGTTGGTAAATAAAAACTTTAAGGAGTTATTTATAAACTTATTTGGAGGAGGAAAAGCCGAGTTAACATTGAGTGGCGACAGCGACCCACTTGAGGCAGGATTAGAAATTTATGCCAGCCCTCCAGGAAAAAAACTTCAAAACCTATCTCTGTTATCGGGCGGTGAGCAGGCTCTAACAACTGTTGCTTTATTGTTTGCGGTTTTTAACGTTAACCCTGCGCCTTTATGTATTTTAGATGAGGTAGATGCCCCACTTGATGATACAAATGTGGATAGGTTTTGTAATTTAATCTCACGAATTTCTCAATCAACGGGAACAAAAATCATTATTGTTACACATCATAGAATGACAATGGCTCGAGTAGACAGGCTTTTTGGGGTAACAATGGCTGAAAAAGGTGTTTCTAAACTTGTTTCGGTTAACTTAACAGAAGCTGAAAGACTTAGAGACAGTGCATAATTCTCTTTAATTCATTGATTTCAATTTAGGACAATAATTTAATTCATGATTGGAAAATATAGAACTTTTCATGCTTGACAGCACATCTTCGCGTTCTTATTGTTCGGCACGACTGTTGAATTTTTATCTCTTCTGGAAAAGGTCTATGACAAGTAAACTTCCTAAGGATTTAAGAAATTTACAGGAAAAAATAGAAAAAATAGAGCTAGATTTAGGCGATAAAAATAATCCCGAGATTCAAAAAAGCATGAGCTATGGATTACGCGTAGGTATAGAATTGGTGGTTGCAGTCGCTTTAGGAGTATTAATTGGTATATTCTTTGATGAATTATTTGATACCGGTCCATTATTAATGATTTTATTTCTATTTTTAGGTTTTGCTGCTGGTATTAATAATATTATGAAACAATTAAACTCATTAAATAAAGATAAACAAGGTTAGAAAAATATGGCATCAAACTCACATGGTCCAATGGAACAATTTGAAATCAAGCCTCTAATTGACCTAAACTTAGCTGGCTATGACGTTTCTTTCACAAATTCGTCTTTGTTTATGACACTGTCAGTGCTCATTGCCTTTATTTTTTATTGGTTTGCAACAAGAAAATCAGCTCTTGTTCCAGGAAGACTTCAATCAATTGGAGAATTGATATTTGATTTTACACTTTCAATGATTAAAGAGAATGTTGGAAAGGAAGGAATTAAGTATTTCCCTTTTATTTTTACACTTTTCCTTTTTATACTACTTGGCAATGTTCTTGGATTGCTGCCTTATAGTTTTACTTTTACTTCACATATTGTTGTAAATGCGGGGATTGCAGTTTTCATCTTTATAGGTGTTACGATAATAGGCTTTGCAAGGCATGGTTTTCATTACCTAAGACTTTTTTGCCCTGAAGGAACCCCAATCCCAGTTGCAATAGTCCTGGTTCCTATCGAAATAATGTCTTATTTCATAAGACCTATTAGTTTGAGCCTGAGATTATTTGCAAATATGCTTGCGGGTCATGTACTGCTAAAGGTATTAGCAGGCTTTGTTATTTCATTAGGTTTTATTGGAATTGTCCCTTTTCTTGCAGTTTCTGCTGTTACACTTCTTGAAATAATGGTAGCACTTATTCAGGCTTACGTATTTGCTTTATTAACTACAATTTACCTTAATGATGCAGTAAACATGCATTAAATAATTTGATTTAAATTAAAAACGATAATGAATTAAACTTTTGAAAGGATATAAAAATGGAAATCGAAGCTGCTAAAATGATTGGTGCAGGACTTGCCGCAATTGGAGTTATAGGAGGCGGAGTTGGAGTTGGAATAGTTTTTGGGAATTACATGACCGCGGCATCCCGTAATCCTTCTTTGAAAGATGAACTGCGTACATATGCATTCCTTGGTTTCGCGCTATCTGAAGCCACCGCTTTATTTGCCTTAGTTATAGCACTAATTGTACTTTTTACTTAATTTTTCTAGAAGTAGATCTTCATGCCCCAATTTGATCCGACAACTTTTTCTTCACAAATTTTTTGGTTAATAATTACCTTCTCAACTCTATATCTTATAGTGTGGAAGTTTATTATACCAAAAATGAATAATATTCTTGAAAAAAGAGAGAGTGTAATAGCGCACGATCTTGATAGGGCAAAAGAATTACAATCTGAAGCAGAAAAAATATTAACTGACTATGAGATTGCAATTTCTAATGCTTTTGAGAAAAAAGCAGAAGAAATAAAAAAAGCGACTGATAATTGCAAGAAAGAAGCTGAAATAAAAAACCTCGAGTTAAATAAAAAGCTTGAAGAAAATATCAACAATGCAGAAAAAAGAATATTATTGGCAAAGACTGAAGCAATAAAAGAAATTAATAATGTAGCAATAGAGATTGCTGACGTTACCGCAACCTCGCTAACTGGAATAAATTTTGAGAAGAGCGCTATTGAAGATTTAGTTAAAGATATTTCAAAGGTGGGCAAATGATTTTTTCGGATCCTTCTTTCTGGGTTGGCTTAGCTTTTATAATTGTTATTACCTTTATTATAAAGAAGTCTTGGTCGTCTGTTAGGGCTACTTTGGATGAGAGGAGTCTAAAAATAAAAGAAAGAATTGATGAAGCAAAAAAATTAAGAGAAGATGCTCAATCACTATTAGCTGAATATAAAAGAAAGCAAATTAATGCTCAGTCAGAAATAGAATCTATTAACAAAGAAACACAGGAAGAAATTAAACAAATAGAATCAAAAGCGATTAATACCCTTGAGCTGAATCTTGAAAGAAAAAAATTGCAAGCATCTGAGCGAATCCAACAAAGTGAAAGACAAGCTATAGAATCAATAAAACAAAAATCTATAAGCATAGCGCTTGTTGCAACTGAAAAATTAATATCCAATAACCTAACTACTAAGCAAAAGTACGATCTAATAGATAATTCAATAAATGACCTACCAAGAGCACTAAATAAAAGCTAGGTATAATAAAATATTTACTCTGCTGCTTTTAAAAGTGGGTCCGGATTCCATCTTAAAATTGGGTTTCTAGCAGCATGTGTTTCATCTAGCCTCAGCCTAGGTGCATTTATTGGAGATTGGTCAAAATATTCTGTTAACTCTTCTTTTCTAACCATTTTTGCCAATTCTGTAACCACTTCAATTAATTCATCAAGTGACTGTTTACTCTCAGTTTCTGTAGGTTCAAATAATAATGCACCTTCAACCACAAGTGGAAAATACATAGTCGGAGGATGAAAGCCTGAGTCAATCATAGCCTTTGCAAAATCAATGGTTTTTATTCCCGAACCATCAAGAAAGCTTCCATCAAAAAGAACTTCATGCATGCAAATTCCATCATAAAAGGGGGTTATGTATTTTGAGAGCTTAACACGTAGATAATTTGCATTTAGAACAGCATCTCCAGAAACCTGGGATAAACCATCTCCTCCCAAACTCATAATATAGGATAGGGCCCTAATAAAAACTCCAAATTGACCATGAAAACCCTTCATCCTCCCAATACTAAGTTTTGAGTCTTTTAATCCAGCATGCTCAACCATACATAATTTTTTGTTTTTCTTAATTAAGAATGGTACCGGCGCAAATGGAGCAAGAGCATCTGATAAAACCGTTGGACCTGCTCCAGGGCCTCCACCACCATGCGGTGTTGAAAAAGTCTTATGCAAGTTAATATGCATTGCATCAACACCAAGTTGCTTTAAAGTTAGCCTTCCAACAATTGCATTAAAATTTGCCCCATCCATATAAAAGTATGCACCCGCATTATGAACCGCATCTGAGATTTGCAAAGCCTCTGTCTCAAAAAGTCCACAAGTATTTGGATTGGTTATCATCACGGCGGCAACATCATCACCCAATCTGTTATTTAGTGCCTGTAAGTCAACTCTCCCTCTATTATTACAAGGAATTGACTCCACAGAATAACCACAAATAGCTGCAGATGCAGGATTTGTTCCATGCGCAGATTCGGGAACTAAGACAACTTTTCTCTTGCTCTCTCCATTATGTTCATGGGCAGCCCTGATACACATTAATCCACACAATTCTCCATGAGCACCTGCTGCAGGAGACATCGCAACAACTGGCAACCCCGTTAAATCAATTAACCAATCAGATAATAGATTTATTGCCTTATACGCTCCCTGTATTGTTTTCTCAGGTTGGAAAGGATGGATATTCATAAATCCATCAAGCCTAACCATTTTCTCATTTAATCTAGGATTATGTTTCATTGTACATGAGCCTAAAGGGTAAAGACCTGTATCTATTGAATAATTTAGTCTGGAAAGTCTTGTATAGTGCCTCACTACTTCAGGCTCAGATAAACTTGATAACCCCAGTGGAGTTGTCCTCTTTAAATCTCCTATATTCTCTGAATCTCCAAGAGGAGAATTAAAATCAACAGCACTTTTATCAGAAAAAGGATATTCAAAAACTAAAGGTTCTTCATGAAGGAAGTTTTTTCGCATAATTATAGTACCTCATTGAGTGCATTGGCAAATAAGTCTAGGTCAGACTCAGTATTTATCTCTGTCACGGCAACTAACATAAAGTTACTTAAATTAGGACTATTTGGATAAAACCTAGACACAGGAATTCCAGAAAGTATGTTTAAATTTACCAATTCATCGATTATGTCTATTGCAGGTCTAGGCAACTCAATAACAAATTCATTAAAGAAACTGGAATTTATGACATTAATTTTATTATTTTTTTTCAGCCTCATTGATAATTCAACAGCATTTTTATGATTTATATTAGCTAGTCTATTAAAACCATTTTCTCCCAAAAGAGTAAGATGAACGCTAAATGCTAGAGCAATCAGACCTGAATTTGTACATATATTAGATGTAGCTTTTTCTCTACGTATGTGCTGTTCCCTGGTAGACATAGTCAAAACGAAACCTCGCTTTCCTTCTTTGTCAAATGTTTGACCACAAAGTCTACCGGGCATTTGACGAACGTACTTTTGTAATGATGCAAAAAAACCTAAACCTGGACCTCCAAAATTTGAAGGGCCGGCAAGAGATTGTCCTTCACCAACAACAATATCAGCCCCCATTTCACCTGGTGTTTTAATAAGTCCAAGAGAGACAGGTTCAGTAACAACAATAATGAGAAGAACCCCCTTATCACGACATTCATTTGCTACAGCGGTATAGTCTTGGAGATCACCAAAGAAACTAGGATTTTGCACAACTAAACATGATAAATCGGTATCTAATTTATCTAATATTTCCTCTTTACCAAATATATTTGGCTCTAAAACCTCTATGTCAAACCCTAAGTGCTTTAATTGGGTCTTAGAAACATCAATATAGTGAGGATGAACGCCACCAGATATTAAAACTTTTGATCTCTTGTTTATCCTTGAGGCCATAGAAATTGCTTCAGCACAGGCAGTAGCGCCATCGTACATTGAAGCATTAGCGATTTCCATCCCAGTAATTAATGCAACTTGGGTTTGAAATTCAAATATAACCTGAAGAGTTCCTTGACTAATTTCTGGCTGATATGGAGTATATGAAGTTAAAAACTCTCCCCTTTGTACAATATAGTCAAGCGATGCAGGGATAAAATGACAGTAGTTCCCTGCACCCAGGAATGATGGCACCCTAGAATATGGTAAGTTTTCATTTGCAATCTGAGATAGTTCTCTATCTACTTGAAGCTCACTCTTATGAGAAGGAAGTTTTTGAGGGACCTCAGATTTTGGCAATTCATCGAATAAATCATCAATAGTTTCTATACCTATTGTATTAAGCATAGACTCTCTGTCTTGATTGCTTAAGGGCAAATATCTCATTAAAACACCTCTCTATCCTTCAATATTTTTTATATAGTCTTCATACTCATCTCGACTCATTAAAGAATTTAATTCTACAGAGTCAAATTCAGATATTTTAAATAACCAACCGTCACCTTCAGGGCTTGCATTTACAAGATCGGGACTGCCTTCAAGATCATTGTTACAAACATGTACTTTCCCAGAAATTGGAGCATAGACTTCACTTGCAGCCTTTACTGATTCAATTACAGAAATCTCGTCTCCTTGGGAATACACGCTACCTTGTTTTGGAAACTCAACAAAAACAATGTCCCCCAACTGTTTTTGTGCAAAGTTGGTTATTCCTACTGTTGCTAAATTATCTTTTACTGTCACCCACTCATGTTCTTTTGTGTAAAAATAATTTTCCATCTACTAACCTCCCCTATAGTATTTATGTGAAACAAATGGGAGTTGAACAACCTCGGCTTCAACAAATTTATTTCTTATTTCAACAAGAAGCTTTGAGTTTATAATAGAAAATTTTTGTGAAATTAATGCAACCGCGATCGAACAACCAATTGAAGGACCGTATGCGCCAGAAGTCACTTTACCAATTTCTAAGCCATCTAATGATCTTACTAGCATCCCTGGCCGTGCAATTGCCTTTCCAAGTAATCTCAATCCAGTCCTAATTTTAGATGGATTTGTTTCTAACTCATTTATAATTCTAGAACTCCCTAAAAAATTCCCTTTCTTGATTCTTTTTTTGCTTAACGACCAAGACAGGTTTGCTTCTACGGGTGATATATCTTCGTTTATATCACTACCATACAAACATAAACCAGCCTCAAGCCTTAAGGTATCTCGCGCACCTAAGCCTACAGGAAAAGTATGTTTCTGCTCCAATATTCTCTGGGCTAATTTTTTAACGTAATTATTTTCTATAGAAATCTCAAAACCATCTTCACCGGTATAACCACACCTGGAAACTATAATTTTTTTATCTTCTAAATTAAGTTCCTTCAGGGTCATAAATGACATTTTGATGGCCTCTGGTATTATTCTACTTAAGACATCAGAAGACTTGGGGCCTTGAATTGAAATAAGTGATAAATCAGATCTGTCTATTAAGGAAGCACTAGGACTAAGATAAGATCTAATATATTGATAATCTTTATCTTTACAAGAAGCATTGACTATAATTCTAAAGCATGGCTGCCCATTAATGTTGTTTAAACGAGAAATCATTAAATCGTCAACGATCCCTCCGTCATTATTAAGAATTTGTGAATATTTTATTTTACCAAGGGCTAAGTTTTCTAAATCAATTGGAATAATTTTCTCTAATGCTGAAATTACATCTCCACCATAAATATCAGCTTGTCCCATATGTGAAACATCAAAAAACCCAGTGGAGGAACGAGTATGTAAATGCTCATTAATGATGGTAGTTTCATATTTTAAAGGCATTGAATAGTTCGCAAAAGGAACCATTTGAGCCATTAAACTACGATGTAGAGGCAATAATGTAGTAACTTTTAGTTGGTGTGATTTCCCTAAACTCTCCAACTGAGACTCCATAGTAGACAACAAAAGGTATCTGATAGGAATGTTAATACCTACAGATGCCCTCCTCTGTCTAAAACCTGAGAGTTTGACCGGATTGATTACACCGGCTTTCCCCTTCGGTGAAACACTCAAATTAGTGAGTATCTACTTTCCAGAGTCCCTTACTTTAGCGGTCCTGGTGCCTGAGAGATTCCGAGGGTAGTTGCTCCTTCGGCGTCTTATTATGATCTTAAAGACTCTTCCACTAAAGAATAACGGATATAATTTCAATAAACCAGTTCATATTAAAAGGTCAATAAATAAATTGATTTATTTTCGTAAATTATATTTTAGCTGATTATTATTTAGCTGAAAACCAATATAAACATCATAAGCCGCAGCCGTCATTTTATCCTCAAGGGGTATGAAAACCTTAATATTCTTTTCACTAAGGGTTAAAGTTTTTGGGTGAGAGTCCTTTACAAAATGTTTCTTGACAAATACTTGCTTTGCCTCAGCACTTGGGTAAAAGCGTGGAATAGATACAAAATAATAAATATCTACCTCACTTGATTCTTTTATTGAACCCTTTGTAAATAAGAAATCTACATCCATATTAACTTCGACACCTTTTTTATCGAACTGACAAGTACCCTCAAATGAGTAAATTTCCGCCTTATATGATAAATCCTCAGGCATTTTAGGAGATTCAGACTTAACAAATTGTGATATGCTTGCAGTATTTATATCGATTCGAATTATAGGACAGGGTGGGACTGGTCCTATTGCGCATCCGGAAAACACAAGGATTGAAACAAATAGAAAAAAAGCTTTTGATATTATATATTGGCGCATAAGTTCATTAACCTGCATAATTTAATTATCCACAATAGTAAGTTAAAATTCACATTTTTAATATTATTCATAATAAGACTACATTTAAAAGAGAATAAACAAAATGAATAAACCATCTATATCTATACTACTTGCTAAACCCAGAGGCTTTTGTGCAGGGGTAGATAGAGCCATTACAGTTGTAGAGAAAGCTATCAAAAAGTATGGTCCTCCAATCTATGTGAGACATGAGATAGTTCATAATGAGCACGTTGTCAAAGAGCTTGAAGAAAAAGGTGCTATTTTTGTTGAGGAACTATCAAATATCCCAACCGGAAAACCAGTAATCTTCTCTGCTCATGGCGTTCCAAAAAAGATACCTGAGGAGGCTAAGAAACTAAACCTTTCCTATATAGACGCCACATGCCCTCTTGTCTCGAAGGTTCATACAGAAGCAATTAGACATTATAAAAAAGGAAGAAAAATAGTTTTAATAGGGCACGCAGGACATCCTGAGGTTATAGGTACAATGGGACAAGTACCTCAAGATTCAATGCTATTAATACAAAATGTTGAAGAAGCCAAAAATCTTCATTTAGAAAGCAATGAGGAAATTGCATACGTTACTCAAACGACTTTGTCTTTGGACGAAACATCTGAAATTATAGAAACTTTAAAGATTAGATACCCAAAAATTATTGGTCCATCAAAAAAAGATATTTGCTATGCAACAACAAATCGTCAAGAAGCAATAAAATTAATTGCAAAAAAATGTGATTCTCTCATTATTCTTGGTTCATCTAACTCATCAAATGCAAAAAGACTTGTCGAAGTTGGTATAAAAGAAGGGTGTAGGAATTCTTTCTTGATTAATAACAAAGACAATATTCCCTGGGAAAGGTTAAAAAATATGAAAACACTGGGATTATCTTCAGGAGCATCTTCTCCTGAAATCCTTGTTGAAGAAGTCATAGATGATATGACAAAAAGATATGATGTAAACCTTGAAGAAATCGCAGTCGCGAATGAAACAATTACCTTTAACCTGCCAAGAACCTTATAAAATGGGAAATAATACTAAAAGAATAGAAATTTATACCGATGGTGCCTGCATTGGAAATCCCGGACCAGGTGGATGGGGCGCCATTATAATAGACGCAAATGAAGAAAGAGAACTATCTGGCAATTCAATTTCATCAACAAATAACAGAATGGAGCTTGAAGCAGTTATTCAAGGCCTAAAGACAATCGAGGAAAAGTCACAAATTACTGTTTATACTGACAGCCAGTATGTTCAGAAAGGTATTACAGAATGGATATTTAATTGGAAGAAAAATTCCTGGAAAACATCCACCAATAAGCCTGTGAAAAATCATGATTTGTGGATGCTTCTAGATCAACTTAATATAAAACATAAAATTTCATGGCAATGGGTCAAAGCTCACTCAGGGAATTTAAATAATGAAAGAGTAGATAGGCTAGCAAGAGCGGAAGCAGAAAGTATATGAGTAATAATTTTAAGAAAAAGGTGTCAAAGTCAAGTTTCTTAACTGGAAAAATACTCATTGCCTCACCCTCAATGTTAGACCCAAGATTTGACAAGAGTGTGATATATATTTGCGAGCACTCGTTAAATGGTGCGATGGGAATTATTATAAATCAACCTATAAAAGAGATACAATTAAATGAAATATTTTCCCAAATGAATATAAAGTCAATTGGTAAAAATTTTAATAGAGACGTTTACTTTGGTGGCCCAGTAGAAACCACAAGAGGCTTTATACTTCACTCATCTGATTATCAGATACCTGAAACTATTCACTTGGATAATGAGGTCTCACTGAGTTCTTCGACAGAAATTCTGCAGTCTATTGCAAAAGGAAAAGGACCAGAAAATTATTTTATGGCTTTTGGATATGCTGGCTGGTCAAGTGGGCAATTAGACGAAGAAATCAAGGATAATTCCTGGCTTCATACAGAAGCAGATAACAAAATGCTTTGGCATTATGAAAATAAAGAAAAGTGGAATAAGGCTTTGTATAAGATTGGAATAAAACCAGGTTCGCTCATAAATGAGTCTGGAAGAGCATAATAGATTTATTGTGCAGACCACCCTCCATCAACCTTGATACTTGTTCCTGTTATCATTTTTGAAGCTTTTGATGCCAAAAATAAGACAGCCCAGGAAACGTCATCAACAGAAGCAAGCTGTCCTTTTGGTATCCTATTTAATACACTTTCCTTAAATTCAGCGTCTTCAAAAAAAGGCCTGGTCATTTCTGTTTCTATGAATGTTGGACTAATAGAATTTACTCTTATTTTTTTTTCAGCTAACTCAATGGCCAGCGATTTTGTAAATCCTTCAATAGCGTGCTTTGATGAACAATAAACGGTCCTATTTTTATCCCCTACATGCCCCATCTGTGAAGAAATATTTATAATTGTTCCTTCTAGATCTTCGATAAGTAATCTTTTTACAATATATTTAGTTAAAAAATATACAGACTTTAAGTTTAAGTTAAGTATTTTGTCAAAAACCTCCTCTGTAACCTCATTAATCGGCATTGGTAGATTTGTGCCTGCGTTGTTGACCAAAATATTTGGAGCCGGCAACTTATTCAAAAGTTTTCCATAATTGTTAAAATTATTTAAGTCGCATTTTATTGAATGAACTTTAACACCATGAGAGCTTAATTCACTATGTTTTGTATTTAAAATACCGGTTCGTGAAATAATAATTATATCCGCACCTGAGTCAGCTAATAAATTTGCACATGCATAACCTATTCCCTTATTACCCCCAGTAATTAAAGCAGTTTGCCCTGTTAAGTCCATAAGGTTGGGTTTATTAGTCATAAATTTACTACCCCTTCATATACTGTAATTTAAATTTTTTAATTTTCATTAGAAGATTATCTCTCCATCGCTGTTTATCGGGAAGTTTATTTTTTGGTAAAGTAGCTCTTCTTTCTGTTTCAACTTTTTTTATTAATTCCTGGCTCCATGGAAGTGGATTATTCCTTGATTTAGCAACTGAAAAATAAAGATCACCTAATCTATTGGCATAATCAGATATTCCCCCAGGTGCATTTAGATCAATCGTCTCAAATGGCCCCATAAAACTCCATCTCATACCTAATCCTTCAGAGATTGTCTTATCAATATCCTCAAGCGATGCATAACCATCTCTATATAATGCCCACGCCTCATTAAGAAGAACGCCCTGTAACCTGTTAAGAATAAATCCCTCAATTTCTTTATTTAGTACAATTGGCTTCTGACCAATTTCTTTCATAAGGTTATAGGTAGACTCAATTGAATCCCTAGAAGTCCATAAAGATGGGACAATTTCCACAAGTGGAATTAAATAGGGAGGATTAACAGGATGAGCCACTATGAAACGGTTTTTATAATGCGCTTCTCTAGAAAAATCTGATGCAGTAATACCTGATGAAGAACTTGCTATTACTATATTTGGAGTTACAATTTTATCCAAATAATTCATAAGCTCTATCTTTAATTTTAGATCTTCAAAAATACTTTCTTGAACATAAGAAGCTTCCATGACAGTTTCTTCTAAAGAGCTACATACTTTTATATTATTAATTAGATTACCAACTTCTTTAATAAGCCCGTTAACCTCCAGATCTTCTAGACAGCTTTCAACTTTTTTTGTGAATGTGGACCTTTTATTTTTATCTTCATCAAAAACCTTAACTGAGAAACCAGACCTGGAAAAAACAATTGCCCACCCTAAACCGACAAAACCTGCACCAATTAATGCAACTTGAGAAAACATAATTTTAAAACCTCATCTGTTTGAATAACGTTTTACCCTTAAGTCACACTGTTTCTTATGACCATAAAATCTTTCAATTTCGCATAATCTTGATCCATAGGAGCCAATTATTTTTGATGCTTCTTCGGTACATCTTTGATAAGTACAGGTCTTAATAAATTTACCAACCCAAAGTCCGCCAGTGAATCTGGCAGATTTATTTGTTGGCAATGTATGGTTTGTTCCTATTACCTTATCCCCATAGGCTACATTTGTTTCCTTTCCAAGGAAAAGAGCACCATAATTTTTAAGGTTTTCTAACCACCAGTCTAAGTCATCTGCAAATACCTGAACATGCTCTGAGGCTATACTATTTGCCTGCAAAAGCATCTCATCATTATCAATGCAAAGAATTATTTCACCGTATTTAGACCAAGCTTCTCCAGCAATTTCTGCTGTTTCTAAAACTTTAAGCTGCTTTTCAATTTCTAAAACTGTCTCACTAATTACTCTTTGAGAAGTTGTGATTAGAATTGCAGGAGACGTGGGACCATGCTCAGCTTGACCTAAGAGGTCTGTAGCTATCATTTCACCATCTGCGCTATCATCTGCAATAATTAATACCTCTGTTGGACCAGCCAAAAGATCTA
>CACGTM010000014.1 GCA_902575965.1 uncultured Alphaproteobacteria bacterium | reverse complement strand
ATTTATTTTCTTCAATCCATTTTTTTGTCCATTCTGGATTAGTTACAATTACAGCAGTTAAATAAGGTTTATCGTCTCCATAAACAGCTGCTTGATCAATTTCTTCATTCAAGCAGATCATTCCCTCAATTTTTTGAGGAGAAATGTTATCACCCCCAGAGTTAACAATAATATCTTTTTTTCGGTCTGTGATTATTAGTGAGCCTTGATTATCAATATAACCAATGTCACCGGTATGAAGCCATCCATCATCATTTATTGCGGAAATGGTGGCATCTGGATCTTTCCAATATCCTTTCATAACGAGCTCACCTTTAACAAGGATTTCTCCATCGTTGGCACATTTTACACTTACACCTCTAAGCGGGGGGCCTACTGTGTGCAGCCGTATATTATCTGGTCGATTAGCACTAATAACTGGTGACGCTTCTGTTTGACCATATCCGTTAAGTATCTTTATGCCTAAGGCTGTAAAAAAAACACCAACGTCATAATTTAGTGGAGCACCGCCTGTCACCAAAGCTTTTAGACGGCCTCCAAAAGTGTTTAGAATTTTTTTTCTAACTAAAATAGTGCATAAAAAATTTATAAATAAATCTAAAGGATTTAAAGGTATGAGTTTCTCATATTCTTTTCTTCCTAATTCTATTGTTTTGTTGAATAACCATTTACGAATATAGCTTTGTGACTTTAATCTATGAATAATTTTTTCCCTCATTGTTTCATACAATCTAGGGACTGCTGTCATAATCGTTGGGCTTACTTCTGCCATTCTATTTATTAGAGCGTCTACTCTCTCACAATAATAAATTTGTGCACCAAGACTTACTGGAAAATGCATTCCGGCTGCGTGTTCATATGAGTGTGACAATGGTAAAAATGAAAGGAATACCTCATTATTTATACTAAGGCCTTCTACAACCTCCATTGCACCATCGCAGTTACAAAGAACCCCTCCGTGTGAAAGAACAACACCCTTTGGCAATCCACCTGTACCTGAAGTGTAAATAATAGAGCATGCATCTTCACGTGTAATTTTATTTAAATCATAATTTAATTTAGTATTCTTGTCATTTACCAGATGGTTCCAGTTTGCTTTGTTAATATTCTTTCCTATGCCCTCACTAAATTCATCCATTTCTATTATTGTTAAGTCATGATCAGCTTCAGATGCAGCTGTTATTAGAGGTTTTGAAAGCTCAGGTGAAGATACTATTGCTATCTTTGCGCCTGAATTGTTAATTATGTGAAGGTGATTGACTGCTGTATTAGTTGTATAAGTTGGAACAGTAAGAGCCCCAATTGATTTTATTGCTAGGTCTGATATAAACCATTCTGGCCTATTCTCACTTACTATCATAATTCTATCACCAGGTTGCACAGAAAATTTTGATATAAGGTTATTTGCAAGTGAGATTATTTTGGACTTGGTATCACTCCAAGAAATAGAGGTATATTCACCGTTTTTTTTCCCCCAAATGAAAGGTTCTTGTTGAAATCTTTCAGCCTGATAAAAGAACATTGAAGGAAGACTAGTCATATTCTTTGCATCAATGCATTTTGTAGTTACCATTACGTCTCACTTTTGTGTCAAGAATAATGAAAAAATACTATTATTCGAACTTAAAAGAATATAATTAATATAAGTAAAATATAGCATACAAATAGGCATAAAATGAATCAAGTTTCTATTAAAAAAAACAATAATAATGTTGATTTACCGCAATGGGATTTGACTCTTCTATATACATCTCCAAAGGACAAAAAATTAAACGAAGATTTTTTACTTCTGGATAAATTAGTTAAGAACTTCAGGTCTTATAAGGGTGAGGTTGCATCATTGAACAATTCAGATTTTTGTTCTGCAATAAAAGAATATGAAAAAATCACAGACTTATCAGGAAGGATTAGTTCTTACGCACAATTGTTTCATAGTCAAGATTTATTAGACTCAGCTCGTTCGGAGTTTTACCAAAATACTATTGATAAATTAACAAAAATATCTAGTGAAATAATATTTTTCTGCCTTGAGATTAACAGCCTTGATGACACAAAAATAAACGACTTTCTAGATGATAAAATTATCTCTCGATATGAATCTTGGATCAAGGATATACGCGTTTTTAAAAATCATGAATTAAGTGATGATCTTGAAAGACTAATCAATGAAAAGTCATTGGTCGGAAAAAACTCTTGGATAAGATTATTTGATGAAATAGAAGCTAATATTTCTTGTGAAGTTAATGGTAAGAAATTATCTCTCACTCAGTCCTTAAACCTTCTTTCTGACTATGATCCTGAAGTAAGAAAAGCTGCTGGAAAATCAATAGGTGAAGAGCTTGCACTAAATGCTAAAACTACTGCTTTCATTTTCAATAATATTGCAAAGGATAAAATTATTGATGATGAATGGAGAAATTATAAAAAACCAATTTCATATCGTAATAACTGTAATTTAATTGAAGATGAGGTTGTTGATTCTCTGGTTAAGGTTATCAAAGATTCTTATAAGGATATTTCTCACAGATACTATTCTATTAAGGCTAAGTTGCTTAAAAAAGACAAATTGGAATATTGGGATAGAAATGCACCGATCTATAATGAAGAAAAAAAATTTATTGATTGGGCTGAGGCCAAAGCTGTTGTATTGGACTCCTACAAGGAGTTTGATTATAAATTATATGAAGTTGCTAATGATTTTTTTAAATATAATTGGATTGATGCACCAGCTTCAAAAGGCAAGGCATCAGGAGCTTTTTCTCACCCTACAGTCCCATCAGCTAATCCTTATATACTTCTAAATTATCTTGGTTCAACAAGAGATGTGATGACTTTGGCGCATGAGCTTGGCCATGGGATTCATCAAGTTCTTGCATCAAACAAAGGTGCTCTTCAGTGCTCAACACCACTTACACTTGCAGAGACAGCGTCTGTTTTTGGGGAAATGCTTACCTTTAAACATATGCTTCGTAGTGAGAAAAATATTTTCAACAGAAGAATATTACTCTCAGGAAAAATTGAAGATATGCTTAATACCACTGTCAGGCAAATATCTTTTCACGAGTTTGAGACAATTTTTCATAATCAAAGGCTTAAGGGAGAAGTTTCATTAGAAAAAATTTGTGAAATATGGTTAGATGTACAAAGAGAGAGTTTAGGGCCAGTATTTAATTTCCAAGAGGAATATAAATATTATTGGTCTTATGTTAGCCATTTTGTTCATGTACCTTTTTATGTATATGCATATGCTTTTGGAGATTGCTTAGTCAACTCGTTATATGATGTATATGAATGTGAAGGAGTAGATAATTTTGAACAGAAATATATTGATATGCTTAGAGCCGGTGGGACTCTTAGGCATAAAGAATTACTAAAGCCATTTGCATTAAACACCTCTGATCCAAAATTTTGGAAATTAGGAGTGAACACTATAATTAAACTAATTGATGACTTAGAAAATATTATTTAATATCTGTTTCTAATATCCATGGAGGATCTAATGACAAATATTCCAACAATAAGCAGGCGAAATACATTTCTTTTTGGCTTAGCTGCTGCCTCATCTTCACTTGCAAATTCACAAATTCAAGCTAGTCATGATAGCTTACCAAGCTCGTTGAATTGGGAAGATCCTGCAGAAAGAGCTAGAATTCAAGCAGCAGTCAAAGGTTCTTCGGGCAATGAAAAAGTATATTCGTTTTTTAGATTACATATTTATGCATATACCCATAAAGGAAACTTGGTTCCACTTGTAACAATGAGCAATTTAAATGTTGGTTATTGGAAACCTCTAGAGAATGGAAACTATGGGGCTACTATATATGAGGCAGGTATTTACACAAAATTTGACTCTCATGAAGTTCTTGAGGAGTTTGAAAATCCTATTACAAAAAAGAAAAGAAAACCCTGGAGATTCTTAGGTGGTCCTTTAAGTGTTGAGATTGGGCCTGATGGTATAGTTACTGGAGCCGGGGCAACATTAAAACCAAAGCCAATGCAGATACAAGTTTTTGGAGATACAGTTATGTTGCCAACTGCCTCAGCATTTTCATTTCCAAACCCTATTACACCTCAAGCATTTCCTGAAGAGTCTTCAGGAGATATAATATATTGGGACTCACATTATGTCTTCTTTGCAAACCTTAAAGATGTAGTCAATAAATCAATATCAAATATTCAATCAAATATTCAATTCCAAAATTTAGTAAGTTTTCATCCTTGGCTTGGGCTAGGGGGTGTTGACGGAAGATCTTGGGGGCGAGCATATGGAACAAAAGTTAATACACTTGATCAAATTCCTGATAAATACCTTCGTGGACTTGAGCAGCAAACTCCTGAGATATTTGATATTGAAAATTGGAAAGAACCAGTTGAGGATTACAAAGAATATATTCAAGAAAGATTATTGTAGAATTATTTTGGGGATAATATGTCAAGACCATGGATAGAATTCATTTTTGCACAAAAAATAGGATGGCAAGCTGGGCTATATGGTGGATCAAGAGACGGAGTATATTCTAAAATATTAAGTATAGATGAAGAGGCTGGGGATGCTTCAGTTATAATTAAATATCCACCGGGATGGTCACATGAAAGTAAGAAAGCTGTATTAGCTGATGAAGAATTCTATGTTCTTGATGGTTCCTTAAAAATAAACAACCAAATTTACAAACAAGATTCATATGCAAATTTGCCCGGGGGCTATCCTAGAGATCATTTTTCTTCTCAAGAAGGGTGTGTTGCTCTTACATTTTTTAGTGCGAAACCAATATTAGGTGATGCCGATTCATTTGATGATAGTGAACTTATTACATATATAAATACATTGGATATGAAGTGGGATTCTGCCAGTAACGACCCTGCACTTGATTGGATGGGTAATAAAAGAAAAGTATTAAAATGGGATAAGGAGTTTGATCAGCAGGGTACTTTTATTTTTTCTACACCTCCACATATTTATCCCAATAACTGGTTGTGCCCAACTCTTACACATCCGTGTGCAGAAGAAACTTTTATTATTTCTGGGAGTTATATAGGTCCCTGCGGAAAAATGTCAAAAGGGGCATATTTCTGGAGGCCTGAATACAAGCCTCATGGTCCTTTCGGAACGCGAGAAGGTGCTTTTTCATTAATAAGATTTAAGTATGGAAAACACATCAATATCTGGGGTGAAGAACAAATAAAGTATTCATTTAATGCAAACTACGATCCAATTTTACCCGATCATTTAAAGCAATATGGGGATTTAGAATTTGAAGGTGGTGAGAGTTATTAATTATGGAAGCTGTGTCTCTCCCATAAGAAAAATATCAATTTCTCTGGCTGCTTCTCTTCCTTCGTTAATAGCATTTACAACTAAACTTTGACCTCTTCTACAATCGCCTGCAGCAAAAACTTTATTTATATTTGTTTTATATTCTCCATATTTAGCTTTGTAGTTAGAACGTTCGTCATAGGTGATACCAAGTTGATCTGATAAAACATGCTCAGGTCCTAAAAAACCCATAGCTAAGAAAATTAAATCAGCTTTCCACTTTCTTTCAGTCCCGGGGAGGGGAGTGATTTTACCATTAACAAATTCTATTTCTTCAGTGATGATGCCTGTCAAGTTATTTTTCTTATCACCTAAAAATTTCTTTGAGGATAATCTGTATGATCTTGGATCTTTACCAAATTTTGAAATAGCTTCTTCATGGCCATACTCGGTTCTAAGAATTTTAGGCCATGTTGGCCATGGGTTATTGTCTGCTCTTGATTGTGGGGGCTGAGGTAATAATTCAAAGTTAACAAGACTCTTACAACCTTGTCTCAATGCAGTTCCAATACAATCTGTTCCAGTATCACCTCCACCAATTACAATTACATCTTTTCCTTTGGCCGAAATATATTTGCTATCTATATTTGCATCTAAAACTTTCTTTGTATTTGCAGTTAGATAATCCATTGCAAAGTGGACACCGTTAAGCTCCCTTCCAGATATATTTAAATCTCTTGGTATGGTGGCTCCAGTGGCGAGTAGTAATGCATCATATTCATTTAATATTGAATTTATATTAAAATTATCTTTATTGGATGCTCCTATTTTTGCGTTAGTTATAAAGTTAATTCCTGAGTCTTTCATTATTTCTATTCTGCGATTAACTATTTCTTTTTTTTCCAGTTTCATGTTCGGTATACCATACATTAGGAGACCACCAATTCTATCTTCTCTCTCAAAGACTCTGATATTATGACCTACTTTATTTAATTGATCTGCTGCAGCTAATCCTGCAGGACCTGAGCCTATTATTGCAATATTTTTAGTAGTTCTTTTTTTTGGTAAGCTTGGTTTAATCCAGCCTTCTTTAAAACCTTTATCCACAATAGCCATTTCAATGTTCTTAATAGTAACTGGTGGGTCTGTAATACCAAGAACACATGCTCCTTCACATGGTGCAGGGCACACTCTTCCTGTAAATTCTGGAAAATTATTTGTCTCATGAAGGCGCTCTAAAGCATCCTTCCATTGGTGTTGATATACAAGATCATTCCATTCAGGAATGAGATTGTGAATTGGACATCCGTCATCAGACTGGCAAAAAGGTACTCCACAATCCATACACCTTGACCCTTGGTTCTTTAAGTGTAATTCGTTATGGTCTGTATATATCTCTTTAAAATCTTTGACACGCTCATCAGGTTCCCTGTAGGGCTCTGTTGAACGCTCAATTTCCATAAAGCCTGTAATTTTTCCCATAATTATCTACCAAAAAAAGATTAAAAAGGATAAAAATAAACTCTTTTATGCTGCGCTGCCAATCTTATCCTCATTTTCAAGGAATCGTTTATAATCAATTGGTAACACTTTAATAAACTTTGAAATCGATTGTTCCCAATTATTTAATAATTCTATTGCCACAGTTGAGCCTGTTAAGTTTGCATGTTGTTTAATTATTTCTTTTAATTCAATTATTTCATTGTCTATATCTAATTTTTCAAGAACAACCATTTCCATATTACATTTAGAGGAAAAGTTTTTATCTTTATCATAAATATAAGCTATTCCACCGCTCATACCTGCTGCGAAATTTCTTCCAGTATTGCCGAGTATGATAACCTTTCCACCCGTCATATATTCACAGCCGTGGTCTCCCACCCCTTCAACAACTGCAAGTGCTCCGCTGTTTCTTACACAGAATCTTTCTGCAGCCTGTCCTCTAAAAAAACATTTTCCTCCTGTAGCTCCGTATAAGACTACGTTTCCTATTATTATATTATCTTCTGCCTTAAAAGTGCCATCTTTAGGTGGATAAATTATTAATTTTCCTCCTGATAGCCCTTTCCCAACATAATCATTTGCATCACCTTCTACCTCAAAAGTTACACCTTTTGCAAGCCAAGCACCAAAACTTTGTCCAGCACTGCCATTGAATTTGAAATGAAGTGTATCCTCTTCAAGCATTTCTGGTCCAACTTCTTTAATTATTTTATTTGATAACATCCCACCAACAACTCGGTTAGTGTTAACTATCTCCATTTCGTGATAAAGTTTTTTACCTTTAATTATCGAGGGCTCTGATATTCTAATTAACTGGTTATCTAATGCGATATCAAGTTCATGATCTTGTGAGTGGATTGCATAATGTCCGAGAAAGTCATTTGGTTCCTTTGCGGGTGCTAATAATTTAGATAAATCAACACCTTTAACTTTCCAGTGCTGATTATCTTTATTAATTTCAAGGCAATCAACTCGTCCTATCATTTCATTCACAGTTTTAAAACCTAATGATGCCATAATTAATCTCAATTCTTTAGCTACCATAAAGAGATAATTAATTACATGATCTGGATGTCCAGTAAATTTTTCTCTGAGTTTTTTATCTTGTGTTGCTATCCCAACTGGACATGTGTTCAAATGACATTTTCTCATCATGATGCAACCTAGAGCAACTAATGGTGCTGTTGAAAAACCAAATTCTTCCGCCCCTAATAAAGCAGCTACTGCAACATCCCTTCCAGTCTTTAATTGACCATCAGTTTGGAGAACAACTCTAGATCTTAAATTATTCATAACAAGAGTTTGATGGGTTTCCGCTATGCCGAGTTCCCATGGAACACCTGCGTGCTTTATTGATGTTAATGGGGAAGCACCTGTTCCCCCAGAGTCACCAGCTATGACAATGTGATCTGCTCTTGCTTTAGTAACACCGGCTGCGACAGTTCCCACTCCAACCTCAGCACCAAGTTTTACACTAATTCTTGCATTGGGGTTTGAGTTTTTTAAGTCATGGATAAGCTGAGCCATATCCTCAATAGAGTAAATATCATGGTGAGGTGGGGGGCTTATTAGGCCAACTCCAGGGGTTGAGTATCTCAGTTTAGCAATAATTTCATCAACTTTATGACCAGGAAGCTCTCCACCTTCTCCAGGTTTTGCCCCTTGAATTATTTTTATCTGTAACTCATCTGCGTTAGTTAAGTAATTTATTGTTACACCAAATCTTCCACTTGCAACTTGCTTTATTGCACTTCTTTTTGATTCCCCATTACTTAATTTTTTAAATCTATCTGGATTTTCTCCTCCTTCCCCAGTATTAGATTTACCACCAATCTTATTCATTGAAACAGCAAGAGTCTCATGGGCTTCTGCGCTAATTGATCCAAAGCTCATAGCACCGGTTGCAAACCTTTTTACAATCTCTTTTTCACTTTCTACTTCATTAATATCTAAATTTTTATCATCAGGTTTGGTTTTAAAATTTAGAAGACCTCTTAGAGCAGCATTTTTAGTGGTTTCTTCGTTTGCGTGTTTGGCGAATTCCCAGTAGGCATTTTCATCATTATTTCTTGCAGCTTTTTGTAAATCAGAAATACTTTTGGGATCCCACATATGAACTTCACCATGTTTTCTCCAATGAAAATCTCCCGGATTGGGTAAAACATATATATTTTGTTCTCTATCTGAATATCCCATTTGATGACGTTTTTGCATCTCTTCTGCGAGCACGTCGAGTCCTATTCCTGCAATTCTACTGGCAGTTCCGGTAAAAGCTAAAGATATAATTTCATCTGAAAGACCCACTGCCTCAAATATTTGAGCCCCTTTATATGATTGTAAAGTTGATATTCCCATTTTAGCCATAACTTTTAAAATTCCTTTACCAGTTCCTTTTTTGTAGGACTTGATAAGGTCAATTTCGTTCTTTATATGAGATATATTTGATAGCTCACCTTTCAATTTTGCATCCCACAAAGCTTCAAAAGCAAGATAAGGGTTTATTGCATCTGCACCATAACCAATAAGAAGACAGTGATGATGTACTTCTCTTGCTTCACCTGTTTCTAGAATTATACCAACTTGTGTTCTAGTGTGATTTTTAACAAGGAAGTGATGTAAGGTACCTAAAGCTAATAACGACGAGATAGGAACATTATTTTTATCTATTTTACGGTCAGATAGTATAATTAGAGGATAACCATCTATTATTGCTTGTGCTGCTTCCTCACACATTTTTCTTAGTGAGTTTTCTAAACCTTCTCTACCAGAATTTTTTGGAAATACTATATCAATAGTTAGTGATTTCCAGTTCTTAAAACTGAGTTTCTTAATTGCATCAAGTTCAGTATTACTTAATATAGGATGAGAAATTTTGAGTCTATTTGCATTCTCAGATGAAGCATTAAGAAGGTTATTCTCTGGTCCAATATAACACTCTAAGCTCATAATTACTTCTTCACGAATTGAGTCTATAGCAGGATTTGTAACTTGAGCAAATGTTTGTTTGAAATAATCATATAACATTCTTGGTTTATCTGACATTACAGCAAGAGATGTATCATTACCCATAGAACCAAGCGGGTCTCTTAGTTCCTTAACTAAAGGCAGGAGCATTATCTGGAGAGTTTCTGATGTATATCCAAAAGCTCTCATTCTCTCAAGAATAGAATCTGGAGAAAAATGTTTTATTTCTTCTTTATCGATGAATTGCTTTAACTCAACTCTCTGTTCGTTTAACCACTTCTCATATGGCTTTGAACTTGACCACTCAGACTTTATATCCGAGTCAGCAATCATTTTTCCTTTTTTAAAATCAATTAAAAATATTTTTCCTGGCTGAAGTCTTCCTTTGGATAATATATTTTTACTGTCTACTTTAACAACCCCAACTTCTGAAGCCATTATACATTTATCGTCCTTTGTTAGGTAATATCTACTTGGTCTGAGACCGTTCCTATCAAGAACAGCACCAATGTACTTACCATCAGTGAATGCAATTGATGCAGGTCCATCCCAAGGCTCCATAAGGCAGGAATTGTATTCATAGAAAGCACGTTTTTCTTTATTCATAGACTTATCTTGCTGCCATGCTTCAGGTATCATCAATAAGATAGATTCTTGGAGTGTTCGCCCTGACATGAGTAAAAATTCTAGAACATTGTCAAATGTACCAGAGTCAGAGCAATCTGGTTCCACTATGGGAAATAGTTTACTAAGGTCATCGCCGAACAATGATGACTTTAGTACGCCTTGACGAGCATTCATCCAATTTTTATTTCCCAAAAGTGTATTAATTTCACCATTGTGGCTCATAAACCTATTTGGTTGTGCTCTATCCCATGACGGAAAGGTGTTTGTACTAAACCTTGAATGAACCATCGCAAGGTGAGAGATAAAAGTTTTTTCTTCAAGGTCATTGTAGAATTCAAACAATTGTTTAGGTGTTAACATACCTTTATAAACAATAACTCTTGATGACAAAGAGCATACATAAAATTGTGACTTTTGGTTAATGTTTGTGTTCTTTCTTATCTCATGAGAAGAACCTTTTCTGATTAGATATAGTTTTCTCTCGAAATCACCTTCATTAGTTTCCAAGCTTCTAATGAAGACCTGAACAAATTTTGGCATAGCTTTTTTTGCAGCGTTACCAATGCCAGAATCCTCTGGGGAAACAGGTAGGTCTCGCCAAGATATTAACTCTTGACCAGCGCTTATAATATTTTTTTCTATTATTCTCTTACAATTTTCGTAGTCTTCTTTATTTGTTGGTAAAAATATATTCCCAACACCATATTCACCTATTTCTGGAAGGGTAATAGAGCTTGATGACTGTAATTCAGACCTGTAAAATTCATGAGGGATACCGCATAAAATTCCTGCCCCATCGCCTGTATTCTTCTCATAGCCAACTCCACCACGATGTTCCATGCATTTATTCATCTCCCTAGCTTCTTCAATAATATCTCTGCTAGGAATACCTTTAATGTTGCAAATAAAGCCTACTCCACAACTATCTTTCTCATTTTGTGGGTCATAAAGGCCATATTTGGGTGGAAATTGGTTTTTGTCTGTCAAAGTCATATAATCCTATTAATTTGCGTATTGCCAAAAATATATCTTTTTCTCTTATACGTAATAAAACTCAAATCTGTTTTATTTTGCTTAATCAAGTACAATATCGCAGTTACAACTACAATATTTATTATTTTCTTTAAATTATTATTACTGCGCTCTTCACAAATCGCAATTGATAGTGCATATGAGGGGGTAAATATCAATGTGTTGGATTATATATGAAGATAGCAGTTCTTAGAGAAATTAGGCAAGGGGAATCACGAGTTGCTGCGACCCCTGAGACAGTTAAAAAATTAATTAACTTAGGTTGTTCCGTAAGTATTGAGAATGATGCAGGGAAATTATCAAATTTTTCGAATGAAATGTATGTTAATTCAGGTGCAGAAATTAGCAATACGGTATCTGAGACCCTAAATGAGGCTAAAATTATTCTAAAAGTTAGTTGCCCAATTTGTTCATCAGATATTGATGAGGTGGACCTGTTTCCTGAGGAGTCGATATTAATTGCTAATTTACAGGCATATTCTAATCCTAAAGTTGTATCAAAGTTAGCCGAAAGAAAAATATCAGCTTTTGCGATGGAATTGATGCCTAGAATCACTCGTGCACAATCAATGGATATTTTGTCTTCTCAGTCAAACCTCTCTGGTTATAAAGCCGTTGTTGAAGCTTCATCAGTTTTTAATGGAGCAATGCCTATGATGATGACTGCAGCTGGAACTATTCCACCAGCTCGTGTACTTGTTTTTGGTGCGGGTGTTGCAGGTCTTCAAGCTATAGCTACCGCAAAAAGGCTTGGAGCAGTTGTTTTAGCTACGGACGTTAGATACGCAGCCAAGGAGCAAGTTGAAAGTCTGGGAGGAAAATTTATCGTAGTAGATGAAGAAGCTATGAAGGCTGCAGAGACTGAGGGTGGATACGCAAGGGAGATGAGTCAAGAGTTTAAAAACAAACAAGCTGAAGCTGTCGGGAAAGAGGTTATTAAATCTGATATTATTATTACTACAGCTCTAATCCCGGGAAGAGATGCTCCAACTCTTATAACTAGTGAGTTAATTTCGAAGATGAAAAGTGGTTCTGTTATAGTCGACCTAGCCGTTGAGGCGGGAGGTAATGTTGAAGGCTCAGTTAAAGACAAGGTCATTACAACTGAGGATGGTGTAATTATTATAGGGTACTCAAATATGCCTTCGTTATTATCAAGAGATGCAAGTTCGTTGTTTGGGAGAAATATATTAAACTTTATGAATTTGATTGTAGATAAGGATACTCATTCTTTGAATATAAACTGGGATGACGAAATAATTAAGGGAACTTTGGTAACTAGAAATAACATAATCACTAATGCAAATCTCAAAAAATAGGCTTTAAAATGAATAATATTGAAAACACAGAAAAATTTTCGCTTTTGGTCCAGTCTGCAAGTGCAAGTAATGAATTTTGGTACCTTTTAACCATTTTTGTGCTAGCAATTTTTGTTGGTTTCTATGTAGTCTGGAGTGTTACTCCAGCTCTTCATTCTCCACTCATGGCTGTTACTAATGCTGTCTCCTCTGTTATAATTGTTGGGGCATTGATTGCTTCTGGTCCACATGGTTTCTCGATATCTAAAATGCTTGGTTTCCTAGGTGTAATTTTGGCCTCAATAAATATTTTTGGAGGCTTTATTGTTACACAAAGAATGCTTGCAATGTTTAAGAAAAAAAATAAGTAGGTAGAATATGTCAGAAAGCTTTACCATTTTTGCGTATCTTGTCTCAGGTGTATTTTTTATATTAACCCTAAGGGGCCTCTCATCTCCAGAGACATCAAGACAGGGTAATGCTCTAGGAATGGTCGGAATGACCATAGCAGTCATTACAACATTTATTTCCCCTTCTGTTCAAGATTATGTTTGGATTATATTTGCAATTGTAATTGGAGGTATTATAGGCACAATAATAGCAAAAAAAATTGAGATGACATCTTTACCTGAATTAGTTGCCGCTTTTCATAGCTTGGTGGGTATGGCTGCAGTATTAGTTGCATTCGCTGCTTTTTTATCACCTGAGGCTTATGGAATTGGTGTTTCAGGAAAAATAAAAATTTCTAGTTTAATTGAGATGTCTATAGGTTTGGCAATAGGAGCAATTACTTTCTCAGGCTCAGTTATCGCTTTTGCAAAACTAAAAGGTATTATGTCTGGTAATCCTTTGGTTTTTCCTGGGCAACATTTTTTAAATCTCTTACAGCTTATAGCTCTGTTTTTCTTAGTTTTCTTCTTTTGCCAAACACAAGATTTAAACCTATTTCTGGTAATTGCACTTCTAAGTTTTACTTTAGGTTTTTTGATAGTGCTTCCTATAGGTGGTGCTGATATGCCAGTAGTTGTTTCAATGCTTAATTCATATTCTGGCTGGGCTGCTGCTGGAATTGGTTTTACTTTAGGTAATTCTTTATTGATCATTGTTGGTGCTTTGGTTGGTGCTTCTGGAGCAATACTTTCATATATAATGTGTAAGGGAATGAACAGATCAATTTTCAATGTAATACTCGGTGGTTTTGGTGGTGATGGAGATGTAGTTGCATCATCAGCTAAAGGAGATAGATCTGTTAATTCCGGTGCAGGTGAGGATGCAGCTTTCATAATGTCAAATGCCTCAAAAGTAATTATAGTTCCTGGATATGGAATGGCTGTTGCACAAGCACAGCATGCAGTTAGAGAATTAGCAGACAAACTAAAAAGTGAAGGTGTAGAGGTAAGCTATGCCATTCACCCTGTAGCAGGAAGAATGCCTGGTCACATGAATGTACTTCTTGCTGAGGCAAATGTACCCTATGATGAAGTATTTGAGCTTGAAGAGATAAATAATGAGTTTGGCACTGCTGATGTTGCTTATGTAATTGGTGCTAATGATGTAACAAACCCAGTTGCAAAGTCTGACCCCAGTAGTTCAATTTACGGAATGCCTGTTTTAGATGTTGAAAAAGCAAAGACTGTTCTTTTTGTTAAAAGGGGTATGTCAGCAGGTTACGCTGGAGTTGATAATGAACTTTTTTTTAGGCAAAACACAATGATGTTGTTTGGTGATGCAAAGTCTATGACTGAAAACATTGTTCAATCTTTATGATTATATTTATGTTTTCTAGTCCTCAGAGTAGAATTTTAAAATCCATCTCTTTCAATTCTCTTTCTTTCAAGTTTACGAGCTCTTCTAACGGCTTCAGATTTTTCTCTTGCTCGCTTTTCTGAGGGTTTTTCATATGACTTTCTGAGCTTCATCTCTCTAAAAACTCCTTCTCTTTGCATCTTTTTCTTAAGAGCTTTTAGAGCTTGATCAACATTGTTTTCGCGAACGACTACCTGAACCAGAACTTTACTCCTTAAAGTCAACAAAATATGAGTAGGATTATACTTAATTATTAAACTGGTGGGGGTATATCACAGCAATTTAGGCTTGTGAAGTATTGATTACTCATTATATTCTAAATTAGTAGACATTTTGTTACTACTGAGTAATTTTCCCTAAAATTTTTAGAAGTTAATATATGACAGTTTTAAAAATAACACGAATGGGCTCTGAAATATTAAAAAATAGAGCCCAAGAGGTTACAAACTTTGATAAAACCGAACTTAATAAGTTATTCGAGGATATGACTGAAACCATGATAGATTCTGGTGGTATTGGTTTAGCAGCACCTCAGGTTAATTTACCATTAAGAATAGTTATATTCTTTGTTCCAGATTCAAGAAACAATGGAACCGAAATACCTCTAACAAAGATGATTAATCCAATTATTAGACCTAAATCTGAAAGTATGGACGAAGATTGGGAATCATGCTTATCCGTTCCTGGTCTTGCTGGAATTGTGCCCAGATGGAGAAATATTACCTATTCATACCAAGACTTAGATGGAGCCTTAAAAGAAAGGGATGCAAGTGGCTATCATGCAAGAGTTGTTCAGCATGAATGCGACCACCTTGATGGTATACTCTATCCAATGCGGATGGTTGATTTGTCAACTCTTTCTTTTATTGATGCAACTCCTAATAATAATGATGGTAATTAATATATTTATCAAATTTATCAAAGGTAATGATCTGTGAAAATTAGTCAGGATAGAAAACAAAAATTTCTTTACCACGTCCTAGAGGATATTAAGTCAAACGGTTGGCGCGAAAATTTTTTTGATTCTTATTCCTGTAAAGGTTTTTTTACGAATGATGAGATTAGAGTTTTATTTCCAAATGGAAGAATTGATTTTTTAAGATATTGGTTTGATGTAACAGAAAAGCTAATGCTAAATGATTTAGCCAATGCAAAAATTAATGAATTGAAAGTAAGAGAAAAGATTAAAAAAATTATTAGAGTTCGTCTTGAAAGGTGGAAAGGTTATAAAGTGGCAATAAAAAGAACATTACCTATTCTGCTAATGCCATCTTCTAGTTATCTTCTTTCATTATCCTTAATGAAGACCTCTGACTCGATTTGGAAAATCGCAGGTGATAAGTCAGTTGATTTTAATTTTTATACGAAACGTGGACTCCTTCTTGGAGTTTATTCAGCGACGCTAATTTTTTGGTTAGATGATAACTCAGAAAACGATCATAAAACTTGGGAGTTTCTTGATAGGCGGATTGAAGAAGTTCTTCAAATACCAAAAGTAAAGAGCAGTATGGAAAAAATATTTAACAAAATAATAAAAAATTTAACTTATATCAGTAAGAAAACATCCTAGTCCAATTTATTCAGCTAACTTTGTAGCTCCACTCTTTAACATCTTTTCTATTTCTTCTGGTTCTAAACCTGCTTCAAGAAGTACCTCCATTGAATGCTCACCAAGGTTGGGTTGATGTCTTCTGATTGAGGAGGGTGTTTCTGAAAAATTAATTGGAAAGGCTGGTGTTCTTAATTTTCCCTCAGTTGGATGATCAATTGTTTTCCAAAACTTTGTACTTTCTAAATGTTCATCGTTTATTAGATCTTTTAGATTATTTACTGATATTGTTGGGACACTTGTATTTTCAAATATTTCAAGCCACTCCTTTGTGGATTTATTTAACATGGTCTTAGCAGTTTCTTTGTATGTATCATCTATGTTCTTAACTCTTTGTGACAAGCTACTAAAACGTTTATCTTCTAATAAGTCTTTTCTATTAGATAAGTTGCAGAAAATTTCCCAGTGAGAATCAAGATAAGGTAGAATCGCTATATAACCATCTTTTGTTTTGTATGGTTTTCTATGATAGCTCATTAGTCTGGTATAGCCAGGCTCTCCTATAGGAGGATCAAAACTATAACCCCAAAGATGTTCTGCCATAATAAAAGAAACCATTGTCTCAAACATAGGAACTTCTATTTGTTGTCCCAATCCAGTTTTTTCTCTATGGTAAAGAGCCGCTGTGACTCCTTGTACAACGGCCATTGCAGTGGTTTTATCGCAAACTACAGTAGGCATATATCTTGGCTCACCTAAAACTAAGTCATTCAACATTGCTATTCCTGAAACAGCTTGAATTGAATCATCTAGTGCACCTTTTTTACCATAAGGCCCTTCTTTGCTGTATCCATAAGCACCACAATAGATTAGCTGAGGGTTAACTTTTTTTAAAGTATCATAATCAATTTTTAGTTTTTCCATCACTTGAGGTCTGTTATTATGAATTACAACGTCAGATTTCTTTACAAGTTCAAGAAATGCGGAGTGTGCATCTTCTTTCTTAAGGTCTAAGACAAGGCTTCTCTTGTTTCTGTTGCAAGTTAGGTATAAGGCAGCCATTCCTTTTTTATTTCTCACTGCACCTAGGTTTCTATTACTATCGCCTTGTGGCGATTCGATCTTAATTACTTCTGCCCCCATATCCGCTAAAATTTGACATGCCCAAGGACCAAGCACGACAGCAGTTAATTCTAGTATTTTGACACCACTTAGTGGTCCTGACATATTTTTATTCCCGAAGAGTTATATTACTTGATTAGTAGACTTGTGATTAATAGAAATATACTTTATTACGAAAAGTAGTTTATGACTATAAAATTTTATAAGGAAATATATAGTGCGCATCTTAGTTTTATTAAATATTTTATTGATATATTTTTCTTCCTCATCCCATGCTGAGGTAAGAATTCATTGTGAAGGCCAAAAAGAAAATCTTAATACATATCTTCAAATACATAAGATCTTGTTTTCGGATAGGGATACTTCAAGAGTTGAAGAATTCTATAGTGATAAGATTATTTCTCATAATAATGATGGTGGCGGTCCTGGTTCTATTGCTACCCCAGAAAAAATGCGCAAGATGTGGGAGAGGTCAAAGAAGTATAACCCTGAGAGAGTTCTAGAAGACGAATTAATTTTATGCGTTGATAATTTTGTTGTTGTTAGAACAACTGTTCATAGCCATGATAATACTCCACTGTTTGGTTATCCTCCAACTGGTAAAGCATATTCAATAACAGCTACAGATATTTATAGGTTTGAAAATGGAAAAGTTGTTGAACGTTGGGGTAATTCAGACTTGGCACATCTATTTAAGCAACTTGGTTTTAAATTGGTAAAAGAATAACTTCTTAAAATTAGTTACTTTTTTGGTTTTATACTTGTTACGTGTCCCATTTTTCTTTTAGGTAATGATGTTTCTTTGCCATAATAATATATGTTTGTGTTTTCTAAATTTAAGTATTTTTTAGTTTTATATATGTCATTACCTAGAAGATTGATCATTGTTGCATCAGAGTATCTAATAGGTTGATTTGACATTAAGCCACAAATACACTTAATTTGTTGAGTAAATTGATCAGGAGAGCATGCATCAAGTGTCCAATGGCCAGAGTTATGAGGTCTTGGAGCCATTTCATTAATTAAAATTTCTTTATTTTTTACAACAAACATCTCTAATGCCATTATGCCAATTAAATCAATTTCTATCGCTGCTTTTTTTGCTTCATTAATTGCTTCTTTTTTTATTTTTTTGGGTATCTTTGCTGGAGTAACCGATTTTAATAAAATTTGCTTTTTGTGTAAATTTTCTGTGGGCTCGAATGCAAAAACATTACCACTGAGATCTCTTGAGACAATTACAGATATTTCACAATCAAAATCTACAACTTTTTCTAGAATAGCAAGTGGTGATTCTGATTGTGTTATTGTTTCTTTTTTGAATAACTTGTTCCATGATGTAACAATGTCTTGTTTTGAGCGAATTACGCATTGTCCTTTACCATCATATCCAGACCTTGATGTCTTTAGGATCGAGGGATAACCAATTTTTTCAATTTCAACTCTAAGACCTTTAAGGCTATTAATTGGAAGCCATTTGGTTGTTTTCGAACCAATCTGATTAAAGAATTTTTTTTCTTTTGTTCTATTTTGGGCTATCTCTAAAATATTTGGCTTTGGCCTTACTGTGGTATAATTTTCTAGATATTCTAGAGAACTAACAGGGACGTTTTCAAATTCAAAAGTAACAACATCAACGTTCTGAGAAAACTTTTTTAAAGCTTTTTTATCCTCATAGCTGCAATACATGTGAAAATCAGAAATTTGAGATGCAGGGTTTTTTTCATCCGGACAAAATATGAAAGTTCTATAACCTAGCCTACTGGCAGCTAAGGATAAAAATCTTCCTAATTGCCCACCTCCTAGAATTCCTATTGTACCGCCCGGTTTGATATAGTTAGACACTTGATAATTTTCTTTATTGAATTTGGTTTAATGAGTTTGGTTCTTCTTCGATTGAATTTGTTTGGTCTAATCTCCAAGAAATATATTTATTTGAAAGTTCTTTGTCGGAAAGTGAAAGAACTGAAATTGCAAAAATTGCTGAATTTTTTGCACCAGATTCACCGATAGCGAAGGTTCCTACAGGTATTCCCGAGGGCATTTGAACAATTGAGAGAAGGCTGTCTACACCATTAAGGGATCTGGATTTTATGGGAACACCAAGCACAGGTAATTCAGTCAATGAGGCAATCATACCAGGTAAATGCGCAGACCCACCAGCGCCAGCAATTATAATTTTTATACCTCTTTTTTGAGCGGACTTGGCGTATTCATAAAGACGTTCTGGTGTTCTATGCGCAGAAACAATTTTGGTTTCATGAGCTATTTTAAAATCGTCAAGAATGGAAGCTGCATGCTTCATAGTAGCCCAGTCAGATTGACTGCCCATTACAATTCCAACTAAAGGTAGGGGCAAAATTCTCATACTCCTTAATTTTTTGTTTTTTTAATCAATGTAACCTGATTATATATACCACATAGACTTGGTTAATGTATATAATTGGATTGCAATTTAATCTATGATAAATTTTAGATATCTCATTATAAATTTTAAAATTGAATTATATATTAAATTCTTAAAGGGGTAGTTTAAATGAAAGAAAATAAAATTCTTGATAGTTGTATGTCCTGTTCCTCTGGAGATAGCAGAATTCCAAGGAGGTTATTTAATTTTTCAATATTTCTTACTAGTCTTTTATTCCCAATAAGAAGTATTTCATCGAAATATAAAGACATCATTGAGCAAGTTGTAAGTATCGAAACAGACGATGGTATTTGCGATGCAGTCTTGTTTTATCCCAAAGAAGGTAAATTTCCCCCGGCATTAATTTGGACAGACATTAGGGGGTTGCGTCAATCATTTAAATTTATGGGGAAGAGGCTTGCTTCCCAAGGTTATGTAGTTTTAATTCCTAATCCATTTTATAGATCGTCACCTGCACCTGCACCAAGAGAAGGGTTTAATTATTTTGACCTTGAGCAAAGAAAAAAGGTTTTTTCAATGATGAAATTGTTAATTGCCAAAGGAGCAGCTGAGAGGGATACTTCATCTTTTGTTAAATTTCTCAAGAACCATGCTTCTGTTGATAATTCTAAAAAAATGGGTGTAAGTGGTTATTGTATGGGAGGTCCACTGGCATTTAGATCTGCATCTCATTTTCCAAATTTTATTTCAGCAGTGGGTTCTTTTCATGCAGGTGGTTTAGTAACAAAAGATGAAGATAGTCCACATATTTTAATAAAAAAATCTAAATCGCGTTTTTATGTTGCTATTGCCTCAGACGATGACCAGAAAAATCCAAATGAAAAAGATCAATTAAGAAAGAGTTTTAACGAGGCAAGCTTGGAGGCTGAAATTAAAGTTTATGATAAAATGAGACATGGATGGTGTGTTTCAGATAGTTCAGTTTATAATGACGCTAAAGCTGAGGCTGCTTGGAGAGATTTAGTAGATATGTATAATGATGTACTTTAGATAAATGAATTACCTCAAATCTTATTTTTCAACAGCTTTAATTCTTTTATTTGCTTTAATGACAGCTTTTTGTAATTCCTCTTCTGTACAAAGTCCAAGAATTACAGGGTTTTGAGGTGTTATGTTTTGAGTATTCCAATGTGTCTTATCTTTAATAGAAATTACAGTTTGTTTTGTTGTTCTTAATAATCTACAAATTTGTGAATCAGAGAGTTCCGGATGATTCTTTATTACCCAAGAAATTGCATCAGGTCTTTCTTGACGTTTTGAGACAGGCGTATATCTTGCACCTTTAGAGCGGATTTTTGGTTTTGGGAGGCTAGATTTACTAATCTTTAGTTTTGAACTTGGTTTTTTCTCACATCTTTTTATTTCCTCTATAGTTAACTCTCCATTAGTTAGAGGGTTTTCTCCAACTATACCATTTGCAACCTCTCCATCTGCTATAGCCTGAATTTCTAGTTCATGCATACCAGTAAAATCTGCTATTTGATCAAAAGTTAAAGCTGTATTTTCGACAAGCCAAACTGCCGTTGCTTTTGGCATTATGGGTAAAGACATAAAAGACCTTTCATAAATATCTTATATTGATTAAAATTTTTATATTAGAAAAAACGTATAGTCAATTGATGTAAGTTTTTTATTTATTAATCAATAATATTTTTCCAATATGCTCTCCTGATTTCATTTTATCGTGTGCATTCATGGCTCTGCAAAAAGGATACGTGCTGTCAACAATAGGCTTAATATTCCCTGATTTGACAAGTGGCCATAGATTTTTTCTTATTGACTGAGCTATTTCAATTTTTTTTTCTATACTTTGAGACCTCAACGTTGATCCAGTAATTATTAATTTTTTAGTCATAACTTTAAGTAAATCCAGACTTACTCTTGAGCCATTAATAAATGCTATAAAAATTAGTCTTCCATTATATTTCAATAACTTTAAATTTTTTTCAACATAATCTCCACCTACCATATCAAGAATTACGTCTACCCTCGTTTTAGAACTATTACTTTGCAGGTAAGAAAGGAAATCATTTTTATTATAATTTATTGCATCATCTGCCCCAAAATCAATACAAGCTTTACATTTCTCATCAGTTCCAGCTGTTACAATGATTTTATTTTTAAAGAGCTTAGCAATTTGTATTCCCATGGTACCTATTCCACTGCTTCCTCCGTGAATTAGTATTGTTTCGTTTTCTTTTAAATTCCCTAATTGAAAAATATTAAACCAAACAGTAAAGAGTGCCTCAGGAAGTGCAGCTGCGTATAGTGTATCTATGTGATCAGGGATATGAAAACATAGCTCTGGGTTAGCAGTTACATATTCAGCGTACCCACCCCCACTTAATAAGGCGCAGACTTTATCTCCAATCTCCAAAGTATGAACATCTGAGCTTTTTTTAATGACTTCCCCAGATACTTCTAGTCCTAAAATATCACTAGCACCTAATGGGGGTGGGTACTTGCCTTCAGCTTGAAAAATATCTGCTCTATTTAATCCAGAGGAAAATACTTTTAATAAAACTTCACCTTTTCCTAATTTTGGAGTTTGAGTATTTGTTGTACTAAGAGAATAATTTTCTCCTTGGTTAATGATCTCAATTTTTTTCATTATTTCAGGCACTTTCATCTTTGACTCCAAAATGTTTATAATTTAGTTAGTTAGGATAAAGTTAAATAACTTGAAGGGGTTATTATGGAAATTGAAGAAAGTGAAATTTCAAATAAAAAAAAACAGCCCAAAGATCTCACAATTTTATCAATTGAGGATTTAAAAGAATACATTAATGACCTTGAGATAGAAATAAAGAGAGCAGAAAGTATGATTAATATTAAAGAGAAAGCACGACAAGGTGCAGAGTCAGTATTCAAATAAGGAAAAGGGTTAATCTTTTAATCCTAAATTAGAGAAACGTTTCTTGAATTTAGCAAGTTGACCGCCAGAATCTACTAGTCTATGAACTCCTGTCCAGGCTGGATGAGACTTAGGGTCAATATCCAATCGAATCGTGTCACCTGCCTTACCATATGTGCTTCTTGTTGTGAACTCTGTACCATCAGTCATTATAATATTGATTTCGTGATAATCAGGGTGGAGGTCTTTTTTCATTTTCTTTCCTTATTTTTCCTGCTTGATAACGTAATTTTTTTCATCATGCAAGTTAAAATATTCTATTTATTTTTGATCGAATTTTAACTCAATTCTTCTATTTTTTCTTCTGGCTAAACTAGTTTCATTATTGTCAAGAGGCTGGAACTCGCCAAAACCTGCTGCAACCAACCTATTTTCAGGAATCCCCTGTTCAACGATAAATTTAACAACCGAAATTGCTCTGGCGGTTGATAATTCCCAGTTAGAAGGAAATTTATTAGTTTTGATAGGAACATTGTCCGTGTGTCCGTCAATTCTAAGTATCCAGTTTAGCTCCTGTGGGATCTCCTTTGAAATTTCAAGCAATGTTTCAGCTAGCTGCTGAAGTTGTATTTTGCCCTCTGTTCCTAATTCAGCAGACCCGCTTTGAAATAATACTTCTGACTGAAAAACAAAACGGTCTCCAACAATCCTTACTCCTGGTCGTGAGCCCAAAATATTTCTTAACCTCGCAAAGAATTCAGATCTATATCTTTGTAATTCTTGCACTTTAGATGCTAAAGCCCTGTTCATTCTTTTTCCTAGATCAGAAATTTGGGCCTTCTGTTCCTTTGATAAGGCGTCAGAAGTGTCAAGTATCTGGGAGAGTCGATTTAATTCATTTCTGAGTACTTCAAGCTGTTGACTCATAAAAGTTGCTTGTGCCCTGGCCTGAATAGATATTTCCTTTTCTTTTACTATATCATCGTTTCTGCTTATAAGTTGTTTGTCGAGCTGAGAAATTTTTCTTTCTAGGTTATCCTTAAGTGCATTAAGACTCTTAATATTATTATTCAGTATGACTAATTCTCTTTTTTGCTCAGAAATTATCTTTTGATCATTCTTAATTTTATTTTCTCTATCTAAGACTGTAATTTCTAATTGCTCTATAACTTGTCTATTAGCATTTATCTGATTATTTAAATTTTGGACTGTATTCTGTAAAGAATTATTTTTTTGATTAAGGAGAATAATTTGTTGATTAGAGTTATCTAATTTCTTAGAGATAGTTTCTAAATCTAAAACTAAATTCTCGTTTTTTGTTTTTTCTAAAGATAGCATTTCTGCTAATTCGCTTACTTGACCTGACAAAACTTCTAATGCTGCATCTCTCCCAGATAGTGCTTGAGCAAGGAAAAACTGACCAAGTACAAATACTAATAAAACAAAAATGATTAATATGAGCAGTGTAGCAAGCGCATCAACAAAACCTGGCCATATATCCGTTGTTTGTCTTGCTCTCGCCCTCATATCCAGAAATCTACCTAATTAAATATCTTTATTATCATTACGGTCACCTGATGCAGCAATGGTTTTAGCTAGGATTTTTATGTCTGACCTTAAGTCTTTAACTAACTGTTCATGTCTTGAGCCAAGTTCAGAAACTAATCTACCTAAAACCTGATCAATATTTCTTATTGAAACTTTTGTTAATTGATCAATACCTATATCAGGGTTGTTTTCTAGAGCGGTTGCCAAAGAACTCATTTTATCAAGTATGGGAAAAAGATCTTTTTGGTTATTTGCCATTTTAAGTAGTACTTGTTGCTCAGTTTTCATTTGGTCAGTGAGTAATGACAAATTTTCATTCATTTTTGCAAATTGATTATTAGCATAAATTCGGCTTTCCTCACTCTTTCCGATAATTCTCTGAAGCTCCTCAAGACTTTCTGCAGTTTGTTCCAAGAGAGCTTCGGTGTAGGCAGATATGTTTTGTTCCCCGTCTCTAGAATCATTAGTTGAAGATAATTTTGTCATTCCTGAAAGCCATTCTTCCAAATGATTATAGAAAGAGTTTTGAGCCTGACCTGCTTGAAGGTCAAGAAAGCCAAGTATTAAAGATCCTCCGAGTCCAAAAAGAGACGAAGAGAAAGCTGTCCCCATTCCATCAAGAGGTTTTTCTAGCCCTGACTTTAAAGTATTAAAAATTATAGTAATGTCATCTCCAGTAATAGAAAGATTCCTTATTACCTCTCCTATTGAAGCTACAGTTTCAAGTAGGCCCCAAAATGTTCCGAGTAATCCAAGAAAAATAGATAGACCAATAAAATACCTTGCTACTTCTCGAGACTCATCAAGACGCGAAATAATTCCATCAAGCAGAGTTCTCATTGCTTGGGTAGTTAGTGAAAATTTTCCACTTTTATTTTGACTTTCAGACAACATTTTAGACATTGGTAGGAGTAACGAGGGCTCAAATTGATCTTTTGTATCCGAATTACTTTTCAATGAACCATCAGTTTTAGATTTCAGTTGAAAAGATTTTAGCCAATTTGACTCAGAACGAAGAACAAATACTTGTCTAAAGTTTAAAAATATTCCAATTAATAAAACCGCAAAAATTAATGAATTTAACAGTAAGTTGGTTAGGAATGCGTCATAGAGTGTATTAAATAAAAAAGCACCTACAACTGAGGTAGCTACTAAAAACAGAAGCATTCTAAATAAAAATCGTGTTGTATTATCCATAGATTACAACTCTATGTCTTGGATTAATTTTATTGACGGTTTAGAACTATATCAACTCTATCACTGTTGTCTTCTTCACCCTTACTGCCAAGAGCTCTTACCTCAATTCTTGTATTTTTGATCCCATTGTCAATCAAGAATTGTCTAACAGATAAAGCTCTGCTAAGCGACCGACGGCGGACACTGCTTGATGATTCATTGCTATCACTTGCATATGCAAGTAATTTTATCTTTATCGAAGGAAATTTATTTAATTCCTCATAAAGTGGCTTCAGGTCTTTTTTTGCTTCTTCTGGAATATCCGTGGAGTTATTTGGAAAACTTACCGAAATTTTATTTGTAGGTGCCTCACTTGGAGGAATAGATGCTACTTCTAAATTATTGTCCGTTGATTCTGAAATTATTTTTTTAGAATTGTTGGACGTCTTATTAGATATAATTTCGCTTGTATTTTTTTCTGTAGAGGGGGTTGAAACAGTTTGATCATTTTTTGTCTTAGAAACTTCACCAGGTTTTTTTGCACTGTCTGTAACATCTTCAACATCATTACTTTTGGTATCAGTATTAATAGAAGATACTTTTATTGGCGGTTTGTTAGCAGGCTTTTCCGGAAGTGGGACATCGATCTTTGGAGCAACGCTTACTTTCGAAGGCATACCTGGTGGTGGTCTTAGTATTACTTTACGCATATTGGAATTGATAGGTGTAACTCCAGGAGGAGGTCTTAAAATTATTCTACCGTTATTATTTGGAGAAGGCATGAGTAGTCTTGGAACGCCTATAGAAGGGTCAAGAACCTCTAAGACGTCAAGGTTTAGAGAGACATTTGGGGATAATTGTGCATTGGATGATTTAATAAATTCATTATTGAATAAAAAATAAGTTATTAGCAGGATTAAACATCTGCTAAATATTAAGTAAATATTCTCACTTTTTACCATCCTAATTCCCCATTCTTGTTATCTAACCTAAAGAGTGATTCAAAGAAAAAGTTTTGATAGAAATTTACCCTTATAGATTACCCTAAAGTGTATTTTTTTTCACTTATTTTTTTTAAATATGGTCAAATTACCCTATAATTAATGAGATATTATCAATTCTGTTAACTTTTTATGAATATCGGGGTTGCCGGCAATTAAACCTGAGGTTCTGGAAAATGGTTCATTACCATCAAAGTCTGATAAAAACCCTCCAGCCTCCCTTATTAAAATTAACCCTGATGCATACTTGAGCAAATCGTATTCAAAACTTAGGTACCCATCAAATCTCCCTGATGCAACATATGCCAAGTCAAGGCAAGTTGATCCGATTTCTCTTCTATGAGAAATATTATTTTGGAGTGCGGCGAATTTTTTATTAGCAATATTTTCTTTTTTTGCATCTAAAATAATAATGCTTTCTTTAAGTTTCTTTCTTGAGGACACTCTAATTCTTTTGTTGTTAAATATAGCACCAATACCCTTTTCAGCATAGAATATGTCGTCATTTGCAGAGTTATATACAAGACCTGCAAATATGATGTTATTTTCCAATAATGCTATAGATGTTGAAAAATAAGGTAATCCTCTTGAAAAGTTTATTTTTCCATCTATTGCTTTAATAATCCAGTTTCTATCCCTTGATGATTTTATTTTAGTTTCTTGATTTTCAAATGTATCTATAAGCCCAAAATCAGGTCGCGATTTTGAGAGTTCAGAAATAATTAATTTCCTTGTTCTTTCTTCAGCTTTTTGGACAAAAAGCCTAGAATCTTTTATCGAAGATTGAAGATATTCAATCTCGCCGAAGTCTCTCTTCAGTAAGCGCGAAGATTGATGGATTGCATTAAGCATAACATTGTAAAGTGCTGAGTTTGTTATCACAATATTATCACTAGTCTTTTGATCTCTCTACATATGAACCATCTGAAGTATTAATTACTATTCTTGTTCCTGCCTCAATAAATGGTGGAATCATTACTTTGATACCATTTTCTAAAACCCCAGGTTTATATGAAGATGTTGCTGTTTGCTTTTTAACCACTGCGTCAGCTTCAATTACAGTAAAAGTCATAGTTTGCGGTAATGTAATATCTACAGGTTTTCCTTCAATTGTATTTGCTATTACAGACAATCCTTCCTCAAGGTATAGTTTTTTGTCACCTATTTCTTTTTCGGACAGAGAAAATTGTTCAAAAGTCTCCACATCCATAAAATTATAAATTTCTCCCTCTTTAAAAAGGTATTGACTATCTCTCTCTCTCACTTCTAACTTTTCAACTGTTTCTTGAGTTCTCCATCTGTCATTAGACTTATTACCTGAGAGAATATCTCTCATTTCTACTTGTATAAATGCCCCTCCCTTACCTGGCTGAAGAAGTTCTATTTTTATAATTGACCATTGCTTACCTTGGTGCTCAATCACCATTCCAGGACGCATGTTGTTAGCTTGTATTTTCATATTTTTTCGTAATAAAAATTATAGATTATGAGTTTAATATTGGCGAGGCTTGTATCAGTTTGATTGAAATAATACAACATATTATATAGATATATAGGCATTTTAAAATGTCTAATATAAAATATTAACTAAAGAATATGTAATGGATAGCGCGGTAATTAGAAATAGAAATAAATTATATTCTAGTATTAGAAGTTTTTTTTGTGATAGAGATTTTGTTGAGGTTGAAACATCAATTTTACAGGTTTCTCCTGGTCTAGATCGTTATACGAGACCAATGGGGGTTCTAGTACATCGGCCTTTAAATAATGCTTCCCTTCAAAGATATCTTCATACATCGCCGGAATTTGCTATGAAACAAATTTTAATAAATGGCGAAAGTAAGATTTTTCAAATATGCAAAGCCTTCAGGGATCAAGAGTATAGTAAGATTCATCATCCCGAGTTTTCAATACTTGAGTGGTACTCGATTAATGCCGACTATAACGTTTTATCTGATGAAGTAAAAGAATTGATAAGATTCTCTTCTGAGGCTTTAAATGTTAAAGAATTAAGTTTTGATGGCAGATTTGCCAAAGTTAGAAGTAGTTGGACAGAAATATCATTGTCAAATTTATTTAAAAGATTCGCTGGATTTGATATTTTTGATACCATTGATGACCCATTTTCTCCCTCAATAAGATTTATAAAAAAACAGGCTGACAGGGTCGGCTTAAAGTATCATCCATCAGATAAATGGGAGGATATATATCATAAGTTTATGATAGAAATTATTGAACCTGAAATTGCCGAACTAGGGCTAGTTATTGTCTACGATTATCCAATATGCTTAGGGTCAACTGCCAAAAAAAAAGATTATAAAGTTTGTGAGAGATTGGAAGTTTATGTTTTGGGTCTTGAACTTGCAAATGGTTGTTCAGAACTTTTAGGTCAGGATGAAAATTTAAAAGTTTTTGAAATGAATCAAAAATTTAATAATGAAATTTTTCATAAGATCATTCCAATTGATGAATCACTTGTTAAAAGGATGAATAAGCTTCCTGACAGTGCCGGGATTGCACTTGGCATTGATAGATTGCTTATGTTATTCACTGGTGCAAATAGTATTAGTGAAGTGATTTATTCAGATATGCAAGTAAAAATAATTTAGTTACATGCTTTATCTACTATACCCATTGCTTCCATTTGAGTATCGCTGTCATTTATTTCTGCAGCAGCGATTTTCATTTCCTCACACCAATATTTCATGTTTGAAACACACTCATTGCTTGTTCTTTTTGCAAAAGTGCTGTTTGTTTCGGATGGTTTCCAGGGCTTATACTTTTTTCCTTCGTCCTTTGCAATTCTCTCAAGTCTCTTTTCGTATTCAATTTTATCTTTTCTCTGTTTACGAGTTGCTTCGATCGCGGCACTTTGAGAGCAGAGTGCTGCTCCCATTGCCCCAACTCGCCAAGCATAGTCAGATATATCTTCAATTTTCTCGACCTGATCACATAATTTAGCTGTTGTTGGTCCACAATGCTTAAGTTTTTTCTTTTTCTTAGGTGGAGCTTTATTAAGTTCTTGATTTTCTTCATTTAACTCTGGAGGGGGCGGTGGCGCCAAGTCATTAGCTTCCTGAGCGTAAGAGCCTGAAGAAAACATAAGATAGGATATGGTAATGAAAAAAAATAAATACTTCATAATTTGCCCTGTCGAGTGTTATTTTATTAAATATATTAAGAATATAATAAATTAATAAATTATTGGGAGTTATTTGGCTAATAGTTTTTCACTAAAATACTGAATTGCTAATATAGGCCCTTCAGGAAATTGCCAAATACCTGAGGAAATTGCTAAAAAATCAGCCCCTGCATCTATTATCGAATCACAGTTATTAATTGTTATGCCTCCAATAGCAACGCAAGGCAAATTTTCTTTTGTTTTCCATGCCTCAATAATCTCTGTACTTACTTTAATTTTAACTTTTTTGGTTGGTGATTCATAGAAAGTCCCAAATGCAACATAATTAGCACCTTTTTTTGCCATATTTACAGCGTAATTCAACGAGTCTTTACATGAGACACCTACTATAGCGTTTGCACCAACTATACTTCTTGTCTCTTCATATGAGAGATCGTCTGGGCCTATATGAACCCCCGCACAGTCTGTTAAATTTGCAATATCTGGTCTATCATTCAAAATGAGTGACTTTTTATTTTTATCACAAACTGGCTTAATCGTTTCAATAAGATTAATAACATTTTCATCCGTTTCATCTTTAATTCTAAGCTGAAAATACCTTACTATTGGATGTGCTAAAATATCATCAAGTAAATTTTTAAAATTGATAGGGTCATCTATTTTAGGGGGGGAAATAAGATATAATTTAGGATTTATAGGTTTACTCCTTTATATATAGCAACTAAATTATTTAGCATCATTATTGCTTCTTCTCTTTTTCTCTGGAATGTATTCCTACCAATAATAGATCCATTGCCCCCTCCTTTGTGTATTGCCTTCGCCTCATCATATAGTCCATTTAGATCTTTTTTTCCTCCTCCCGAGAACACAACTATCCGCTTACCATTAAAGCAACTTTGAACAACATGTTTGACTCTATCTGAGAGACTTGATGATGGTATGGAATTTTCCTGATATACTTTTTGAGCAGAAGATAATTCAATGCTATCAGATGGCAACTTAACTTTAATAATGTGTGCACCCGCTAAAGCAGCCATATGTGCCGCATAAGATACAATGTCCAAGGCCGTCTCTCCTGACTTGGAAACATATGCTCCTCTGGGATATGACCACACAACCATTGCTAATCCCAGAGCCCTAGCTTCTTCGCTTATTTCTCTCAAATCTTCAATCATTTCATATGAGTTGATTGATCCCGGATAAATAGTGTATCCGATTGCTGAACAACCTAGTCTTATTGCAT
>CACGTM010000013.1 GCA_902575965.1 uncultured Alphaproteobacteria bacterium | reverse complement strand
TCTGTTTCATGTATTTATGGACTTGGGTCAGCTGAATCTTATCTAAAAATGACATTTACGGCCAGCGTAGGTGAATCATTTCCAAGAAATGAATTTTTAAGAAGACTTGTTTCTCTTCAATATGAAAGAAATGATATAGCATTTGTCAGAGGGAACTTTAGGGTTAGAGGTGATGTAATTGAAATCTTTCCTGCTCACTGTATTGATAGGGCATGGAGGATTTCACTATTCGGTGATACAATTGAGGCAATAAAGGAATTTGACCCTCTAACGGGAGAAAAAACTGATGAACTTAGTCAAATTAAAATTTTTCCAAATAGCCATTATGTAACTCCAGCACCTACATTATCCCAGGCAGTAAAAAAAATTAAATTAGAATTGAAGGAGAGACTCTTATTTCTTGAAAAACAAAATAAAATTTTGGAAGCTCAAAGATTAGAACAAAGAACATCTTTTGACTTAGAAATGATAGAAACCACAGGGCATTGTAAAGGAATAGAAAATTATTCGCGCTACTTAACAGGAAGAAGTTCGGGACAACCTCCCCCCACATTGTTTGAATATTTACCCAAGGACTCAATACTTTTTGTTGATGAGAGTCATGCAACAATTCCTCAAATAAATGGAATGTATAAAGGAGACTTTCAAAGAAAAACTACACTATCAGATCATGGCTTTCGACTGCCTTCTTGTTGTGATAACAGACCGTTGAAGTTTGAAGAGTGGGATAAGATAAGACCTGATACTATCTTTGTTTCAGCAACACCGGGAGATTGGGAGCTTGCTTCATCTAAAGGAGCTTTTATAGAGCAAGTTATTAGGCCTACAGGACTAATTGACCCAGAATGTATAATTCGCCCTGCTATTTCTCAAGTTGATGACCTTATACATGAGCTAAGATCTATTATTGAAAATGACTCAAGAGCATTAGTAACTACCTTAACAAAAAAAATGGCTGAAGACCTGACTGAATACATTTCTGAGCAAGGAATTTCAGTTAGGTACATGCACTCAGACATCGATACTCTCGAACGAATTGAAATTATTAGAGATCTAAGATCAGGTGTTTTTAAAGTTTTGGTAGGAATAAACCTTCTTAGAGAAGGGCTTGATATACCTGAGTGTGAACTTGTTGCAATACTTGATGCAGATAAAGAAGGTTTTCTTCGCTCTGAAAGATCACTCATACAGACAATTGGTAGGGCTGCAAGAAATATAAATGGTAAAGTAATTCTTTATGCAGATAGAATGACAAATAGTATTTCAAGCGCAATCTCGGAAACAGACCGAAGAAGAGACAAGCAAATGAAGTATAATAAAGATAATAATATTATTCCAAAAAGTATTGTTAAAAAAATATCTGATGCAATTAGAATAGAAGATAAAGAAAAAGATAATAAAAATATTAATGAAAGCTCTATTAATGAGCATAAGGTATTATTAGGAAATAATATTCAAAAAACTTTAGATGATTTAAAGAAAAAAATGTTAAAAGCTGCATCAGAATTAGAATTTGAAAAAGCTGCACAATTTAGAGATCAGATCCAAAAACTTGAAAATTACGAGATTGAAATACTTGAATAAATATTAATCAATATTTTTTTTTGCAGAGTTATAAAAACTTATACAACTAAAGGGTATACTTAATATATACATAAGACCCAAAAGACCTAAAGTAGCCCAAGTGTCTGTCACAAGAAAAACTGTTAAAAGTGCAACTAAAAGCATTAAAGGTAAAACTAACTTGTTTGGGATTCTTGATCTTTTCAAAGAAAAAGTTGGCACTCTACTAACCATCAATAAAGAAACTATGATCAGAAAAAAACCAACTATTGTTGGATTATTGAATACTCCAGCTTCAAAATAAAATGAATAGATTAATGGAAGTATTATAAGTCCAGCGGCAGCAGGTGAAGGAACTCCTGTAAAATAGTTCTTTGACCAGCTAGGTACAGATGGATCAACTTCCATAGTATTAAACCTTGCTAACCTTAAAATACAACAAACAGTATAAAATAGTGATAGTGCCCACCCAATTGTCCCTGCTGTATTCATTACCCATAAATATACCAAAATTGATGGAACAACTCCAAAGCTCACTGCATCAGATAAGGAGTCCAGTTCTGCACCGAATTTAGTAGCACCCCTAAGAATCCTTGCCACCAAACCATCAATACCATCCAAAAAACAAGCAATTACTAAAGCAATTACTGCTTCCTCCCATTTTTCATTCAAGGCAAACCGGATTGCAGTAAGACCACTACATAGGGCTAAAACTGTAAGTATATTTGGCAATAGCCTATTAAAGGACATACTCTTTTTTGAATTATTACTTACCATTGGCTTGAAATTCCTAATTTAAATAACTAGCGAATTTCAGCTTTTCGGCATTCATCAGTAACTCTCTTATCAGAGATTACCGTTTCCCCAGCTATCATCTTTTGACCCATAGAAACAAGCGGTTTAAATGTGTTTGGTAGATATACATCGACTCTACTCCCAAACCTAATCATTCCAATTCTTTCACCTGATTCTAATTGCTGCCCACTGCTCACATCTGACCTTATTCTTCTAGCTACTAATCCTGCAATTTGAACAACAACTATATTTGAAGAATTTTCAGTTTCAATAAGTAAATACTGTCTTTCATTATCCTCACTCGCTTTATCAAGACTGGCATTTAGAAAAAGGCCCGGGACGTATACTGACTTGATAATTTTTCCAGATACAGGAGTTCTATTTACATGACAATCAAATACACTCATAAAAATACTAACCCTTATAAATGTATCCTGTTCTAAATCTAACTCCTTTGGACCAGAAGTCTCGCTTATTGCCTGCACTATTCCATCTGCTGGACTAATTATCAAACCATCTTGAGTTGGGGTGAATCTATCTGGGTCCCTAAAGAAATAAAAACACCATATTGATAAAACTAACCCTAAAAAGCCTAGAGGTGACCATAGAACCCATAAGACAAAGGAAATAAAAATGAATATTAGTAAAAAACCCACCCCCTCCGGATGGATTGGCGGAAAAATATAGTCTCTTAATGAAATTTTTTGACCTTCTTGCATAATCTTTCTATCAATAATTTTTGTTAGTTCATATCTGGTATATTAAAAACTTGACCAGGGTAAATAAGATCTGGATCTATAATTTTCCCCTGATTAGCTTCGTAAATCAAAGTATACATTACTCCCTCACCATAAACACGTCGAGCAATACGCCACAAACTGTTTCCTTTTACAACAGTTATCTGACCAGGCTTTAATCTTTCTGATGATTCTTGTTTAGTAAAAGGAATCTCAACTCTTGCTAAAACATCATTGTAAGAGTCTACCTCATCAGCCCGAAGTACATGCTTTCCAGAAACAGCTGGAAGAGAAGATTGAAGGGACCAATATCCATTATCGTCTGCTTTCACTTTTCCTAGAAACTTGTTGTTGAGGTATATAAGTATTTCATTTTCTGGATTTGCTCTCCCACTAAGATATAAACTATTTTCAAAATCATAGTCAATTGTCTCGATTGCCAAACTAATGATTCCATTTTGCTCCGGAGACTGAAGCAATCTTGTATTCCCTCCATCTCTTGAGGTTTCAAATACTAATACATCTCCATCTTTTTCTGGAATTGACATAATAACTATCTTATCAGAATTTAAGTAATCACCATTTTCGGTTTCTACTAATAGAGATAACTCACGAGTACCTGATGGAAGTTTCTCTAAAGGAATAAAAACCCACTCACCTCGGCCATCAGCAACAACCCGGCCTATTTCTCTTGCCCTATCTAAGATAATAACAGTATCAGCAGGACTTGACCTTCCTGCCATTACAGTATTTCCTTCTTGATCTATTCTAACTACATCAAAGCTTGGTTTAATTGAGTTTACAATTGGATCATTATTAGAAATGTCATCCTGGTCTTCAGTTTTTTCCAGCTGTGAGGAAGACTCCTCTACTGAGGAGTTATCTCCAGAAGTATAATTTAATACTATTACTACTATAACGAAAATTACACCAATAATAGCAACTATAAGGGGACGATTCACATTGCCTCACGGCTCAGCATTGCTTGATGTATCTTAGTAAGCGATTACGAGACCTTAAGCAATATTTTGAGTGTTATTAAGACCAATTTTGTTAAAATAAGGTAATAATTTATTAACACAAATGGTATTTATAAGTAAATTTTAAATTTAATATTCAAACATGCCATTTCCTGATGATGAATAATGAGAGTATTGATAATTTGAACGAATCTTTAATAAAAGTTCCAGTTTGGGATATTTGGATTAGGATAAGTCACTGGGCTCTCCTAATTCTTATATCGTTATGCTACTACACTGCTGAAATTGGAGGATTAAACTTTAGAATACCTATACTGGATGTAGTAATAATAAATATGGAGATTCACTTAATTAGTGGCTTATTAATACTCGTAATTTTAATTTTTAGGATTTTATGGGGATTCTTTGGCTCTGACACATCCAGTTTTTTGATGATGGTTAAAAGTGCAAAACTCTCCTTATCATATATAAGAAAGTTACATAAGAAAAAGACACAGTTACATATAGGACATAATCCTACTGGCGCAATTTCGGTTTTTGTGATTATTTTCGTTTTGTTTATTCAAGCCGCTTCTGGGCTTTTTTCACAAGATGATTCCTTCTTTCCAACCCAGGGACCGTTAACACATTTAATTAGCAATGATGATAGCACTGCCATTACCAAGTTTCACAAGCTTTGGTGGGAATACATGGTTATATTCATCATTGGTATACATATCACAGCAAGTTTATTTTATTTAATAATAAAAAAACAAAACTTAATTTTGCCATTATTCAATGGTAAAAAAATATTACCAATAAGTGCTGACTACAAAACATTAAAATTTGGATCTACAAGGCTAGCTTTAACTCTTTTACTTATTGCATTTTCTACAATCATAATAATTGCAAATTCTGAGAAGCTTCAAGATGCATTCTTAATATTAGCTAGTTAACTTTATTTTTCAATCCTGTATAGATCATGACAGGATTTACAAACAAACAAGCTACCAACTTGTTTGGCTGCCTGATCAACTCCCTTTTCTCGAGCAATCTTTGCAACTTCTGCAGCGGAGTTGGCTAAATCATCAAATTTTTGATCGAAATCATCCCAATTTTCCCATATGTCAGGAGAAGAAGTTCCTCCAACTACTTTTGGCTTAAAGGCATTTTGTGCGGCCCTCGAAATAGCCTCTATTGAATCTGCATGATAAGCAAAATTATCTTTGAACTCTACCTTCTTTCGCAGAATAGAACCTAATCCACCCGCATGATATTGCAGTGACTTCATCAAGTTTTGCCTATACTTTATAACATCACTGTCTTTTGCCTGAACAATTCCTGAAAAGAAAAATAACATAATAAAAATTAACTTAAGTGCAATAATCTTCATCTTAATGTACCCTCACTAAGCAATATATGAACTTTAACTTAAGTTCTAATATACATTATAATCTGGACAACAGTAGAATAAAAAATGGTAAAAAAAAATAAAGATATCAAGTTATGTGTTTTTTGTGGTTCAAAAAAAGGTTTTAGTTCTGATTACTACAAATTAGCCAATAAACTTGGTAAAATTATTGCCTTAAATAAAGTAAATCTTGTTTATGGAGGCGGTGATAATGGACTAATGGGAGCAATTGCTAAATCAGTTATGGATAATGGGGGAGATGTTCTAGGAATTCTTCCAATTTTTTTTCCTAAACCAACTTTTCAGTCTCAACTTTTCAAACTAATTGTTGTAAATAGCATGTCTGAGAGAAAAGACAAATTCATTGAGATTTCAGATGCATTTTGTATTTTACCAGGCGGGATTGGGACATTAGATGAATTTTTTGAAGTTATAACTCTAAAACAACTTAAAATTCATAATAAACCGATAATTTTAGTCAATTGGAAGGGTTATTGGAATAAATTAATAGATAGTATGATTTTTCTTGAAAAAAGTGGATTTTTCCATATACCCATAAAGAAACTTTTTACAACTGTTGAAATAACAACCGAGATTCTTCCAGTAGCTTTAAAAGAAGTAAATTATAAATAAATTCTACTTAATGAGAGTTAAGAAGTTATTAGCTAAATTAATTAACAGAAGTAAAAAATAAATTAATAATAATAAATTTTTTTAAAAATAATAGAAATTAAAATATTGGGAGATTTAAGTGGCAAAAATTAAAGTAAAAACACCAGTTGTTGAGATTGATGGTGACGAAATGACCAGAATTATTTGGGATTTTATAAAAAATAAACTTATTCTTCCATATCTTGATATTGATCTTAAATACTATGACCTCGGTATTATGTCGCGTGATAATACTAATGATCAAATTACTATTGATGCTGCTGAAGCAATAAAAAAGTATGGCGTAGGTGTGAAATGTGCCACAATTACTCCAGACGAAGATAGGGTTGAAGAGTTTAATCTTAAAAAAATGTGGAGATCACCTAATGGGACTATCAGGAATCTTTTGGGAGGGACGGTTTTTCGTGAACCAATCCTGTGTTCAAACGTTCCAGGATTTGTTCCAGGTTGGACTGAGCCGGTTGTTGTTGGACGTCATGCATTTGGTGACCAATATAAAGCAACTGATTTTAAAGTTCCTGGTGCGGGAACATTAAAACTAGTATTTAGTCCAGAAAATGAAGATGAGGATATGGAGTTTGAAGTATACAAATTTCAAAACTCTGGTATTGCCATGGGCATGTTCAATACAGATGAGTCTATACGCGGGTTTGCGAAGGCCTGCATGAACTATGGCTTAAGTAGGAATTATCCTGTTTATTTATCAACAAAGAATACAATTATGAAAGCCTATGATGGAAGATTTAAGGACCTCTTTCAGGAGGTTTATGAAAAAGAATTTAAAGAAAAATTTGAGTCAAATAATCTTACTTATGAACATAGACTAATTGATGATATGGTTGCTTGTGCAATTAAATGGAGCGGGGGTTACGTGTGGGCATGTAAAAATTATGATGGAGATGTTCAATCAGATACAGTGGCTCAAGGTTTTGGTTCTTTAGGACTTATGAGTTCTGTTCTAATGACACCTGATGGTGAAACAGTTGAAGCTGAAGCTGCACATGGCACAGTAACTAGGCATTATAGATTACATCAAGAGGGTAAAGATACCTCAACAAACCCCATAGCCTCTATTTTTGCTTGGACGAGAGGGTTAAGGTACAGAGGCGAGTTTGATAATACTCCTGATGTAAGTGATTTTGCAAAAAAACTAGAGGATGTTTGTATTTTGGCTGTAGAAAAAGGCTTTATGACTAAAGACTTAGCTATCTTGATAAGTCCAAATCAGCCATGGATGACTACAAATCAATTTCTAGAAAAACTAGATGAAATGCTTGTATCTGAGTTAACATCTAGCTAAAATCTGTTCATGAAGTCTGTAATTAGACTATTTATATTTTTTAATATCTTATTGTGCTCATTAACTTTGAGCGCTGAGACAGTGCTTCGTGTTGCTCATCCTGCAGCTTCTCCTACAAAAGGGAATCCTTTTGGTGCATCAGGCACAACCCCTACTTTATTCTATACTGCAATATATGATCGTATAACAGACATAGATAATAACGGTAATATTGTTCCTGAGCTAGCCCTATCCTGGAAAGCGGTTAACCAAAATCAATGGAGATTTAAACTCCGCCCTGGAGTTGTATTTTCAAATGGTGAAAAGTTTACATCAGAAACTATTAAAACAGTTTTTGACACAGTTAGAGGCGAAGCAATTAATGCCAGGTCTTGGTACAGAGAAGCCCCAAATTATCCAAGGGTTGAAATCGTAGATGAACTCACAATTGATATATTTACTTTATACCCGAGCCCATTAGCCCCGGCATACCTATCTGCATTATGGGTAGTGCCTCATGGTCATCTAAAAAATGTTGGTTTAGAGGGTTTAGTTAATGACCCAATTGGTAGTGGGCCGTTTAAATTAGATAGTTGGGAACCCGAGAGAATAATACTCTCAGCGTATGAGAATTCTTGGAGGAAACCTAAGATTGATAAAATGGAGGCTCTTATAGTGCCTGACTCATCTGCGCGTTATCAAGCACTAGTTACCGGACAAATAGATGTTGCTGTAGCAATAAGTACTGACCAAATTGATATACTTGAAATGAATGGACATAGAGCACAAATGAGAAACCCCATCAGAACTTTAGTTCTTGTCTTAAAGTCAAATGATCCTTCATCTCCATTTAGCGATGTAAGAGTTAGACAGGCTTTTAATTATGCAGTCGATAAAAAAACAATTGCTAAAGTTCTACTTTCTGACTTAGTTAAACCAGCGAGTCAGCCAGCTTTACCTTTTGCTATTGGCTATGACGATAATCTAGATCCTTATCCTTATGACCCAGAAAGAGCTAAAAGGCTACTTGATGAAGCAGGCTATAAAAATGGAGTATCATTTATTATCGAAACAGTATCAGGTTTCATTCCTAATGATACTGCAATTTTACAGAGAATCGCATCAGATGTTGCAAAAGTTGGAATGGATATGGAGGTTCGATTAATTACTTACCCCCAATTAGCTCGGAATTCCACGCTTGGAGAAATGAGTGGTCACGGATTTATCATGGATTTTACTAATAGGTACGCTGATGCGCTAAAGCCAATTATTAATACCAACCATAGTTGTAGAGGCGCTGGCCCGTGGTTCTGTGAAGAACCAATCCAACAAGTTATCAATGAGGCTGATAAAACTTTTGATCTTGAAAAAAGAATTATGCTAACAAAAAATATTGTAAAATATTATAGAGATGTAGCCCAATCTCTTTTTCTTTTCCCCCTAATAGGCTTAGAAGGTATTCACAAAAGGGTAAAAGTCTGGAAGCCAATGAATGATAGATTTATGTATCATCTTGTTGAGATAGAAAATTAAAGGAGGGGTTTTTTGAGGCCTCAATTATTTGGCAATGTGGTTGTAAGGCGTATTCAGGACATGATTGAGCCATTTGATGCAACGGTTGCTTATCCCAATGCTGACTTAAGTAAATTGTTTGAACATAAGGATTGGCTTGAACCATACTTTTATAATTATGAGAAAAAATTAATAGAACTAAATTTTCATAGCTTTCTCATTCAGACACCTTATCACAATATACTTGTTGACACATGTGTAGGAAACCACAAAACATTTGGTGGAATGCTTAAACATTGGAATAATCGTGAAGGACCTTTTTTAGAAAATTTAAAGCGCGAGGGAATAAGTCCTGAGGAAATTGATTATGTTATGTGTACTCATTTGCATGCAGATCATGTTGGATGGAATACTATGTTAAAGGATGGAAGGTGGATTCCAACTTTCCCAAGAGCAAAATATATTTTTTCTAGGAATGATCTTGATGCTTCAAAAGAGAGGTCAAAAGACCCACAAACTGCCTATATAGCTCCGTCGTTTAATGAGAGCGTATTACCAATCATTGAATATGGCCAAGCACAAATAATTGATACTGATTTTTCACTTGATGACACCTTAACTATTTTACCTACTCATGGTCATACTCCAGGGCACTACTGTATAAATATTAATTCTGGAAATGAAAAAGGAATTCTTACTGGAGATATATTACATAGCCCAATTGGAATTATTTTTCCTGAATGGAGCACAGTTTTTTGTGAAGATAAAATAAAATCCAACGCCACAAGAATTTCTCTAGTAAATGATTTAACAGATGAAGATATTACACTACTACCAGCCCACTTTGGAGGAACAACAGCTGGTAAAATTATATCTCGAAAAGGAAACAGGAGATTTTATAAATTTAATGAAGAACCAAATTATTAGCGTTATTGATCTTGTTGTCTTTCAGATATTTTTTTTCTTTCCAATTCAATATTGATCTCAATCATCGCTCTATAAATTGCTTCTACAATCTCAGGACTAGAATTTCTATCTTTCGCAACTTGCCTTACCTTCTTGACAACCTCCTCTATTCTAGTTGGAACCCGTGCAGCATTGACATCACCCTTAAGTTTAGCCGCTTGCATAACATAATGATTTCTTTCAACAAGTAGCGGTACAATATTTTCATCGATACGGTCTATATGCGTTCTAACTTGCTCTAAATTTTCACATTCTTCCATAATAATTTCTATGCTTTTCTTACTAAAATCATTTCCATCTCTATTAACCATCATCAATATCCATATTCTTTAAAAATACAATCTATATTTCCATTCCAAGTGCTTTCAAACTTATCAAGCAATTTTTCTGCATGGGTCTTGCCTGTTTCAAGGGTTTCAATAAGTGGCTGTAAAAAAATCGTTTCATCATTATTTTTGTGATCTAGCCTTGATCTTGATTTTAGCCCAGACATTGAAATATTCAAAAGCTCTTTAGCAATATCAACAACTTTAAGACCATTTATTTTAGCATTCAAACCCTCAAGTGGAACACTATAATAAAGTTTTTGCCTTTCACTATTTCCCCATCTTTTTGATATATCCCAAGCAGCATCCAATGAGGATTGATCATATAATATCCCAGTCCAAAAAGCTGGTAAAGCACACAAACTACTCCAAGAGCCAGAGTCTGCCCCCCTCATTTCAAGAAAACGCTTTAGTCTTACTTCAGGAAATATTGTAGAAAGGTGATCTTCCCAATCACTCAATAAAGGAAGTTGGCCTTCAAAACCAGTGATTTCGCCTCTGAGAAAAGATCTAAAAGACTGACCACTAACGTCAATATATTTTTCTCTTTTGATAAAATACATGGGAACATCAAGAGCATAATCAACATATTTCTCAAAAGACATATTATCATTAAAAATAAACGGTATCATTCCCGTTCTATTAGAATCAGTATTTTGCCAACAAATAGCCCTTTGACTTAGAGCGCCGTTTGGTTTGTTTTCTGTAAATGGAGAATTAGCCCATAAAGCTGTAGCGATCGGCTGAAAGGCTGTAGAAACACGTAATTTATTAACCATATCAATCTCAGATTTGTAATCAAGATTAACTTGAACTGTGCAAGTTCGTGTCATCATATCTAATCCAAGTTTTCCAACTTTTGGCATATATGATCGCATAATCTTATATCGATCTTTAGGTACCCAGTTAACATCATCTCTTTTCCAATTTGGGACCATGCCTATACCCAAGATACCAATATCTAATTCTTTTGCTACTTGGCCAATTTGAAATCTATGTTCATGAACTTCTGCACATGTTTCATGTATAGTTTGCAATTGTGCACCTGAAAGCTCTAATTGCCCTCCTGGTTCAAGTGTAACAGCCCCCTTGTCGTCTGAGTATAGAGCTATTATATTTCCTTCTTCCCTAACAGGTTTCCAACCAAAACGTTGTAATTTTTTTAAGAATTCTTCTATACCTCTAGCTCCACTATATTTTAAAGGTGAGTTATCTTCTAACAGATATAAAAATTTTTCATGCTCTGTACCAATTCTCCATTTTTCAGGAGTTTTACAGCCAGATGCTAAATATTCTACAAGCATATTTTTATTTGTTACAGGTTCAGGATCTCTCTCTGAGGTAAAATTCATTTTTAGTCTCTAAATTTTTTAAAAAACATTACTATTATTTCCGTATAAAAATTATTATTTAATCCAATCACCTCTGAAAGCCTGCCATATTGACAATAATGATATTGATGCAGTTTCAGACCGAAGAATTCTTGTACCCAAAAAGACTTTTTCAACAAACGGATATGAAAGCACAAGCTCTATCTCCTTATCAGAAAAACCACCTTCAGGTCCTACGAGAAAGCCAGCCCCGAAGGTATCTTTAAAGCTTTTATTTGCCATAAAATTCGATATGGGACTTGAGCGGAAGTTTTTATCTGCAAAATACAAAGGTCTTTTAACAAACCAATTTTCTAAACATTCACTTAAACCTACAGGTTCTTTAATTAAAGGTAAAGATAATCTTCCAGATTGTTCCGATGCCCCAATAGAAACATTAACAAGCCTTTCTATATTAATTTCAGTTATATTAGTTCTTTCAGTGATGACTGGACATACTTCTGTTACACCTAATTCAGTAGCTTTTTGTATTATAATAGCAGTCAAACTTTTTTTGATGGGTGAAAATAATAATATTAATGGCTTTAAACTATTCTGAACCTTTATTTTACGCCTTAGAGTAATTTCAACAATACCACGTGAAATATTTGAAATTGTTGCAGTCCATTCACCATCATAGCCATTAAAAACAATCAATGTATCACTTAGCCTAACCTTAATTACTTTTATTAAGTGATAAGACTTAGTTGAACTAATAGATATTTTTTTATCTGGCTTAAAGGGTGATATTAAATATACACGTGGATAGGATAAATTTTTAATCATAAAGCTATAATTTTTCTATCAAATAACCTAATATTATTTCATGGGAATAAAAAAAACATTATACACTCATTAAAAGAAAAATATTAATACAAATTAATAATGGATTTAGACATTTGAACAAATACTTCAGACTTGCACGTTTAGACAAGCCGATAGGAAGCTGGCTATTATTTTTTCCATGCCTTTGGACCTTATTAATTGTTTTTTCAGACGAATCTTTCGTATATCAATTCAAATTAGTTATGTTATTTGCAATTGGATCAGTTCTAATGAGGGGTGCAGGCTGTACGCTAAATGACATTATTGACCAAAAAATTGATGCAAAAATACCAAGAACCGCAAATAGACCAATTGCCTCAGGGAAAATTTCTAATACTAAAGCATGCCTATTCTTTCTTTTACAATCTTTCTTTGGGTCGATTATATTGTTTCAACTTAATAAACTTACAATCCTAATCGGATTAATATGTATACCTTTAATATTATTTTACCCTTACATGAAAAGATTAATAAATTGGCCACAACTTTGGTTATCAATGACTTTCAATATGGGCTCAATTATGGCTTGGACAGCAGTAACAAATTCTATTAATTACGAATTATTTTTGATTTATGGATCGTGTTTTTTTTGGACACTTGGGTATGATACTATTTATGCACAGCAAGACTCTAAATATGATAAAAAATTAGGAGTCCGTTCCACAGCCGTCTCTCTTGGTCAAAATACAAGTATATTAATAGGGGCATCCTATCTAATAACGATATGTCTTTTATCAATTTTATTTTATAATAAACTTTATTCGTTTATTTCTTTTGCTATATTAGGCTTAGTTACAAGCCATTTCATTTGGCAGGTTATTACATTAGACATAAAAAATGCTAAAAATTGTCAAAAAAGATTTAAATCAAATCGTGAAATTGGTTTTATGGTGGCTTTTGCAATCATTTTAAGCTAAATCGATTCTTAGAACTTAAGGCTAAAGATTAATATAATGAGTTTTTCATCCCTTCAAGAATTTGCTAAATATCTAGAAAAAATAGGTCAATTAAAGAGAATTACAACGCCTGTATCATCAAATCTAGAAATAACAGAAATACATTCAAGGGTAATAAAAAAAGGTGGCCCTGCCCTTCTTTTTGAAAATGTAAATAAAGGGATTAATAAAAATTATGATATTCCCTTGTTAGCAAATTTATTTGGTACTGTTGAAAGAGTTGCATTAGGTATAAATAAAAAACAAGATGAACTTAGAAAATTAGGAAAAATGCTCGCATTCTTAAGACAACCAAAGCCTCCAGAGGGGATTAAAGAAACTTTTGAAATGCTTCCATTAATAAAAAATGCAATTGCAATGAAACCTCGCCAAGTAAAACAAGCAGCATGTCAAGAAGTAATACTTCAAGGTGATGAAATAGATTTGGAGCAATTTCCTATACAAAACTGCTGGCCCGGGGAGCCCGGACCTCTAATAAGTTGGCCCATTGTTATCACTAAAGGCTCTGGTGAAGACCAGAGAGATAAAACTAATCTTGGCATTTATAGAATGCAAGTATTGAATAAAAATACTACTCTTATGAGATGGTTAAAACATAGAGGTGGTGCAGGTCAGTTTGATCGTTGGAAAAGAAATTATACAAAGCCTTTTCCAACGGCAGTTGTTATAGGTGCCGACCCAGCTACAATAATTTCAGCAGTAATGCCAATCCCTGATAATGTATCTGAATTTCAATTCTCTGGAATTTTAAGTGGTAATAGGTTGCCAACAGTAAAATGTAAAACAATTCCTCTGGAAGTACCCGCTAATGCAGAAATAGTTTTAGAAGGCCACACTCTCATTGACCAACAGAAAGATGAAGGTCCTTATGGAGATCACACTGGCTATTATAATTCTATAGAAAAGTTTCCTGTATTCAGGATATCAGCTATTACAATGCGTAAAAAACCTTTTTATCTAAGTACATTTACAGGGAGACCTCCAGACGAGCCCAGTATACTCGGTGAAGCTTTAAATGAAATATTCATACCCCTGATACAACAACAATTTCCTGAAATAGTTGACTTTTGGCTACCCCCAGAGGGTTGTAGCTATAGAATTGCCATAGTAAGCATAAAGAAACAATACCCCGGACATGCAAAAAGAATAATGATGGGAATATGGAGTTTTCTAAGGCAATTTATTTACACAAAATATGTAATAGTTGTTGACGACGATATAGATGCAAGATCTTGGAAGGATGTTATGTGGGCTGTATCAACTAAATCTGATCCATCAAAAGATATTACTGTCATTGAAAATACACCAATTGATTATTTAGACTTTGCATCACCTCTACCAGGTCTTGGTGGTAAAATGGGTATTGATGCAACTAATAAACTATTTCCAGAAACAGATAGGGAATGGGGAAAAGAGATAATGATGGATATAAAAACAAAAAAACTTGTTACAGAAAAATGGGAAAAATATGGACTGAATTTATAAAGGTCAGAATAACAAAAGGTATTTTAATTAAATGGGTAAATTTATTAATATTAATAATTCAGAAGAATTACTTAGTGATTTAATATCGGATGCTCTTAACCAAGGAGCAGACTCTGCTGATGCAGTGTGGGTGAAAAATACTTCAACTACTACAACATGTAGGATGGGAAAATTAGAAAAGCTTAATGACTCTAATGAAGAACAATTAGGACTAAGGGTTTTCATTGGTAAGAAACAATCAATTGTATCCTCATCAGATTGCTCACCTAAAGCCTTCAAAGAAATAATAAAAAAATCCTTAATGATGGCTAAAACTTTACCTGAGGATCCTTATGTTGGCATCGCTGATAAAAATGATTTAGTTGATAAAATTCCTGATGTTGATACATTTGATAAAAGAGTTGTCTCAACCGAAGAACTTATTAATTCTGCTATTACATGTGAAGATACTGCCCTATCTGTTAAAGGAATTATTAATTCAGAAGGAGCATCAGCAAGTTGGGGAAAATCAAATATTAGTCTAGTGGCAAGCAATGGCTTTAAAAGGTCCTATCAAAGTTCTGGCGGCTCTTTATCAGTTTCCGTGCTTTCCGGTCAAAACAAAAGTGGAATGGAAGTTGATTATGATTATTCAACTTCAGTTTATTGGGAAGACCTTAAAGACCCAAAAGCAATTGGAAAATCTGCAGCCTTGAGAGCAAAAAAGAGATTAGGTGCGAGGAAAATTAAAAGTGGAAAATTTCCTGTTATTTATGAACCTAGAGTAGCAAGAGGTATTCTTGGAAATTTCATAACTGCGATTAATGGAAATTTGATAACAAAAGATACTTCTTTTCTAAGAGATAAAATGGGAGAGAAAATATTTAATAAAGAAATATGTATTTTAGAAGATCCTCATAAAAAGAGAGGGCTGAGATCAAAATCTTGTGACTCAGAAGGCATAGAGAATAAAAAAAGAAAACTAATTGAAGCAGGTGTTTTAAACACTTGGCTATTAGATCTTTACTCATCACGAAAATTAAACTTAAAACCGACAGGTCATGCAAGTAGGGGTGTCGCTTCACAACCTTCCCCATCAGTGACTAATGTATATCTAGATAAAGGCACATTAACACCAACAGAACTAATTTCAGAAATCAAGTCTGGACTATATGTCACCGATACTTTTGGGCAAGGAGTAAATTATATCACAGGAAATTATAGTAAAGGCATTGCTGGCTTCTGGATAGACAATGGAGAAATTGCTTTTCCAGTAAATGAGATTACAATTGCAGGCAATTTAGAAGAAATGTTTAAAAACCTAATCCCTGCAAATGATCTTGAATTATCTTATGGCATTGATAGCCCTACAATCATCATTGAAGGTATGAGCATAGCGGGATCATAAATAATATAATTATTATTTAAAACATCTTATCAGCAAGAATAGAAACCAAAAAAAGAAGAGCTATCCCTCCAAACACTGCATATACTGGACCTTTATTACTAACCATCTCTTACCTCCATAAATTAAAATCAAATAAAAAACTACTTAATCAAAGATTGATACGTTATTTAATGGTATAATCATTCTACTTAAAGTTTAGTATTTTACAAGAAACTATAAACTAAATGAAAAAATTTAGAAAAAAAATTTTTAGAAATTCGTGGATACAATCAATTATTGTATTTTTATCCATCGCTTATCTTGTTGTAGTCAAAATAACATCAAGATGGAAGCATGAAAATACAGAGTTAATTACAAAATCCTGGACAGGAGAAGAGCCAGTAATTGTTGCATTTTGGCATAATAGACTTTTACTAATGCCATTTTGTTGGAAATCAAAATCTCTATTTTACATGTTAATTTCAAAGCATTCAGATGGAAATATTATTTCACGCATAATTAATTTTTTTGGCATATCATCTGTAAGAGGTTCTAGCTCATCTGGTGGAAGTATTGCCTTAAGAAAACTTCTTAAGGTTATAAAAAATAATACTTCAATTGGAATAACCCCAGATGGACCAAGAGGGCCAGTATTTAGTGCTAATAAAGGGTCAATAACTTTATCACAGTTATCAGGTATTAAAATTATACCTGTCTCAGCCTCAGTTTCTAGAAAAAAAACATTAAATACATGGGATAAGCTAGTATTTCCGTTACCTTTCTCTCAGGGTATATGTATCTGGGGTGAACCAATAACTATTCCAAGAAATCTTAATGAAGAGGAAAAATTAAATCATACCAAAAATCTAGAAAATAGTCTCAATGATTTAATTTCAAAAACTGAGAAATATTTTAATTGTTGTAAAAAAGATAATGCTTAGACTAAATGATATTTGGAACACTAAAAATCTCATAGCATATGCCTTGCTTCCAATAAGCTACATATATGGTGTTCTTTTCAAAATAAGCTTCACTTTTATTCGTCCAAAAAAGGTATCTATTCCAGTCATTTCAGTAGGTAATTTGTCAGTGGGAGGTACCGGGAAAACTCCTATAACAAGATATATTGTAAAATTTTTTCAAAGAAACGGACTGAAAACTGCAACAATACTTAGAGGGTATAAAGGAAGAATTACACATACTACCAAAGTCGACCCTTCAATTCATAAAGCTGATGATGTGGGTGATGAAGCTATTCTTCATTCATATGATGGTGACACTTGGGTTTCAACTAATAGATATTTAGGCGCACAAGAAGCTATCAAATATGGTGCTGAAATTATTATTTTAGATGATGCTCACCAAAACTTTTCTCTAAAAAAGGATATCTCCCTTATCGTCGTAGACGGAACAGAAATGTTTGGAAATGAATACTTACTTCCCGCTGGCCCTCTCAGAGAAAACATCAAGAGTGGATTAAATAGGGCAGATGGGATAATAATATGTAATGAAAGCATAGATTTACATAGAGAAATAGGAAAATCTAATAAACCTATTTTTTATAATAAATTTATCCCAGAAAAAAACTTAAAGGAACTTAAAGACTGTGAAGCATATGCTTTCTGCGGCATAGCAAATCCGAGAAGATTTTATAAAACTCTTGAAGATTATGGAGTTCAGGTAGTCAAGAAAAAGACTTTTAGAGATCACCATAAATATAAGGATAATGAAATTAACGATATCTTGAGAAATTCAACAAGGCTTGGCCTGGTTACAATAACAACAGAAAAAGATATTACGAAGATAAAAAAAAAGTACCGCGACGAAATATCTACTTTAAAAATTAAAGTAGAGTGGAGAAATAATCAATTTATTGATTTTTTAATTAACAAGATTTCTATTAGGTAATACTTCAAGTACGCTTTGCGGATCAAGTTTCACTCCATACCAAGTAATTCCAAAATGAAGATGAGGACCACTTGTTCTTCCAGTTACACCTATTCCAGCAATTACTTGACCTTGTGTCACACTATCACCCTCATTAATAAATATATCATTCAGGTGAATATAAATTGAATGCAAACCAAAACCATGATCAATCATCAAAGTTTTACCTGTAAGAATCATATCATCATGCACTAAAGAAACTATCCCATTGGCTGTAGCCACTACATTTGTTCCAATTGGGGCTGCTAGATCAAGTCCAGAATGTGGCGAGCGAGGTTTACCATTTAAAACTCTCTGACTTCCAAAAACCCCTGATACTCTTCCCTCAGCAGGTAAAATAAACCCACTCTCAAAGAGTATAGAGTCTTTTGACACTTTACGTCTTTGAGAAATAAGTGCGCCCTCATTTCGAATTCTATTTAAGGTTTTCTTGTCAGGTGATACTGTGTTTCTTGGGAGGCCATCAATTCTTTCAATAATCCAATTCCTCTTCTTTATATTGATATTTCTTTTAGATATTTTTTTATTTGTTATAATTTCGAGATCTAAATTTGACGGAGAATTTCGCGATATCCCAAAAATAAAGAAACCGTCTGGAGAAATATTGATTTTTATTCCACCTAACCTTAGCTTTGTATCTTTTGAGACCCAACCATAGGCCAAACCTCCCTGCTCTAGTTTTCCATTAATCGTTAGGTCAGAAGCTGAGCCATTAATTGAAATGAAAATACTTAAATAAAAAAAAATAAATCTTATCATAAAAAACTCTTTTGTCTCTTGTCTTTAATTTTAACTTTTTTTGGAGTATTTGAAACAATTATCTCTCTATCTTTAAACTGAATCTTAATATTTTTATATTTTTGTGCACTAACGGAGTTTGTTATAACCACATTCTTTGTATTTTTAACTATAGCATAACCTCTCATCAAAACCTTTTCTGGAGATACAGAAAGTAATCTTTTTGATAAATTATTTAAATTATTATCGATTATCTTATAATTCTGATGGTTTAAGAAATTTATTTTTTTATTATTATCATAGATTAGCTCTTCATATTTTTTTATTGCTATATCAAAATTATTTCTCTTAAAGCTAGATTTAAAATAGACCAATTCATTTCTTTTATGATCTAATAATCTTCTGGGCCCAAGGCTTATTCTTTCATAAAAACTATCTAGTTGCTGTTGTTTTTGATCAATAATGAAAGAAAGTTTTGGGACTCCTCTTGCTAAACCTTTAATATTATTTTTCTCTGATAATAGTTTCTGAGTAATGATTCTTGAAAGGGTTAATTGGGTTTGTTTGAGTTGATCAAGCAGGTCTAACCTTACAGGCAATACCATCTCAGCAGCAGCAGTTGGTGTAGGCGCCCTTTTATCGGAGACATAATCAATTAAGGTCGTATCCGTCTCGTGCCCAATTGCTGATACAATTGGAATTGATGATTTAGATACTGCTCGAATAACATTCTCTTCATTGAAAGCCCATAAATCCTCTAGAGATCCTCCGCCTCTAGCAACTATAATAATATCTGGTGATGGAATTTTACTATCTTCAGGTAAATTATTAAAACCCATAATAGCTTCTGAAATTTCTTCAGAAGCAGTTTTTCCTTGAACACTTACAGGCCAAAGAATTATCTTTGTTGGGAATCTTTCCTTAACTCTATGAAGTATATCTTTAATAACAGCCCCTGTTTCAGAAGTAATTACTCCAATAACCCCTGGTATAAGTGGCAAATCCTGTTTTAAACTTTCTTCAAAGAGACCTTCAGCAAGAAACATTTTCTTTCTATCTTCAAGTAATTTTAATAATGCTCCCTCCCCTGCCAACTCAAAACTATCGATAATTATCTGATAGGTAGACCTAAGTGGGTAAGTCGTAATCCTACCCAAAGCAATAATCTCCATGCCCTCTTCAGGTTGATGACTTAGTTTATTCATACTCCCACGCCAGATTATTGCATCTATAGCTGAATTCTCATCTTTCAACCGCATATAACAATGCCCAGATGCGGCTATCTTAGGTTGCAAGATTTCTCCTCTAACTCTGACATAACCAAAATGCTCCTCAATTTGGGTTTTTATAGCATTTGATAATCCAGAAACAGAATACTCTGAGGCGTTGTTTTTTTTATTACTTTGCATAACAGTATATTAAAAAATTAAATTGAACTAAAAAATTGAAAACATATATTTTCCATAATAGAATAAAGTACTCAAGCTTTACAGCTAAACTTAATATTAAAATCATATGAGAAATTAATTAAAAATGAAAGTCTTAGTAGTTGGGTCTGGCGGAAGAGAACATGCCTTGTGTTGGGCAATATCAAAATCACCATTGTGTGATAAAATTTATTGTTTACCGGGAAATGCAGGTATTAGCTCGTATGCGGAATGCGTAAATATTAAAGTTAATGATATAGAAGGTATAATAAGTTTTGCAGAGAAAGAATCGATCGACTTTGCTGTAATAGGCCCTGAAGAGCCATTAGTTTTAGGGATATCTGACGAATTAAAGAAAAAAAATATTAAGACCTTTGGCCCTTCTGCCTCTGCAGCAAAACTTGAAGGATCAAAAGCATTCATGAAAGATATTGTTTATAGAAACAATATACCAACCGCATCTTATGGCTGTTTTTCTGATATTGATAAAGCAAAACAATATATTCATAAACATGGTGCCCCCATTGTAGTAAAAACCAGTGGCCTTGCTGCAGGAAAAGGTGTTTTCATTTGCAATTCAGTTAATGAAGCCATAAATGCTGTTGACAAAATAATGGATGAAAAAATTTTTGGCTTATCTGGCCAAGAAATTATAATAGAGGAATTTCTTGAGGGAGAAGAAGTTAGTTTTTTCGCACTTGTAAATGGGAAAAAGATCTTACCTCTTGCCTCCGCACAAGACCATAAAGCTGTGGGCGATGGAGATACAGGCCCAAATACAGGTGGGATGGGTGCATATTCTCCTGCACCTATTATGAATAGTTCATTGGAAAAAAAGATAATTGATGAAATTATTTTACCAACAACTAATGCTTTAATTGATCAAGACTCTCCCTACCAAGGTGTCTTATTTGCAGGATTAATGATTACAAAAGAAGGACCTAAGCTTCTAGAATATAATATAAGATTTGGGGATCCCGAGTGCCAAGTATTAATGAGAAGGTTAAAATCCGATTTGCTATCAGCCTTAATTGCCACATGCGATAATCAACTAGATAATATTACTTTAAAATGGTGTGACGAAAAAGCTATAGTAGTAATAATGGCATCTGATGGATATCCTGGAGATTATAAAAAAGGGAGTATTATAGAGAATACCTTTATTGCTGAAAAAAAAGATGAGATTGAAATATTCCACTCGGGAACCCTATTCAAAAATGATGATCTTATAGCTTCTGGCGGCAGGGTCCTTGGTGTAACAGCAACAGGAAAAACCGTCACTGAAGCTCATAAAAATGTCTATGAGGCCATAAATTTAATAAAATGGCCAGAAGGATTCTATAGAAAAGATATAGGCTGGCGTGCAATCAAACTTGAAAAATAGTTCACTCTCTATAAGTTAATAAACTTCAATTATGATCTCATAAGCCTAAAGAAATCCCTTAAATAAACTGAAGATTCTCTTTCCCTAACCCCACCAATAACTTCAGGTTTATGGTGGGTAGTTTTTTGGGAAAAAATCTTTGGCCCATGATCAACTGCTCCTGTTTTAGGGTCATAGGCACCGAATACTAACTTCCTTAATCTTGAAATACTTATCGCAGACGCACACATTGCACAGGGTTCAAGAGTCACATAGATATCTAAACCTTCAAGCTTATAGGAACCAAGGACTTTGGCAGTCTCTCTTATGACTAAAATCTCAGCATGAGCTGTAGGGTCTGAGTCTGAAATAACTCTATTTCCAGATGAAGCAAGTACAACTTTCTCAATGGGATCAACAATTACAGCTCCAACAGGTATTTCACCGTTCTTAAGAGCTAAATTAGCTTGAACCAAAGCTAGTGACATAAAATCATTCATTGAAAAAACCTGATAAATTTTAATTATCTGTTAAAATAATTATATAATATAAAAATATTATGTATTGAAAGATAAAAAATGTCTCTTCCCATAATTGGTATAACATCAGATTTAGAAGATAATGGAGGATATTCGAAGTATCCCTGGTATGCTCTAAGACAAAACTATTGTTCTTCGGTGACAAAATCAGGAGGCGCACCAATTATTCTTGTAAATGAAATGAACTTAGTAGAGCAGTATTCCAAATTATTGGATGGATTAATCATTTCTGGTGGCGATTTTGATATAAATCCTGAATATTTTGGCGAAAAGATCAACTATAGTAATGTAAAAACCAAATCATCTCGAACAGAGTTTGAAATTGAAATCGCACAAAGACTCTTAGAACTTAATAAACCTGTATTTGGAATATGTGGGGGACAACAATTATTAGCTGTAATTTTGGGTTGTACTTTGTGGCAACATATTCCAGCTGATATTAAAGGCGCAATGAATCATGAACAGACTAACCCTAGACATGAAGCAGGTCATTATATAAAAATCAAAAAAAATACAAAACTGTATGATATTGTAAAAACTGATAAAATGAACGTAAACAGCGCTCATCATCAATCAGTAAATAAGACACCTAAAAATATTACTATAAATGCAATAGCACCGGACGGGGTGATTGAAGGTATTGAGGATCAGAAATATAAATGGTGCGTAGGCGTTCAATGGCATCCTGAGTTTTTAATATCAAGTCATGATAAGAAAATATACGACTCCTTTATTAGTGCATGTAAATGAAGACTAATTTATTAAATAAAAAACCAATACGAATAGCTAAAGTAATTGCTCACTCTGGGTTATGCTCGAGAAGAGATGCTGAACAATTAATTAAAACTGGAAGAGTAACAATAAATAACGAAGTAATAACAGAATGTAGTACCAAAACTTTAGAACAGGACCTGATACTAGTTGATGGTGAAAAACTTCCGAAACAAGAAAAACCAAGGTTGTGGAAATATTACAAACCTAGTGGTTTAATTACTACCCATAAGGATGAAAACAGAAGACCAACAGTATTTAATAATATACCCCCCCATTTACCAAGAGTCATATCAGTAGGAAGGCTTGATTTAAATTCAGAGGGATTACTTTTACTGACAAATAATGGTGATCTAGCTAGATTACTTGAACATCCTTCAAGTGGATGGATAAGAAGATATAGACTTCGGGTTCATGGGAGAGTTAATAAAGATATGATCAAAATATTAAAAAAGGGAATAAAAATAAAAGGTATATACTATGCTCCAATAGTGATAGATGAAATAAAAGAAAATAATGATTCATCAAATAGCTGGCTTACAGCAAAAATTAAAGAGGGAAAAAATCGAGAGCTAAGGATAATAATGCAAAACTTTGGATTAAAAGTCAGCAGGCTAATAAGAACCTCTTATGGACCATTCCAACTTGGTAATTTAAAAAATGGTAATCTAGAAGAAGTATCATATAAAGTTATTAAAGAACAACTTGGAAAAAATATCAACTACCTGTAAATATAAAAGAAATAAGATAATGAGAGTCACATCGGGAACGTTCAAGAATAAAAAGATCAATGTATCTAAAGGACTGCAACTTAGACCCACAATCGAAAAGGTTCGTCAAGCAATTTATAATACTCTGGAACATGGGCTTGGGGTATCTGATTTCAATATTTTTAGTTCAACAGTTGCAGATTTTTTTGCTGGTACCGGAGCAATGGGTATTGAGGCTATTAGCAAAGGAGCATCTCACGTTTCTTTCTTCGAAATTGATAAAGAAAACTTAAGCCTATTAAAAAAAAATATAAAGGCCTTAAATGTATCAAATAAGTGTCAAATATACTATGGCGATTCTATCTCTTACATGAGTTCTCTTAATCCCTTTGACTTAATTATCATCGACCCTCCCTATGGGAGAGGACTAGCGCAAGAGTCAATAAACGCAATAAAAAAATTTAATCTAATAAACGAATCAGGAGTCATAGTAGTTGAGTCTTATTACAAAGAAAATTTAAATCTACCGATGGGATTCAAACTAATAAAAGAAAAAGTTTATGGAAAAACAAAGGTTTCATTTATTAACTAGAAATAAAATTAATCTTCAATTATGTCCCCAACTATACAACCCCTTAAATGATCATTAACCACCCCAATTGATTGCATTAAGGCATACATATTTTTTGGGCCTATAAATTTCCAACCCCTTCTTTTAAAATCATTACTTAATTTTATGCTTTCTCTTGACTTAGTTAAAGATAAAAACTCTTTTTTTGATGGTCTCTTTTTATTCACCGTTGGTTTATAACAATAAATGAAATTAGAGATTGATCCAAACTCTTTAACAAGCTCTATCGCACATGATGCATTATTTATTGTTGCCAAAATTTTACCTTTATGCCTAATAATCTCTTTATTATTTGCTAGTCTCTCAACATCCAAAAAATTATATTCAGAAATTTTATAAAAATTGAACTGATCAAATGCCATCCTAAAATGTTTTCGTTTCTTCAATATAGTAATCCATGATAAACCGCATTGGAAAACCTCAAGAGAAATTTTTTCAAACAACTTATAATCATCAAAGCAATACCTGCCCCATTCTTCATTATGGTAGCTCTCATATTCCTCGTTACCTACGCACCAAAAACATGTTTTTGCAGAAAAATTTTTTCTTTTTTTCATCTTCTTCCAAAAAGTCTCTCAAGGTCTGATAACTTGAGAGTTATGTATGTTGGTCTTCCATGATTACATTGACCTGAGTGCGGCGTTTCCTCCATTTCCCTAAGTAAAGCATTCATTTCTTCTGCCGACAAACGTCTACCTGCTCGAACAGAACCATGGCAAGCCATTGTTCCGCATACATCTGAAAGCCTCTCTTTTAGAGACAATGTACCATCAATATCTAACAATTCATCGGATAGGTCCTTCACCAACCCTTGAATATCTGTTTTACCTAAAAGCGCAGGTATTTCTCTAACTATTACAGAACCTTTTCCAAAAGCCTCAATACTAAGACCAAGTTCTTTTAACTCATCAGAACGTTCAATTAATTTATCAATACCTGACTGATTTATAGTAACAACTTCAGGTATTAAAAGAATTTGCTTCTTTATGCCTGATGACGAGAGCATTTTCTTCATTCTTTCATAAACAATCCTCTCATGTGCAGCATGCTGATCGACTATCACCAGACCTTCACTATTTTGTGCAACAATATAGGTTTCGTATACCTGAATACGGGCTATACCAAGAGGATAGTCATTTTCGTTATTAAAGTCAGCCATATAAGGCTTTAGGACAGATGGTTCAAATTCAAAATTAGTATTCTTTGTATGTTGAGTAATTGATGGCTTTATCCCGGTTTTAAAGTTAATGCTATCTTTAAAGTTCTGAACCACCTTGTCACTAACCGTTGAAGATGCCTTAAACCCTGCTGAATTAATGGCATTCTTTAAACCTCCAATAATCAAACCTCTTACAAGACCGTTATCTTTGAAGCGTACCTCTGTTTTTGCAGGATGAACATTCACATCAACATCAGAAAATGGACAATCAATAAATAATGCTAAACAAGGATATCTGTTATTTGCAAGAAAATCTTGGTATGCAGCTCGAACCGAACCATAAATTAATCTATCCTTTATTGGTCTACCATTGATGAAAAAAAATTGTGATAATGAATTCGCACGATTTAAAGTTGGAACAGCTGCGTAACCTCTTAATTGAAATGTATCTCTTTCAGCTTTGATAGAAAATGCATTTTTTGAAAAATCCTTTCCCATAATTTCACCTAATCTATGAAGAAGCATATCTTCAAGCTCTTGGCCTGATGTATTTAGCTTAAAACGTTCATTGTCATCCGTAAAGCATGTAAAAGTTATATTAGGATTAGCCATAGCTAGTCTGTTAATGACCTCAATACAGTGATTAATTTCAGTTCGGGGTGATTTTAGGAATTTTAACCTTGCAGGTGTAGAAAAAAATAAATCTCTTACTTCTACCAAAGTACCTCTATTTAATGGGTGTGGAATTATTTCATCAATAGTACCGGCATCAACTTTAATCTTATAAGCATTTGACGCATCTATGGTTCTACTGGTAATTGATAAGCGTGACACAGCACCAATTGACGGTAGGGCTTCACCTCTAAAACCAAGAGACTCTATCTTGTTTAAATTATCATCGCTCAATTTTGAGGTTGCATGTCGATGGATACATAGCTCTAGCTCTTCTTTACTCATTCCACTCCCATCATCGAGAACAGAAATTAAAGACTGACCACCGCCATTAATTGAAATTTTTATATTCTGGGCATCAGCATCTATTGCATTTTCAATAAGCTCTTTAATAACTGAAGCTGGTCTTTCTACCACCTCTCCTGCAGCAATCTGATTTATTAAGTTATTATTTAAAATCCTAATTTTCATTATTATTAGCTTTATTTTTGAGATATTTTTTCCATATAGAAATAGTAGATGAGTCAATACAGTTATTATGATAAGTACTTTCAGAGTTATCCAAGAGATTAGCCATTAGATTCTTACCTAACTCTACACCCCACTGATCAAAAGAATTAATACCCCATAAGAAACCCTGAACACATGTTCTAAGTTCAAAAAGAGCAAATAGAGAACCGACTATTGTTGGCGAGAGCTTATCAAGTAAAATGATTGAATTAGACCTATTCCCTCTACAGTATTGATGAGATAATGAGCTCTTATCTTTTTCTGCAGAGGGGACAATATATGCTCCGCTACCACTCATTAAAATTGATGATTGGGCCAATGCACTTGCTACAATATGATCTTGTGCCATATCAGTTGGGTCCATAGATAAAATAATCTCTGAATGAACAGACTTTGGAGATTGATGTAAAAGTTGCATAAAAGAATGCTGACTTTCGATTCCAGAACAACCAAAAACTAATGGAGAGGTTCCTGTTTTAACACTTTCACCTGTTTTAAGAACACCTTTTCCATTACTCTCCATCACTAGTTGCTGAAGGTGATCTGGAATATTTCTAAGCTTATATTCATAAGGTAAGATAACAAAAGAATCATAGTTCAAAAAACTTACATTCCAGAAATCTGCAAGACCCATAACTACAGGAAGGTTTTCTTGCAAGGGTTTATTTTCAAAATGTCTATCCATTAAAAATGCCCCGTAAAGTATTTCTTCAAAAACTTTAGAGCTACAACCTAGGGCGATTGAAATACCTATAGATGACCAGAGCGAAAACCTGCCATTAACCCAATCCCATATTGGAAAAATATTTTCTTCATCCACTCCAAATTTAATTGCCTCAGATGAATTAGACGTAACTGCAAATAAATGTTTACGAAGAGAGTTTTTACCTAAATTAGATTTAATCCATGATTTAACTATCCTTGAGATATAAATAGTCTCCTTTGTAGTAAAACTCTTGGAGCAAATGAAAAAAATGGTAGCTTCTGGATCGCAGTTATTAAGTAAATTATTAATTGTTTGTGTATTTATTTCGGAGATAAAATCAACTTTTACATTATCATTTTTAAAATCTTCCAGAGCAGTCAACATAGCCTGTGGGCCTAGTTTAGAGCCACCAATACCAATATTTACGATTTGTTTTATTGGCTTACCAGTAAGCCCAAGAAAAGTATTTGAGTGTAAATTATTTGAAAAGTGAATAATTTTGTCTAGGGCTTTTTTGATCTTCAATGAAATATCTTCTTCATCAACAAAATAAGCTCTGGAACTTCTATCTCTAAGGGCATGAAAAAGAGCAGGACGATCTTCTGTGTTATTAATTTTCTCTCCTGAAAAAAAGTTAGACCTAAAACTTTCTAAATCTATCTCTTTAGCGAAATCATATAAAATACCCAATGTATCTAAATTAATAAAGTTCTTAGACAGATCGACGGTCAAGCCATTTGCTGACCAGGATAAATCATTAAATCTATTTTGGTCTTTAAAGAAGTCTTTAAGTTTGCTGTCCTTAATCTTCTTGTGGTGCTTCTTTAGGTTATCCCAGTTTCTTGTTAATGTAGGGTCATGGTAATTCATATAATCATTTTACCTTAATATTTAATCACAGGAAGTAAAAAAAATTAAATTAAACTAAGGAGAAACCCCGACAGGCATCCCAACAATTAAAAAAGATAATTTTTTTACATCAAAGATTTTTTTTATAATATCATTAACTTGCTGAACATTGATAGAATTAATGATTTTATTTCGGTCAGATAAATAATTAATGCCAAGGTTATTATATTGGACCGATACGAGAATTGAGGCAATACTAGTCGATGAAGTAAACCTCAATGGCCATGAACCAGTTATATAATCCTTTGCAAGTTTTAATTCTTCATAACTAATACCCTCTTTTTGGAATTTTTCCCACTCGTGCTTAAGGGTTTTTATGCTCTCTGCAACAGATTCATTTTTGGTACCCAATGAGGTATAAAGTAAGTTTGAGTATTTATATGGCACCAATGAAGAACCAACACTGTAAGCAAGGCCCTTTTTTTCTCGAATTTCCTGCATTAATCTAGCTGTAAAACTACCACCACCTAAAATGTGATTAGCTATCAATGCGGCATACCAATCCTTATCATCCCTGGATACTCCGGGACTTGTGGCAATTATTACACTCTGAGGAAATTTCCTATTTTCAACAACAGTACCAAAATATTTAGGACTAATAATACTTAGTGCACTATCGCTTAAAGTATTATTAGGAAGGTTACCAAAAACTTTATCTAAAAGGTGACTAAGTTGCTCTGGAGAAATATCTCCTGACACACCTACGATTAAATTATCCTTTGAGAATCTAGTTTTCACATAATTTGTTAAATCCATTTTGGAAATATTTTCTAATGTTTCTAAAGTTCCATTTCTAGAACGACCGTAAGGATGATTGGGATAAATAAGTTCATATATTTTTTTATTAGCAAAGTACCTTGGCCTCTCTTCCTCTACTATTATTGATGACTCTATCTGTTTTTTTATTCTCGAAATTGGCTCTTCATCAAAGCGAGGTGATGTTATGGCAAGAGAAAGTAATTTGATAGCTTCATCAATATTTTCTGTTATGGTTGTTAAATTACCTGAGAAAGAATCCAAAGTGCTATTAAAATTTAGTCTTATACCGTTATTCTCTAATCGAGATTGAAAATCAAACGAACTAAAGTTGCCAGCCCCCTCATCAAGCAGAAGAGATACCATCTTAGACAAACCCTGCTTATCAATTGGGTCAGAACTAGCTCCACCTGAAAACTGGAAACTAACTGAAACGATTGGGTTCTTTTTGTCCTCGAAAAGGTATGCATTTACTCCACTTGCAGAATTAACTTCAGTAATGTTTAGAGCTTGAATATCCTTTGAGTTAAATAGGAAATTTGATAAAAAAATTGAAAATATAAATACTTTATTGATCATTCTTCACCACCTTGGGGTAACAAAACCCCAATTGCATTTGGAGCTGATTTTAAAAAGGCCGATGTAATAGAATTAATATCGTCTAAGCTAACCTGCTGAATATTATTCGGCCAATCTTCTATATCCTTAAGGCTGAAACCCGTTGAAAGTAATGACCCAAGCGATCGGGATGCTTGAATAGGAGAGTCTTTTATATATATAAGATCAGCAATAATTCTTTTTTTCGCTATTGTGAGCTCATTCTCAGTAATTCCACTATTAATTATTTTATTTAATTCAACATTTATCGCATTTTCCACGTCTTTTACATTAACTCCACTTGCTGGTGTAACTAATATTGAAAAACTACCCCAACTGACGCTTGAGTCATCATAGTATGACGAAGCCGATGTCGCCAATCTTTGCTTGACGACCAGTGATTGATAAAGTCTACTTGTGATTCCTGAACCAAAAATTTCATTGAATAGGCTTAGAGCATAGGTATCTGATTTCTCTCCAACATTTATACTCGGGCTTATATAAGTTTTGTACCACCGAGATTGCCTTACCCTATCATCATTCATTGTAATTCTAATATCTACTTTTGGAGGTAAATAAGAACTTCTACTTCTTGATACAAAGCTACTGTCTGATGGAATTGCCCCATATGTAGAAGAAGCATAGTCCCGAAGTGAATCAAGAGATATATCTCCTGCAACAATTAAAATTGAATTATTGGGGACATACCATTTTTTATAAAAATCAAATAAATTCTTCTCGCTAATTTTATTTATTTCGTTTTCCCAACCAATTATAGGTATTGAATAATGATTCGTTACCCAAAGAGAAGCATTCAACCTTTCTGACAACAAGGCAAAGGGACTTGAGTCAACCCGCATTCTTCTCTCTTCCAAAACTACTTGTCTCTCAGTATCAATTTCACTGGGCTTAAGAATTAAATTTTTCATTCTGTCAGATTCCAGTTCCATCATTAATTTCAATTTATCTTTAGGTACATTCTGATAATAGGCAGTGTAATCATATGAGGTGAATGCGTTCTGATTTCCTCCGCTTCTTGCTACGATCTGAGACATCTCCCCCTCAGGAAATTTTCTGGTACCCTTAAACATTAAGTGCTCTAAAAAATGAGCAATTCCAGACTGCCCTTGCGGTTCATCTGCGGAACCAACTTTATACCAGATCATATGACTGACTATCGGGGCCCTATTATCTTGGATTAGAACAACATGCATCCCGTTATCAAGAAAGAACTCTTCTGCATTAAAAATACTAGCC
>CACGTM010000012.1 GCA_902575965.1 uncultured Alphaproteobacteria bacterium | reverse complement strand
GAAAAAGAGTGGTATGGCCATAATGCAGTTTACACTCATAATATTTGGGAGGCAGTTGATGGTATCAATTGCCCAACCTTATTAATTACTAACACTGGTGATATGTTAAATCCCCAGGATAATTATTTAGCAAAAACCAGACCTGATTTCAAATTTTTTGAGTTTTCAGGTGGTAGTTATCAGTTTGTTTACGACAATTCTCAAGAATGGACAGATATTGTTACTAGCTTTCTCGATGAGTAAATTATGTTTGAACTAGCTATGATTAATTGGAGGATTCTGTGAAAAGGGCTACTACCCCAAGAGTATTCGAAATACCTTACCCGAGAAGTGTTGGGCCAATAAATTATCGGGGTATGTTTGAATTATATTTAAAAGAAGTGAGAAGGTTTACAAAAATCTGGACACAGACTGTTTTGGCTCCGTCAATTACAGTTATATTATTTTTGATAGTTTTCTCATATGCATTCGATAGGCCATCTGTTGGAGGAGTCCCCTTTAGTGATTTCTTAGTTCCTGGATTAATAATGATGACCATAATACAAAATGCTTTTGCAAACACCTCCTCATCAATTTTGATAGCAAAAGTTCAGGGAAATATAGTTGATGTTCTTATGCCTCCTTTAGGGCCTGTAGAACTGTTGTTTGCATGGTCTTTTGGGGCAATTACAAGGGGGCTAGCTGTAGGTTTTGTTGCCGGGCTTATTATGTCAGTATTTGCAAATATTCATTTTCATAATTTTTGGCTTATTCTATATTTTTCCTTTACAGGAAGTATGTTCATGGCATTTGCAGGTATCATCGGTGCAATATGGGCAGATAAGTTTGATCATATGGCAGCAGTAACTAATTTTGTAATTACGCCTCTAACTTTTCTATCAGGTACATTTTATACAATTGATAGGCTGCCTGAGGCTCTTCGTTTTATCTGTAATTATAATCCATTCTTCTATGTTATAGATGGGTTTAGATATGGATTTCTTGGTCATGAGACAATAAGTATTAATATAGGGATTCTTGTCACTGGTTTAACATCTGTAATATTGATGTTAATCAGCTATGGTTTTGTTAGGACAGGATACAAGCTTAAAAATTAGAATTTTTGGTGTGATATGTCATTAGAAGATATAATGAGTACATATTCTAGAACAGACCTTATTTTTGAATTTGGTCAGGGTTCTTGGTTATTTACGAAAGATGGAAAAAAAATACTGGATTTTAATAGTGGTATTGCTGTTAATGCCTTAGGTCATTGTCATCCTCACTTGGTCGATTGTTTACAATCTCAGATAAAAAAGTTATGGCATTGCTCAAATTTGTATAGAATTGAGAGTCAAGAGCTTTTAGCAAGCCGACTTGTGGCTTCATCATTTGCAGACTCAGTCTTTTTCTGTAATTCTGGAGCTGAGTCAGTTGAGGCTGCTATAAAAGTAGCAAGGAGATATAGTCAGACTCAGAATAAAAATAAAAAAAAATATAAGATCATTGTTACAACAAACGCTTTCCATGGAAGAACCTTAGCAACAATTTCTGCTGGTGGGCAGGAAAAGCACTTAGAGGGTTTTTATCCTGCTGTTGATGGTTTTACACGTGTCGAATTTGGAAATATTTCGCAGCTAAAAGAAAATATAGATGAAGAAACTATAGCGATTCTTGTTGAGCCAATTCAGGGAGAAGGTGGAATAAATAAGGCCGCAGATACATACCTTAGGGAGATTAGAGAAATATGTAATCACAGAGACCTGGTTTTAATTTTTGATGAGGTTCAGTGTGGTATGGGTAGATCGGGGAGATTATTTGCTCATGAAATGTATAATGTTTTTCCTGATATTATGTGTCTTGCTAAGGGTCTAGGGGGTGGTTTTCCTGTCGGTGCATGCCTTGCAACAAAAAAGGTTAGTCAACATATGACACCTGGTACCCATGGGTCAACTTTCGGAGGAAATCCACTAGCTATGACTGCTGCAAATGCATTATTAGATATTATATTATCTGAAGGTTTTTTAGATAATGTAAATAAGTCTTCAAGAAGACTTATTGATGGACTGCAGAGGATTATAGCCAAGCACCAAAATGTATTCCTCAAATTAAAAGGTCAGGGTTTAATGCTTGGTATTAAATGTATTGTTCCCAATTCACTAATAGTAGATAGGCTTGTTGAGGGTGGCCTTCTTTCTGTTGTTGCAGGAGATAATGTGGTCAGATTGTTACCCCCTTTAAATATCTCATATGAAGAAATAGATATAGCGATTAATATAATTGATGAAGTGGCAAATAGAATTGAGATTGACAATGTTAAAAAATAAGAACTTTATTGACTTACATAAAGTTGATAAGAAAACTTTAAGAGAAATTATTGAGTTAGGTAAGAAACTAAAATCTTCAAAGTCTAAAAAATTTACAAATATATTAAATAATAAAACTCTTGCAATGATCTTTGAGAAACCTTCGACAAGAACAAGAGTTTCTTTTGAAGTTGGAATGAGGCAGCTGGGTGGAGATGTTGTAACGCTTATTAATGAAAATATTCAATCTGGTAGAGGAGAGACCTATGCAGATACGGCAAGAGTCTTATCAAGGTATGTTGATGCCTTGATGGTGCGTACTGATGACTCTAAAAAAACTAGATGAACTTGTATCATATTCTACTGTTCCTGTTATTAATGGCCTTACCAATACAACCCATCCATGTCAGATCATGGCAGATATTATGACCTTTGAGGAACACAAAGGAAATATTCAAGATAAAACTATAGCATGGACTGGAGATGGTAATAATGTTGCAAATACACTTATTCATGCTGCAGTTCAGTTCAATTTCATTTTACACCTTGCCTGTCCTTCTATTCTTGGTCCCAATGAGGATATTCTTAAATGGGGAGAGGAACATGGTGGAAGAATAAAATTAACCCCAGACCCTTATGAAGCTGTTAAAGATGCTGATTGTATTATTACGGATACTTGGGTATCTATGCACAATACAGAAGGTGAACGTGTTAAGGCTTTAGCTCCTTACACCGTGAATAAAAAACTGATGAGTTATGCTTCAAAGGATGTAATTTTTATGCATTGTTTACCCGCTCATAGAGGTCAAGAAGTTGAATCAGATATAATTGATGGTCCGCGTTCAGTTGTATGGGATGAGGCTGAAAACAGACTCCATGTTCAAAAAGCTATTTTATTATGGGTATTAGAAAGCTAATTTGTTTTCATTATAATTGGCTTTATTTCTAATCATTCCAAAATCGAGGAAGAATTATTACAAATACGGTAAAAAGTTCTAGTCTGCCAAGGAGCATTCCTAATGCAAGTAACCATTTCCCCAAATCTGGTATTAGATTATAATTACCAGCAGGTCCTATCATTGAACCTAAACCTGGTCCCACATTTGATACCGCGCTCGCAGCACCGGATAATGCCGTTAAGAAATCCAACCCCAAAAGTGCAAGAAGTACTGCAAGGATACAAACTGTTATTATATATAAATAAAAAAAACCCATGACAGATGATGCAATTTCTTCATCCAATGACTTGTTTTTAAAATGTGGAGTATAAATTGCGTGCGGTTGAAGTAATTGTTTCAGTTGTGCCCTAGAAATTTCAAATAACACCTGAAATCGGAATACCTTGATCCCACAGGTAGTTGACCCAGCACACCCACCAACAAACATTAAAAAAAATAATAAAATTAATACAAAATTTCCCCACTCATTAAAATTTGTAGTTGCATATCCAGTTCCAGTAATGACAGAAATAACGTTAAATGCTGAGTATCTTAGAGAGTTAAATAATCCATAAGTATCTGTCCAATAGAGATATATAGCTACTATCGAAACAAAAAAAATTACAATAAATAAAAATAATTGTACCTGACTATCCTTAAATAAGTTTAGTGGCTTACCTCTAAAGCACTGCACATAAAGAAGAAAAGGTATGCTGCCAACTAACATTCCAAAAATAGCTATTGCGTCAATTGAAATATTATCAAAGTGCCCTATTGAAGAATTATGTGATGAGTATCCACCTGTAGCAATGGTAGTCATCGCATGAATTGTTGCGTCAAATAATCCCATTCCAGAGAGAAAATACAAAAATATCCATAAGATAGTCAAAGAAGAAAATATGAAAATAAGATTTTTAGCGACTTGAGTGGCTCTTGGTATTACCTTTTCTTGTGTTTCAAAGCCTTCAATTCTAAACATTTGCATTCCACCAACCTTTAATATTGGTAGAATTGTAAAAGCCATAATTATGATTCCTAAACCACCCAACCATTGAAGAATTGACCGCCAGATTAAAATACCTGGATTTGTGTTGTTTAGGTCCAAGATAACTGTTGCCCCAGTTGTAGTGATACCAGACATTGACTCAAAAAATGCATCTGTAAAACTCAACCCGAGTTTAGATAACATAAATGGTATTGAAGAAAAAATAGGAAGAATAATCCATGAAATAATAGTAATTAAGAATGCTTCCCTGATATTGAGGTTATTAATTTTAGTGTTAGTTGATATTATTATGGCAATGCCAAAGAAACAAGTTATCATGGAAGAAGTGATAAATGCTGCCCAATCTGAATTTCCGTAATATAGATTAACTAAAATAGGGATGATCATGCCAATACCGAGTATTAAAAGCATGAAACCTAATACTAAAAATACAGGACGATAATCTATAATCATCTTAATCCTTATTTATAAATAAGATATGCTATTTATTATTTTAATGTTCAGTCAATTAAGTTTAAATCATATTATTCACTGAATGCATTGATTAATTACTTGTAATATTATTTATTCTTTTCTGATCAAAGACAAGAATTCTCTTCTTGTTGATGCATCTGATCTGAATGCTCCAAGCATTGTACTAGTAATCATTGATGCTTCAGGCTTATATGCACCTCTTGTTCCCATACACTCATGATCACCCTCAATTACCACTGCAACACCTTTTGGTTGGAGAACTTTATCAATTATATTTGCGATTTGGGATGTCATCTTCTCTTGTATTTGGAGTCTTTTCGAATAAACGTCTACTACACGGGCAATTTTTGATATACCAACAACTTTATTTTGGGGTAGATATGCGACATGAGCTACTCCTATTATTGGAACCATGTGGTGTTCACAATGTGACTCAAATCTAATATCTTTTAATAAAACCATTTCATCGTAACCCTCGGTTTCTTCAAAAGTAGTTGAAAGAATCTCTTCAGGATCAATTTTGTATCCAGAAAAGAATTCTTTATAAGACCGCAGTACACGGTCTGGTGTATCAAGTAGACCTTCTCTATTAGGATCATCTCCTGCCCACCTAATAAGTGTTTTTACAGCATTTATTGCTTGATCCCAGTCAGGCTTAGATACTCTGTCGTTTAATTCATTAAAACCTTCTGATGAGATATTTTCATTTTCAAAATTCATAGGTAATCTCTGATTTTTAAAGTCTAGGGGGTTAGTTAATATATCGTTTTAAATACATTTCAATTTAGAATCGCGGGGTCATATGGGCTATCAAGAGAAAATGCAGGAATTTCAACCTCAAAACGTTCACCTTCTTCTGACTCCATTTCGTAAGTTCCAACCATTATACCTGATGGAGTATTTAGAGGAGTACCGCTTGTATAATTAAATGACTCTCCTGGTTTTAGAACGGGTTGTTTTCCAACAACTCCGGGCCCTTTGGCTTCAACAAGTTTTCCGTTTTGATCAGTTATCTTCCAATGTCTATTGATTAACTGTATTGTATTGCTACTGGAGTTTTCAATATTTATCTGATAGGCCCATAGATAATGTGAATCCTCAGGTGAGGATTGCTCATCTAAATAAAAAGATTCAACTGTAATTTTTACAGATTTTGTGGTTTTTTCGTACATATCTACAATTTGCATTATTACTATAATTTAAAATAACAATTATTCTCTATGAATCAAGCGCATATTCTATATCATCAATTAAATCATCTACATTTTCCAATCCCACAGATAACCTTATAAGGTTTTGGGTAATTCCTATTTCAAGTTTTTCATCATCACTAAGCCTTTGATGTGTTGTAGTAGCTGGATGACAAATTAGACTTTTAGTATCCCCAAGATTATTTGATATTTTTATGATCTGAAGTTTGTTGAGAAATTTAAATACTTTATCTTTGTTACCTTTTAGCTCAAATGAAACAACTCCACCACCAGCTTTCATTTGTTTTTTGGCTATTTCGTTCTGAGGGTGAGTATTTAATGATGGATAGATTGTTCTTGAAACTATATTTTTTGTATGTAGATAATTAGCTATTTCAAGTGCATTATTTGAATGTTCTTTAATTCTGAGGCTTAATGTTTCTAGGCCCTTTAAGAGTACCCAAGCATTAAACGGACTCAATGATGGTCCTGTATGCCGTATAAAAGGTGTAACAACGTCTTTAATAAATTCCTCTGAACTGAGTATTGCACCTCCTAAACACCTACCTTGTCCATCAATATGTTTTGTTGCTGAATAGATTACTACATCTGCGCCTAGGTCCAATGGCTTTTGTAAAATGGGTGTTGAAAAAACATTATCAACAAAAACTTTAGTATTATAGACTTTTGCTAATTTACATATTTGGGAAATATCAATTATTTCTAGATTTGGATTTGATGGAGTTTCTAAAAAAATGGCTTTAGTAGGCGTGGCGAGAGCTTCCTCCCAATCTTCTGTATTGGTTCCATTAACAAAAGATACCTCAATTCCAAACTTTGGTAGAATTTCTTTACAGATTATGTAACATGACCCAAAGAGTGCTTTAGATGCAACTAACCTATCACCAGCTTTTAAGTAGCTAGCTAACGAAGCAAAAACTGCAGACATACCACTTCCTGTTGCTTTGCAATCTTCTGCATCCTCAATAATTTTGAGCTTTTCTTCAAACATTGAAACTGTTGGGTTTCCAAAACGTGAGTAAAGGTATCTATTAATTTTATCACCAAATGCGGCTTCTGCCTCTTCTGCAGAGGAATAAATAAAACCTGAGTTAAGAAAAATTGCTTCACTTGTTTCATCAAATTGACTGCGAAGCGTTCCACTATGAACAGCTTTTGTCTCTGAACGCCATTTAGATCTATCACTTTTTTTAGACATATTCGTTCCTTGCATACAAAAAAACCTCATCCGCTAGGGTGAGGTTTGATTCACCTTTTAGCGTTTTTTTATGTGGTCGCAATCCGGTACTCAAATCACCACTTCAATATTTTGTTAGCCTGAATTTAGCTTTTCGTCAAGCATTTCAATTTTATTATTATAATTTTCAAATCTTAGTTCATATGGCGTTACTTCTTCATTGTTTTTTATTCTAGATTTATTTAGAGCCGCAAATTTAATTGACCCTGAGCTACACCATACAAGTCCATCCTTATTATATTCATAATCAAGGACCTTATCATCCATGAAGCCAATAGAAGGTTTGTTTTTAGTATCAATATTATTATATGAGGCATACATTGCTAATTGATCAATACCCCACGGTAGCTCTGCATTTTGATGAAAATATGCAATGTATGCTGCTATCTTATGAAGATAATTAATTGCTTTTTTAGAGTAATTTACACCAAATAAACATGCATTAAATTGATTCCAGGGTTCAAGCCTGGCAGGTCTAATTCTAAGAGAAATATCTTTATTCTTGAATTTATTAAATAAGAATTTTGGAGATTGATTAAAAAGAGCATCAACATCCATCAGCCACAATCTTTTTTTAAACTTTAACAGGTGTTGATAGAGTCTAATAAAACGGATAGCATGAAAGTATGATCTTGCATAGTTAATATCATTTGGTGGTAGTTTAGGTCTCTCAACACTAATGGAGATATCAATATTTGTTAAAAGTGAGCAAAAGTCTAGGGCATATTCAGTATGTCTTGTGTCAGAGTCCATAATATGAATATGAACACTAGTTTTTTCGGTCTGGTTATTTATTGAAAGAAGTAATGGTTTTGTAAAATAATTAAAGTAATCAGAATTACATGAAAGGTATATAATATCATTTTCAAAGATATTCCGTTCTTTAACTTCTAACAGTTTAGGTAAATGTTTAATAAGTTTTATAGTATCAAAGTCATTTAAATGTGAGAAAAATTCATTATCAAATCGTATAGCTCTTGTCATTTTATTATTAGAATACTTTGATACCATATCAAAAAAATCTTGAGCATTTTGGTTCTTTTTTCTCACAAAGTTAACAATACCCTTAATCATATATGCTTGAGGATGATCTTTAAACTCTTCTAATAAAATAGAAGATTCATTATCAAGCTGAAGTAATATATCACTTGTACTTTTGAAGAAGATATCATCAATCGATAAGGCGTGATAAGGTAATTTATTATTTTTAATTCTAAATGACCATTCCTTGAAGAGAATCAATACACTTAGTATTTTAATTTTTTTAAGAGTATTTGTTTTGTTTAATAATAGACATTTCTCAAGTATTTCGATTGCATCATGACGATTCTTTTTCCACAATAACCAGGCTAATTTTATAGATATCTCAGTATTTTCTGGTTCATTTTGAACAATTTTATAATATAGTTTTATAGCTTTTTCGAATTTACCTAGTGTTTCAAAAAGGCTTGCGCTTTTAATTATAATTGGAATTTTTTTAGGAAAGTTTTTTAGGATAATTTTATAGCATACTAAAGCATTTTGATGTTCGCCCATTTTTTCATAACATTCACCAAGAATTGTATATGTTTCCACAGAAGGATTTAAGCCCACGGACTTCTCAAGTAACTCTCTTGCTCTCAATAGATTATTACTTCTAAGGCTAATTAGCCCCAAGTTATGTAATGCAGGAGAGGATTTGGGGTTATACTTAAGCGCATTATTAAAGGATTCTTTAGCTTCGCTTATAAATCCTTTAGATAAAAAATGTACACCCTCTCTCAGGTAAATATCCTCGTTATTTTCTTGTTTATTTGTCATGTTAATAATATAGAATTATTATAATTGATTATTATGAGAATGTTTTTATACTTATTATTAATAAAAAAATTCATTAAGTAACTAATTTTTTGTTATTTTACTTTATAATCTATTCTATATATATAAAAAACTTTATCCTTTGAAATAGGAAATATGAAAATGAGTGAAAAGCTAGATATCGCGTTAAAATACCACCAAGAGGGGCAACTAGATAAAGCGGAAGAAATTTATCTAGAAATTATAGTGGAAGAAACCAAAAATGCTGAGGCATTGAAACTATTAGGTGTCCTATCTTGTCAGAAAAATAAATTTGACGATGGTATAAATTATTTAGATGCCGCTATTGAATTAGATGAACATAACGCTGAATTTCATCTTGTACTTGGTAATGCTTTTTTACATAAAGGTGAAGTTGATAAAGGAATTATTTCTCTAAAAAGAGCATCTGAGTTAGATCCTTCGAGTGCAGAAATTTTTGCTACGCTCGGTGATACATATCAGAAAGTCAAAAACTTTCATGACGCGCTTGCAGCTTATCAAAGGGCTAATGTTATCGAGCCTGATAATATCAAACATATTATTTGTGCTGGGTTATGTGCAATATTTACAGGACAACATGAAGCTGCAAGGGAATACTTAGAACAAGCTCTAGAAAAAGATAATTCTATTCCACAAATCCATTATGGATTGAGTGTGATTAATGCTGAGGGTGGAAATAAGGAAGAAGCAATTGATTTAATGAATAAAGCTTCAGAATTAGATCCAGATAACCCAGAATATAAACGTCTCATCGAGGAATACTCTAAATAATCAATTCTTTGTTTTTAAAATGCCTTGAGATTTCTTCTGATAGTTTTTTTAATTGAGCAGAGATATTATTACCCTTACGTCTAATGTGCGTCATTTGCGGGTACCAAGGTGTCTTATCACCTTTGTGAAGCCAATACCATCCACATGAAATTCCATTGGACGGTAGATGCCATATTTTTTTTCCTAAAGCACCTGCAATTTGGGCAGTAGTTGTACTAGTTGAAATAATATAATCACATGATGCAATTTGTGAAATTGGACTATCAAGATCATTAGAATACTCAATCTCTTTATCAAGATAAATCTCAATTCCAAAGTGCTTATAAACATATTCAAGTTCTTCTTCGCAGCATTTATATTGAGTGCTTAATAGAACGATGTTCCTCTTCATGTTCTTAATTACATTAAAAAATGGATACCAGTTCTCTAATTTAATGGTATTTTGAATTCCATATTTTTCATTCTCGCTTCTCCAAGATATGCCAATAACAATTGGTTTATTGGGTTGATTTGGGATTAGATTTAAATATCTATTTCTTAGAATTTCTTTTTTATTTTTATCGGGGAGCAAATAATTATTTAGATTTGAAAACTTTGACTCATGTGATCTTAAGAATATAGCTGTATCTAGTAAAGGACATGATAAATGATCCTGGAAATTCATTGATGAGATAGCAGGATTATTTTTGCTAAAAAAATTTACATTTGGAAATGATCGCTCAAAAACTGTCAAAAGTCTTTCAGAGCATAAAACAGTTAATTCGTCAACAAAATCCCTTAGATCATTTACAAGGCTTGCTTGAAGTATCTCATCTCCTAAACCTTGTTCTGTCCATACTAATACTTTTTTATTATGTAATGTTTTATTATTCCATTTTTGAGAATTAGTTTTTGGAGTATTATTTTTAACTGATTCTTGAGAATTTCTAAATTGATAATGTTTCCATCCTTCTTTGTATGACTTTTCAGATAGTAGAATAAGACCTAAATTTACATTTGCATTTATATGTTTGGGATCTAATTTTATTATTTTTTTAAAATATTCTTTTGCTTCTGAATAATTCTCCATTTCTCTAAGTATATATCCAATATTATTTAATATTGCTAAATCATTTTTATTTTTTTTGAGTATCTCTGTGATAATCGATAATGCATTATTCAGGTCACCAGATTGGAAGTATGCATTAGCTCTCATTATTTCAATTTTTTTGTTATCTTTGTGCTTGTTAGATAACTTATTTAATAATTCAACTGCTCTCGTGTATTTTTTCTTTAATAAATTTATTTTTGCTATTCCGAGAACTGCGTCTATAGAATCTGGATTTATTTTTAAAATATTTTTAAATTTAGACTCTGCTTCAATATATTTCTTTATATCCGTTAAAAGCAAACCTTGATTTAAGATTATTTCTTCTGGAACGTGTTTTGCAATTTTTTCATAATCTTTATACGTGTCAATTGCTTCTTGATACCTTCCTAACCTTTGAAGGCATTCTGCATAAAGTTTGTAATATAAGGAATTATTAGGAGCTAGACTTATTACTCTTTGAGCAAGCGTTAAGGCTTCTTTTTTTTTCTCTAGTTTAAGTGAAATTAAAGATAAATTATAAAGGTAATCACTATTTGAGTTATTTTTTTTACAGACTTTTTTTATAAGGTCATATGCTTCATGAAGTTTACCAAGTTCATATTTAACCAACCCTAAAAGGTATTGAACTTCTATATTTTCTTTATTTACATGAAGTACATTCTTGTAAATAGATTCGGCTTCTTGAAGTTGACCATTTGAATGGAGGTCATACCCTTTTTTAATTTCATCCTTATGATTATTCATATAGCCATATTCTATTATTTTAAACTAATCTTTTTTTGTTTACATACCTCTTTTGCGTCTGGGCTTAACTTGATTACCAGTTACAAGTGTTACAACGTGTGCAAGAGTAGCAATAAATATTAACGAAGAAAATATTATCAATAGCCCGTAATTTAGCATTCGGGGTCTGGCTGGATCCGGAGGCTGTTTAGCTTTATGATAAAAGTAAATTATGACACCTATTTCGATTAAAAGAAAAATTAGAGTAATAATTAGTTCTATTTTCATCTTATTCTGCAGTCAGTATTGGTCTAATTTTAAAATCTTCAGATAAAAATGGATCCTTTATCCCTTTTGAACAGGAAATAAAACTTTCTTTAGTTATATCTTGAAACTTATTTGGAGATGTACCCGCATCACCCTCTTTCCAATCCGTAAGGCCTAGATCAATCAATCTTCTAAGATTATATCTTGCAAGCATATTATCAGTGTATTTATCTGCTATTCTATACCATTGAGCAGCTTTATCAAAATTTCTATCAAGTCTTCCTCTGCATTGTTCATATGCTTCACCAAGGCTAAATTGGGCGTTGGTATGACCTTGTATTGAAGCTTTCTTGAACCATTTTATGGCTTCCTCCCAATCAGTGTATTTAACCCCTCGGCCTCTTGATAACATATGTGCATACCAATATTGTCCTTTATCATAACCATTAAGAGCTGATTTCTTAAACCATTTAACAGCGATTTGTTCATCTTTATCTGTACCTAATCCAGAAGCATAAGCTGCACCAAGAAGATATTGTGCTCGTGGATCATTTTTATTAGCTAACTTTTGAAAAATTAAAAAAGCACTGACAGGATCATTTTTTATTCTATCTCCATTTGCCATTCTCATCCCAAGAATCAATGAGGCCTCAACGTCTCCATTAAGTGACTGATTTTGAAGAATTTCTGTACTGGCATCTCTTAATTTATTTGCATTAGGATACCAGTATTCATGTGTTTTGGCTGGATCCGTTACAGATGAACAATTTGAAATGAATAAGATAGTTACTACAAAAAATATATTCCTTAACATTTATTTTCTCCAAAAAATATTTGTAAAAAAATTTATTCAATTTTTTCGAAGGATTCTGACAAATTATTTAGTTTTGACCGGAAAGCATCACGTATCTCTCTGGCAGTACTTTGGCTATCAATAATATATGGCGTTAGTAATACTATTAATTCGGTCTTTTGAAGTGCTCTTGATTGTGTTTTAAAGGCATTACCTATCAATGGAACGTCTTTGAGGAAAGGTATTCCATTATCTCCCTCACTAAAGTTCTCTGAGATCAGTCCTGCAAGTAGGATTGTTTCTCCATCATCTACAGATAATGTTGTTTCTATACCTCTTGTCAAGATTATGGGGCTTTGTATGTTATACGTATCATTATTTTGAGCATCACTTACCTCTTGCCTCACCGTTAACTCAACTCGTCTACTTGAATTTACAATTGGTTCAATGTTTAGGACTATTCCAGTAGATCTATATTGTACTTGCTGAAGTATATTACTGGTACCTAGTGTTGAGCCATCAGGTGCAGTTTGTTGTGTAGTAATTATAGGAACCTGAGTGCCAACTTGCATTGATGCAGATTTACCGCTTGCTGCTACTAATCTTGGGCTTGAGAGAATAGAAACTTTGCTTTTATCTGCAGCTGCATTTAGTGCTGCTGTAAAATCACCCCTGTCTTGTATCAGGTTTGCTAGTATACCTCCATCTGAGCTTACTGAGATTTGATTTGCCGTTGAAATACCAGTTTCATCAAAATTTAATAAGACACCAAGAGATTCTCCTTTATCCAAAGTAACTTCTGCAACTGTTGCTTCGATAAGTACTTCATAAGGTGCTCGATCCATTTGTTCTGCAAGGGAGCGAAATTGAGCATATTCCTCAGCTGTTCCTTGAAAAATTATTGCATTCCTTCCAGTATCAACTATCACCTTACTAGTTTGGTCATTGTCACCTGAGCTTGCCTCTTGACTTTGTTCACTGCTTTCTCCTAGAAGCTGTCCGATGATTGAAGCAATATCCTCAGCATTAGTATTTTCAATTGGGTGATAGTAAACTCCTGTTGCGTTTATGGTTTGTCCCGGCCTATCTAATTCGGAAGCCCAATCCATTACATGTTGTAAATTTTCTTCTTTAGAAGCAAATACAATAATCTGATTAAGTGCTTGAACAGGTATGAGTTTTATTGGCGCATCACTCTCAGTATTAGAGTCAACAGCGAAACCCTCTGCCTTAAGAACAATTATTAACTGCTGAGTAAGTTTTTCCGCAGTCCAAAATGCTGGTGATATTTTTAAACTCCTGTTTCCAGCAAAATTTGGTTGGTCAAGTATTTCAATAACTTCAGTGGCTGCTGCAATATCCTCAGCTGTTCCTAAGAGCATCAGAGCATTTGTGTAAGGAACTCCATTAATCCTTAATCTTCCCTTTAGTGCTTGCTCAAGCCATATCTGCATTGATTTCACACGCACATTGTCAATTTTAACATACAGAAATACGGGTCTCATGTCACCTGGAACGGTGCTAAATGCTCTAGATCTAACTATTCTTGGTATTTCACTTTGAGCTTGGGTGTTCTGAATAACCCTATAAACATTATTTTCATAAACTACACGAACTCCATAATTTGCTAGTACTTGGGTGACTAATTGATAGAAGTTATCTGGTTTTAACGCATCAGATGTCCTTAGTGTAACTAACTGTTCCTTTTGAAGTACCTGACTATCAATTTCAAAGGTGACTTCAAGAAGCTCTCCAAATACTGTATTAATGAATGCCGGAAGTCTAACTCCTTCAAAATTTATACTAATACTTTCTCCGGTTAATGGTGGAGCTTTAGTGCTCGTTATGGGTTCCCCTAAACTCCGACCGCTTGGTGTTCTTATGCCAGGTGAGGAAGAAATTTGATTTCTTCCTCTGTTTACTCCTAAGATTTGACCCTCTTGTCCTTCATTAATTTCTTTTTTAATTAATAACGGTTCTGTAATAGGTGTTCTTGGCATTCCTGCACAACTCACTAGAGGCAATATTAATAAAAGTACTTTGGTGTAACTTTTAAATTGATTTATAAGAGATAGTAATTGTTTTTTTCCCATCACTTATTTTCCTTCTGTAATTTTTTTATTAAAAAGGGAGATAGTTCGAACTTCTTTTATATTTTTTACTGAGATACTATTTTTTGATATTTCTAATAATACTTCACCATTTGGAAAAGTATCTCCAACTGAGACAGGTTTAACCTTATTGTCTGAGAAATCATTTATTAATGCAAATTTTTCTTCCCCATCTTCAATTATTCCAATAATTTTCCATTTTCCATTATTTATTTCATTTCCACTAATCTCTTCAATTGTTTCAATTATTTCAGGTTTACCACCAAATAAAGGTGATGCAAGAATAGAATTGAGTTCAGACATTAGTTTTATTTCAGGCGAGACAGGAAGTGACCAATCTTGATTACTAATTTCTTTATATAATGAAGAATTGGCTCCAAAAAAGGATATTAGAATGGCTAAAATTATTGAGAGGAAAATAATAAAGATATTGATTCTATATTTACTTAACTTCTTAATAGTGTTCAGATAATTTTCTTGGGTTGATATTTTCATAAAATACCTTCCTTTGGTAAATAAAATGCAGAAAGCTCCATTTCTATCCTATCATTCCTACCAGCTCTGATTATTAATTTCTCAACAACAACCCATGAGTCATTTTGTGACGCTATGTTTAGAAATTTAACTAAACCACTCTCCTTTAATGGCGTAATTACCTTTGCTCTAATACGTTGAATTCCTCTAACTCTTTCTTCTTCTGAGAGCATCAGATCATTATCTACTGGTGCTCTTGTTAATTGCACTCGTCTTACATCTACTCCATTATTCTTCAAGTTTTTTCTTATCCATGCCTCAAAATCAGCCTCAGCAAGCCCTGGAGTTTCTCCAGCCCATAGACCGCTTTTTAATTGACCAAGAATTTTTTTGGATTCTTCTTCTCTTTCTGACCAATTTTGTTTTCCTATTTGAGATTTTAGTTGAGAACTTTCGGAGATTATATCTTGTAGGTCCTTAATTGTTTGATTTGTAATATTAAATAGTGAAGATAAAATTAGTAAATAAAGTATTATAAACCCACTAAGTGACATTAATTGTAGTCTTTGATTATTTCTTAATTCATTCGAAAAATCAGCTTTTTTAGAATTATAAAGTGTTTTTATTTCCGAAATAGGATCAGCTAAAAAATTCATTTTTGGATCTCCTCTTTCGTATTAATATTCATCTTGAAGATTTGTCTACTACCTCTGGTACTGGTGCTGACATTAGAAAAGAGATAATTCTTTTCAAGATCTTTTATTAGGGAAATTGAATTAATATTATCATTAGTTTCGAAACTAAACTCAAGTTTTCCAGGAGAGTAATCCCATGTTACTAAAGACAAATTAAGTGGGCTTATTTGACTATGAATACTTGATAAGATTTCAATTTGTTGAGGGTGATTATTCAACGATATCAATTTTTCTATCGAGGATAGATTTCTTATTGCATTCCTTCTTTGGCCTCTAATATTTTGAGTATCTTCTCTAATCAGTGATAATTCACTTTGAATGTTAACCGTCATAATTTTATATGTTATAAATTGCGTCATTAAAAAAATTAATGGAATCGTTAATATCGTTGCCAAAGATATAATGATAGTTCTATTTTTTAAAAAATATTTTAGATTTTCTATTCCTAAACCTTCTCTTAACCAAGGAACCTTAAGCCAATCAGGATTGCTTTTTTGGGGTACACCAGAATTACTCTGCTCTAAGATAGAGCCAGCATTTCTTACAAATAAGTCCCACTCTAATTGATTAGGTTGCTCTTTCCACCAACGCGAGACTTTTAGTAACCCATCGTCCCATATTTGTCCCTCTTTACCAAAGGTAGTATCTACTAATCTTATACCTGTAACGATAGGTTCTCTCATAAATACTTCTGGAATTATTTCGCAAGCGTTAGGGTTTATATTATTTTCTTTTATCATTTTTCCAACGAGATTTGCATCCCATAAAAAAACACTTGCTGTATTCCCCTTCCATTGTGTGCAGTATTTTGTTTCTTTGAAGGGGGACCAGGCCATTATTTTTAGACGTAGTGCAGACTCTCTCTTTTTACCCTTTAGGGTATCAGGCAAGGAAATACAGGTATGTTTTAGTTGTTTCCGATTAGGGACCCAAATTATATTTTCTTCAGCCCCAGGAATAACGGAAACATTATCCTCCCCTTCGATATATATCTTCGGGGCTGGGAAAAGTTTCTTCTGTATTAACGGATAAAAGTGGTTTTTTAGTTTCATTAGGTATTTTATAAACATAATCTATCTGCCATGGTTGGCTCGTATTCCTTGGTAAAAGGGTTAATGAAAAACGAGTGTGTTCTCCTGTTTCAAGTTTGATAAGATCTATAATAAAGCATCTTCCAGGTAGAAAGCTGAAAAAAAACGGTTGCTCATTTAATATTAGTCCAATTGAGTCTCCAACATCTCTAATATTTCTAAATGGAATTTTTTTTCTTAATGATACTAGAATATCTGAATTATCGTATGAGATCCCGTCAATAAATGTTGATAAAGCTTCTTTTGAGGCTGTATTTGGATTAAATCCTGATGATTTACATGTTGTTATTATTGGTTTTTCAAAGTGTTTATCCCAAAGTTTTTTTAAATTTGTCCAACCTAAAATACGTTGAGCTTCAAGGGGGGTAACCAGAAAGCTATTTGAGGGAGGGTAAAGACCTAGGTCTATATATGTATTTTCTTCTGCTCCAGATAGTCTTCGGAAATCATCTTCGTCCCTATAATCTAAAAGAGCATCTGCAAGTGCATTGTGACTCGTCTCAGGTATCTCTAATACACTAAACATATTTTTTAGGTATTTTAGATTAACAGTATTTAGATTAACTAACCCCTTCCCATCATGAATTCTTACTACATATTGTCTATCACTTGACATAATATAATTTGTACCATCAAGCTTAATCATTTGATCAGATGTGAAATCCGCATTCAAAATATCATTGAACGAATCCCCTTTTGGTTTATTTATAAAGTTGCCTACTTGTAATCCTCTGAATGTATAGGGCCGACGTGCAAAAATGAATGCTAACTCATTTCTAATATTAGAAAAAATTAAATTTGCTTCGGATTTTTCTTTAATGATCAATGCATTATTCGTTGCTTCAGATACCCATTCAGACATCATAGCTGATATTAAACCCATTGCGGCGATTATCCATAGGGTTAATGGCAGGACAAAGCCTCTCATGTTTTTATCTGATAAATGCATAAGCTTAGACTCACATAATTTGTCATATGATAATAAATTGCCGCTAAAAATCTAATTAATTACTTGTAACCATAGCCCTTTTATTCAAGAAATTAGACAGTTCAATTCTTGATTTATTTAATGCATTTTTCCAGCTATTGTTTTGACCTTGTCTTAGAACTTTAAGCTTTGGGTACCAGGGCGTTGATGACCTCTCTTCAAACCAATACCAGAGCCAGCCGGGGCCAACTTTTGGAACTAAAGTTATAGTTTCTTTCCCAATTGCACCAGAAAGGTGAGCAGTTGAATTACTGGTTGTAATAATGAAGTCAAGAGCATTAATTTGACTCGCAAAATTATCTATTTTACCTTTTGGATTTATTGTTAAATCAGTGAATAATTTTGATTGAAACTTCGAGGGTAAACTATTTAATTCTGACTCATAATCACCATATTGCAAATTTACGAAAAGACAGTCTAAATCAATGATTTTATTCATAAAAAATCTTAATTTAATAGATTTATTTTCTCCAAACTCAGGGTGATAGCTTCTCCAAGATATACCAACAAGCGGTTTATTTTCGCTAATTTTTAAGTATTTTTTTCTTAATTCTCTAGTTTTATTTTCGCAAGGGACAAGATATTTATCATTTTTATATTTTTCATTTAAATCTCTTTTTATATGAACTGCTAAGCTCATTGCGGGGGCTTGATAAGAGAAGTCTGATATTGAATATTTATTATTTTCACTTTTAGTTAATGAGAAAAAGTTAACTTGTGGCAAAGATCTTTCAACAATTTCTTTAAGTCGGACATTTGTAATGATTGAAACCTCAAAAGGGAATTTTTCTATGAATTCTTTTATAATCCCTAACTGAAGGATCTCATCCCCCAATCCTTGATCTGTCCAAATTAGAAGTTTTGATGAATAATTCAATTCTCCTTTAAAAAAAGGTAGTTTATCTCCAATGGGACTGCCTATATTACCTGTGGCACCGTATCTTGTAATATAATTTTCCCAAGCAATGTCAAACTTCCCAGTTAAAAAAAATATTGCAGTTTTATGAAATAATGCTCTTTTAAAATCAGAATCTAGCCGAATTGCTGCCTCGTAATATTTTAATGCTTGGTCATATTTCTGTTCCATAAACCAAGTAAAACCACATATATCTAAAGCATTCTTATTATCAGGTTGTAAATTGAGGGCCATATCCAAATAATGTCTTGCAACCTTTGGTTTAGAGTACTTGTATAGATCACCCAAGTTAATCAAGGCTTCCAAAGAATTTGGTTTTAATTTAAGTGCCCTTTTATAAACCTTTTCTGCTTGCAAAGTTTTATTTTGTTTTGCTAATGAAATTCCAAGGTTTATTATTAATGCTAAAGACAGAGGATCTGCAGAGATCCCTTTTTTAAATTCATTTTCGGCTTCTATAAAGTTAGAGTCCCGAAGATGAATTACACCCTGGTCAAAATGGTACTTAGCATTTTGAGTTTGTTGCTTGTATAATTTTTTATTATTTTTCATCTTGGATTATTAACCCTAAATGGTGAGTCTTGTAGCCTTCCAGGTCGATCTGACGTAGTTGTCACGCGAATTATATATGATGACTCAATCAAACCTGAAGTAAATTTTACCGAGCGTGGTACTTGAGTGTTTGGATTATTTCCTATAGGCCATCTTTTTGACCATACTCCATTCATATCTAAGTATTCAAATGACCCCTCGTTTCCGTTCCAACGTGCAATTTCCAAAGATTCAAATCCACGTTCTTTGTATAATAAAGCTGACTGATTGGAAGATGAATCATAAATAATATCAATTCCAAACGCTGTTGGTGCACCTGTAATTCCTTGAAGAGGGTAGAGAGTTAAACCTCTGATACTGCTTAAGCTTCCCTTAAACCGATCATCTCCATCATTATAGTCTGGAAATATCCCCGATATGGGGGTTGTGATGACACTTTTTTGTATCCCAATTTTTTCTAAATTAATTAGTTCTTTACCAAATTTATGACGCATATTAAGCATTGTTGAAAGAGATTGCATTAGTATCACTGAAATCATACTTGCAATGACAAGAGTTACTATAACTTCGAGAAGAGTGAAACCTCCTATCTTTTTAACATTTTTACTTCCCATTATCTCACCGTATCGCTAAAAGGGTTAATTGAGTTTTGGATACGCCGATGCCCTACTTTTCTTACCTGAAAGGAAAACCAGGGTTCGCTATTTTTTAGAATTTCGATATTAACAATGTAAAACGCCACTTTGTACCCTGCCAGTCCAGCTCCAATTTGAACTGTATTATTTGGAGGCACAATTTGCTCGCTCGACCAAACCATATTAAAGCCAACCAGTTCTACCTCTCCCGACGGGTTTTCCATAGGGTTAATGGGTTCTATTATTGCTAACGCAGAGTCTTGTGCAGAAGATTTGGCGTTAGATTCTGCAATCTTATGTATCTGATTTATACTTTGACTCATTAATGCCATTATAGGCAGTAAGGCTGCTCCGAGAATAGCAATAGCAATTAATGCCTCAATTAAAGTAAATCCCTTATTCATTTTCATTGGTAAATTAATCATAATTTATTTGGCAAAATGGAGGAATTAGTTTTAATGGATAGCTATACTCTCCAACAGATAGTGAAATCTTACCACCAGAACAAAAACCCGATGACTTATAGAATATTGGTTCGTCAACATTTATTATCCACCCTTTAGGGAGTTCAACTGATATTTTTGAGAGCCTTGCTGTATTATAGGGTCCAAGCTTATGGTTACTTAAATTTTTTTCTGTATTGTTCAATAGCACAAAGTCCCTATTTTCAGAGAGCGCTTTGTAGGAGAGAAGGTTAATGCTCCTATAAACATTTTTCTGTTCATTAGAAAATTTTATCCTATCAAAGATCAGGGATAAATTTGGCAGGGCCAATGATGCAGCTAATCCAATTATGAAAAGAACTGTTAGCATTTCTAGTAATGTGAAACCTTTTGCATTCACATTATTAATTTTGCGATAATGATCCTTTAAATCCAATATCAGCATCTATTCCTTCACCACCAATCTTACCATCTGCCCCATAGCTAAATAGAATTACTCTATTTGATTTACTTCCCTGATACTGGTATTGATTTTTCCAGGGATCTAGGGGTAAATCCTCGGATAAATAAGGTCCTTGCCAGTATCGATTTAATCTTGAGTCAGCGGGGGGAGATGTAAGAAGCGACAATCCTTCTTCCTTGCTGGGATATCTTCCTATATCAAGCCTTAATGTATCAAGAGCTCCTTTAATCATCCTTATTTGAGCTTCAGCTGCAGTCACTTTGGAACTATCAACTCTCCCAAGAAGTTGTGGTCCTACAAGACTTGCAACTAATCCTATTATGACTAAAACAACCAACATTTCTAAAAGAGTAAAACCTTTGTTCTTTCTTGATTTATCTTGAAAAAAATTCATAAGAGTTTTTTTTATTTTCATAATCCTTACCTAAAGGTTAATTTGGTTAATACTTGTAATTGCCAACATAATAGCAGTCACAATACCGCCAATCACTAATCCAATCAAAATTATAGCTGCAGGTTCAAGTATTAAAAGAAACTTTTTCATCCTTTGTCGTCCTGAATCTTCATAAAGGTTAGATAGAGATTTAAGCATCTGTGGTAATTCTCCTGATTCTTCACCAACTTTAACAAGGCTTAGAGCTGTATTTGAGAAAATATTTAGTTCATTCATTGCATGAGAAAGACTATTTCCACTTCTTACAAGTTTGCTGATTTGACTTATATTCATTTTCATAGACTTTATTGATACTGAGCTTTCGGCAAACTTAAGCGCTTGAATTAGATCTACGCCATGTTTTATCATTGTACCCATCATAGAAGACCATTTGGATAGCTCACTTTCAATAATCCAACTGCCCAGTATTGGAAGCCTGATCAGGGTCTCATTAATTCTGTCTTTAATTTTCCTATTCTTTGACATCCAAAAAATACTTAGAGCCAACATAATAGTTAAAAGAAAAACCAGAAAAGTGTTTTCGCTAAGAAACATGCCAGTAGAGAGTACAAGTTTGGATATGTAAGGAAGCTGCTGATCTTGATTATTTAACATCGCTGAAAACCTTGGAACAACAACAATGAAAATAAATACTACAGCGCTAATCCCAGCTAAAACTAAAATGGATGGATAAGTTAGAGCATTCTTAATTTCTTGTTTAATTTTATATTCATATTCCATTTGTTTTGCTGCATCATTAAGAGAATTACCTAATTCACCGATAGATTCTCCGGCAAGGCTTAGTTGGTAAACATAAGGTGGATATTCGGGGATAGAATTCTTTAATGATTCAGAAAATGTTTGTCCTGACCTTAGATCTCTTGCAACAAAACTAAAGGCTTCTTGAAGCTTATTATGAGTACTTTGAGTTTTGAGTGTTTCAACCGCTGTAATAAGAGGAACGCCTGAGCTAATTAGAAGGGACAATTGCTTTAAAGATAAGATATAATCTTGTGTTTTAGGGATGCTGCCAAGTGCCCAGTTTTTGTTATTTTTCTTTTCATCATTTAATTGAATATTTAAAGGGGAAAGACCTCGAGATATTAAAGTTCTGAGAGCACTTTTATCTGTATCTGAGTTAATTTGTCCGGATACAGTTCTTCCAGTTTCGTCAATCGCTTCAAATTTAAAAGATGGCATAATTATGTTTTCTCAAATGAAGTGAATTATAGTTAAATTAATACACTAATTCACAGAGATTCATAAGTTAACTGAGTGTCATAAAGCCCTAATTGTGTAACGAGTATGCAGTATTTACGGCTTAAAAACGAAAAAGGGAGAGTAAGAACCCTCCCTTTCCGGTAATCTGAATGAACAGATTATCTCTTTTTATAGCTAGCTTAAGGGTTTGCAGCCCTGAAGCCTGATAGATCAACAAAGTGATTATCAACGCTATTAAACATTACATGCTGTGCATAACCGTCAAACGGACCAGACAGTGATAACTGATACTGACCTGCTGCAGTGATGCCTAAAGCAGTTTCAATAGTTGGCATGCTGATCTGTAATGTTGAGTTAGCGGCAATAGTACCTCCAGTGTAAGTACCATATGAGCTACCATCTACATCATCACGAACAACAATACTCACCGCACCAGCAACTGAACCATTGTTTACAACACGAACGAATGACTGGAATACTGTAGATCCATTTCCAGCTGATGACTGGACTGTATTCAGTTGTGTTGAGAAACCATCACGATTAAGGCCAGCTAATGTGCCTGCACCCGCTGGGTGTGCACCTAGGTTTGATGTACCAGCTGAGAACACTACGTCTACAGTTCCTGCGGCATAAGTTGCGATAGAAGTAGTTCCATCGAAATTAACCTCAATATCATAAGAACCTAAAACAGTGTTTGAAGCTGTATAATCAAATGATGCAACAGTTCCGTTGAAGTTTGACTTTCTAACACTAGCAGTAGCAGCGGCACCACCAACTGTACTTGAAGCAACGTCAATTGCAGTTGTTGCAGCATCAGCCAAGACACCGTGTGTTACAGTCAACTCCATACTACCTGCTAATGCATCACCTGTTGCGATAGCAGTAGAAAGGTCAGTACCGACAGCGCCTGTACCTGAGATAGTAACTACACCCATTGAGAAGGCAGTAGCTCCACCTGTTAGGTCAGAGAAAGGCGGCACTGCAGAGTTACGGATAGTAGCTGCAGTTGAAGCGAATGAAGAAACCTTAATACTGTTTTGACTTGTTACTAGGTTTCTTGCTGCCAATGTTTCAAATGTGTTGTTACTTTGACCACGAACAATTGCGTTAAGAGCAATTGATGCACCAGCTGTTGCTAAACCGTTTGCTTGGTTAAATGCAATACCTGATACGTTCAGATGATCAATAGCTGTTGCCGAAGAAACGAGGCAATCTTCAATCAAAATACGCTCAGTTAAAACCTGAACAGTACAACCAGCTGTTCCACCAAGAAGTGAAATACCACCAGCTGTTGTTGCGTATGAAGCAGCAGCAACAGTACCTGTGAAGTCTGAGTTTGTTCCCTCAATTTCTACATCGAACTTAGTTGTATAAGCGTTTGAGAAATCAAGACTAACTCCAATAGGTCCAAGAGTAACTGCTTTTTGAGCAGTAGTAGTTCCGCCAAAAACTTGAGCGGATAGTTTTGCAGCTGTTAACGTAGTAGCTGGGACAGCGGCAGCCGCTGTTTCAGTAACTAATGATCCAGCGTGAGCTGCACCACCCGATAGGGCTGTTGTTGCCAACAATGCACTACCGTAATTTAATACTTGTTTTTTCATAACAATAGGATCCCCTTTTGGTTTCCAGATATCTAGATTTAATTTAAATTCAGACGCATTTTTAAAAAACGCGCCTACGCCCGTCAGCGCAAGCCAATAACAACTTTTTAGGGCAAAAAAGTCAAGCAGTTTGTTGATATTTATATAAAAGTTTCTTAAACTGTTGTTGCTGAAATACAACATTTTGGCTTCAATTACCATTTATTTAGCGTTTTTTTTCGGTTCTTATAGTGAAAATCCATCATTTAGGTCCAATTTAGTTACCATTTTACTTATTTCACTCATTAAATCTTTCCATTTGTCACCCGCTTTTAGCCTATAAATCATAGCATTTTTGTACCAAGGACTCCTACTTCCACTGGAAAACCAATACCACATGAGTGACCTGCCTCTAGGAGTAAGAATCCAAACAGGTAGCCCCGCAGCGCCCGCCAAATGTGCAGTGGTATTACTGCTTGTTATAAGTAAGTCCAAGGCTGACAGGAGTTCTAAGGGTTTGTTCAGACCTCCATTAAGGTCAATTTCTTTTAATGTGACGATTTTTTTGCGGATTCTCTCCGGTAAAGTATTTAGTTCACTTAACGCACGCCCATATTGAAGATTTACAAATTTAATGTCTGGAAGCTCAAGAAGGGGTAACCAGTTTTCAAGAGGTATGGATTTTTCTTTTCCAATAATTGGATTATTGCTTGCCCATGATATCCCTATGAATTTTATATTTTCCCCATGCTCATTTTTTAATTTTGTTCTGAGATTTCCTTGTCTTATTTCATCAAATTTCAGATAGGCTTGTGGGGGAGGAAAATTGTTAAATGATGGGCGCAAAAATTTGCCAAGGTCAGTTAGAGAAATAGCCCTATTAAAATTATTCGGTTGAATATTAAAGTCTCGATTCTCTATTATTTTTAGGTTTTTAAGGTCTGAAAAGGAATACTCAAAGACACTTTTTAATTTTTGGGAGCACAACAGTGTTATTTCTTTAGCCTTAAAGGATAATTCTTTTAGCATCGAGCAAAAGATAATTTCATCTCCAAGGCCTTGTTCGTTCCATAGGAGAATATTCTCATTAGATAGGTCTTCTCCTTTCCAATGGGGTAAATTAAAATTATGTTTAATATAAAAAGGGGCTTCTGATTTAGATCTGTAGCCGTAATTTGTCCAACCTTCCTGAAATTTACCCATATAAAGTTGCAGAATTCCAAGGTTTGTCTGATTTGTATAATTTTTTGGGTTTATTTTAAGGCATTTTTTATAGCTTAAGAGCGCTTGTTCAAGGTCCCCTTTATTTTTTTGGAAATTCCCCAAATTTGAATACGCTTGTGCCCAGTCGGGTTTAATTTTAATTGCTTTTTGAATGTATTTAATTGCTTCCTCATTTTGATGAAGCTCTTCCTTCACTGTTGCTAGGGCAAAGCAGCAGTCTGCATTTTCTGGGTCTAGTTTCAGAGCGTCCTTAAGGGATTTTTCAGCATCCTTAAGGTTGCCTGTCGCATGTAGGCACTTTCCTTTGTTGTAATGCGCCTTAGGGTTATTAGGCGCAATCTTTATTAATTTTAAAAATATACTCAGAGCTTCTCCTGTTTTTTCTTGTTCCTGAAGTATCACACCAAGATTGAGAAGAGCATCTTGCGATTGTGGATCGTAGGTAAGGGCAGTTTTGTAGCAACTTACCGATTCTTCCAGTTGTTTATTACCATAGAGGACATTTCCTTTATTAAAGTGAGCTGAGGCAAGGTTTGGTGATGCAGCAATGGCCTGATCAAATAAGTCTATTGCTTGATCATTGTTTCCACTCTGATGGGCTAAGACACCTAAGAGGTTAAGTGCGTCATATTGTCGAGGGGACAAGGTGAGAACTTTTTTATATAGATTTTCAGCTTCCTTAAGTCGGTTTGCTTGATGCATTTTAACCGCTTGATCTAAAAGGGAAATTATTTCTTGCTGCGTTGACATTAGGAATCTATTCGTGGTTCAAGAGGTTTCTTGAGCCAGACAGATAGCTCTTTATCAACATTATCAATAACCGTTGGCCACCAAGGTGTTCCGGTATCAGGGGGAGATGTCTCCCTAAAAAGACGGACAGAAGGATACCAGGGGCTGTGTGTCCCTTTTGTAAACCAGTACCAAAGTGCCCCGCGACCACTGGGGATCATCATCCAGGTTGGGACACCAAGTGAGCCAGCGGCATGAACAGTTGTACCAGATATTGAAACAACAAGATCCATTGCATTAATTTGTCCGAAGAATTGCTCTAAATCTTTGATTTGATCAAAGCTATCGTCAAAGTAAATTTCATGTCCTGTCTTAATTGCAAATTTTTTTAATTCTTCAGACACAGGTCCATATTGAAGACTTACTGGAAAAACGTCTTGTTTTTCAATAATAGGTAATAATTCATTAAGGTCTATTGATTTGTACTTTCCATGGTTAGAGCTTCCACTTATCCAATTTACTCCAATGATACGTTTGCCATTTGCCATTGCCTTATATTTATTCCTGAATTTATCTGATATTTCTTTGTTTGCGGATAGAAAACCAGATTGTTTTTGAGGGAAGCTCTTTAAGTCTCTTCGCGTGTGGCTACCTAAATTAATTCCTGGTATTTGATAGTCAGCTTCTTTTAGGGCATCAAGGACATCTTTTTTTTCAGTTCCGGATATAACCTGAGCATTTGGGTATGACCTTTTAATAATTGGAACGAGTCTTCTTGCGCATTCTACTATGCATTTTTTTGCAGATGGAATTATAGAGCCAATCATGCTTGCTTGGAGTATATGTTCTCCCAGACCTTCCTCAAAAAACACATAGAGTGTTTTCTTTGAGATGTCTTCTCCTTTCCAGATTGGGGTATTTCCAGGTCTAAGGCCGGAGAAATTCTTGTTATATATTCTTTCTGAAAGAATATCCCAGCCTTCTTCTAGCTGAGTATTTCTTAATAGTGCACAACCATAAGACTTTAGCGTTTTTAAATAGTCTCTATTAAGTCTCACCGCTAATTCATAGCAAACACGTGCACTAGAAAATAAACTTAGATCATCAAAATTGGCTCCAAGATTATTTAATGCAACCTCTGTTTCCCGAATACTGATTGATTGATTCAAAAGTCTTATGGCTGGCCAAGAGCCAATAGTATCTCTGGCTATGTTGGATAGAGCTATTAGTTCATTATGGTCTAGCTGATTATTATTATGAATTTCTTCAATTAAATGGTCAAAATTATTACCCTGAGCCCAAGCTAGGCAAATTAAGGACAGGGGGGACCTGTTAGAATTTTTAACAGCATTGTTAGCAGTAACTAAGGCTTGTTCATTGGAGTCTGTTTTTTTTAGAATTCTTATTTGAATAAGATACGCTTGTGCCCAGTCGGGTTTAATTTTAATTGCTTTTTGAATGTATTTAATTGCTTCCTCATTTTGATGAAGCTCTTCCTTCACTGTTGCTAGGGCAAAGCAGCAGTCTGCATTTTCTGGGTCTAGTTTCAGAGCGTCCTTAAGGGATTTTTCAGCATCCTTAAGGTTGCCTGTCGCATGTAGGCACTTTCCTTTGTTGTAATGCGCCTTAGGGTTATTAGGCGCAATCTTTATTAATTTTAAAAATATACTCAGAGCTTCTCCTGTTTTTTCTTGTTCCTGAAGTATCACACCAAGATTGAGAAGAGCATCTTGCGATTGTGGATCGTAGGTAAGGGCAGTTTTGTAGCAACTTACCGATTCTTCCAGTTGTTTATTACCATAGAGGACATTTCCTTTATTAAAGTGAGCTGAGGCAAGGTTTGGTGATGCAGCAATGGCCTGATCAAATAAGTCTATTGCTTGATCATTGTTTCCACTCTGATGGGCTAAGACACCTAAGAGGTTAAGTGCGTCATATTGTCGAGGGGACAAGGTGAGAACTTTTTTATATAGATTTTCAGCTTCCTTAAGTCGGTTTGCTTGATGCATTTTAACCGCTTGATCTAAAAGGGAAATTATTTCTTGCTGCGTTGACATTAGGAATCTATTCGTGGTTCAAGAGGTTTCTTGAGCCAGACAGATAGCTCTTTATCAACATTATCAATAACCGTTGGCCACCAAGGTGTTCCGGTATCAGGGGGAGATGTCTCCCTAAAAAGACGGACAGAAGGATACCAGGGGCTGTGTGTCCCTTTTGTAAACCAGTACCATATTAACCCTTTTGACCGGGGTATTATCGAAAATGTTGGAATACCCATTGATCCTGCAAAATGGATATTACTGTTAGAAATTGATATAACTAAATCCATTGCTGCTATTTGGGCAAAGGCTGTCTCAAGTTCTTCAAGAGGTTTTATGCTATTGTCAAAATATATATCTGATCCGAATTTATTATTGAAACTATTTATTTCCTTCTGGCATTCTCCATATTGTAAATTTACACAAAAAATATCTTTTTTGTTAATGATACTATCCCACTCTTTTAGAGGGATGGTTTTATCAGTCCCAAAAGTCATACTGGTACTTTTCCATGAAATGCCTATGATTCTTCTTCCCTGAGCAAGTTCTTTGTACTTTTTTCTTAAAAGATTTGTTTTTTTTATATCTGGTTTTATTAATGTCCTGCCGTAATTAATTTGCTCATGTTGTTTAAAGAAAAATTTTAAGGTACTCAATAAGGGGTATTGATAATCAATTTCATCCTTTTTGTTTCTAATTAATTCCTCATGTTCTTCCCATGAATAAAAATTTATATGAGGATAAGTCTTAGACAAAATAGGAACTAGTTTTGATGTACACTCAATTGAAAATTTGAGTCCTTTTTTTATTAGCTTTGGGATTACACTAGAACTTATGAGTTCTTCCCCAAGTCCTTGCTCTGTCCAGAAAAGAATATTCTTATCTTTAAGTTCAGTAAGATCTTGACCCTCCCAGTAGGGGGGTGGTGCTGGAGGACGGCGTCCTTTAGATATTTTGCTATGTAGAAATCTTTTTTCATAATCTTTCCATCCTCTTTCAAGGTCACCTCGAGCAAGCCAAAATGTGCTCATGTCGTAAAGATATTTTGAATTTTTTGGTTCAAGTTCTATTGCTTTTTCAACGAGTTTTAATCCTGTTTTTTCTAAGCCCTCCTCAAACAAGATTGCTCCAATATTGCTATATACAGCGCCAAGCTTAGGGTTTAATTCTCCTGCTTTTTCAAATGAGTAAATAGCCCTTTTATTATCACCTAGCTCTTTTTCGACTGACCCTAAATTTATCCATATTTCAGCATCATCACTATTTATGGAAAGAGCTTTTAGGTATAGGTCTTTTGCTTTATCAAATTTATTTTGCGCTTGTAATACACAACCTTTGTTAAAAAGAGCATCAACTGAATGTTTATCTATTTTTAATGCTTTGTTATATGCTTTTATGGCCCGTTCATGTTGATCTAAATGCTTTAATGCAGCTCCTTGGTTAATATACATAGAAATTCTTGGGGGGCCTATTTTTATCGCTTTGCCAATATATTCAGCTGCTTTTTCATATTGATTTAGTTGAAGTGCCATTGTGCCAAGTCTAAAAATTGACTCACTATTCTTTGGGTCTTGGCTAAGTATTGCCCTATATATTTCCTTTGCTACTTGAAGGTTACCCTTTTGATGAGCTTCAATAGCTGCCTTTAAATAGACATCTTTATTAGAATTATTTACGGTGTTTCCGCGCATAAGATTTTACTTTGATGGATTTAGCTAATGTGATCGCTACCAGCATATATCATTTTATCATGTTCTTCGAACCAAAGATCTGAGTAACTGCAATTTTTGTAATCACTAAAATATGGTCCCCCTTTAGTAAAATGAAGCAATGAAAGTTCTTCTTTTGGTAAGGTGAGATCATAGTCTACAAGATGATTCCATCTTGGCGGAAGTTCGCCGATGAGACTATCATTCTCAAGCCACTTAAATTGATGCAGTTCTAGGCCCGACGCATTATTTACGTACTCCTTAGTCAGGGCTTTACACTTGGAGTTATTGAATAAAATAACACTCGACCAATTTTTCTTTTCATATTTACTCTGAGGCTGATCAAGAAATTTACTGTCTTCAGTTGGCTTGTGATCGTGCTTTACAACTTGCACAGCAAACTTTTCGTTTCTTTGTGACCAAAGGTTAGAAATATCATCTATCATTAGCATGTCACAATCGCAAAACATTGACCAGCCAGAATAGTTTGACAAGTAAGGGACCAAAAACCTAGAAAATGAAAAGTCTGTTGACTGCAGAGGGTGTTTTTCTCTGGAAAAAATTTTAGACAATTGAGATAACATTAATGGCGCAATCTCAACAGGTGTGGTGGCTCTGCTATGTATGCTGTGTGAAAGAACATGAAAGGCAACAGTCTCTCTGCTATCATATCCTATGAATGCTTTAATCATTATTATTTTCTCTCATCTTTTATCTTACTAAAGGGTGTGAGCTTCATTATATTATTTTCCTCACCCAGTTGATACTTTTTTCAATAGCTGAGTCCCAGTCTCCCGGGCTATTTTGTCTAAACAGTGTCATTGATGGATACCAGGCAGATTCCTCAGTATTTTTGAACCAATACCAGAAGCTCCCTCTGGAGTAAGGAATAATTGTTCCAACTGGTTTGCCAAGCGCACCGCTTAGATGAGCATTAGTATTACTGACTGTTACGACTGCATCTAAGGAGCAAATTTGAGCCGCAATCTCATCAATATCATTAATATTATCAAGTGAATCATCAAAATAAATACCATGAGGAGCAAAATTATCTAATACTTTAAGATCTTTTTTTGAAGGGTTATATTGAATAGAGACGAAGAATATGTCTTCATGGGATAAAAGTTTTTTCCATGACTCTAAAGGAGGCGTCTTAAGTTGGCTAAAGTTTCCTCCACTAAACCATGATATGCCTATTATTTTTTTTCCGTTTCCCAGTTTATTATATTTTTCCCTGTAAAAACCTTCCTTAAGTTTATCTGGCTTTAGTATAGGTTTTTTTTGCGTCTCAAATTTATTATCAAGGTCAAAAAATTTTGCACCTGACCATATAGGGCATACAAAATCGGTATCTTTTATTTTTTTCGAAGGCGCATCAACCCTTGAAAATATTTCTATATTTTTGAATGATCTCCTAAGTATCTTTTCAAGACGTGGGTCACATTCTATAAGTAAGTTATTTATTTTTTTTGAAAAATATTTAACTAGATTTAATGAGAGAATTTCATCACCAACTCCTTGTTCTAGCCAAATCAGAAGTGTTTTGCTTTTTTCATTTTCTCCCTTCCAGAGTTTTTGTGCAAAAGGTCTTGCTATAAAATTGCTTGATGAGGGATTTAATCTCCATTCATAGTCATGAAAGCCTTTATTAAATTCTTTTTCTTTTAGCAGTATTATTGCACGAGACTGACGACAAGTTACGCTTTGTGGGTTCATTGCGATGTGCTTATTAAGTGTATCTAATGCCTTTTCAGTTTCAAATATATCTGCGTAAGTCTCTGCTAGTGACGCTATTGTATTTTCAAGATTAGGATTAATTTCTAAAGCATTTAAAAACATTTTTATGGCTTCTTCATATTTAAACCTCTGTTGGTAACATTCAGCTAGATTATGATATGCAGTTGTGAAGCGTGGATTAAGTTTTATAGAATTTCTAAAGCTTAATTCTGCACTGTCAAAATCTTTATTAAGCATTTGGCTTAGGCCGAGATCACACCATGCTGCTTCTGAAGAAGGAGAAATCTGCAATGATTCTTTAATCTTTTTTTCTGCATCCCTGCTTTGATCTAAGAAAATATAAATTCTTCCTAGGTTGTGAAGAGTTTTGGAATCTTCAGGTTTTAAACCTAATGCCTTTTCATAATACAAGGCTGCATTTTTATAATCATTGATTTTCTCAAAGGCTAATCCTATTCCCAAAATTGCATCTATATCATTATGATTCTTTGATAAGATATCTTTGTAAGCTTCTATAGTATCTATAAAGTTTCTATCATTGATTTTGTTTGGGGGGCTTTTCTGATTAGTGCTTACTAGATTATTGTTTGACATTTTAACTGATTATCTCTTGTATTTTATTTTGGATTAGTTCGATAGGTTTTGACCAATCATAATCATAATCACATTCAAAAATTTGAATAGAATTATACCATGGAGACTTTTTTAGTCCATTAAACCAGTACCAATGTCTCCCAGTACCTTTAGGAAGAAGTAGTAATGTGGGAATTCCTAATGCTCCTGCAAGGTGCGCGGTTGTATTGCTAATAGTTATAACAAGGTCCATAGCTGCGATTTGGGATGCTGAATTATCTAAGTTGATAAGTGGGTCTATTTTGTGATCATAAAAAAAATTACTTCCAAATACTTTTCTCATTAAATTTAGATCATCTTTATGTGGATTGTATTGCAGCGAGATAAGTCTAATTTTTTTATTTTTTGCTAGTGTTGAGAAATAGTGTGGTTTAATGCTCTTTAATTTACCAATTTTTGGGGTTTGACTGTCCCAAGAAATGCCAATAAGAAATTTAGAATTAGTTACTTCTTTGTATTTTTTTCTAAGTTTTTCTTTTAATATTTTGTTAGGTTTTAGAGGCGGTTTATTTTTTTCTGAAAAGCTTTGTATGTTAGGTCTTAGAAGAAGACCTAGATCGCTTAGAGACATTTGATAGTCTAATGAGCTATCAAGTGCTTTAGGTGCTAGCGGCTCTTTCCTTTCGATAACATTTATTTTTTTAAAGCTTCTTTTATATAAGGGAATCATTCTTTCTGAGCAAAGGAGTGTTATAGATTTGGTTTTTATTATTGCATCGTTTATCATTGTTGAAATGAGTATTTCCTCACCTATACCTTGTTCTGTCCATACAAGAATTTTTTTATCATTTAGTTCTTCTTGATTCCAAATTCTAAATGGAAAATTATCATAATTTATATTTGCACTTTCCAGATTAAGTCTATTCTTGAGAAGAAGCCATCCTTCTTTTAGTTTACCATATTTTAAACAATGCATACCAAGAGACGTTTTTGCCTTAAATGATTTTTCATTCTCATGTATGAGTTCATTAAATATTTCAATTGCTTTTTCAGAATCTCCTATTTCTGACAAACAAGCGGCCATTGATAATTTAATGGCTACATTGTTTTTTTCCATAGGTTTTATTTGTTTAAATATTCTTAATGCCTCATGTGTTTTACCATTTCTTCTTTTACTTAAGGCTAAATTATTTAGGATGATAAAGTTATCTTTTTCTATATCATGAGCCTCTTTAAGGGTTTTGGATGCTTCATCATACATGCATAGATTTGTTAAATTATTTGCTTTGTCTATGAGAAGGTCAGTATTATTCTTGTGAAGGCATAGGGCTTTATTTAAAATATCCAAAGCTTTAGAGTATTTCCCGTCAGTAGATTTTGAGCTTGCATCTGTTCTAAATAAGCTTACATCATTCTTGCCATAATTTATCGATAGTAATGCTAAGATACCTGCTGGGGTTATTTTATTTGCTTTGAGGAATAATTCAGAAAGATTTTTTGCTACTTCCCCAGGGTTATCAATTAAATTAATTTGATGCAGGTGCGCTATTAGATCATTTGCAAGCTCACCTAATGGCTGAGACCATTCATTATGTTTTCTTTGTCTGTAGAGTTTTGTATTGGTGTACCAAGGTGACTTATCTATATCCTTAAACCAATACCATAAGAGCCCTTCTCCAAGAGTGTGAGGAAGTAGGCAGAGGGTTTTTATCCCGATTGCCCCGGCTGTGTGAGCTGTAGTGTTGGATGTTGTAATTACTAAATCCATTGCTGCAACTTGCGCTACATGGTCATCTAGGTTTTTTAAAGGATCTATATTTTTATCTGTAATAAATTTGATATCATTATTTTTTATCTCAACTAGTTCTTTATCAATATTCCCATATTGGAGATTTATAAATATAAGGTTTGGTATTTTTAGAATAGGGAGAATTTCAGTAACATTTATGTTTTTATTATTGGAGTAAATAGATTCTATACTCTTCCAGGAAATACCAACAAGTTTTGAGCCAGGTGAGATTGATTGATAACTTTTTCTTAGTTTATTTGTCACCTCAGGGTTTGGTATTATATTCCCCTTGCATGACTCTATGTCACTGAATTTTTTTATCAAATACTTACCAAGATTCATCGTAGAGCTCTGGTAATCAATATTTTTGTTTGATGGAGAAAATTCTTCTCCATCCAAAATCTCTGCATTAGGGAAGGATCTTTGAAGAATTCCAATGAAACGTTTAGAGGTAATAATTAAACATTTTTCTGTTAAATCAATGATTTTTTTGATCATTGATGAGCAAAGGAACACTTCACCCGGGCCCTGTTCTGTCCAAATCAGAAAAGATTTATTTTTTAAATTCTCACCGTTCCATGTGGGAAAAGGGTATGACGGATTTTGATTTGGGTTTTCTTTTTCTTCCAGCCTAATTTCATAAGCTTTCCAGGCCTGGTCAAATTTTTTTAATAGAAAACAGCATTGGGCATAATGCATTTTTAGGCGAGGGCTTTCAGGTAATTTCTTTAAACCCTCTTTAACAAAAAGGTAGCATTCATTTATTTTATTTTCTCTTTTATAAAATCGGCATCCGTTATCATAAAGTGATTCTGAAAGTGGATGTAACTTTATTGCTTCGTTTATTGTATTTATAGCAGCGGAATAATTTTGATCATTAAAAAAACTTATTGCTAAACTGTTCCAAACAGACTCATTTTTGTTATTCTGCCGTACTGATTGAGAATACGCTAAACTTCCAGATTTATAATCTCCCATATCGCATAATATTTTACCTAGATTAGATAGTGCTTGGGGAAAATTTTTTTTTATTTTTATGGCATTTTTGATTCTATTAATACCCTCTGTTATCTTTTTTAGTTGTATATTCAGCACACCACTCAAGTGAAGCGCATTAGGATCATTTGGGTAATTAGAAAGATAGCTATTGTATAGAAGCTCTGCCTCACTAAGCTGCCCTGTTTGGTGAGATTTAATGGCTCTTTCAAGCAAGGTTTTCTTAATATTATCTAGTTTTTCCAATCTTTTTTCCAGTCATTAAGGTCTTGTTCTATTCTCAATCTTGGCTCTGTCCAGTCTCCACTATTTCTTTGATTGTAGATTTTAACAGACTTATACCACAAGCATTCCTCATGCCCATTAAACCAATACCATGGGCGTCCTGTCCCCTTTGCAATAATAGCCCAAGTGGGGACGCCTAAGGCTCCAGCTACATGAACTGTTGTGTTCGAAACAGAGATTACTAAATCCATTGCATGAACTTGATTGATAAAACCCTGAAAATTTTTTTCAGGAATAATTTCACTATCACTAATTAATTCTATACCTGTCTTTTCATAAAAATATTTTTTTTCAGCATCGGTGTTACCATATTGAAGGGATATAAATTCTGCCGAAGATAGATTTATAATGTTTTCCCAATTGATCAAGGGCATGCTTTTTTGATTTTGTGCTAAAGTGTTAGATGATCTCCAAGATATTCCAATTAATGGTATTTTTCTTCCTTTTCTATATTTTGCTTTTAGCTCTTCCGTTTTTTTTTCATTTGATTTTAGATAAATGCCATCACTCTTAAAGCTTTCTACATTTGGCCTGTAAATTGATGCAACTTCGGTTAGAGATGCTTGATAATTTATATCCCTTAAATGCTTTGATGCTATCCCATTAATTTCTCTTGGGATAACTTGGTTTTGTGGAAAAGCTTTTTTAAAAATAGGTTGCATTCTCTCTGAGCATGCAATTTTAACGTCTTTAAAATCTTTGATCAAGTCATTGATGATTGTCCCAAAAATAATTTCATCTCCAAGGCCTTGCTCAGTCCACACAAGAAGTTTTCCCGGTATACTTTCTCCATTCCAAAAAGGTATATCAATTTTTTTATGTAAAGTTTTAGT
>CACGTM010000011.1 GCA_902575965.1 uncultured Alphaproteobacteria bacterium | reverse complement strand
ATTATAAATAATATTTAAGAAAAAATTTTTGACTATTATTTGACATTTTAAGTATTATGTAGTACATAATACATATTATGAAATTTGGAACCTATATTCGTGACAAAAGGATGGAGCTAAAAAGCTTTAGTTCAAAGTTTTCTCTTAGAAAAATAGCTGGAGTTATTGATGTAGAGCCTGCTTTTTTGAGTAAAGTTGAACGTAATATCGTTCCACCACCATCCGAAGGTAAAATTATTGCTCTCGCAGAAGCACTAGATGAGGACCCTGACTTTCTCCTGGGCCTAGCAGGGCGTATCTCAAAGGACCTTGTATCAATCGTCTCAAAACGTCCTATCCTTATGGCTGAATTACTTAGAAAGCTAGAATATCGTTCAGATGAGGTGATAGAAGCTATTGTTAAGCAGATATAACAGTATTCACCAACCCATCGTATAAAAATGGAATATTCGTTCAGCAGCACGTTTAATATGCAGGTCGTAACCGCGCATATTTTGAAATTCTTCCTCGAGTTGAATTCTTGCATAGAGTTCTTCTCGTCGATATCCAGCATCCATTTCTTTTTTTACTTCTTTCATTAAACTTTCTAAAAGCCGTCGTCTCTGAACCAGTGCCTCTTTAGGAGCTATGGGAATACCATGGGCTCCCATCATTCGAGACCAATTGTCTCTTTCTTCAAGTTCCTTAAGCGTTCTAATCCACTCAATTGGATCATAATCAGGCATAAAACCAAGACCAACAGAGTAGGGTGTAACAAGATCATTTACATAAAGAACATCATCACCATCTACTTGCATAACGAGTGTGCAATCTCCATGGTTTTTTCCAAAATACATGAGATTAAGAGTTTTATTCCCAATAGTCAGTGATGTATTTTCATCAATGGTTCTGTCGGGTAGAATAAGATCATCATGTTTATGCTGTTGAAAGTGTTTCAAACATTTAGAATGGCTTATAATTTCTGCTCCTAAATCCTTAAAGACTTTACCTCCAAGAACATGGTCCCAATGTTGATGGCTGTAGACAACATAACGGAAAGGAAGATCAGAGATTTTTCGTATGGCTTTAAGCATCTCCTGTGCGTTAATGGGATCAACGGGGTCAGTGATAATAATTCCTGTGTTAGAGATCACAATGAAACTACGTGCAGAGAAGGAACCAAAAGAATAAATACCATCTGAGACTTCAGTCATATCCTTTTTATATATATCAAGGCTATATGAATTTTTTAAAATAAAAAAACTCAATATAAATAAAATAAGACTTCTTAAGGTATACATATAATGTTGTTTCATAATATTCATCTCTAAATTTTTTTTTATTTTAACTTGATTCATAAAATTTTTACACCTATATTGTTTACAGGTATTTAATCACCAACTTGTACACCTTGGCATAGGGCCTAAAGTACTAAAGCGGAGAAATCCCAATGACTGATAGTAAAAATAATTCAAAACGCCTTACACAGGAAGAAATAGCAAAGATTCTGGGTAACGGAATAATAATATTTGGCGGGCATAAACCACCGAACGTAAATAAGACAATTTTATCTAAGAAAAAGTCTCTGAATAAAAATCAGTAACATTTCATTTTTAATAAGGCTCTTTAATTCAACTTGTGTGCCTTGGCATTATGCCTAAAACACTAAAACGAAAGGAGAGGCATATGCCTGTTAAATATATAGACGGTAATCCAAATTGGAAGATTTCGACACCATCAACTAAAGAAGAAATAGATCAATACTGGTATGAAGAACAGCAAAGACGAAAGGCGGGTAAACATACTGGTACAGTTGGAATTAGTGCGAGAGTTTTAAAAGCGGCGATGGAGGGAAGAAAAGCTGGCGTTAAAATCAATAAGGATTAACTTATTTATGATACTGCCCTATCATTATGGTAGGGCAGTATTTTAACTTTAATTAATTATTCATAAAATACATGTTATAGTTCCTCTAAAATATTTTTACTATAATAGTTCTTTCATGTAATTCGAGTTAGACAATGAATAAAATTATAATTTCATTTTTATTTATAATTATCTCATTTCCTTGTTACTCAAATGAGATCCAAGGATTAGGATGGCTTGTAAGGAGAAGTGTCGATCCTATTTCAACAGGTGAATTTTATAAAAAGATACTTGGTTTACCTGAACTTAGGCGACGCGACAATTTAGAGTCTAAAAACATTATGCTCTGGGCTGGTGGGTATTCAGTATTAGCTACAAATTGGAAAGGAAAAATATATCCCAAAGTAAACTCTCTAGAGGATGCAGAAATAATTCCTATCTTTCGTACAAGAAATATAACTTCGATAAAATCTGTTCTTAAACAAAATAGTATAATTCCTATATTTGATAATACCAAAAAAGATTCAACAATATACTTTCTTGACCCTTCTGGCTTTGTAGTTGGAGTAAGGCCATCAGTTGAAAAGACTAACTTATCTTCAGATATAGCAGCAGATCTTATTCCTAATGTTAAAAATCCTTTAGGTTACATTCAAGATTTAGGATGGTTGAGGATGAATGTTAGTAACCCTCAAATACTGGCAGAGTTTTATAATGAAGTTGTTGGCTTGGATATATTAGAAAATAATGAACAAGATGGAGCATCTCTGTATTTAGGAGCTGGAATAATGTTAGAGCTAAGAGTTGGTGGAAAGCCAAGAGCAATGCGTAAGGATAGAAAAGAGGTTCCCGATGTATGGGTGTTGCGAGGTTATAATATTGACGCGTTTCACAATAAAATGAAAAGATATAATGTTCCTATAATTAATGAACTTGCTCTGGAGGGTGGTAAACTTAACTACTATTCGGATCCAGAAGGACATGTTTTTGGTTACCAGGAACGAAATGAATTTGACCCTAACAATGAATTTAGCCAAAGAATTGAAGATTTAGAAGCACGTAAAGCATGGGAAATAGATGAGTTAAATTAACGCTTACTTCTATAAAGATTAAACACTTTTAAATATTATTTCTTTGTTGTGCATAGGCGCAATTCTTACAGCTTGGGTTTGAGTCTGGTAATTCTATACTATTCATTACATTAATCATTTGTTTAATTTCTTTAGGTACCCATTTAGTTGAATGTTTATATTCAATGAGTGTTTCGCTAAAGATCATTTTCCCATAAAAACCACCTGCATGACGATCAGCGTTACACACGAGAAAATATGAAAAAGGTGATACAATAAATTTCATTGACTTTAGTAGAAATGCATAAAAGTCCATTTGTATTCGATAACTGTTATGATAAGCAGAGGACAAGTAAAACTCTTGATTAGGTTCATAGTTAGAAGCTTGAGATTTATAGTCTACAATTACGAGTTCCTCATTTCGCGTATCCATCCAAATATCATCAATACCACCACTAAGTATAATATTTGTTTTTTTAAACCTAGAAATTAAACCATGGCGTAAAGAGTCTCTCCATTTGTCCATATCTGGATGTTCAAAGGGTATAAGATAATCTAATCCATATTCTATACATATTCGATGTGGAATTTGTTGCTTTCTGCATTCATCAAATTCTCTTTTTAATAAAAGATCTGTTGTTTCATTTAATGTCCAGCCTGGCGTTCCAGGTGCTTGTAATCCCTTTACACGATCAAGGTAAAAACATCGTTGACAAAGTAAAAAGTCAGAGAATTTACTTCGTGATATTTTAAAATCTTCTTTTTGATTGGGAGTATAAATAGATGATTGTCGCGATCTTTTTCCTGTTGCTTTAACAAACTCAAATTTAGAATTTCTTTTAAGGTCAATCATACTAATTCCTTATATGTCTCTCTAAGTATATTCTTTTGAATTTTTCCCATAGTATTCCGTGGTAATTCTTTAACAAAATATATATCTTTTGGAACTTTAAAGCTGGCAAATTTCTTTTTTAGCGTTTGTAGAAGTTTGTCTTTATCAAATTCTATTTCCGTTTCAATTATTGCAATGACAGCTTCACCAAAATCATCATGAGGAATACCAATGACTGCAGCTTCATTTATATCAGGATATTCATTAAGAATATCCTCAATTTCTTTTGGATAGACATTTAGCCCACCTGTGATTATCAGGTCCTTACTTCTTCCAACGATAAAGAGGTACCCATCATTATCTAACTTTGCAACGTCACCTGTCTTAAAGTATCCTTCAGGAGTGAAATCTTCTTCTGTTTTCTCTGGTAGATTCCAGTAGTTTTTAAATACATTCTTTCCTTTTGCATAAACTTCACCAGTCTCATTAACACCCACATCTTTACCACTTTCATTACATATTTTAAGAGAAATATTTTCAAGGACCTTTCCGACAGACCCTGGTTTTATTGGTGATTTAATAACACTTGAGGACAAAATACCAGTTTCAGTAAGTCCATATCGTTCAATGATTTCCTGACCTGTCTTTTGTTTGAAGTGATTAAATGTTTCTTTTAGGAGAGGGGCAGAGCCTGAAATAAAGACACGCATTTGTGATACGCATTCTTTTGTAAATTCGGGGTGTGACAGAAGACGCGTATAAAAGGTTGGAACTCCCATCATGACAGTAGATTTATGGAGATCTTTTATAACTTTGTCTGCTTTAAAGGAGTGATGCCAGATCATTTGCGATCCTGTTGCTAGTGCACATCCAATTCCAAAGAAGAGCCCATGAGCATGATAGATTGGGAGGCTATGGAGAAGGATATCGTGTTCAGTGTATTCCCATACCTTTACCAGGTTTGAAATGGTGACTCTTAGATTTTCATGACTTAGCATAACTCCTTTGGGACGTCCGGTTGTTCCAGAAGAATAAAGTAGACAGGCAATATCATCATTCTTGCATGCAACTATATTTTTATTTAAATCTTCTTCAATATTTGTAAGAGTGCCGCTACCATCTTTATTGAGTGTAAAAATATTTTCATACTGATTATTCGAGAAAATATTTTTTATATCATTTTTTCTGTTTTCGTCACAGACAACCAGTGATGGTTCTGCATCCTTAAGAAAAAAGTTTAATTCATCATTTGTATATCCAGTATTTAGAGGATGGTAGATAAGTCCATTATTAAGAGACGCAAGGTAAAGAAAAAGATTTTCTTTTGATTTTTCGACCTGTACAGAGATCCTGTCTCCAGGTTTTATTCCTTGCTTATTAAGAAACTGTGAAAGCTTAGCAATTTCTTTTTGTGCATACGCATATGAAAACGTCTGCTCTTCTTCATCCGTAAGTAAAGTTTTGTTTTTATCATTTGGAAAATGATTGAGAAAATAAGAATATAAATTAATTGTGGCTCTCCCTAGAGGTAGAAAACGAATTAGTCTAGGAAATCTCTTACGATCTTTGAGAACTCATCTGTTCTTAATTCCATAAATCCATGCGCCCATCCTGGAAGATCCATAAATTGGCTTCCTCTTTGTTTTAAAAGAGGCTTTATACGTGGTGTTTCATTCCATAAATCATCTTCTGGATTCAAAACTAAAATAGGTTGTTTGATTTCATCCATTGCAGCTTCAACATCATATTGATAAGCGGCTTGATGTCCCCAATGCGTAATGGCTGGATTTATTGTATGAGCATAAAAGAGTTTGGCAAGCATCATTGGTGTTCTTCCTGTCATACTCCAGCGCATTGAACCATCCCATGCTTTTTTCAGATGAGATCCATCTTCTTTTATTTCTGGTGCTTTAATGATGACTTCCCGATTTTTAATTTCATCTGGTGTCCAGTAGGCAATAGAAATGAGAATTGCTTTGTTAACGACATCAGGTCTTTGACGGCCTAATTCAAGTGCAACTTTTGATCCAGTATGAAAACCTATGAGGTCAGCACGTTCAATTCCAAGTGCATCAACAACATCGCTCATAGCTGCAGAATAATCTGGGATGAGAGGAGGCTCCGGTGTGGGATCTGAATGTCCAAAGCCAGGAGAGTCGATTGCAATACACAAACGGTCTTTACCCATCTCTCTAACAAAAGTTTCATAAACAACAGATGAATAGGGACTGAGATGAAAACATAAAAGTGGATTTTTGGTTGTTCTTTTTTCTGGTCTTGCTGAACGCATATGCATTTGCCCAAAACGTGAGTCAACATACATTCTCTCATATTGTATACCCATGCTTATGCCTCCTCATCAAAATGGTTGCGCAAAATTGAAGCAGTTTCTTCTGGTTCTAAATCTAGAAAACCATGGTTCCATCCTGGTAGATCATAAATATTTATAAGCGGAGATAATCCTATTGCTCTTTTTGTATATTCAACAAGGTCATCTTCTGGGTTAAGTACAAGAACGGCTTTTTTATTGTCACGCATTTTTTGTTCCATCTCATACTCAAATGCAGCCCGATGACCCCACCATGAAATATCAGGGTTTCTTAGGGCATCGTTAAACTGGTACGCTTTATGGTCAAGCGTCCATCCTTCCATACGCCACTTAATGGCAGAAACCCATTTATCAACTGCAAACGATCCATCTGCTTCGGGTTCAACATGCTTAAACTGTTCTCTGTGTTCTTGTCTTTCCTTTTCAGTAAAAATAGGTGCTGAAATTATTGCAATACGATTAATAAGGTCGGGACGTTGATGTCCCATTTCAATACAAGTTTCTGATCCAGTGTGATATCCTAGAAGATCTACGCTTTCAAAATTTAAATTATCTATAAATTTTATAAACTCAGAAGCATAATCTTCAATTAATGGTGCTGATGGAGGTGGATCAGACTCCCCGAAGCCTGGAGTGTCTGGTGCAAGACAAATTCTATCTGTTCCCATGAAGCCTATGAATCGCTCATAGACTCTTCCCGAATTAGGGCTCATGTGAAGACAGATAAGTGGTCTTTTACTGGTTATTTTGTTTGGACTAGACGTTCTAAAATGTATTTGTCCGTGGGTGCTTTTTAGATAATTACGTCTTACTTCAACAGGTGTTGGTCCTGATACTCTTCCAGAGATTTGAAACATAGTATTTGTGCCTGTTTGTTTTTGTTGAGCTTTGGTTTTGTTTTTGAACAGAAAACTTGTTAATAATGAAAAAAAGAAAACGCTAATGTTTCTTCGCGTAAGTAATAAAGAGTTTAAAAATTTATTTTTTTTAAACATTATTTTCTCTCGTTAAACACCCGGATTTTCAATGAAGTCAGGATGGTCTAAATTAAGACGATCTCTCTGAAATTGAGGGACCTGAGATATATCATCTAACTTTCTTCCCATAATTTGCCAAATCACTTCTCCGGGCTTAGCTCCAAGTTCCATCCACGGATAAAAATTTGTAATTGCTTGAAATGAGGTAGAGCCTGGGACATGTTCTAAGTTCTTATTTTGAATATCTAAAATATTTGCCTCAAATGTACTAAGGTACGTTGAGTCAATAAATAACTTTTTATCTTCAGAAACACCGGGAGGTGAGGGAAGTGGAATTCGTGCAACAAGATTTTCTGTTACCCAGAGTTTGTTGCCATTTGTCAGTATTGGTCCCACTTCTCCGTTAAATATTACTTTTGAATTTCGGCTGGTTTCAGTTCCATTAAGATCAATATCATTAACGACTATTGATCGATAATGTTCTATTTTAACGCGTTTGTTGTTGAGAGGATTATCCCATTCATCAATGATTTTCAAAGTTTTAAGATCAGCAAAGTATCCAGCTTCTGCGACGGTTTGTTCATATGTATTATCATTAATTTTTCTAAAGCGGTTAAATCCAATTCCATGAACACGAAAGAGGGGGGTTGACATCTGGTTCAATAATTTTCCATATACCATACCGCCATACCACCAAATAGACATCTTTTCATTTGGATTACCTCTCAATCGCGCATAAATAGGAGTAACAGTTTTGGGGTCATAGAGATCAAAAAGGTCCTTGTTTTTAGAGATAGGATTTAAAGACTCACCGCATGATGAAAGAGCAAAAGATGAGAAAAGTCCTGCTCCAGAGGTAATAAGTGCAGCTCTTCGGTTAAGGTAATCCATAGTACGCTATTCTTTCAATATAATGATCCTTAATATTGCCAAACAACATGTTTAAAGTCTATGCTAGAAATAAGAAAAAATTTAAATTTTTAATTTTAACAAATTATTATAAGTTACTGTAAATCAATGAACTTTCTTTAAATTAGTGAGATACACACAAAGTATTTGCAAAACTAAAACAGCTTATATGATATTTTGATTATCTATCTCTTTGTTTTTTAATAATGGTAAGTATAAATGGCATTGCGTCTTACAAGAAGAAAATCACTCAAAGTAGGTTTGTCGGGACTTGGTATTATTTCTGCAAATTCTAGTCTATCTCATTCAAATGATAGAGTAGATGTAACAGTCATTGGTGCTGGGTTATCTGGTTTGTATTCTGCAATGCTTCTCGAGGAGCAGGGGTTTAAGGTTCGCGTTGTTGAGGCAACAAATGAAATTGGAGGAAGGGTTAAGTCAAAGAATATCAATGGTCACATTCAGGAGCTAGGTGCTAGCGATATTGGGATAATGTATGCACGCGTTGTTGATGTTGCAGATAAGCTAGGATTGGAACGTGTGCCGACAGATATAAAAGTACATCCTTTTAGTTATTATGTTCGTGATAATTTAGTTAATTTAAATAATTGGGAAACATCAAATTTTAATAAAACATTAGGTGAGGAGAGGTCTATACCACCCTCACGTTTGCTGATGACCTACTTATTTAAATATAATCCTTTAAAAAGTTTAGAAGATTGGCTTGATCCTCGTTTTTCTCATTTAGATATACCTCTTGAAGATTATTTAAAAGAAAAAGGTATTTCAGATGAGGCACTACGATTAATGAATGTAGACGTAAATTGTTCTGACATAAGATACTCGTCTGCACTCTCTCGATTTGCAGATATTGCAAGACTTCAATTTGGAGGGTACCTTAATGCCTCAAAAGAACAGTATGGAAGTGATGCTGTTATTTTAGGAAAGATAAAGGGAGGTAATCAAAGACTTCCTGAAGCAATGGCTGAGTCTTTACAAGGAAATGTCTATTTAAATTCAATTGTCCGTTCTATTGAATTTAGTAAAAAAGAATATGAAATAAAATGTGAAAATGGAAAAAGCTATTCTTCCAAATTTATTGTTATTACAACACCTCTTACCTCTCTTAAAAATATTAAATTCTCACCACTGCTTCCAAAAGAAAAGATGTCTGCCATTCAAGAAGCTCGGTATTCAGGTGTTGCAAAAATTTATCTTAATATTAAAAAATCTTTTTGGGATCAAGATGGTTTTCCAGCCTCTATGTGGACAGACACCCCAATAGAGAGAGTTTTTGTTCGAAAAGAGCCAGACGGTTCGTCCCAAAATATTATTATTTGGGTGAACGGCGATACGACAAAGAAAATAGACAGTGTTCCTAAAAATGAAATGAAAGAGTATATTCTTAATCTTCTTGCAAAGATTAGACCATCAACTAAAGGTAAACTTGAAGTTATTGATAGTTACTCATGGTCTGCTAATCGTTTTGGCATGGGAGATAGTTATGATTATGGTCCAGGGCATATAACTAAGTTCTCTAAAGCAATCTCTTCTTCTTTTAATGGTTTATTTTTTGCAGGCGAGCATACACGAAATCTTGATTTAGGCATGGAAGCAGCAATGGCCTCATCTGAACGTGTCGTGAGTGAAATATTAGATAAAACTTCTTAGGAACTTTCTAACTCAACAAGTTCATATCTTGAATCTTTCAAAAACCCACTAACAGTGACTTTTACAAAAGTAAAATCATCGGGTAAACACCATATATCTTCTCTTTTTTCTGTGCCATCGGGTTGTGGCTTCATGACAAAGTGATAATGGTCAGTTTCAAACGTTCCTGCTGGAACTGTAATTGTTTCACGTCCGTCGTATTGAACGGTTACTGTGCCAACTGTTAGAAAAGGGCCACTTGCTCCATTAGGAAGTGGAGAAGTTGATAAAACATTCTTTAATGTTTGTGGATTTTCATCTTTTGAATGATCATATCCAGCGCAATGAAAAACATCACACGTTAAGGGGTGTACAGTAAGACTTTGAGCAGGACCGCCTAAAGATACTTTTTGTGACGTTCTACCAAGCTCTATATTGTTAACCTCACACTCAGCTTCATTTCCATCAACAAAGACCAGTCCTGAACCAAGAAATTTTCTATTCACATGAAGGCGATTGAAACAATCAAGGGGTTTCCAATTTTGATCCATTGTGTAGATCACTTCTCTGATAACTTCAGTGTCATCAATCTCACAATGTGCACGAAGAGTTCTTTGACCATCCTCATGAAAGGTCATGCTCCACCATTCCCTTCCACGTTCTTCTCCATCGCCGCCAATATAAAGAATTTTTCCACGTGTATTACGGTGGTCCATATGTTATTTCCCTATCTATTAATGAATTCTAATTAGAGAAATAATAATTCTATTTTAAATAAATTTCTAGGTATTTAATTTAATAGAATTTAAGCAGGTTTAGTTGCTTTTATACTGCCCATACCACGACGAGCTGCTGTTATATCTTCATCAACTTCAAATCCATGGCTTTTTATCACTTCTGCAAAATCACGTGATGCATATTCAACGCGCCAAGGCTCACCATTATAAACATGGTCCCACCAAACAAAGAATTGTCTATAAGGGCTGTCGGGAGGTGCCTGCTTACCTGTTTTAAAATCAATAGGAAAAAATACACCACCAGGTCTAAGTATACGCTTAACCTCGGCAACAATTTTATCCTGTGCCTCAGAGGTTACTTCATGAAATAATATATATGCTGTGACAAGATCAAAATGATTATCAGGAAATTTTGTATCCTCAGCAAGTCTTTGGACAAAGTGAACATCTTCGCCTAGGTCTACACCTCTTGTGTGTGCAAAACGTACCATTGGGCCACCTACATCGAGACCATAAACTTTTGCTTCAGGGAATCTTCTTTTTAATGAAAAAGTTAATCTTCCTGTTGCACAGCCAATATCAAGGACTTTTTCAACTTTATTATCTTCAGGTGTATGAACTCGTTCAACTATAGCATTCTGGACTTCATCGTTATAGTTGCTTCCTCCATAGAAATTATTTACGCCATAGTAATTCAAATAACCGGAGAAGGGGTCGCCAACATATCCTGCTGGTTGAATATGTATCTCATGTTTTGTGTATTCAGGGAGCTTAAGGTCCGGATTAAGCTCTACAGAGCCAGGGCCAGAATTGTCAGCAGATTCCATTTCATCAAGGTATTCATCTGCATGATCATGATAGTAATCAAGGATTTGTTTCCAGGTGAACTGCTGAGTCGAAACCCAGCCTCTAACACCCATCATCATTTGAGGTTCATTCTGAACAATTTTAATTAATTCATTCAGAGGGAGTGTTTCGCCTTCTTTTAATTTTAATTCTTTTGTAATCTGGTCAAATCTGACTTTTATGGGGGGGTACATTCTTCTGGTTACAAAATTTCTAAAACCAGTCAGAAAATCCTGACCACTTTCGATATCGAGTGTTGGAAGCCGTTCTAATTTTCCTCTTGTTCCTCTTTTTTCAACATCTTTAAAAGTAAAATTATTGGATGATGACTTTGCTTTTGCGTTATTTGATGCAAAAAAAGATGTAAAAAATGCAGAAATAATTGAGAAAACTGCAAAAAAACTTCTTCTTTCAAACATGAGATATCTCCAAGGTTTATGTCTATTTTATAATCTAACTTTTGGGTAAAAAAATCAAATTATATCTCAATCATGACTGTCTGGTGGAGGGCTTTCCCAAGGGCCACCAGGTCTTTTACGAAGATAAGGTTTCGTTTCACTCATAGGTTTGATATAGCAAGAAGTTAGAAGCCATTTAAGATTCATGCCGACGCTTTGCTCTTCAGGCGCACCCCAAGTGTATGTTAGGTTTTTCTCTTGTTCCCCAATCTTCTCAACAACGTACATCACAAATACATCATTTGTAAAACCATTAGCTGTATTATTCATTGCCCAATCAACATTTCTTAATTTTATTCCTATTTGTCTATTTGGTGTTTCTGGTGTTGGTCTCGGAGTAAAAAATGAACCACCTTGGTCATGAAGTTTCGTAGAAAAAAAGGTTTCATAATTTTGTATCTTATCTTCAAAGTTCATAATGCATGTGAACCAACGCGCACGTAGAAGTTTATACGCTGGCATATAAGACTCTTTTCTTTTTGAATGGTCCATATTTTTTAAGTGGCTAGTAATCCATAGAGAACGATCATCAATCATTATTTCATTATGCTCATGAAATTTTTCACCATCAATAATAACATGACATGAATGATCTTTCGGAGTTGCATGATAGCCATGAATAATTTGACTCCAATAAAGATCGCATGATGAATCTGTTTCTAAATATTTAACCTTAATATTATTTAATTTCTTTTGGCTTTCTATAGCATCTTTAAAATTATTTACTTGATCTGTTTTAAAGTTATAAGTTTTCATTTTTACAAGGTTAGATTTTGTGTCGATTTCTAGTGTTAATATTTTTGGATTAGAAAAAATTTTATTTTCATATGTATGAACCATCAAAAATGCATTAGATAGGTTCTTTATTTTTACTTTTCTGATTTCAGTATGCATGCTCTTATGTTGTAGATCTGAATTAACCTTTAGCCTTTTGTCAAAATACACTTGTTCAGTATTATTATATGTTCCGGGTAATAATTCACTAATAATCATAAAGTCTCTTTGAACAGGAGGTTGATCTTGAGCTAGGATATTAGTAATGGAAGAAATAATTATTGTTAGTATTAAGAATAATCTCGTATAAATCATCTGTGCACCTTCTATCATAAAGTCTAAGAAAAAAATGGAAGTAAACTAATTCCCCATTTTGAAAAGTCTTCATTAAGCTTATAAAGTGTACAATTCGGAATTTTTTTTGCAAGTTCTTTTGTATGTGCATTATTGGGATCCCAGTCACATGTGGCCAAAAGAAGTGGAACAGTAATTTTTGATAACTTCTTTAAGGTTTCATACTTGAAATGCGATTTATAAGCAGTTGCATACATGTTACCCGCTTTAAGAAGAGTACAGACACGTCCGTGAACCATTTTTGTTTCTAAATGAGGTTCACGCCAAATAATATTTTCTTTAATATTTTTAAACCATGGATAAAATATTCCCTGATCACGCATTTGATGCCAGCATTGTTGAAGATGTCCGCCGTGCCAAAGTGGTGAGACGTCTGGCGTATAATTATCAATCATCTCATTAAGTTCTTTTCCTTGATGGTCAAATACATTGCTCAACGCTAATCGTCGTACTTCTGTATTTGTATTTAAGGATAATTCTGCACCAACAAATCCTCCTCCCCACATCCCATAGAAATCAATTTCATTTATTCCAATATTTTTTAATGCATCGTTTAAAACTGCGGCATAGTTAATTACCTCTACATTCTTTTCTGGAATTATCCTGTCAGAATCTCCTGATCCGGGCATATCAAATGAATATATTGACTTATGCCCTATGAGACTTTCTGTAATCGACTGAACTGTTGTTATGGCACTAGCAGCGTCATGTTGAACTAAAGTTGGCATACTATCCACATCTTCGTTTCTGTGAAAATGTAATTGTCCACTATCTACATCAATATAGTCATGGGTAAGTCGTCCAGGTATTAACTTAGGTTTTGGAGGTGTAAAATTTTCTTTATATGTGTGATGTTCTTTAAAGAAATTAACAATATACTCATAATCATTATTATCGTTACTTTGTTTAATTGAGATATTTTTATTGTTTTCTTCAAATTGGTTTTTTTCAAAGATTTCATTAAAATTATCATTTATAATTAGTAATGGGCAATTTATTGATTTTATACAGTTAAGAATGTTAATTCTGTTTAATTCAATTATTCCTTTTTCATACCCAACCCCTTGGTTTCCTGAATTTAGAAACTGAATAGATAATCTATGTAATTCATATGCAGAGGGCATATCTTTATTTATTCTATTTTGCAAATTAGGTTTATTCCAAGGATTAAATACCTCTTGTTCTCTCAACAATGACCAAAGCCAGGTCAGATGACTCCCATCCCATAATGGCTCAAATTTTTTATAATAACATTTAGGGTTATCTAAGTGTTTTATTTTATTTACAACAATTGAATTAACACTATGAAGGTTTTTGATAGCAAAACTCAATCCCAAAGATGCACCATATTGTTCGCCATATATTGATATATTTTTTACATTTAAGCATTTTAGAAAGTCATTTAAAAAATCTACGTAGTTATTATGATTATAATTGGAAATGTCATTTATTTTTGTTTGACCATAACCAGGTAAATCGGGTGCAATAACCGTAAAATATTTATTTAACTTTAAAATAAGCTTATTTAAGTCTTCTGAAGAACGTGGAAGGCTATGAAGTAGAATAAGAACAGGGCCTTTTCCACTATGTCTATAGTGATATTGATTAAGGCCATTTGTTACATAATACTTCTTTATTTGAGGTATTGAAGCTTCAGTCATAATTTACATCGTATGCTTTTTAAATTATTATATATAAAAATATGATTCTTAGAATAGGTTGAGTATAATATGTTAAATCTGAATAAACAGGTAAAAATTAAACAATTACCCGTAGGCATTCCAAAAGAAAATGATTTTTATATTGAGGAAAATAAAATACCTGATCTTCAAGAAGGGTTTTTCTTAGCGAAATCACAAATTCTATCTCTTGACCCTTACGTGCGTGCGGTTATGTCCGGCCGACATTTCTACAATGCCCCTCAATCTGGCTCAGTCATGAGATCTCGAGGTGTTGCGAAAATAATTGACTCCCGTCATCCTGATTACAACAAAGATGATCTTGTTGTGATGGAAACAGGTATGCAGGAATATTGTGTATCTAATGGCGATGATGCCTATTTTGCTGACACAGGTGATGCTCCTTTATCAACGGCGTTGGGTGTTCTAGGTATGCCTGGACTTACATCCTATGCGGCACTTCTTGGGCCAGCATCTATCAAGAAAGATGATGTTGTTCTTGTCTCAGCAGCATCAGGGGCAGTTGGTTCAATGGTTAGTCAAATTGCAAAGATTAAAGGTGGTAAAACAATTGGGATAGCAGGTTCGGATGAAAAATGTTCGTGGTGCTTAGAAAATGCACGTTTTGATTTTTGTATTAATAGAAAGAAAGATAATTTAGATGAAGTTCTTTCGGAAATTGCACCAAATGGAGTTGATATATTTTTTGATAATACGGGTGGAGAGATACAACATACAGTTTTAACAAAGCATATAGCAGATTATAGTCGTATAATAATTTCTGGATTAATGACACAATACAATGTTTCTGAGGCACCGCCAGGTCCTAACTTAGGTAATATTGTGAAAATGAAGGCAACAATATATGGTTTTGTTGTATACGATTTTGAGCATATGCGCGAAAAGTTTATTAATGACGTTAAAGGCTGGTATGCAGATGGACTGATAAATTTTAAAGAGGATATTACATCTGGAATTGAGACAGCACCATCTCAATTCATTAAACTTATGAATGGTAATAACTTTGGAAAAACACTTGTGGACGTTACAAATTAAGAAAAACTTGCAGGCTTGAAGATTAGAAAAGGTAATTAAAAAAATGGATTCTATAGAAAAAAATGACAAAATGATTGAAACTCTTAGTGAGTTTTTAAATCCAGATGAATTAGTCTTGGACCCAGAGAGAAGAGACTTTTATTCAACTGATGTTTATTCAAGAGGAGCCTTACCATCAGTTGTCGTTGTTCCAGAAAATAAAGAAAAAGTATCTAAAGCAGTGGCAGCTGCAAAAAGAGAAGGGTATGTAATAGTCCCAAGGGGAGGAGGCATGTCTTACACTGGAGGCTATAGACCAGTGAGGGAAGATACTATTACTTTTGACATGTCTCGAATGAATAAAATTTTAGAAATAAACCAAGAAGATATGTATATCACTGTTGAAGCAGGTGTAACATGGAAGCAAATATATGATGCATTAAAGCCCTTAGGGCTAAGACTTCCATTTTTTGGAACGTTTTCTGGGTATCGTGCCACAGTTGGTGGTGGATTATCTAATGGGGCTCTTTTTATGGGAACAGGACGTTATGGAACTGCAGCTGAGATAGTTCAGTGTATTGAAGTTGTTCTTGCAGATGGAACATTGCTTAAAACTGGTCAGCCAGGGTTTAAAAATGTTTCAAAGCCTTTTTATAGAACATACGGACCTGACTTAACGGGGTTATTTGTTCACGATGCAGGAACCTTTGGTGTAAAGGTTCAGGCAACATTAAAAATTATAAAAATGCCAGCTCATACAGACTTTGCATCATTTTGTTTTCCTGATATGTGGTCAACGGCTAAAGCCTTATCCTGTGTTGCAAGAACTGGGTCAGCTGAAGAAGCATATGTCTTTGACCCAGGTTCAACCAAAAAGAACCTTAAAGCCTCAAATATTGTAGAGGATATAAAAACTCTTGGTTCAGTATTTAAAAATCAGAAAAGTTGGCTTTCAGGTTTAGTTGAGGGAACTAAGCTTGTGGTTGCTGGTCGTGATTTTTTAAAAGATGGCGCATTTTCCATGCATATTGTGGTTTCGGGAAATTCTACTGCTGCAACAAAAATTGACTTGGACATAATTAGAGAGGAAATTAAAAAATGTGGTGGTGAAGAAATACCAAATTCTATCCCTAAAGCAGTAAGGGCAGATCCATTTAAGCCTTTAAATAGTATATTAGGTCCAGATGGTGACAGATGGGCTGCGATGAATGCAAAGATGGCACACTCTGATGCTATTGATGTGATGAAAGAAACAGAAGAATTAATTGAAAATTATAAGACTCGAATGGATGATTGTGGAGTATTTATAACACGATTAATGATAGCAATTGGTCAGCATTCATTTTCATATGAGCCAGTGATTCATTGGTTTGATGAATGGTTGCCTGTTCATAAGCAAACTCCTGAGCCCTCTCATTTAAAAACTCTAACTGAGCCAAAGCCAAATGCAAAAGCTACAGAGTTGGTCGCAGAGATACGGAAAGAGATCGTAAGAATTTTTACAAATAGAGGTGTGGCATCTAATCAAATTGGTAAAACATATCCATATTTTCAATCTCTAAAACCTGAGACAGCAAAGGTTATTGAAGGAATTAAAAACCAGCTTGATCCTGATTATACAGTTAATCCTGGGGGGTTGGGTTTTCCTTTGGATAAAGTGAATTAAAGTATTAAAAGATGAAATCTATTTTTTTAAAATTTCTTATTTTTTTAATTATATTAGGTGTTAATCAAAGTTTTTTAAATGCAAAGGCAGAGAATATGACTAAACAATCAAGTATCTCTATTCTAGGAACAGGTAGGATGGGAAAAGCAATAGGTGCAAACCTCTCGTCTCAAGGATATTCAGTTATGTATGGGTCAAGGACACCTGAAAGTCCCGAAAAGAAATCATTTATTGATGCAACTCTTGAAGATGATTCAATTGCAACTTATCAAGATTCAATAAAAGATGCAGAGATTATTTTTCTAGCTCTTCCATGGCATGCTACAGAAGAGATTTTGAGGTCATTGAATGGGTTGGATAATAAAATTATCGTTGATGTTACAAATGCTTTAAAACCAAGCGATGATGGCAACATGGAAATGTCTGTAGAATCATCTTCAGGTGAATTAATTCAGGGGTGGTTACCTAACTCACAGGTTGTAAAAGCCTTTAATACAGTTGGTTTTCATATTATAAAAGAACCAAAGGCAGCAGGTGGTCCTGTTACAGTTCCTATTGCAGGGGATGATAAAAGATCTAAAGAAATTGTTACAAAAATAGTACAATCAATGGGTTTTGAAACTGTGGATGTTGGTCCAATGAAACATGCTCGATCCTTGGAGATGATGTCTGTAATATATATGGTTCCTTATTTATCTGGTAATTTTGACCAGGCTTTTGAATTTTATTTTAGAAAAGGGTCTGCTCCAAAGGTAAGTGAGGGGGTAAGGTCTGCAAACTAATTTCTTAATTTTCTATTATTTCAATCCATTCATTGTTTGGGCCAATGATAAGGGCAGATTTTTTATCTTGGTAAAGTTTACCTGATAATTTTTCTGAAGAAGAAACTGAAGGTAAAGGAAAATTGTCAATATTTTCAATGCCAAAAGTCACTATAGATATACCCGGAGGTATATCGCCAATTTCATATTTACGTAAAATTGTTTCTTCTGGGTATTCATCAAGTTCTATCACAAAACCATCACCAACCTTGGCTGTTGCAAGGAGGTGTTTGTCCTCAGGATTTCTATTGATGATTTTATTTAGTGCAGACATTCTAACTTTCTGTGGTTCAGAAACTTCAAGTTGTAATTGTTCTTTGTAAAAATTTAAATGACTTTGCATTGTTTTTCCTGCATTGATGACAATAAATACTCTGTCAATAAATGATTTAGCTGCACCTAAACCAAACGCAGGATTTTTTACTGTTGTAAAATAGATAAGCTCTTTTGATGGGCCAAGAACCTGCATCGCTTTAATGTCATCTGAGGAAGATAGGTTTCTTGGTAATGATATAATCTCAAAATATTCCTCATCAAGCATTGATGGAATTTTATCAACATCTTTTGCATGAAGCTCAATAGCATTCCATCCAAATGTATTTAGTGTATGTTGTGGCTTTACATTTGGTGACTCAATAAATCGTAAGTAAACGGGCTCACCACTTTCTGGCTGCATTAAAATATATTTTTTTCCAACGGCCAAGGGGGTATTCCATATACTTGCAACCTCTTTTGATAACTCTCCACGTTCAATAGTTTCGTAACCCAAAAACTTAGAATAAACATTTTCTGAAAGTTGTATGTTGGGAACAGAAAGTGTAACGGCAAGAATTGGTCCAATCATAGTGTGTTTCCTTAATTACAATATGTAAAATATTTCTACAAACAATTTAATAGTATCTAGAAAGAATAATTAATTTTCCTTATATGCTTTTACTAACCAGGATGAGGCAGGAAAAATTAGATCGTCTTTATAATAAGGTTTATATGCATCTGCTAATTCATTAATGATTTTCGTGATATTTTTTGATTGCTGTGATTCTAATTGTTGTGCAATGATTGGGTTTCTTTCAAGCATTGCTTGAGCTGCATATTCTACTGTCTTCCCTTTAAACCAAATCATTTTTGTATTAAATGGTGTTATAGTTATTTTTGAAAAATTTGCAGTCTCTAAAATTTCTCTAATGTACTCTTCTTGTTGAAAGGCAAAAGGAGAGGGCGCTCTGATATTTGTAACTTGGGGGATCTCAAAGTGTGAATGTATGACTTTTTGTGTTATTGAGTGCCATGGATTTTGTTTTGGGGTTTGCCAACAAACAAAGCCTATAGTTCCTTTTTTCTTTAGACTTTTATTGATGTTTTTGAAAGCTTTTTTAGGATTATCAAAAAACATAACTCCAAATCGCGAGAATGCATGATCAAATGATAAGGGCGGTAGGATATCTAATTGAACGTCTATTTCTTTATATGTTATGTTTTTAATATTTTTTTCTTTACGAATTTTTTCAGCATGTTGAATCATCGAAGATGAAATATCGACGCCTAAAACTGAACCGAGTTTTCCAACTATATTTGACAAGTGTTCAGTTGTCTTTCCAGTTCCGCACCCAATATCAATTACATCATCCCCATTTTTTATATTGATTAAATTTGCTGTATGGTCTCCAAAAGTGTGGAGCATACGGTCCATGTCATCTTTGTCATTAATCCAGGACTCACCACCTTTTCCTGACCAAAATTCTCTTTGTTTTATATTTTGTTCATTCATATATTTAATCACTAATGACTTCAAAAAATTCTATCCGCGCATTACTGGGTGTCAATACTGAAAGTGTTTTTATTAATCCATATGGGGAGAGATTAACATCCTGGACACGTGATTCAATGGAATACTTATTATCAATAATTCTTTTTAATAATTGATCAATCTGGGTTACTTTATATCTTGTCGCATATAAACCAAGGAGAGGCTTATTCGAGTTATTTGAAAAATCTCTTCCATCTAAACCGTCGTTCTTAAGCACCTGAATTGATCCTGCTCCATCATCCTTACTTTGAGAAAATCGAGTAAAATGCTGTTTAAGAGTTTGTGCTAGGTTTGCTGGAATTCCACTCGGGTTATAACCAGGGTCTGGGTAACTGCTTTCACCGTTCAAATAAACATGCCAACCTAAAATATTCTTAAAGAAATTTATATTACTCTCATAATCTGACACAACTGTGACTATATTAAATGGCCAGCTTATACCTATCTCTGAACCTGCATACTTTTTATCATATGCTGGAGCCTTTCTCTCCATAAGGCAAAGAACTTCTCCATTAGGGCCACGCATTATAACTTCTTTTATTTTGAATATTTGAAGTTCATACTCTATGGGATCATTATACGCTTGCCAGCCCCTTGTTTTTAGTTCATTAAAAATTTTATCAACATCATCAACGTAATGATAGAGGTCAAAATAACCTCCATAATCCCATGGCATGCCAGATGACCTTAATTGTTTATTTTCATTCCCTTCAATTGACACCAGTCTTATGAATGATCGATTTATATTACCTTTACGTAAAAGTATTTCGTTAATTCTTACATCTTCTTTTAAATTCCATAACTTATGTAAAGAGTGAGATGATTTGTCTAAACATATCTCTTCATATTTTCCTATATTAATCCAGGTTTCTTTTTCTTTATCTGCATCACCAACAATAATGACGACTTCCTGAAATCCGCTATCCGAAACTGTTTGAATTTCTTTAATGCATTTTGCTATGGACGAGCTAACAAAGAAAATGAGGAAGAAAGGCAGTAAGGTTATTTTAGGTAAGATCATTATGGTCTTTTTTATTATTTCCATTTTAAGGCTTTAAATAATCTATCTGCTTCAGGTTCTCTTCTTTTCTGAATTTCAAGATTAGCCTTTCTGTTGTAACAACTCGAGTACCAGGTTGATACTTTATTCCACGGATCAAGTTTAAAGCCTGTTCTGTCTAAATATTCCATAATGACGGATACGTTTAAATCTGCAACAGAGAAAGTATTTCCAGTTAGATAATCACTATTACTTAGGCATGTATTAAGATAATTTAGAATTCCACCAGACTTTTCTGTTAATTCATCTATTAAGTTTAGGTTTCTATCACCTTCTTTTTTCATATAAAATTCTCTATATCTTGGGTAGATGACTGGTTCTAGTTCTGATGAGGCCCAAAAAGACCATTGTAAACATTGTGCTTGCCCTTCCTCAGTTTTTGGCCAGAGACTACTTTTGCCAAATTTTTGAGCTAAATATAAGTTAATGGCAATAGACTCTGAAATAATGATATCACCATCAACCAAAGTAGGTACCTTTCCAGCTGGGTTAATCTTCAGGTAATCTGGAGAGAGTTGTTCTTTGTTTATCCAGTCAAGGGATATATGTTCATACTCAATATCTAGCTCTTCAAGCATCCAGAGGTTACGTGATGTTCGTGAAACTATATTTCCATAAATTTTAACCATAACTTATACTCACTTAATTTATTATATTAATTAATTTATTTATTATATTAAAACGTCATAGGTATCAGCCTAATGTGAAATCTCTAGTATCGGATGCGCCGCTGACTGATTTCATATGGGGAGATATCTAAATTATTAATAAAATTATTAATTTAAAGAATATGGCATAGCTTATTTATATTCAACTGGTAATCCAAATAATTTTTTTAAACGTAGAAATGATGAAACAATCAAAGTAAGGGTTATCATGAAAATTAATAAAAAAATAAAGTCATTAAATGTCGAATTAAGTTTACTCTTTTTAAAGGTATCACTTCTTGTGTTAGCTGGTCCTGTTTTTATCATTATGGCGCTTGCTAAATAGTAGAGCTTTTCTAGTTCTCCTGTATTATGTGGAATTAGAGCCTAATATTATTTAAATCTACTTTAGCTAACCAAACTTGGAATAATTAATTCTTTAATCAATCCATGATTACTCCAATTTTTTATAGCTAATTTATTTGCGTATACCCTGACCTTTTCTTTAAACCCAATTTTCAAACAAGCAATTTCAGCAAATTGCTCAAACTCACTCCTGTGTTTTGAATCTCCTATTGTGGGAACTTTATTTTCTACAATTGAATAAAGTTCTGAAAGAATATCAATGACGAGCTCTGGCCTAATGCTTTCATTAATCTTTTCCTTTCCCATAAACCTTTCTACACGGAATAGCATTTCATCTGTATTACTTACAAATCTTTGAAGATTTGATCTTAATCCTCTGAGTTGATCAACAAGTTCGGGCAGTAAATCTTCCGAATTGTTTCTAGTTTTTAAGTCATACTTATTATCAAAAAGTTCTATAAGATGCATTTCTTCAAAAGAGTTTTGCGAATCAAACTGAACTTCATTTATATGGCTCTCTAATCTTCGTGCAAGTTTATGAATTTTTAAAACAGTATTATATTCCTTTGAGGGAGAGGTTCCTTTATTAGAAAAATAAATTGATTTACAAAGTTGTATAGAATCAGAAACTAATCCTTTTTCTATTAATAAATTTAACTCATACTTCATATTACTTATCCTTTTACTTGGTAGTACTTTACCAAATATTCCCAAAGATACGAGTCCATAGAATGCTCAGAATACCAAGACTTTTTTTTCGCATAGTTCCATAAAAAGTTTTCTGATATAATTATCGCATGATTGGATTCGGAGGATTTATGAAAAATTTATCGATACCGTATTAGAACTTGAACGAAATACTCTCATTCGATTTTCGGGGTTTTTTAAGAAAGGCGACATGAAAGGAAAAAACGAATGTCTTTTTGATTATTTTGAATATAACCCTGAAGTACTAAAGAGTGATACGTTTGTCTTTAAATTCACAAAAATTGAAATAATTAAATAATAGTTCTCGATATTATGCCTACGACTTAATAGCAAAAGGAATGAATATGAAAAACCTAGTCATAATACTTATATTTTTTATAATACCAAACATTGCACTTTCACATGAAGATCAACATCGTTTTGTTCAAGAAACACAGCTTAGTCAGGGTGATGGTACGTTTAGAAGTTATTTTTATGTTTCTATTCTTGATACAGAAACAGGAAAAGTAAAAATATGTGCTGCAACAACTAATTCTAAAGGTGAGGTAAGGCGTAAGGAAAAAGATAAGTGTACCAACTTCCAGTAATTAAAAGTCTATATTGTATCTAAAGAAGTCAATACAAATACTATACTTTAAATATTTATAAACTAGAGATAAGGGTCGATATTGAATGTCTAGCACGAGTATTAACTTAAATAAGTCACTTATTGACTATATGCAAAAGTTTGGAACACATGAGAATTCATTTCAGAGTCAGCTGAGAGAAGAAACAGAGTCAGGCGAATTTGCGCAGATGCAAATATCTCCTGAGCAAGGGCAATTTATGGGGGTATTAGCAAAAATTATGAATGCAAAGAACTATCTCGAAATTGGTACATTCAAAGGCTACAGTGCAATGTGTATGGCTTTTGCGATGGGTGCTGAGTCAGAGATAGTTGCTCTTGATAGCAGTAAGGAGTACACAGACATTGCTTTACGACATTGGAAAGCTGCAGAAATTTCAAATAGAATTAATTTACGGCTAGGTCTTGCTCTTGATACATTAATTGATATGTCTAAAGATGATAATAATTTAAATCATTTTGATATTGCTTTCATCGATGCTGATAAAACTAACTATCAGAATTATTTTGATTATACAATTGAGCTCGTAAGAAGAGGAGGGGTAATTCTCATCGATAATGTTTTTTGGTCAGGTAATGTTTCTGACCTTAGCATTAATGATGATGATACGGTTGCAATTAGAAAGTTCAATAAACTTCTCTCAGAGGACAGACGAGTTTCAATATCGATCGTACCCATTGGTGATGGATTAACAGTAGCGTATAAGCTTTAATAATCAGTCCTTCAGAATTATTAGTTACATTTATCTTTACTTTTAATATTTTTAGTAAAGAAATCTTTCTTTGCTTCAAGGATGATATTATAGATCTTTCCAGAATTCCCAGAAACTTCATCTAAAATCTTATTGTGGATAGTCTTTATATTTTGATTCCACAACTTCTTATCAATGACTTCTAAAGTAATCCCAAGGTTTTTAATCTTATTCTCTGTCTCACATTCAAAATTTCTATGTTTCAATCTTAGTTCGTTTGAACTTGGAAAAGATTCATTGATTATTTGCTTATTATTTGTACTGATTTTATTAAACCATGAATAATTAGTTACGACAGCACCTGGGTTTAGTGCATGATTTGTGTATTTTAAATAGGGTGCATATTCATATATACCGGCAATATGAAACATGAGGATACTTGTGGTCCCTCCATCAATTAAGCCTGTCTGAAGTGCAGGTATAACTTCAGAGAATGGCAGTTGAACAATATCTGCATTAAATTCTTTAAAATATATTCGTGAAGAGATAGAGGAGGGAGTTCTTATACGCAAATTCCTTAAATTACTAGGGCCCTTGATAAATTTATTCAAGTAAATAATACTCCATCCTGAATCCACCCATCTTAGTAAATTTAAGTTCTTGCTGATCATTTCTTTTTTAAAATAGTCCAGCAAGTAATTATCTAGAACAAAATCAGCTTCTTCATTGCTGTTAAAAAGAAAAGGTAATGAAAGAATGGATAATTCTGGAATTATTGAAGAGAGAGCGCCTACTGATACAAATGAAATATTTGATCTTCCTCTTCTTAAGCCGTTGAGTGAATTTTCTTCACTTCCACTTTCACCATTTATTAAGAGGACAACTTCTGTTTTGGGTGAAAATTTTTCTTCAATATTATTTTTAAAATTATAAAGATCGTTTTTTAAGTACTCTGGAGGCGATGATGTTGTTGCAATTATCTTATCTTTTCCATAGGATTCATTGTATGGAAAGAATAATAAAAGCAGAACTATAAAGTTTCTTTTTATCATCTAAGTATTAACTCTGTGACATCATAGAATAAAATGGACAATATAATATGAGTACTAACGGCATTGTAGTCATTGATCAAGGGACAACAAGTACAAGAACAATTCTTTTTAATTTAAAAGGTGAAATCCTTATCACTGAACAGGAAGAATTCAAACAAATCTATCCAAAAAACGGGTGGGTTGAACATAGTCCTGATGATATTTTTAAAACAGTATTATCCACCCTTACCAGAGTCATCAAGAAAGCAAATGATTTGGATGTAAAAATAATTGGTATTGGAATTACAAATCAAAGAGAAACTAGTATTTTATGGGATCGCAAATCAGGTAAACCAATTCATAATGCGATTGTTTGGCAAGATAGAAGAACAGCAGATTTATGTGATGATTTAAAATCAGATGGTAATGAGAACTTAATTATAGATAAAACAGGTCTTCTTCTTGATCCGTACTTTAGTGCAACAAAAATATCATATATTCTTGATAATACTGAAGGTGCTAGAGAGAAAGCAAGACAAGGGAGAATTTGTTTTGGAACAATCGATACTTTTATTCTTTATAAGTTAACTGAAGGGAAATCGTATTTAACTGATGCAACAAACGCAAGTCGAACAAGCCTTCTTAACATTCATTCTTGTCAGTGGGATGAAGACCTTTTAGCTCTATTCAACGTACCCAAGGATATACTTCCTAAGGTTTGTAATTCTTCTCATAATTTTGGTACGACGAGCAAAGCTTTACTTGGGTATTCAATACCAATCTTTTCACTTATAGGTGATCAACAATCTGCAGCAATTGGACAAAGTTGTATTCACCCAGGTTCTTTAAAGTCAACATATGGCACAGGCTGTTTTGTTTTAGTTAATACTGGAGAAAAAATTATTAAATCCAAAAATAAACTTATTTCTACAATAGGTTATAAAATTAATGACAGTGTTTCTTATGCTTTAGAAGGGTCAATTTTTATTTCAGGCGCTATTGTCCAATGGTTAAGAGATGGGTTAAAAATTATTAACTCAGCTGAAGAAACAGAGTATATGGCTTCTGAACTTGAAGATAATCAGGGGCTTTATATGGTTCCTGCTTTAACAGGACTTGGAGCACCCTATTGGTCACCAGATTCCCGGGGTGCTATTTACGGCATAACACGTGATACGTCTCCAAAGAATTTTGTAAGGGCAGCATTAGAGTCTGTTGCGTATCAGACTCATGATCTCTTAAAAGCGATACAGTCAGATGGAATTAAAATTGATACCGTGAAGGTTGATGGAGGAATGGTAAACAATGAATGGCTCATGCAGTTTCTTGCGAATATACTAAATAAAAAAATTCGAAGGCCTGTTGTGACAGAAACAACAGCATACGGAGCAGCTCTTCTTGCATATTTTTACTCTCAGGGCTTATCAGACATTAATGAATTGGAAGACTTTTGGAAATTAGATAAAGAATACATTCCATGTTTTAAGGATAACGTTAGAAAAAAATATATTAAGGAATGGAAAAGGGCAATTCATAAGACACTTGATGTTAAATAATATTTTTACTCAGTGCTCATAGGTAATGAATGATCAGGTCCCCATTCTGTAAGAGATCCATCATAAAGACTTACATTTTTATAGCCAAGTAAGAGGAGGCAAAACACATTTGTAGTTGCTGAAATTCCTCCCCCGCAATAGGCAACTGTCTGGTCAGATTCAAAAACACCAATATCTGTAAACTTTTTTTTGAGTTTATCTGATTCCAAGAATGTCATATCTTCTGTATTAATGAGTTCTTGTGCAAATAAATTTCTGCTTCCAGAAATATGTCCAGGGCGTCCGTAATTCTTTTTGAATGTCTTTCCAGAGTGAAGATCAGGTGACAAGGCATTAATTAAACACGTACCTTCTTTATTCATTAGTTTTATAACATCTAATTTTCCAATAATTTCTCCAGGGATAAGCTGTGACTTAAACACTTCTTCATTAAATTTAGGCAATTGATCAGTTACTGGACGATTCTCTGCTTTCCACTTATCCCATCCTCCATTCAAAACTTTACATTGTTTAAAGCCAAAGGCTTTAAACATTAGGAATAAACGTGTTGCCCAATAATTTGCACCTTTTGAATACAAAATAATCTCATGATTATTACTTATACCTACTTTACCGACATGATGTTCAAATTCTTTTTCGGAGGGCATCATAAAGCTAAGGTGCGTATCTTTAGCTGCAAGGTCATGTGACAAATCAAGAAAAACTGCATTTGGTATATGCGTTTTTAAATATCCTTCTTTTCCTGACTTGATTATATATCCACCTTCGTCAACATACCCAAGGTCAACATTACAATCTACAATCCTGATATTTTTATTATCAAGTATTGAGTTTAATTCATTTGTTTCAATTAAAATCTCTTTATTTTTATAGTCTTTAGACAAACTCTTGCATCCTAAAAAAATACTGTATTAATATAAAAAACCAATTTGCTCGATATATATTGACAAACCTACATATATTAAACATCCTAATATTATTAAAAAAACAGATTTTTGATATTTATTCATTATTTTTGAGCCTTTAAGGATTTAAGACTAATCTTATAATAAAAAGTTAATTATAATCAAATAAATTGTATATTTTTTGGGGGTGATTACAATGCTACCAGTAATAGACCAGCCTTTTGAGCACGATATGATGCCCTTGCCAGACCATGATGGTCATGCAAGGGAAGACTTTATTGTTAATTTGAAATTATATTTAAGTGACTTTGTCTACCCTTTCGACGAATTGGTTTATGAAAAAAGAGTTAAACCAGAGTTCATCAAGAAACATAAAAGAGAACCAAAAGATTGTGATGAAGTTCATAAAGCCATGATGGCTGATAATTTCACACAATTTTGGAGCTGTATTGCAAGAAATATGCAGGAAATGCTCTGGGATAACCAGATTGAAATTACTGAAAAAAATAAAGATAGAATGGAAGCTTATTACAATAAAGTTAAGAAAAACCCCATTGGGAGTCTAACTTTAGATAGTAATTTTGAAATGCCTAAATATATAGATAGTATTGATATCCATGCTATGCCAGGAGGATATCAAACAAGTCTTGGTCAAAATGATATAATGTCTGGAGCTGTTTATGACCGCGGCGCTTACTATTACACTAAAGGATATGCTGGCCGTTGGGGAGAAGGCGGGGCAACTGCAATTATTAATACAATCAAACATTATTATCCTGATTTTAAACCTACTAAAATCCTTGATGTCGGCTGTGCTATTGGTTGGACATCAACACCATTTGCAGACGCTTATCCTGACTCAGAAATTTTTGCAATTGACGTAGGTGCAGCGATATTGCGATATGGACACGCAAGGGCAAATTCACTTGGTAAGAACATCAATTTCTTACAACAATCAGGGGAGAATATTAAGTTTCCTGATTCTCATTTTGATCTGGTTATTAGTGGAGGAGTTTTTCATGAAACTTCTCGCTCTGCATCTGAGAAGGTTATTAAAGAAATGTATAGAGTTCTAAAACCCGGAGGAGTTTGTATTAGTTACGATATACCCTATGGAGGGGACTACAGTTTACATGCTCAATTTATGTTAAATTGGGATAGCTATTATAACGCAGAACCTTTTTGGAGGCAGTGGACTTCAATGGAAAGGTCTGAATTTATGGAGTTAGGTGGCTTTAAAAAATCTAATGTAATTGATGTATGGGCTGATAGAGATCATGAAGGTAATTTTAAATTATTTGAAAAGCCATTTGATAATATTCATACCTCTGCAAAAGGTGGGATTGGTAGAGTTCAGTTTTTTGGTGCAGTTAAATAATTTCTGAGAAATTATTTAGATTTATATAATTCTTGAAGCTCTAGCACTTGCTTTACATGTCTTTTACAATTCTCAGGAGAGTCATCACCGTCAAATGGTTTTTGGTAGTGAAACTTTATTGATTCTCTTTTTGATACTTGTTTGAACCATTTATCAAGATTTCTATAATTTTTCTTGTAGTCAAAATTAGATGGTATAATATCTGAATTTGGTACGTACTCGGGTACTATTAGTTCGAGATATGTCAGAGCATGCACTTGGGCAGCGTCTCCAATATCAAAATTTCTATTTAAATCTGTTTCCTTGTCCATAACAGTTAAGCTACTTATTACTTTTGGCCACAACCACTGAATAAACTTTTCTCTTTTTCCCTCACCATAGTCAGGATCAAGAGTAAGCTGAGTTAAAATATCAAATAGTGTGTCTGATAAAGCTAGTCTTCTTAAAGTGTCAATCCTAATGTTCATATCTTTAGGGTATAAAGAATTGTCATTTATTGAAAGTGAGTCCAGATATTCTACAATTGCCTGGCTCCCATATAAGGCATAACCATTATCAAGTGTAAGGGTTGGTACTTTATTATAAGGATTTATTGGCGTTATGTCATAACCCTCACGAAAAGGATAAACTGCTACCGGTTCAATTTTATCCCAGATACCTGCTTCATAAGCTGTAATTAATACTTTATGAGCAAATGCATGAATTGGTGAGTAAAATAATTTCATAATGTTCCTTTTTATTTTGTAGTGCAAAAAACCTCGAAAACCTGTGTATAATTGGCTGCCAGTTGAGTTAAACCAAAAGCTTCCTCATATTTATCCTTAGCAACCTTTTTATCTTTACCTATCGCTTCCCCTGCTTGTTTAAATGCAATATCAGTATTTTCAAGAAAGCTTATTATGCCATAGTAAATTTCTTTACAAGATTGTTCATCAAATTTATAACTTTCCTGCGCGTTTAAATTTGTAGTATATAATAATGTAATTATAAAAAATATTTTCTTCATAAAGAACTCCTAATTATGTTCCGCAAAATGTTTTGTAATTTTTATTTATAACTCGTGGTGGAGTTATGAACTCTATAGGTATATTTTTGTCATCATAGGGCTTGTGTATAAATTTCTCATAAGTTTTTAGAGGCTCGTAATTATTATTAAATGAAGCTTCTTCAATAATATTTTCTATTATATGATTTCTTGGGATTAATGATGGGTTACTTTTATTTAAACTAGTAATTATTTTTTGTATATTTAAATCTTCAAAAGTTAATCTTTTCTTCCATTTTAAAACCCAATCTCTAAATTTTGTATTTGTTAGGTTTATATTTTGTTTGTTGATTTCCTTATTTTTAGATAAAAGTAGAGATAAATTTCTAAAGGTAGAAGTGAAGTCTAATTTTTCATCATACATAATTTCAAGGAGTTCATTAATAATTGAAATGTCTTCTTCTTTTTTCTTGGTTAGTCCAATTTTATTTCTAAATATATTATAGTAGTAACTTTTATAAATATTTTCAAAATCATATATAATATTTTCTGCATCTTTAATTGCTTTTGCTTCACTGCCCATTTCTTCAGCTATTAAAGGTAAAATCGAATTAGCAAGCATAGCTAAATTCCATTGTGCAACTTTAGGTTGGTTTTTATATGCGTATCTTTTGTTTTGATCTATAGAGCTAAAGCATGTACTTGGGTCATAATTATCCATAAATGCACATGGCCCATAGTCAATCGTATCACCAATTATAGATGTATTATCAGTATTCATGACCCCATGAATAAATCCAATACTTTGCCATAGAGCAATTAATTTAGCTTGTTTTTCAGAAATAAGTTTTAATAAATTTAATGAAGTTTTATCTCCAAAAATTTCTTTTTGGTAATATCTATTAATAGTATAGTCCTTTAGAATTTTTAAAGATACGAGATCATTTTTAGCAAAAAAATACTGAAAAGTTCCCACCCTAATATGGCTTTTTGCAATCCTTGTTAAAATACCTCCTGGGAGAATTCTATCGCGCATAACGTACTCACCAGTCTCAACAATTGATAGTGATCGTGTTGAAGGTATGTTGAGGTAATGCATTGACTCACTAACCAAATATTCCCTTATAACTGGTCCTAATGCGGATCTTCCGTCACCATTTCTAGAATAAGGTGTAATGCCAGAACCTTTTAATTGAAAATCATATTTAGTATCATTTTTGTTATTAATTTCACCAAGGAGAATTGCTCTACCATCACCTAACTGAGGAACCCAATGGCCAAATTGATGTCCGCCATAGGCCATAGAAATTGGAGACGCATCTTTGGGAATATAGTTGCCTGAGAGTAAATTTGTACCTTGCTCGGTAAATAGTTTTTCTGATTGTAAATTTAATTCTTCACATAATCTTGTATTAAGTATAATTATAGAAGGAGATTTTACCGGAGTTGGTTTTACTTTTTTATAAAAAGTTTCTGGCAAACTCGAAAATGTATTATTAAATTGTATATCTGCTATCATTACTATTTAGTGAATTTTAAATATTTATATGGTCATAATAACTCATTTTTTACATATTTAGGAATATTAATTTTATTTAATGGAGGGTCTGATGGCTGGTTATGTTGTAGCGTTGGTCAAATTTACAAATAGAACAAAAGAGTTTGAGGAATATGTCATAAGAGCTGAAGAAATGACTAAGGAATATGGTGGTTCATATATGATAAGGGGACCAGCGAAGAAAGTCTCAGAAGGTGATTATTTGGAAGGAAGAAGTATGGTTGTCTCTAAATTTCCTACATTTGAAGATGCCGAAAAGTTCTTTTATTCCGATGTATACCAGGCTGAAGTAAAGCCATTGAGAGATAATACAGGTATATATGATGTTGCACTTTTTGAAAGTTTTTAGTTTACCTGCTTTAGGCATATTTCTTTTTTCGATTATATACTTACAATCTAATTTAGTTCTGGGAAAAAATAATAATGATTTAATTATTGCAGGTAGAGGCGTAAAAGATACTGCAGGTTATTATTATTGGAAAGAGTTTACAGATAATATAGAGAAATCATTACCGTCAGAATTTAATATAAAAACTTTTATGAACGCAGAATTAGGTCCTGAAGAAACAATCCTGAGGAATTTAAGAAGGAATAAGGTGCAAATATCTGGAATCTCTGTATCTGGGTTAAGTTTGGTAATTCCAGAATTAAGCCTCCTTAGGCTTCCATATTTATTTGATAATGAGAGAGAAATATCTTTTATACTTGAATCTGATGTAAAGGACTTTGTGTCATCACTTATGCGTAAAAAAGGTCTAGTAATGTTAGACTGGATGTATGGCGGATGGGTAAACTTTTACTCAACTTTCCGACTTACTGAGCCAAATGACCTTATAGGAAAAAGAATACGGGTCAGTGTTGATGATATATCAATTAAATTAATTAAAATTTTAGGTGCTGATTTTACTCAAATACCGTTTACTGATATAATTCCGGCACTACAGTCTGGGTTAATTGATGGTGGTGAGCAGAGTACGCAATTATATATCAGTGGTGGTATTTATGATGCAGCAAGCTATTATACAATTTCAAAACACGCATATGTTTTTGCTGTAATCGTTGCTAATATGAAGTGGTTTGAAAAACTAAATAATATGCAAAAGGATGTTTTTTTTAATTCATTGATGAATAAAGATAAATATAAAAGATTAGTATTAGCTGAAAATAAAGGATTATTAGAATCACTTTCAGAAGATAAATTAATAATTCATGAATTAAATAGTAATGAGATAGAGCTTTTTAAAAATAAATCCTTACCTCTAACTAAAAAAATTATTAAGAACTCTTCAGCTGAAGAGAGAAAGCTGTATGATTTAATTAAAATTAAAAAAGATTTATATAAAAAATTAAGTAAACAAGAAAAAAATTTTAAAGCACATGAATGAAGAAATTAAACAGTCTGATAAAAGAGAATTTTTTGAAGAGATCTCAAAAATAATGCAGGGCATTATGGATGGTTTTTCACTTAACAAAGAAGAAGCAATAAAATTATTAGAAAATAATGAAATTTTATTATTACCAAAAACTGATGAGGGAAATAATAAATATATATTAGCTTCATTTAAAGATAAGAAAGTAAAGCTTTATCTTCAGAGTTAATCATAATATAAGTTAATTTCATTTTGAATAAGTCTTTATAAGTAATCTCAACAATTTTCTTTAGATTTACTGGAGGATTTTATGTTTTTGTTTAGGTCTATTTTATTTGGCTTTATTTCTGGTTTTCTTACTACAGGTATTTTTACAGGTGTTATTACGCAAGCAGCAATGGTTTCAGCAGGTAGCACCTATCTTACTTCTAGTTTTGATAAAGTTTTTCAATATGGTTTTGAATCTGGATTCTATATTTCCCTTGTAGGGGGAGTAATTGGTTTTTGGATTTCTTTATATTGTGAGACACAGAACGAAAGTATAATAGAGAATTTATCGAAAATTAGAGAAGAAATTGGAAGAATGAACCGTTATGATTAAATTTTTATGGGATTATTTATAGGTTACATTTTGGGGACATGTTAGTAATCAACCCACCTTTTGAATTGTCAATCATATGTTGTGCATAACCATTAAATTTATCGTCCATTATTATATTTAGATAAGTTTGGTCTGGCTTTGGTTCTTCACCAAATAACTCCAAAAGGTCGCTTGCAAAAATTACGGCTGTTGATTTTGAAGGAATATTTTCTTCAATAGTAAAGCTACCAAGAATAGAGCCATCATTAGAATCCCTAACTGTAAAATTAGGTTTGCTTGCTTCTTGAGAGCTGTTATGGACGAATAAATAACTTGGATAATCCTTTAGTAATGACGTATGAATATTGCCCATAGTTTTTACATCATCTGATAAGCCTTCTCTACAACCAGAAATGTTTGTTAAAGAATTTGCTGATGGATTCCAAAGAATATGCTGAACATATCCTCTAAAGGTTGATGTTAAATGTATTGTGTATAATTGGTTGGGTTTATTATCTGTATCAAATCTAGGTGATGCTTCTAGTACTATTTCCTTAAATGAGAATTGTTTTGATGCATTTGAAGGTATTTCAAGGTTAAAAGTTGAAACAGCTTCACCGATTGAATCATCTATAATTATTCCTGATACAGAGCCGCTAATATTACTTGCATTGTATAACCTTATAAATGACTCTGCTTTTGTATTTGATGGGCCAAAAATACTTAATATTGTTGTTCCGGAGATAATTTTTCCATTGTCTAATAAATTAAATGCACTTAATACATTCAGTCTTGGTGTTTCCCAGTTCCAATTTGGAGTTGTTACTCTAATTCCGGACTCTTTAAGTGAATTTTCTATATCAAATACACTAGAATTTGGTTTTGCTGATTTAAGTAAAGCAAAAGCGCCTGCAACATGAGGTGCAGCCATTGAAGTCCCTGAGGCAAAAATATAATTATTACCAAAAGACGCTGACCTTATATTAAATCCAGGGGCGAGTAGATCAACTAATGGTGATTGGTTTACCTGATCATCAGGCTGAGTGATTACAACTGAACTAACTGCAATCGCACTCGATACGCAAGCAGGTGCATTAATGCTTCCAACTGCACCATCATTTCCTGCAGATATAACTGTAGCAATATCTAAAGACTTAAGGCTATCAATTGTGACTTTCCTAAAATCATCATCACAATATTCTTCATATAAATCATTACCACCAAGACTCATGTTAACAGATGCAATATTGTAATTCCTTGATAGATCGATTACATGGTTTAAAGCACCAAGTATTGATGATAAATATGCTCTAGTGCATCCTTCATCAGTTTCACATTCATCGGGGTCATTTATATTTGTAAAAACTTGTATTGGGATTAAATTTGCTTCATAAGCAACGCCTCTTCTAATAGCACCGTTTTGATCATTTCCTAATGCGATTCCAGCAACATGAGTCCCATGATCGCATGCATCTACTATTAGTCTACAATTACTTGCAGCCCCATTTCCAACTTGGCTAACAGAACCATTCGGGCATAATGATATGTCATTTTCATTTCCTCTCTCTGAAAAACATGCTTCTGAAACAATTTTATTTCTAAACATGTCGTGTTGAGAATCAACACCATCATCAATAACTACAATAGTCTGACCCTTTCCGGTAAATCCTTTTGCCCAAACTTTATCAGCGCCAATATTTAAAGTGCTATTATTTAATTTAGTTTCTAAACTTTCTTTCTTTTGTCCATCAATCTTGATATTTTCTAATAGTTCTTTTTCTTGATTGATCGACTTATGAGAGTATTCTGTTTTAATTTTATTCCATATAGGTTTAATTTTTTTATCCAAAAAGATATTTTCAACCCAATTAGATGATAAAAGTAAATTAAGTTGTTCTAAATTAATTTCTGAAATGAAAAGAGGAAGATTTGAGTAAGTTTTTTTTATTTTAATGGATTTCCTATCTAGAAAGTCTCTTTTAGAATTTAAAGTCTCAGTAATAATTCTTTTTCTATTATTTATACTCTCTTCTTTATTAAATATTATTCCTTGGTTTGAAGTTTTTGAAATTCCATGAATTGGGGATATTGTAATATCATCAAATGTCTGCATTTGAATAATTACTCTTGTCTTGCTATCTTTATTTATTGAGTCTCTTATTTTTGCAATTTCAATGTCATTTAATTTAGCCCTTTGGGTATTAAGGGCATTTGTGTTTGCTGCTAATTCAAGATTGAATAACATAACAAAGACAATAATTAGTGTACTCTTTATAAGGGTTTTCACTCAAGGTCTCATTCTATAGAAAATAATACTTGTATACTTTAACATATACGACAATATTAGGAAAAATTTATCGATAAAGTAGCTTTATAGCATCAATTTTCTATTTAAACATATTGATTTATATTCATACAGGAGTTTTTTGTGGGAGATAACATATCAACTGGAATGGGGCTGATAATACTCGCTATAAGTATTATAGTTGCTGCATCTATTTTGAAACCAAATAATCAGCAGGAAGAAATATATTCAGGAAGATACGAGCTTGAAAATGGAGTGATTTTTGATACTGCTACTGGAAATTCTTGGGATTGTGTAGGTGTTGGTAAGACAAAATGTCAACTTATAGTTAATTTTTCCCCTGAATAATAATAAAACTAAAATCTACGATATTTGGACGTTTATTTATTGATGAGCTCATCAAATAATTATTATACCTTCATGGGTATACATAAATCGGCAGATATTGAAGTAATTAAAACCGTCTATAGGGTCTTAGCAAAGAAATACCATCCAGACCATTATAAAGGCCCTAAGGAAAAAGCAGAGTATCTATTTCGAACATTAAACAAGGCCTTTACAGTTTTATCACATAAAGATAAAAGAAAAAAATATGATCAAACTCTTAATGAAGGTCCAGAATCTTCATATAGTTATGAAGAAAAAGGTAGTAATGAAGATGAAAGTTTTAATGCTTCCAATTATGACCCTAGTCTTTGCTCTTCCTGGCTAGTAGCAGAAAGAGTTTATCCTGAAATTAATAAATGTAGAGAAAAACTGGCACAACTAAATAGTACGTTAGCTATTGCTTATACTTCTTATTTGGTAGAGCACAAAGCTTTTAGTAATGCTTTATCTTTGTCAAATGAATTTCAAGAAATGTTTTTATCCACTTACTTTGGAAAGGATAAAGCAATTCAAAAACTTGCTTTTCAGCTTATAATACAGGGTTTTAAAAGTCTTGCAGTTGATTTGAATAAAATC
>CACGTM010000010.1 GCA_902575965.1 uncultured Alphaproteobacteria bacterium | reverse complement strand
GTTTTGCAGGCGGAGGAAAAAATACAACACTGGTTGCAACAATAGAGCATTCAGATGGATGGAAGTACGGTGATAACTATTTTTTTATAGATTTTTCCGAAAGTACATCACCATTTTATAATGATAATGATATCTACGCAGAATATTATGCGAATTTTAGTTTAGGAAAAATTTTAGATAAAAAAATATCTTATGAAATTATTAATGATATCGGATTAATTCTTGGAATTAATTGGGCAAAGAATGCGAAGATTATTAAATATCTTCCTGGACTACGGTTTTCTCTAGATCTACCAGGCTTTGCTTTTGCTAATCTGGATTTTACAGCTTATTTGGATGACTCTCGTGGCTTTCAGAACGGTGGAGCACCTAAACAAACAAAATCATATATGATTGATTTTAATTGGTCATACCCTTTTACGATTAATGGGAACGATTTTTCTGTTACAGGTCATCTTGAATATATTGATAAACGTTTTGATAGTTTTGGTAATAGGTTAACATCTCATGTATTAAATCAAGAACAAATAAGATGGGATATTGGTAAGGCAATTAATGGTGCGCCTAATAAATTTTTTATTGGTTTAGAGCTCTCTATTTGGATAAATAAACTTGGCGATACGACTACAAATGAATTTGCTCCACAAGCATTAATTGCTTATAGATTTTAACTCATTTTATTTGCAAGATCATCTGCACTCTTTTTAAATCTCTTTAATCCAAGAATTAGACAAATATTCATAAAAATTCCAAACAGTAAGCCTGTTATTGATAAAGAATATGTTATGTAACTCGGGTCTCCAAATAAATCAGTAAGTAATCCAACTAGTGTTGGGCCAATAAGAGATCCAAAAAGTCCAAGCACAAAGAAAAAGATAACAGTTGCCTGACCCCTTAACTCTCCTGGCGTAATTGCTATAATGCAGCTTGGGCTCGTACCTGAAGATATTGACATACCTAACATTCCTACAAACCATATTATTGATGCTATTTCCGCTGATGGAGCAAGTGGATAAATGACTCCACAAGGTAGAACAATAATGGCTCCTGCTAAAACCGTATAGTATGGAGCGTTGTTTACACCTCTTTTGATTAATTGAGATGCAACCCACCCAGCTGCTGTGGTTCCTATAATCCCAGCAACGATTAATATTGTACCCACAATTAAACCAGTCTGTGAAACGCTCCAACCCCATGTTCGTTCATAAAGAGCAGGTATCCAAAAAGAAGCTGAGCCTATCGCTGTTATACCAATTATTCCACCAAAGACAGATGCATATGATGCTTTATGTTCCCACATATATGAAGCTGCTTCTGCTAATGTTGGCCCATCTTCTTTTTCACTTAGGACTTCTTGTCTCTTTGGTTCTTTTACTGTCAGCCAAACTATAAGTGATACAATTAACCCTGGCAGCCCAACAATAAGAAATGCAGTTTGCCATGCCATAAGCTCTCCATAGAAAGGAAGAATGATTGATGGCGATCGAGCTATATATTCAACGATCTGACCGCCTATGATATATGTTGCACCTGCTCCAGCAGGAGCGCCAAGCATGAATAAAGCTACGGCACGAGGCCGAACATCTTTAGGAAAATAATCGCCAAAGAGTGAGAATGAACAGGGTGCAGCTGTTGTTTCTCCAATTCCAACTCCGACCCTCATCATAAATAAACTAAAAAAACTATTTGCCAATCCGCACGCAGCGGTCATAACACTCCAGAGAGCAATCCCAATTGATAATATTGCCGTTCGACTTTTTCTATCTACTAGCCATCCAATGGGAAGGCCCACGATTGCAAAAAGAATAACAAAGGCAGGACCAATCAAGAGGCCTATTTGAAAATCTGAAAGACCTAGTGACAGTTTTATTGGTTCAATGAGTAAGGATAAAATATACCTGTCAACATATGACAGGATATAAACAAAAGAAAGTAAGCTTGCTACATACCAAGCATATCCTCTCTTAGGAAAATTCGAATTTTCATCTGTATTAATTTGTTCGCCCATTTATTCAAGCTAAACAAGGTTTAGCTTGAGTGCAAGGAATAGATTTTCATCTTCTTCTAGCTGAGACTATGGCAGAGAAGTCTAAATTAGAATACGTGAAGGTTTTTGTCTCAATTATTAAATTACCTACGGTTTTTCTCCAATCATAATGCAAACCAATTGTCTCAGATGAAGGTGGGCTAATGCTGAATTCAATCGTGTATAAATCATCTTTATATCCAGGTAATTTTATATTTTGGGCATAATGATAGTTGTCAGATATATTTAGATGCGGTGAAAGTAAAATCTTAGAAGATTCCTCTGTCTGTTGATTAGTTATTTTCGCTGATATATTCAAATAAGGAATAAAACCACCGATAGGTGACCCCTGAGGAGCATTTTCGTTCCAGTTTACAAGTACTTCAATGTGAATATCTGTTTCAGACTCTTTTAAAAAATATCCTTCAGGCTGAACATCATCTTTAATCGCACCTTCAAAGACTAGATCTATACCGGGTTGAATCGACGCAGTCCCAATTACCATTTCAGGAAGTTCTTCTGATGAAAGATTATATGCATTACCCAAATAAAAATTAGATAATAAAAAGACAATTAATAAAAATATTTTTTTACAAATTCGCATTATGAAGGCTCCCTTGGCTTATAGCTTAATTATATTAATGCAAGTAATAATCATTATCAAATACAAATTATGGCGCCTTTGTAAAAATCAACAACAGGTTATTTGCTGGTAATTGAATTTTTTTTAATAAACACATGTGATTATTATTGGCAATTTCCTTAAGTTCCTTAATATCACGAACACCCCATCGAATGTCTCTTGACTTTAGGCTAGCATCAAAAACTTTGTTTGATTCCGATGTATGTTTTCCATCTATTTTAAAAGGACCGTATAGAAATAAATATTGAGAAGGTGATAGATATTTTTTTGCACCTTGAAAGAGACCAAGCGTGGATGCTATCGGGCTAATGTGAATCATATTGCAGCATAATATCGCATCAATATCATTGTTGATCCAATTTTCTTCTTCTGAGTGAATACGAAGGGGATGCCTTAAATTTGATGGAGAAAAATGTCGTGAAAGATTCTCAATAATATTAAGACTCTTTTCATCTTGTTCGGATGGTTGCCAGCTTGTCTTGGGATATCTATTAGCAAGAAAAAAACTATGATATCCAGTTCCTGATGCAATTTCAAGGATCGTTTCTTTTTCAGAAATATAGTTTTTTAATGCATCGGCAATGAAGGGTGCATTACGAAGTGCTGCAGGTGATGCATTATCCAAAATTTCCTGATTCATTTTAACCTCTCCAGGTTCTTCCTAACGGTTTATTCTCTGAAGTAAAATATTTATTCCTTACTAATAAGCTCATATCTTTTAACTCATGATGAATAAATTGTAACGAACGAAGATGATGATTTTCTTTTTTGATTTCAGAGAGAATAAACATAATTTTATAAAGAAAAAAAATTAAAATTACTGTTAATAGTAGAATTAAAATACTTATTATCTCTAACATGTCCATATAAACTCCTCTTGCTAAATTATTATACAAAAATAAGGATTTGAAATAATGTTTACATTTATTTATAAAAAAATAATATAAAATTTAGAATTATTTAATAAATTCTTTTATGGAAAAATTGAAAATGCAAAAATACTTAAATTTTTTAATGGGAATAATAATTATTTTTTTTACTTCTTCCTGTTCTTATATTGGCCGTGGTGAAAGAGAATATGATCTTTCTTATGGAGAGCATCCACGACAAAAAATTGATTTCTATAAGGGAACAGGCGAGTATTCTCTTGTTTGGATACATGGTGGTGGTTGGCTTGAAGGAGATAAACGTTCAACACGTTCTAAATTATTTTTTAAAAGTTTTCCAAAAGAATATAATATTTTTAGCATCAACTATCGACTCGGTGAAAATACAGCTCCAGGTGCTGCCGATGATGTCATGTGTGCCTATAAGTTTATTGAGGAAAAAATTGCATTTGAAGGGCTTTCCCCAGAGAAAGTTTATGTAATGGGTGCAAGTGCTGGGGGACATTTAGCTCTTGTGATTGGGTTGCTAAACACAAGTGAAAGAAGTCATCAATGCAAATCATCATATACCCCTCTTAGTATAATTAATATTTTTGGAATAACGGAAATTAATAAAACAGAACAGTTTTTAACAGAGAGTGGAGAAGAATGGAATTATGTAAACATATGGATGCCGGAAGATAACTTTAAGGAAATCTCAGACCAATATTCTCCACTTTATATGGTCACAGAGAACTCCCCCCCCCATTATTACAATACATGGTACAGAGGATATATATGTTGCATATGAACAAGCTTTAATGCTGCATGATAAACTTGTAACAAAAAATGAACTTGTTACAATGAAGGGTAAAGGCCATGGTGATTTTTCCAAAGAAGAATGGGATTATGTGAGATCAAGAGTTCTAAATTTTATGAATAATAATAATTGATTTTTAAATTTCTTAATTTTTTCTGTTTTTGATCAAGAGATTCATCAGTTTTCTCTCTCAGAATTTTTGACCTTCGATAATTAAAGGTTTTGTAGTGGCTATAAAATCTCTAGCGGTGAGTTTTGAGTTTTTTTCATAGGCAGCAACCTTAGTTGCTTCAATAAATTTAGAATAAGATTATGCATATTTTCCTCGATATATATAGGTTAGGGTTATATGATGGTGTTTTAATATTATCTAAATTGGGTGTTTTTATGATAAAAATTCGTCTGTTTACAATATTTCTCTCACTATTTTCATTATTCATTTCTTCGTTTTCTTTTGCTGATGAATCGTGTGACTCTCCTGTTAATATGATGATCATCTCTAAGGTCACTGATGAAGAAAAATATGATGAGTACCGAAAGGCTGTTGTTGATATTAACTTAATTGGAAAACTCGGCGGACAAATTGTTGCAGTTGGAGCAGGAGGAGATGTAACTCCTGAAATGTTGGAAGGTAAGTGGCCAAATAATCTTTTTAATTATATAATTCGCTGGCCATGCGCAAAAGCAGCAAAAGATTTCTGGTATTCTGATGGTTATCAAAATAAAGCCCTCCCTATACGTAAAGATGCCGGTGATTTTACGATTGCACTTTTCCCAGCGAGATAAGTAATTCTCTATGAAAAAAAATTACTGGAACGCATCACTTCGTTTAACTCTAGGGCTTCTTAGTATTTGGTTCTTGGTATCCTTTGGTGCTGGAATACTTTTTAGAGACTTTCTTGATAAGTATAATATAGGCGGTGCACCGCTTGGTTTTTGGTTTGCTCAGCAAGGATCAATCTATATATTTGTCATTCTTATTTTTTATTACTGTTTTGCAATTCGTCGCATTGAAGAAAAATATAAAGACGAGGTGTAAAAATGGAAAATTCATTTTGGTCTTATTTTTTTGTCATTATTACGTTTGGTCTTTATATAGTCATAGCCGTTCGGTCACGCGCTAACTCGACAGGCGATTTTTATGTTGCTGGTCATGATGTTCATCCTGTTGTCAATGGAATGGCAACAGCTGCGGACTGGATGTCTGCTGCATCATTCTTGTCAATGGCTGGTTTAATTGCATTTCTTGGTTATGGTGGTTCTGTTTACTTAATGGGATGGACAGGAGGGTATGTTCTTCTTGCTCTTCTACTTGCTCCTTTCTTAAGAGAGTTTGGTAAGTTCACTGTACCAGATTTTGTCGGTGATAGATATTATTCAAGTTTTGCACGTATCGTAGCCGTTGTATGCGCTATCTTCATTTCCTTTACTTATATAGCGGGACAGATGAAGGGAGTCGGTGTTGCTTTCTCAGCTTTTCTTGGTGTTCCTTCGACAATTGGTATTCTAATAGGAATGATTGTTGTCTTTTTCTATGCAGTCTTGGGTGGGATGAAGGGTATAACGTATACCCAGGTTGCACAGTACTGTGTTCTTATTTTTGCTTATACGGTTCCCGCTATTTTCATCTCAATTATTATAACCAATAATCCAATTCCTCAGCTTGGGTTTATTTCTAATATGAGTGGTTCAGATATTTCTATGCTGACGAAGTTAGATAATCTTCTCACTGATTTAGGTTTTTTAGAATACACCCAAACATCAAAATCAATGATTGATACATTTTGTATTACAGCAGCACTTATGTTTGGAACGGCTGGACTGCCACATGTGATCATACGCTTCTTTACTGTAAAGTCTGCGCATGCTGCACGTGTTTCTGCAGGATGGGCTTTGGTTTTTATTGCACTTCTTTATACCGTTGCACCTGCTGTTGGTTCTTTTGCGCGGCTAAATTTTATTAATACGGTTAATGATGCACAGTATGATAATAATACTTCTGAAAATTCAGCAGATATAAAGATGGTACCAGAATGGTTTAAAAACTGGGAGCAGATGGGATATGTCAGTTTTAAAGATCTAAATAATGATGGCATTATGCAATATCGCGGACCAAATGCACCTGATGGTTTACAAAATGAAGTTGAGGTTAATCGTGATATTTTTGTTTTAGCAAATCCTGAAATTGCACAGTTACCTGACTGGGTCGCAGGACTGGTTGTTGCAGGTGGATTGGCTGCAGCACTCTCGACTGCAGCAGGTTTACTCATGGTTATTTCTTCAGCAGTGAGTCATGACTTGTGTCGAAAAACACTTTTCAAAAACATTGATGATAAATCAGAATTGTTTGTAGCAAGACTCTCTGCAGCAGGTGCTGTCTTTGCCGCTGGACTATTAGGTATTTATGCGTCCCAATTAGGTTTTGTTGCACAGGTAGTTGCTTTTGCATTTGGTTTGGCTGCTTCATCACTCTTCCCAGTTATTTTTCTTGGAATATTCTGGAAAAGAATGAATAAGGAAGGTGCAATTGTTTCAATGCTTGTTGGTTTAGTTTCAACCTTTTCTTATATTGTTTATTTTAAATTCTTAGGAGGTACACAAGACCAATGGTTCCTAGGAGTATCCCCCGAAGGTATCGGCTTTGTCTTTATGTGGTTAGCGCTTATATCGGGTATCTTAGTTTCTTCTCTGACAAAGGAACCTCCTGATGAAATAAAGGAGCTAGTTGAAAAAATTAGAATTTCAAGACGGACTTAATTTTTACTTAATTTAATACTTATAGCTAATTATCTATGTGAAGATTTTATGCAGAAAACTCAATACGAATATGAAGCGGTGACTTTATTGAGGTCGCATAATGTAGCTATTTTATCCACCATTTCAAAAAGACATGAAGATTTTCCTTTTGGAAGTCTTATCACATATGTCACTGGTCAAAACAGGTCGATTTATATTTATGCAAGTGATATTGCTGAGCACACTAAAAATATTCTTAATAACCCTAAATCTTGTTTAACAATATTTAGTATTAGTAAAGGTGATGATAAGCAGAATAGTTCTCGATTAAGTATTATGGGTAATTTTAATAAAGTCGAAAAAGGGAAGAGCTTAGAGAATTGTAAGGATCGTTTTTTTACATTCTTACCTAAAAGTGAAGAATATTCAAAGATGCATGATTTTAATTTTTATAAGTTAGAACCTCAAAACATGCGTTGGATAGGTGGTTTTGGAGAAATTTCTTGGTTGAAAGATGAGTCTTGGAAATTAAAAGAACCTGCTTGGGCTAATGATGAAAGATCTATGGTTGAACACATGAATGTTGATCATAAGGATGTTGTCATTGCATGTTTAAAAGGTTTCTATGGAATTAATGATATGAAAGCCTTGATGATAGGTTTATCAATAGACGGATATTATTTAGAGTCTCGTAATAAAATTTATTATATACCTTTCGATAAGATTTGTTTGAGTTCTAAAGAAGTAAGAAAAGCACTGGTAGTTCATGCAAAGAAGTTTAAAGGTGTCAGTTAAGGTTTTAATTTAAATTTTATAAAGTTATTATTATGCCTTCCTCAGGCTTTATGGTGCCTCTCGTAAAGATATCATATATAATTGCAAAATTATTTAATCCTTTAATTTCTTTAACTTTTATCCAGTTTTTGCTTTGAATTATTCGATCTTTCATAAAAGTATTTGTTTTTTTATTCAATGCTTTATCTCCCCAGTCTTTAGTTCTTTTTTTTATATGGGTAGGCGCAAAAAAGAATTCGGTTCGTTCTCTAATCATCATTTGAGAAAGAACATCTTTTTTATTTTTTTCACTATCCCAATGTGTCATTCCTACTGTAATGCACTTTATCATATTTTTATTTAGAGATTTGTGTAAAGAGCCAAGTATTTTTCTATTTCCTGAAATATCAATTATTAGTGTTTTTTTATTTTGATTAATTTTTTGCAGATCTTCATATGAGATAACATGAGTATAACTTTCTAAATGTTTTACAAAATCCATATTATTTTGAGATGTCACCCCAATAGTATCTGGTACACCTTTTATTTCATCTAATCCTTGCGCAAGGCCTATTGCTGTTTTACTTGAAGCGCTTAAGATTAATATTTGTTCAGACTGGTAATAAGATACGTCTTGAAGAAAGTCACAAAGACAGAATGCTGTCACATGAAGTGGAAATAAGAGTGCTTTTATATTATCAGTTTCATCATCAGTATTATCCGACACCTTGATATAAGTATTATAAACCAATGGAAGTTCTTTACGGTGTTTACTCATATCAATTATAGTATTGCCTGAAATATTGACTTCATCAAAAATAAGTATGTCAGCTAATGGAAAATAACCAAAAAATCTTTCTCCAATCATTAGGTTCTCGTTTTTAGAATGAATAACTTTTGCAAAACCCCATGCAGGGATACATCCCCATTCATTGTTTTTATTTTTTAATGCAGGGAAAAACTTCCAGTATCCAAGTTTTTCTCCTGTAACACCGTAACTAATATTATTTGATGTAAAAGCAAGTCTTTCAATTTTTAATACAATAGATCCAGAATTATAAATTTCTAAATTAAGGTGTTGGTTAACAATTTGAGAATCGATAAGATTATTTTTTCTAATTTGGAATTGATTAATTTCTATTGATTGTTTTTGCATATATTAGTTTTTCATTTATTTCTAAAAAAAAGAATAACGACAAAAACCAGTAATAAGATTAGATATAAAAGCTCCCATTTTTCCATTTCTGACATGTGTAAAATCTTTATGTGTTTTAATATTTTAACTCGTTAGAGATATACTTACAGAATTAAACTTTCTAATTCCCTTTATAAAAATTATGGCTCAGGTATCTCATTAAGATTTAAGTTAACATAGAATTCATCACCTTTATCTGTTAGTTGAACATCAAATTCAGCTGACGTGGTGTAAATCTCATTAAAAGAAAACCCTAGAGTATTAAAGTGTTTGATCATATTATCTCTTACTGTTTTATTATCAGGTAATTTTTGAGTGAAAAAATCTGTAATTACTGGATTTAAATCTTTATTTTCATATCTAAAATCAATTTGGGCTGCACAAAAGTTCTTACCGTTATCGCTTTTAGATAATGTTCTTATTCCCTTTACGTTAACAGATGGTGATGAAAGTGATGAAAAAAAATCTTCAAAAATATCTCTGCAATCTAAACCGGCAAGCATTAAAAGACCATAAGTAGGCTGAACACATGCGCCATTTAAAACTAATTTATTGTTCTGATCATTTAAAATATCCAGTGCAATTTCTGCAACTAAATTAGTTACATTTTTATCCCCGCACTCAATATAATCAGCGCATGAGGTTAATAGTTGGGTGAATATTATTACAGAAAAAAAATTCTTCATTAAATTGACTATTCTATTCGTTAAATGAACATATCAATTATTATTTTACAATTGAGTATTTCCAAGTAAAGGATAAATTTATTATAATTTTTTTTTAATATGGGGATAAAAATAATGAAAAAAATATTAATCTTATGTTGTTCTTTATTTGTTTTAACTGCATGTGAAAATAGATTAAGTGATTTAGAGCTTAAAGACGAAGTGCAGAAACACATGGAGGAAACATGGAACGCTGAGGGTCCTCTGGTAAAAATTGACACTCTTACTCTTACTAGAGAGAGTAAAGAATCAGATAAATATACTGGAATACTTGAGACAACTGAAGACAACCTTAATTTTCGCTATAGTGTAGATGTTAGCTATGATGGTACATCATTTGAATGGAAAGTTACTCAATTAAGAATGGACCCCAGTGCCCTGACGGAGAGTATTAAAGTTTCAATGCGAGAAAACTTTGACGCTTCAATCAAAATCAATTCTTTATATTTGATTAGAGAAAGCGATAGCTCAAATAAATATATGGGTATATTACAGACCTCTGAACCTGGTGGTGATTTCAAGTATGATGTTATTGTAAATTATGATGGTACAAACTTTATGTGGGAAACTATACCGCAAGATTAAGGTTTTTAATTTTAGTTAATTTTTGGAGGGCTTTAAATTATGAGATATGTTGGTTGGACTTTAGTTATTGTTGCCGTTATTATCTGGTTATTAAGCTTGGTGGGAATTGGTTATATGGGAGATGAAGACCTTACATTTGATAGTAATTTAGAAGATGTGTCATCACTTACAATGAAGAGATGGTGGATTGAACTTACTATGGCAGAAAAGACGATCACGTTTACGCCTGGAATGTTTAAAGCTAAGAGTTTAGCCTCACAAATTGAAAATGCAATGGAAGCAAAAGCATCTTAAGCATTTTCAAAGGTAAAATGACTGATTGACGACTGCATGGTCATTGATCTATATGTTTTTCTTGAGCCATTATAGTAAACTATTTTGGCTCATTCTCTTTCTTTATTTGCAAATTAATCTTTACAAAAACTTAGGTAGTATGAGTTTTGAATGAGTGACATAAACAATATAAATCAAAAAGAAATCATAGAGTTCCTTAATTCTTGGAAAGATGGTGTTATTAATATTGGCGAGGTCCATAAAGAGGGAGGTGACTACAAAGAAAGAGCACAATCTTTTCTTGAGGACCATTATGCCTTTAGCCATGAGGAAGTTTTATTTAAACCAACGTTTACCAGTGATATTGTTTTTCGAAATAATCGAGATGATGCTCTTTCATATTTTGTTAAAGGACACCTGCCTGAGGATCATGGATTTGCACTTAAGCCTTGGAAAGAGATAACACCCTCTGAGGTAAATATACTAATAGAACAGGGTTTATGTGCTGTTATGGGAATTCTTAAATTTCAATCCTATGAGGCAAACAATCCTGTTAGAGTAGCTTTTACATTTGTCTTAGTGAGGTGTGATGATAAACTTAAGATCAAAATTCATCATTCATCCCCAATTGATTGATATAATTGAATTTTATTTTTAGTTGTTCATATTAACTTTAGCCATGGTTGTTTGTCTCAGTAGGTCATCGTATTTACCAAGCAAGAAACTGTTTATATCAGATGCAACTAATTCAGGCTTCTCTATGTAAGGGTAATGACCAAGTGATTCATATTTTTTCACTAAACTTGGAGCATTGATTAACCAATGTTGTATGACATTTGCCTCAAGATGCATCACAGTTGGATTTGATAACCCCCATAGAACAAGTGTTGGTGATTTAACTTTATTAAGAACGCCCTCAGGGTCTCCAGTTACATAATTGCGCATAAAGGTGCGCGCAGGTTCTCTTTTACCAGCTCGCCTGTTCATGTCATAGTTCATCTCGATGTGTGCTTCTGAAGGTGGTCCTGATGTGACTGTTCTTGAGAGTGCTCTCTCCCAATATCCTCTTGATTGATGATAGCTTTGAAGCCAACGGGCAAATTGATTTCCTCTTGGTCTATTTGGATTTGTCACCTTGGTTCTTGGCATACCTGCTGAATTAACTAACACAAAGCGGTTAACTTTTTCTGGATTATTAGAGGCGTATCTAAATGCGACTGTCCCTCCTGATGATGTACCAATGAGATGGAACTTTTCTATATTCAAATGGCTGGACAATTGCGAAATAATCTCTTGATAATGATCAACATTATATCTGTTTTTGCTATCTAGACCACTGAGCCCGGAATTCGGAAAGTCAAAGCGAATAACACGAAAGTTATTTTTTAGTATTTCTGCAACTCCGTCCCATGCTCGGGCACTGTGATAGGACGCATGGGTTAAGATAATTGGGTACCCATCACCTTCATCAATGAAATGAATAAGTACACCATCTAAATCCACATATTCAGACTGATCAACCTCATATTTAGCTCTCAGATCCTTTAGAGAAATGTCTCTTCCGCCCGATACCAGGAACCATAGCCCAAGTGCTGCCCCAAAAACGACTACAATGACTAGAATACCTATTATTTTGACAACTATATTCATTTTGTTTGCTTTCAGTTATATGTGAGTCTTTTATGATACACATCATTATCTATTATTCTATGACTAGTAATTTTTTATTGATAATACCATCTATAAATGATTCTCTGTCACACTATGAACGATAGACGAAAACTCACCCCAATTCATTTTTTTTTGCCATTGTTGAGCATTTTTTTCTTATCTTATTTTCTTTATCATATACTCGAGGGTGATAGAGGCGTATCAGCGCTTTTCAAAGTAAAAAATGAGCTAAGTATTGTTCAAAACGAATTAACTGAAGCAAAGGTGCTTGAAAAAAGTTTAGAACGAAGAAATTCTCTTCTTCTCTCTTCAAATCTAGATACAGATATGCTGGATGAACAAGCAAAGCGCTTGCTAGTAATGCTAAAACCTAAAGAATATTTAGTCATACCTTAATTTACTCACTGTAAACGATATTTTTTTTTACTAAACACGTATAAAGTGTTGTTATATTAAATTGTTTTTATCACTTTTAATTAACAAGTATTTCTTTTTATTAGCTGGCTATGTAATTTTATTACTTTCATTTTTGTATAGCTTTATATTTAGTCTTTAATATCAATACTTTAGTTCTTTTTTCAGAGATTCTACGTTTCTTATAAAGCTTAATATATTATAATATTAAGTGAGAAAATTAAGTTTAAATCCTGTATAAGAGTAATAATATTACAATTTTAAACTGTAACATTATTCCTTGAGGGTATTTATGTCTACATCAGAGCTTCCTTTACTTGATGACTCTTTTAAAAAAGAAGAAGACACTCTCAATAAATCTAAAATTGTATCCTCCAAAAATTCTTTTTCAAAGGAAACACTCTTAAATTTTTATAATGATATGCTTTTGATCAGACGTTTTGAAGAACGAGCCGGTCAATTGTACGGAATGGGTTTAATTGGTGGTTTTTGCCATTTGTACATTGGGCAGGAGGCAGTGGTTGTAGGGCTGCAAGCAAATGTTAATCAAAAAGATACTATTATTACAACATACAGAGACCATGGACATATGCTTGCTACTGGTATGGATCCAAAAAAAGTAATGGCTGAATTAACAGGTCGAGAAGCTGGTTACTCTCATGGAAAAGGTGGTTCAATGCATATGTTTAGCAAAGAAAAGAATTTCTATGGTGGACACGGCATTGTTGGAGCATCAGTTCCTATAGGAACTGGATTGGCGTTCTCACATTATTACAATGATGATGGTGGAGTATGTCTTTGCTATTTTGGTGACGGGGCTACAAACCAAGGTCAAGTCTATGAATCCTTTAATATGGCAGCACTATGGAATTTGCCAATCGTATATATTATTGAAAATAATAAGTATGGGATGGGAACTTCGGTTGAAAGGGCGTCGGCCTCAACTGACCTTCATAGAAGAGGAGAGTCCTATGGAATACCAGGCGTAGCAGTAAATGGAATGGATGTTAAAGAAGTTTATCACGCAGGAAAGAGTGCAATTGACCATGCAAGAAGTAACAAGGGTCCGATCATATTAGAAATGAAAACCTATAGATATAGAGGTCACTCAATGTCAGACCCTGCAAAATATAGATCCAAAGAAGAGCTTGCAAAAATGAGGGCAGAGAATGATCCGATCGACTGCTTAAGAGAAGAAATGATGAGTTCAAAAATGTTGGATGAAAAAAGTTTTAAAGAAATAGATAAAAAAATTAAAGAGAGAGTTATTGAAGCTGCAAAATTTGCTCAAGAATCTAAAGAACCAGATCCAGCTGAGCTTTGGACTGATGTTCTTTTAGAAGTTTAGAATTTATAGGAATTAAGAAGTGGAAACAGAAATTTTAATGCCTGCACTCTCCCCTACAATGAAAGAGGGAAAACTAGCAAAATGGCTTGTATCCGAGGGTGAGAAAGTTTCTGCTGGGGATTTAATCGCAGAAATTGAAACTGATAAGGCTACAATGGAATTAGAAGCGGTTGATGATGGTATTTTAAAAAAGATTTTAATTACTGAAGGGACTGATTCAGTTGAAGTTAACACCCCAATCGGCCTCTTGTCTGATAATGATTCAAATGAGAAAGAAGTTTCAAAGATATCAAAGACAGATAAAAAAAATATTTTAAAAGAAAAAATTCCAGTCATATCCAAGAAAGAAGAAAGTGCCAGTAAAACAGTAATAAGAGATAGTAATAATCATCGGACTGAGGTTCATGTTAAAGAAAATTCTGTTGATCATGACTCTGTAGAGATTACAGTGAGAGAGGCATTAAGAGATGCTATGGCAGAAGAGATGAGAGTTAACAAAAATGTTTTTCTCATGGGGGAAGAGGTTGCAGAGTATCAAGGTGCGTATAAAGTCAGTCAGGGATTATTAGAAGAGTTTGGTTCGAAAAGAGTTATTGATACCCCTATAACAGAAAATGGATTTACGGGTTTAGGCGTTGGAGCAGCTTTTGCTGGCTTAAGACCTATCGTTGAATTTATGACATTTAATTTTGCGATGCAGGCAATTGATCATATTATTAACTCAGCAGCCAAAACCTTGTATATGTCGGGTGGACAAATGGGTTGTCCAATTGTATTCAGAGGGCCTAATGGAGCAGCTTCTAGGGTAGGGGCACAACATTCACAATGTTATGCATCTTGGTACTCACATGTACCGGGTCATAAAGTAGTTTCCCCCTGGTCAGGTAGTGATGCTAAAGGGCTTCTCAAGTCCTCTATAAGGGACCCTAATCCAGTCATATTCTTAGAAAATGAATTGCTATATGGTCAGAAATTTGATGTTCCTACTTCTGAAGACTTTTTGGTTCCTATTGGAAAAGCAAAAATTGAAAGAGAAGGAAGTGACATAACAATTACGGCATTTAGTATAATGGTTGGTAAGGCTTTATCTGCTGCAGACCAATTATCAAAAATGGGTATTTCAGCAGAGGTTATAAATCTAAGAACACTAAGGCCTCTAGACATTGATACAATAATAACATCAGTTCAAAAGACAAATCATTGCATCTCTTGTGAGGAAGGTTTTCCTTACTCAGGTATTGGTGCAGAAATATCCTCTCAAATAATGGAAAAGGCATTTGACTGGTTAGACGCTCCTGTCAAGAGAATTACTGGAAAAGACGTTCCTATGCCATATGCTGCAAACTTAGAAAAATTAGCATTACCACAGATTGAAGATATAATTAATGCAGTTAACGTGATTTTGTCCAAATCATAAAAAAAGAGGTTTAGTTATGTCAATTGAAATTTTAATGCCAGCTCTATCTCCTACAATGACAGAGGGGAAACTTGCTAAATGGTTGGTTAAGGAAGGTGATCAAGTTAATTCAGGAGATATAATTGCAGAAATAGAAACCGATAAAGCTACAATGGAACTTGAAGCTGTTGACGAAGGGGTTATCGGGGAGATACTTGTTGCTGAGGGGACTGAGTCTGTTGAAGTAAATAAGCCTATTGGTATTTTATTAGAAGAAGGTGAAGATAAAATAAAAACAAAAAATAAAAGTAAAGAAGCCAAAAAGTCATGGTCTACTAAAAAAATAAAAAAGAGTTCTGCTAAGAGAGATAATGGATTAATTGAGAAAGAAAAAAGGGATAAACATTCTCCTCTTTCTACTGAATTAAATCTTTCGGCCCCCTTGCCACATTCAAAAAGAATTTTTATCAGTCCCCTTGCCAGAAGAATTGCTGAGTCATCAAATTTAGATATCTCTTCTATTTCTGGAACCGGCCCTGGGGGTAGAATTATAAAAAATGATGTTGAAGGATATTTAAATTCAATATCAAAAAGTCCTATTATTAAACAAACTAAAGAAAGTGAATCTTATTCAACAGAAAGATCGTTCGAGGTAATTCAAAATTCAAACATTAGAAAAATTATTGCGAAAAGATTAACAGAGGCAAAAATAGAGATTCCACACTTTTATCTAACAATAGAATGTAACATTGATAAGCTATTAAATATTAGAAAAGAATTAAATGAGAATCCTTCTTCAGACTTTAAGCTTTCTGTGAATGATTTTATTATCAAGGCAAGTGCCCTAGCTCTAAAAAAGGTACCTTCTGTAAATGCAAGTTGGGCTGGTGAGGCAATTCATCAAAATAACCAAGTGGATATTTCTGTTGCCGTTGCAACTGAGAATGGTTTGATAACTCCTATAGTTAAAGATGCTGATCAAAAAGGATTATCGGAAATTTCAACTGAAATGAAAACTTTAGCTGAGCGTGCTCGTGATAATAAACTTAAACCAGAAGAGTTTCAGGGCGGTGGTTTCTCAATTTCTAATTTAGGTATGTATGGAATAAAAGAATTTACTGCAATAATAAATCCTCCTCAAAGTGCTATCTTGGCAGTAGGGGCTGGTATTAAAAAGCCTGCTATTATTAATGAGGAGGTAGGAATCGCAACCATCATGAACTGTACTCTTTCCTGTGACCATCGAGTAATCGATGGTGCTGTGGGCGCGCAGTTTCTCTCTCACTTTAAGCCTCTTATTGAGGAACCACTTACACTATTGTTATAGGAAAAAATATGAGTCAAAAATTTGATTTAGTTGTAATTGGGGGTGGTCCGGGTGGATATGTTGCTGCGATCCGAGCTTCTCAGCTTGGATTGAAGACAGCTCTTATTGAAAAAGAGCACCTAGGAGGCATTTGTTTAAATTGGGGTTGTATTCCAACTAAAGCACTTCTTCGTTCTTCAGAAGTATTGGATTTAATAAATCACTCCTCTGAATTTGGTATAAAAGTAGAAGGAGTCTCATTTGATCTAAAGGATATGATTGACCGTTCTCGAAGTATTGCAGCAAGACTCTCTTCAGGTGTATCCATGTTACTAAAGAAAAATAAAGTATCTTTATTTGAGGGGCAGGGAAAAATTATTGATGCTAGTAAAATACATATTCAAACTAAATCAAATAAAAAAGTAGAGGTAGAGTCAACACATATAATTATTGCAACTGGAGCAAGGGCAAAAACTTTTCCAAATTTACAACCCGATGGTGATAATATTTGGACGTACAAGGAAGCTATGGTTCCAAAGGATTTGCCAAAATCAATTCTAATTGTTGGCTCGGGGGCAATAGGAGCTGAATTTTGTAGCTTTTATAAAACCTTAGGAGTAGATGTAACCCTAGTAGAGGCGCTTGAAAATATATTACCAGTTGAAGATGTAGAAATTTCAGACTTTGTAAGAAAGTCTTTTACTGATAGAGGGATAAGAATCCTAACAAACTCTTTAGTCAATCAATTAAATACAAATAATAATGGAGTTGAAGCATCTATTACTACTAAGGATAAAAAAGAAAGCCTTATTTTTGATAAAGTTATACTAGCAATGGGCATAGTTGGAAATATTGAAGCACTGGGTTTGGAGGATTTAAAAGTTATTACGAAAGACTCACATATTGTTACAGATGAATTTAGCAGAACAAATATAAAAAATATTTATGCGATTGGAGATGTAACAGGAGCGCCATGGCTAGCACATAAAGCTTCTCATGAAGGTATTGTGTGCGTGGAAAAAATTGCCGGGCATAACCCAACGCCGATAGATAAAAGCAGAATACCTGGTTGTACATATTGTCACCCTCAAGTTGCAAGTATTGGTTATACTGAAAAGCGTGCAAAGGAACTTGGTTTTAATATTAAAATAGGCAAGTTTCCATTTGTTGGTAATGGAAAAGCTATTGCGTTAGGTGATGATAAGGGGCTCATAAAAACAATCTTTAATAAAGAAACAGGTGAATTATTGGGGGCTCATTTAGTTGGATCGGAAGTAACAGAGTTAATTCAGGGTTTTTCAATTGCAAAAACACTTGAAACAACTGAAGCGGAATTAATGGAGACGGTTTTTCCTCATCCGACTTTATCAGAGATGATGCACGAGTCTGTTTTAGATGCTTATAACAGGGTTATACATTACTAATGGAAAAAATTGTTAACATAAATAAAACATCGAGGAAACCAAAACCTAATTGGTTAAGAGTTAAAGCTCCGAATTCTAAGGGTTTTTTTCAAACAAAATCTCTTATGAGAGGACTGAGTTTAAATACTGTATGCGAAGAAGCTGCTTGTCCAAATATTGGTGAGTGTTGGGAAAAAAAGCATGCTACAATAATGATACTCGGAGATATTTGTACACGAGCCTGTGCTTTTTGTAATATTAAAACTGGCAAACCTCAAATTGTAGACATTAAAGAGCCGTATAATGTTGCACGCGCTATATCAAAACTAAATTTAAAGCATGTGGTAATTACATCAGTAGATAGAGATGATTTGAAAGATGGAGGGGCAGCCCATTGGGTAAAGGTCATTAATGAAGTAAGAAAGCAATCTCCTGTTACTACTATTGAAGTTTTAACTCCCGATTTTAGAAAAAAGATTGGATCTACGGAATTAGTTGCGAAAGCTTCTCCTGATGTATTCAATCACAATTTAGAGACTGTTCCCAGGCTTTATAGAAAAATAAGACCTGGTGCTCGATATTATACAAGTTTAAGACTTTTGGAGAGGGTAAAAGAAATTAATGCAGATGTGTTTACCAAGTCAGGAATTATGGTTGGTCTTGGTGAAGAAAAAGACGAAGTTATTCAGGTAATGGATGATCTTCGATCAGCAAATGTTGATTTTTTAACCATTGGTCAATATCTTCAGCCAACATTAAGGCATGCAGAAGTCCAGAATTTCTTATCACCAGAAGACTTTCATAATTTTAAGGTTCAAGCAACTGCAAGAGGTTTTACCATGGTGTCAGCCACGCCTTTAACTCGTTCTTCCTATCATGCAGACGAAGATTTTAGAATGCTTAAGGAAAAGGCAAAAATTAAAAAACAGCTAAATTCATAATATGCCTGTATTTAATGAACAAAGAGTTCTACCTTACTCAAGAGAGCAAATATTTCAACTTGTTGCAGATGTTGAGTCCTATCCATATTTTTTGCCTTGGTGCATTGACTGTAAAAAAATTGCTGACACACATGATGGTTTTCAAGCTAGAATGTATATTGGCTTTAACCTTTTTAGAGAAAGTTTCATTTCAGAGGTTAAGTTAGCAGAGCCAGAATCAATAAACGTATTTTATAAAGATGGTCCATTTAAATATTTAAATAATTATTGGAAATTTCAATCGGTTAATTCAATGGAGACTGAGGTTGATTTTCATATTGATTTTGAGTTCCGTTCAATTTTTTTTGAAGCCTTAATGGGTATTTGGTTTGAAGAGGCAGTAAAGAGAATGATACGTGCCTTTGAGGAAAGGGCAGAAGATTTATATAGTTAATGTTAGTTATTATTGTAACTGATTTAATAGCAATGACAATCCAGCACTGATAGCGCTCCTTCTTATTTCATCTCTGGATCCTGCAAATATATATTTTTTTATTAATGCATCTGTATTAATTTTTGCGATTGATAAAAATACTAAACCTACTGGTTTATCTTTTGTACCTCCTTTAGGGCCAGCAATTCCTGTGACTGACAGAGAGATATCAGCCTTTGAGAGTGCAAGTGCACCTTCAGCCATGGCAGACGCTACAATATCACTTACTGCACCGAACTGTTCAATTGCATCCATTGGTACTCCTAAAATTCTATTCTTTGAATGATTCGAGTACGTTACATAACCGCATGTAAATACATTTGATGAGCCTGGCACGGCTGTAATAGAACTTGAAATCAGTCCACCTGTACAAGATTCGGCTAGCGTAATTCTATAATTAAGTTTTGAAGCTTTCTCAATTATTGATGAGGAGAGTGAAATAATATCTTCAGAAAAATGAACCAAGGTAGCCTCATATAATAAAGTTAAACAATTTTATTACTAAAATTGCATAAACTGCTGCAAGAATATCATCAAAGAATATTCCAAAAGAATTTTTCATACGTTTATCAACTAAATTAATAGGCCAAGGCTTTAATATGTCAAATACTCTAAATAGAATAAATGAAAGTATGTAGTATAATAGAGAAATTTCAAAAAATATTAGAACTAATAGTTGCCCACAAAATTCATCCATTACAATCCATGAGGGATCTTTATTTTGATCTATTAGTTTATTTGCAATTATTATACCCGCTAATAAAAGTAAAATTATGAGAGATGCTGTGGCAAAAATTCCAATTTTTGTTGTTAAAAGCCAAGATACTGGAAGGGCAATTAAAGAACCACAAGTACCGGGAGCAAATGGAGAATAACCAATGCCAAGGACAGAAAGGTAAATTTTATAAAGTTTCATTTTAAAATTGTTTTTTTAAAAAATAACCACTATTGGTTGTTTGTGTGAATTTTCAGTTACTTATATCACTATCATGAGCATTTTTATCAAATCTACCTGGACATAAGCATAATTATTTCAGAAAATATATATAAATACTAAAAATCTTTTAAATTTCTGTCGTTTAAATCTAGTGTTATGAAACTTTAGCTTATTTTTCAGCTTGTTTTGTATTAATATGTCACATGTGCGCAAATTTTGAATTTTTATCGCATGGTTTTCTGTTTATATTAATTTGCTCCATTAGGATAAGTAATTAATGTCAAAATTTGATCCTTATTACAGAAGTCTATCTGACTTTCAGAAAAGTCTTCAAAGGTTTTTCCCTCAAAGGCAAATAATACTTCGTACAGAAGAAAAAATGTATACCCTAAGGTTGACAACTATTCATCAAGCGGTTGCTTTTTGTTGTATGATTGTTCTGGGTGGATGGGTTTTAGTAAGTTCAGGTTTAGTTGTTAGTCATTCAGATCGAATTCGAGCAAAAGAAATTCAGATTAAAGATGCACGGACTGGTTATGAACATCTTCTTGCTCAACTTAATGTTTATAATAGAAGAATTAATGAAATTACTGATCAGTTGGATAAAAATAGTTCATTAATGGTTTCACTTGTTGATAAACAGTATGACCTCCTTGATCAAAAAATAAGACTTGATGATGCTGGCAATAATAAAAAGTCAAGGGGAAGTGTTAATTCTGATCCAGTGGAAAAAAGTGATGCACAGAATAGAAAAAAAGATACCCGTGCATGGATATCAAAATCCAAACAAATTGATGTCGCAATTGGTAGGCTAGAATTAGATCGTTTGAGAGTAGTTGATCAAAGAGAAGTTCTTCATTCATCTTTAGATGAACTTAAATCTGAAATGAGAGATGCAACAAATACTCACGAAAAAACTGACTTTATAAATTCTAAAGGATTAAATAATCGTAGATTAAATATAGAGCTAAATTTAGCAGCATCTGAGACATTGGGGCTGTTAACAAGAGTTGATCAGTTAGAAAAAGAATTAAGAGAGATGGAGGGTATTCAATTAATGCTATTCCATAGATTCTCTGAAGTTGCTAATGAAAAGATTGACCATATCTCAACATCACTTAAATCCACAGGATTAGAAGTTGATGATCTTCTTTCTGAAATGAAAAAAGAATATGGAAGTGGAGGTCCTTTTATCCCAGTTGATCCTATAAAAAAAAATATTGGACCAATAAATGAATCTCTTGTCTCTCTAAATAGCAGGGTTCAAAAGCTTACAGAATTAGAAAATTTACTTTCTATTATGCCTCTTAAGGCTCCACTAACAAAAGCTTGGATAACAAGTGGCTTTGGTGTTAGAAAAGATCCGTTTTCAGGTGCTTATGCAAGGCACCTTGGCACTGATTTTGGAGCTGCTTATAATTCCGAAATCTTTAGTCCTGGTTCAGGCAAAGTATCCTTTGCTGGTTGGAGGGGCAGATACGGGCGACTAATTGAGATTAATCATGGTATGAATATTTCATCGCGCTATGGTCATTTAGCAAAAATTTTAGTAAAAGAAGGTGATTTTGTTACCAGAGAAACAGTAATTGGTTTGCTTGGTAATAGTGGTAGAAGTACTGGTCCACACCTTCATTTTGAGATTTTACATAATGGAAAACAGCTAAATCCTATGAAATTTCTAAGAGTTGGAAATGACGTTCTCAAAGAAAGCTAAAAAAATATAACACAGGAAAAAAATATGAAAAATGGTCAGTCTAAATATGTTCCCTCCATTATTAGCGATGATTTAACTATCAAGGGTAATTTATCGAGTGAGGGTGAGATCCAAGTGGATGGAAAAGTAGATGGTGACGTGAAGTGTAAAGCTTTGATCATTGGAACCAAAGGTCTCGTTTCAGGTCAAGTTCATGCAAAAACTGTTAGAATACATGGTGCAATGAAAGGTATCGTAAAGGCAAATTCTGTATTTCTTGCAGCAACGGCCCGTATGACAGGTGATATTGAACATGACAGTCTTGCTATTGAACCAGGTGCATTCGTTGACGGTCATTGTAAAAGAATTATAAAACCAGAAGAAACAGCCTCAAATTCCAAAAGTAAATCTACAGAGTCAAAAACTTCATCTAGAAAGAACGAAGGATCTTCTTTACCAAAATCTGCTGTTTCATAAATAAAATTGATATTATTTATTTATACTACTCTTTAACAAGCTCCCTATAAACATTCAGATTTTCTATTACTCTTTTCACATAATTTCTTGTTTCATTGAATGGTATTTGTTCAATCCAATCTATCTCGTTTTTATTTTTTCTTGGATCACCGTAAAGTCTTATCCACCTCTTAACCCGATGGGGTCCAGCATTGTAGCCTGCAAGTGCCATTATATATGAACCATTAAATTCATTAATTAATTGATATAAGTATGCTGATCCCAATCTTATATTATATGAGGGATCAATTGTTAAAGAATCTCTATCATATCTCTCTTTAATTCTTTTTGAAACCACTCTTGCTGTAGCAGGCATTAGTTGCATTAGTCCTTTAGCACCTGCATGACTTGTTGCTGAAATATCAAAATTACTTTCTTGTCTAATTACTGATAATATTAGAGGCTTTTCAGGATAAAGAGGGTAAGTAAAATCTGGAACCGGATAACCATGCTTAAATAAAATGATTTTCTTTTGTTCCGCCTTTCTTGCTACCCAAACGCCTAAATCAATTCTTCCAAGGTTACTAATCATTTCTGCAGCAAGATAATAATTAATAGAAGGTCCAGAAGTTGCAATAGATAGAGTAAATCTCTTTAGGTATTTATTTTGACCAGTTTCAGCTAGTATTCTAAGGACTTGAACTAGTTCATTTTGATTGAATGATAATTTTTGGTTTTTATTTGGAATTATTTCATCAAGTGGTTGATGAATTTTTTTTCTATATATTTTTTCTGATGCTAACTGACCATAAAATGTATAATTATACATTGATGCTTTTTCGTACCAAGGTCTTGCTAGTTCACTTTTTTCTGCCGACTCAAGGGTTTGTCCTATCCAATATGAAGCCTTTGATAAACTAACAGGAAAAGATACCGCATCGTATACATTATAAAAATGTTTGAGTGCCTGATCATAATTATTGAAAAAACTTTTACTCAACCACCCAGATATCCATTCTGCTTCAAAAATTGATAAGCTATCGTTCGCTTTATGATTTGAGCTTATCTCGTAAGCTTCTCTCATTTTATTGCGTCTTACAGAATGTCTAGAAAGGATGTGTCTCTCTTTCCACCATAAGGTGGGATTAATGTCATCATAACCTTCATTGATAATAAGTCTTTTAGCACTAATGTATTTTCCTCTTTTTCTTCTCCATTTAACTCTGTCCAATGTTAGTCCTGGGTCTTTCCTTAGTTGATTAGGGATCCTTGCAATTTTTGAATCAACACCATATGCACTTGAGTTAAGAGCAATCCTTGCCTCTGCTAATCTTCTAAAACCACGGCTTACCCGTTTTAAATTTCTTCGAGCTGAATATAATTTATTATTCCAGATTAAATTACTTACCCTCTTCTCATGGTCCTTCGTGTTAAGCAAATACGCAAATGAGGATAGGAATCTTCGTTCTTCTCGTTGAGTAAAATTATAATTATGCCAAGCATTTTTTGCTAAATCTTCAGATTTGTGTATGTCACCTTTTTCTTTATATGCGTTTGCTAACGCTTCTAATCCCGGGCCAGTTAATGGTGGAAACATAGAAAACCAATCAATAATTTCAGATGATGACATTGAGCCGTCATTTGCATATTTTTCAGCACGAGACCTAATAAGATTAATTTCAGGCCAGGTGTGATTGTTTCTAATAAAAAGTGCTCTAAACCTAAAATCTGACTTTGCATTTCTATCTTTAAGATATAGCCAGGTGATAAAATTCCGTGTTAAAGGATTTTGTATGTTATCAACAAGACGTCTAGCACTATTCCATCTTTTTAACTCAGCTGAATTAACAGCTTTTGAAAATAAATTTCTATCATTTTGATTTAGCACATAGTTATAGTCTTCACCGAATGGACCAGGATAAGCAGGTTTTCTGATTGGTAAAAACTTAGGGTTAGAGATTACCTTTATATATTCGTTAGGTTTTGGTTTTTGGGTAGGTATTGGTGCTTTATTTTTGGCATGCACCAATGAAAGTTGGGTATTACCAATAATAAATAATGTTAAGATTATTAAAAATTTATGAATTATGTGTGAAACCATTAAACAATCATTCTTTTTTGGCTTATTATAAAGCTTTTTTATCAATTCTTATGGGTTGGTACTAGTTTTTAAATCTTTAATTTGGATTTTTCTATTATTTAATATATTTTTCTCAAATTATACTTAGATTCCAGGGTTTTTTATGTTCAGAGGTTCTATAACTGCTTTAGTTACGCCATTTGATGGTGGAAAGTTAGACGAAACTAAATTTAAAAGTTTTGTAGAATGGCAAATTAATGAAGGTTCGCATGGATTAGTACCTTGCGGTACTACAGGCGAATCACCTGTTTTAAGCCATGAGGAACATATTAGAGTAATTAATATATGCATTGACGTTGCAAGTAAGAGAGTACCTATAATCGCCGGAACTGGTTCTAATTCTACTGAGGAAGCAATTTATCTAACAAAATCAGCTAAGGAAGCAGGTGCAGATGGAGCATTAGTTGTTACACCTTATTATAATAAACCTAGTCAAAGAGGGCTTGTTTCTCACTACCTAAAAATTGCAGATTCAGTTGATATTCCTCTTATTATTTACAATATACCTGGTAGGAGCGTAGTTGACCTTACTTTAGAAAGTTTAAAGACACTATCAAATCATTCTAATATCGTTGGCATTAAAGATGCTTCAGATAATCTGGCGAGAACCTTATCAATTCGATTAGAGTTGAAGGAAAATTTTTCTCTTCTCTCAGGTGATGATGTAACTGCTACAGGATTCCTTGCTCAGGGTGGAAATGGCTGTGTATCTGTTTGTTCAAACGTTGCTCCAAGACTTAATGCAAAATTGTATGATCTTTGGGATGCAGGTAAATATGATGAGGTATGGAAAATTAGGGATATCCTTCATCCTTTGAATGTTGCTCTATTCTGTGAGCCTAATCCAGCACCAATAAAATATGCATGTAGCCTTTTAAATAAGTGTTCACCTGAAACTCGTCCCCCAATGGTACCAATTGATTCTCATACAAAAGAAAGAATTAAAAATTGTATGAAAGTTGCAGGTATAATAGATTGAGAAATACTTGATGAATAAGTCTATGATTTCGGTTGGTATTATAGCGCAAAATAAAAGGGCAAGAAGAGATTATGATATAATTGATACTTATGAGGCTGGTATTATATTAACAGGTTCAGAAGTAAAATCTTTGAGACTTGGGCAGGGAAATATTTTAGAAGCTTATGCAACATATGAGGATGATGGTATATATTTGATTAACTCATATATTCCAACCTATAATGAAGCAATAAACTTTGGCCATGACTCTCGAAGAAAAAGAAAAGTCCTTCTTCGTCAAAAGGAAATAACAAAATTATCTAACGATGTAGCAAGAAAAGGAATGACATTAGTCCCTTTATCCTTATACTTTAATAAAAGAGGGTTGGCAAAGCTGAAAATTGGACTTGCAAAAGGAAGAACTGGCATTGATAAGAGAAATGTCATAAAAGATAGAGATTGGAAAAGAGACAAAGCGCGTATACTTAAAGATAAAGGTTAGTTATAATTTTTTTAGGAGTTAATAGAGTATGAAAAATAAATCATTACATTTTTTATTGTTGTCATTTATATTATGTTTTATGACAATTACAAGTTCTAATGCAGAGACAGCGCATGATTTCTCCTTTACTTCTATTGAGGGAGAGCCTTTGCCTTTATCAACTTTCAAAGGTAAAGCCTTATTGGTAGTAAATACAGCCTCTCAATGTGGTTTTACACCACAGTATGAGAACCTTCAATCATTGTGGACTGATTACAAAGATAAAGGACTGGTTGTATTGGGAGTTCCATCAAATGATTTTTTAAATCAAGAGCCAGGTACATCTGAGGAGATTAAAGATTTTTGTGAAACTAATTTTTCAATTGATTTCCCAATGACTGAAAAGGTTGTAGTTAAAGGAAAAGAAGCTCATCCATTATATAAATGGCTAGCGTCGAAAGATGGTGCTAACATCTCACCTAAATGGAATTTTCACAAATACTTAATAAATGCTGATGGGGAAGTTGCAGATTGGTTTATGTCTACTACAGGGCCAAAAAGTAAAAAGGTCATATCTGCAATTGAAGAAATTTTACCTAGATAAAATAATAAAAATTTCTTCAAACATTTCTTTAGTCAACCTGCCAGTATTTACGTTGTATCTCGAGCAGTGATAGCTATCTAATAGTGTTAAGTTTTCTTTAATTAAATGTTTTTTCCCATGAGCAAAATTAAATTCTTTTTGCTTAAGATTGTAACATTTAATGATGGCTTTATGTGCTATTGTTCCTAAAGCTAGAAGGTATTTTAAATTAGGTAAATTTTCTATCTCGTTCTTTAAGAACTTTAAACAACTATTTTGTTCTTTACTTTGTGGCTTATTTTGTGGTGGAACACACCTTACCGTATTTGTGATTCTGCATTCATTCAATGAGAAGTCTTTATTTATTTCTCTATTATAAGTTCCTGATGCCCATCCAAACTTTACTAGTGTTGGGTAAAGTAAATCACCAGCATAATCGCCAGTAAAAGGTCTTCCAGTTCTATTTGCCCCCTTAAGACCTGGCGCTAAACCAACTATTAGTAATTTAGAGTTGATATCTCCAAATGATGGTACAGGTGCATTATGCCATTCTGGATATTTCTTTTTATTCTCGATTCTGAAATCTACTAATCTTTTGCATTTTTGACAATTAACACTTGGTAATATTAGTTTAGGCATTTCATTCTATGTGTTATTTATTAAAACTTCTTTAAATAATGATAGCTCAATGAAATTATCAACTTGCCTTCTGAGTTCGTCAGCAATCATTGGAGGGTTGGTTAGTAAACTAGAAACCGCTGTAGTTTTAACTCCTTTGTTTTGTATCGCTTCTATTAGTCTCTTAAAATCACCATCCCCAGAAAATAAAACAACATGATCAACATAATTTGATATTTCTAATGCATCTACTGCTAATTCTATATCCATGTTACCTTTTATTTTAATATTATTATCTTCAGAAAAATTCTTTGCTTTTTTTGTTATTAATCTATACCCATTGTATTCTAACCAATCAAGTAAAGGAGAAATCTTTTGATTTTTATTGTTATCTAGAAGGGCTGTATAGTAATATGCTCTGATTAGAGAGTAGTTAGATGAATAGAAATCAATCAGTTTTTTATAATCAATTTCAATTGCTAATGATTTTATTGTTGAATGTAAATTTGCACCATCTATGAAAATGGCTAATTTATCTTTGCTTTTAGTCATTGAAAGCCTCTATTGTTATTATTTTTAATAAACTTGTTATAAATATGATCATAATTGCATTTGGTGCTAATTTAAACAGTCATGTGGGGTCACCAATGGTCACAATCAAAAGTGCAATTAGTGCTCTTCAATCCCGAGGTATAATTTTTGTTAAATACTCAAGATTCTTCGAAACTACTCCTGTACCACCCTCGAACAATCGTAATTATATAAACTCTGTTGCAATTATTGAGACACAAATGAACCCTTATGAATTACTAAATGCCTGTCATGAGGTGGAGCTTATGTATGGGAGAGAGAGAAGCTATAAAAATTCACCTAGAACAATAGATATCGATATATTAGCATATAATAATATTGTAATTAAAAATAGAAAAATCCAAATTCCTCATCCTAGGCTTCATGAGAGAGAATTTGTGATGATTCCCTTAGGGGAGATTGCGCCGAATTGGAAGCATCCATTCTTAAATATTAGCATAAGTGAGCTTATTAGTAATCTTGAAACAAATAATAAAGTTTTCCCTTTGGATGAGTTTTTCTAAGAAATTTCTTGTTTTTCTTGTTTTTAGCATATAAAAATCACAAATTGGAATATTAATTCTTTTTTGAAGTTTGGAGATTATCATGGCTCGAGTTACTGTTGAAGATTGTATTGATAGAGTTAAGAATCGTTTTGAGCTTGTTCTAGCGACCGCTCATAGATCAAGAGAAATATCCTCTGGTGCAGAACCTCACGTGGAAAGAGATAATGATAAAAATCCAGTTATTGCTCTTCGAGAAGTTGCAGATGGAAAAGTATTAACAGAAGATTTAGTTGAAGCAATAGTTAAGGGTATGCAACATCAAGTAGAGATTGATGAACCTGAAGAAGACGAATTTTCAAATCTTTTGGGCGATAGTGAAAATACTCAAGAAAATTTGAGTGGTGAATTTACAGATAGTGATGCTGAAAAGTCGGGGATGAATATACAAGGTTTTACAGAGGATAATTTGAAATCTGATGAAGAACCCACTCTAAATGAGTCAGAAATAAATTTAGACAGCGTTTTTAACTTTGAAGATGTTACTGATTCCGAAACAGAAGAAATTAAAAACCAAGATTAATATTCTTAATTTTTTTATTTACTTTTAATCTATATATTTTTCGTTATTAATTTTATTTTGGAGTAAAACATTAAGATGGTTCGCCAACTGGCTGAACTTGTTGAAAGAATAAAAGCATATAATCCGGACTTAAATGAAGATTTAATTGTTCGTGCATATTCATATGCTATGAAGAAGCACGAAAAGCAAAAAAGGGCATCTGGTGACCCTTTTTTTTCACATCCAATTGAAGTTGCACAGATCCTAACAAATTATCGTCTTGATACAGCTTCAATAGTTACAGCACTGCTTCATGATACTGTTGAAGATACATCAGCAACTGTTGACGAGATTTCAGGTTTATTTGGTAAAGAAATTGGACGTCTTGTGGATGGTGTAACAAAACTAACTAAGATACAAATACAAAATATCGAGTCTGTTCAGGCAGAGAATTTTAGAAAATTATTTCTTGCAATGTCTGAAGACATAAGGGTTTTATTGGTTAAGCTTATTGATAGACTACATAATATGAGGACCTTATCATTTATAAAGGACGAGTCAAAAAGGAAATCTATAGCTTTAGAAACTATGGAAATATATGCACCACTCTCAGATAGATTAGGGATGTTAGAGGTTAAAACAGAATTAGAAGATTTAGCTTTTTCTGAGTTACACTCTGAAGCACGATCTTCAATTGTTAGAAGATTAAGATATTTAGAAAGGCAAGGTTTTGACTTAGTTGGTTCAATTATGGATGAATTAGATGAAGTTATAGAAAAGTCAAATGTTGAAGCATATATATCTGGGAGAGCCAAAACTCCTTATTCAATCTGGAGAAAAATGCAGTCTAAAAATGTAAGTTTTGAACAATTGTCAGATATAATGGCTTTTCGTGTAATTGTTAATAATCAGCGAGACTGTTATAAAACTCTTGGCATTATTCATGGAGCATATCCAAGCGTTCCGGGGAGATTCAAAGATTATATTTCAACTCCAAAAAGAAGTGGGTATCAATCAATACATACTAGTATAATTGGCCCCAAGAAGCACAGAATCGAAATCCAAATCAGAACTAGAGAAATGCATACAGTCGCAGATTTAGGCCCCGCAGCTCATTGGAATTATAAAGCAGGAGTTAATGACTTTGAAGGTATTAACTATATATGGTTAAGGGAACTTCTAGATATCTTAGATAATACTCAATCCTCACAAGAATTTTTAGAACATACTAAGCTTGAGATGTTTCATGACCAAGTTTTCTGCTTTACCCCAAAGGGTCAATTAATTGCCTTACCTAAGGGAGCCAGCCCAATTGATTTTGCTTATGCTGTTCATTCTGAAATTGGAAATACATGCGTAGGTGCAAAAGTTAATGGTAGAATAACACCATTAAGAGTTATACTTCAAACCGGTGATCAAGTTGAAATAATAACATCATCGGGTCAAAAACCTTCGCCGCAATGGGAGGCATTTGTTATTACAGGTAAGGCGAGATCCCATATACGTAAAAGAATTAGAATTGATTCAAATGAGGAATATTCAAAGCTTGGTAGGGAGATTTTAATCAAAGTATTTTCCAATAGCGGATATGAATTTAACGAAAATAAATTAATTGAAGCTCTTAATAAGTTTAATTTAGATTCTGAAGATGATCTTTTTATATCAATTGGAAATGGAAATCTTATGGCTAGGCAGGTAATAAATGCTATTTATCCTAATAATTCTAGGCATGGTGATAATGAAAAGTTTAAAACTGTATCAGATTATAAAAATTCTGGTATTTTAAATAAAAGTATTCCAATTAGGGGCTTAACTGCAGGAATAGCTGTTCACATGTCAGAATGTTGTTACCCTTTGCCTGGAGATAGAATTGTAGGTATATTATCAATAGGAAAGGGCGCTGAAATTCATACAATAGATTGCGATACACTTATTAAATTTTCTGATCAAAATGAAAGGTGGATTGATCTAGTTTGGGATAATGATTTATCAAATAAATTTTTTATGGGTAGAATAAAATTGACTGTAGTAAATGAGTCTGGAAGTTTGGGTGAACTATCTAGTGTTATTGCCCATAATGGAGGAAATATATCAAATCTAAAGGTTGTGAGTAGATCACAAGACTTTTGGGATATGAATATTGATATTGAAGTTAAGGATTTAAAACATCTTCTAGAAATTATTGCAGTATTACGATCTATCCCAGTAATTCATTCAATTGAACGAACAAAATCATTAGAGAATTGATATATTATGTTCCGAAGAAGAGTTAGACCTCCAATAATAGATGTTCTTACAAGCTTTTTTTGGCCAAAAGCTGGATTAAAAAGAGGCTATAAATATATGTGGCACAGAGTTAATAGGTTGCCGGGGGGCGCCTATTCAATTTCTGCCGGATTAGCAAGTGGCTGTGCTATGTCTTTTACCCCCTTGGTGGGACTTCATTTTATAATTGCAGCTGTTCTAGCGTGGTTAATCAGGGGCAATGTAATGGCTTCTGTTTTTGGAACATTTGTTGGTAATCCATGGACTTTTCCAATTATGTGGCTTGGTACATATAAATTAGGTAATTTTATTTTAGGCAATTTTTCAGTTGATGAACCTCTGAATGCAAGTTTTGTTGAAATGTACGCAAGTCTTTTACGCTCTATGATAACTGCTGATACTGATTTATTTCTTTTTAATGTTTGGCCAGTATTATGGCCAATGTTAGTTGGGAGTATACCTATCTCAGTTTTGACATGGATATTTGTTTATTTTATTTTTTATAGATTTGTGGAAGCTTATCAGTTAAGACGAAACAAAAAAACTATTAAACTGGCCGAAGAAAGCAAAGATCAGCATCAATTACCGTTATGAGTAAAACAAGACTTGGAATCAATATTGACCACGTTGCCACTCTAAGAAATGCGAGAGGAGGGGCACATCCAGATCCAGTGAGGGCTGCATTGTTAGCCGAAGAAAATGGAGCTGATGGAATAACTGCACATTTAAGAGAAGATAGAAGACATATTTCTGACCAAGATATAACCAATTTAATATCAAATATCTCAGTACCATTAAATTTAGAAATGGCACCAACAGAGGAAATGCTTAAAATTGCCTGTAATCACCTTCCTAATGCAGTTTGTATAGTTCCAGAGAAAAGGGAGGAGAAGACTACCGAGGGTGGTCTTGACCTTTTAAAATCAATGTTAAAGTTAAAAAAGTATATTTCAATATTATCTGAAAAAAATATCAGGGTATCCTTATTTATTGAGCCAGATAATACTCAAGTAGAGGCAGCACATGAGCTCGGTGCTCCCGTTGTTGAGTTCCATGTTGGGTCATATTGTAATAATTTTACAACGGACCAAGTCTCTAAAGAGTATAAAAAGATTTTATCAGCTGTGAAAACGGCAGACAGGTTAGGCATTGAAAGTCATGCTGGTCATGGTATTGGTTTTGATCACGTGAAGTCAATTGCATCAATTACATCTATCAAAGAATTAAATATTGGTCATTTTATTATTGGAGAGTCAATATATATTGGATTAGGTAATGCAATAAAAAAAATGAGAAAATTAATTGACGAAGTGAATTAATTTGAATTGAGAGGGTAACTTGTTTGTTGGTTTAGGTAATGATCTAATTGACATTAGAAGAATACAAAGAGTAATAGAAAAATATGGTAAAAGATTCTTAAATAGAATTTATACTGAACAGGAATTGCATAAAGCTTCTTCAAGAATTAGCTCCAGTAAGTTATATATGTCCACTCTTGCAAAAAGATTTGCCGCAAAAGAGGCAGCTGCAAAGGCTTTAGGAACAGGCTTTAGAGACGGAGTTTATTGGAAAGATATAGGAGTATTAAATCTACCATCTGGAAAACCAACTATTAAGATGAAAGGTGGTGCTGAAAAGAAACTTCATAGTCTAATTCCTTATAAATACTTTCCTCTCATAGAACTTACTATGACGGATGAGTACCCTTATGCAGAAGCTTTTGTTATTATTAATGCAGTATTCAAGGATAATTAGTAAAAGTAAAAAGAATTGGTGATTTTATGAAGAAGAAAAATAAAGAGAGTTTTATTGAAACTGTAAAAACAATTATTTCCGCTGTGATACTTGCATTAATTATCAGGACTTTTGCTTTTGAGCCTTTTAATATTCCTTCAGGATCAATGCTTCCAACATTATTGATAGGTGACTATTTATTTGTTTCTAAATATTCATATGGCTACAGCAAACACTCATTTCCTCTAAGTTTTGTTCCAATTTCGGGTAGATATTTTTTCTCTGAACCTAAGAGGGGTGATGTTGCTGTATTTAAATTACCAAGTGATAATAAGACTGATTACATAAAACGGATAATTGGTTTGCCAGGTGATAAAATACAGTTACAAAATGGACGCTTATTTATAAATGAAAAAATTATTTCAAGAGATAGAATAGAAGACTTTATTGATGATAAATCTTATGGGTATCAAAATAAACAGTATTTAGAATTATTGCCAAATAATTATGAGCATAAGATTATAGAGTTTAGTGATAGTAACCTTTTTGATAATACAAGAGAATACATTGTTCCAGATGATCATTATTTTATGATGGGGGATAACAGAGATAATTCTGAGGATAGCAGAAGTCAAGTAGGTTTTGTTCCAAAAGATAATTTGGTAGGAAGAGCCGAGATTCTATTTTTTTCTACAAATGGAAGCGCTTCTATTTTTGAGTTTTGGAAATGGCATAAAGCAATAAGGTTCGAACGAATTTTTGATAGAATAGAATAATAACTAAAATGAAAAATTTATCAGAGCTTGAGAAAAGTATAAAATATACATTCAATAATAAGAATCTCTTGCATTTAGCTATGACACATACAAATGTTTCTAAGAAAAATAAGAATAATGAAAGGCTAGAATTTTTAGGTGACAGAGTTTTAGCATTAGTTATCGCCAAAATACTTTACCATTCATATGATAAAGACAGTGAAGGAGATTTAGCCCACAGACTATCTTTTTTAGTCAGTAAAGATAGTTTATATAATGTTGCTAAATCAATTAATCTAGATGATTATATTATTAGTAATGAAAAGAAGTTAAATTCTTCAATATTGTCTGATGCCTGTGAAGCTCTTATCGGTTCTGTTTATCTTGATGGTGGTATTGAGAAATCTGAAAATTTAATCTACTCTCTTTGGGGAGAATTAATTATTAGTGTTAAAAACCCTCCAAAACATGTTAAAAGTCAACTTCAGGAATGGGCTTTAGGTAGGCAATTAAAAGAGCCTAAATACAATATAATTAAAAAGGACGGTCCTCCTCATTCACCGATCTTTACAGTCTCTATTGATATAGAAGGTTTTTCTAAAATCTCTGCCCAGGGTAAAAGTATTAGACAAGCTGAACAAAATGCAGCAGTAAAATTTATGGATACTCTTGATGCTAGATTTAAAAACTAAGTGTGGCTTTGTTTTAATATTAGGTCCAGTAAATTCTGGTAAATCAACTCTTGTTAATGTACTTACAGGCAATAAAGTTTCAATTGTCTCTCCAAAAGTTCATACGACTAGAACTATTATCAAAGGTATATACACAGATAAAATAAATCAAATAATATTTATAGATACTCCAGGTATTATTGATAATCCAAAAAAAAAGTTAGAAAAGTCGATGATTCTTACAACATATAACTCTTTTAACGATGCAGACGTTTGCCTTTTTATGATTGACTCAAGTATTTCTGAAGAAGTTAATTTAAATTATTTTGATGTAATTAATGCTAAGATCAATTTATCGTCAATTCCAACATATTTAGTTCTAAATAAGATTGACAAGGTAAAAAAAGAAAAATTGTTAGGTCTATCTAAAGAGCTAAATAAAAGAAATAATTTTATCAATACTTTCATGATTTCAAGCTTAAAGAGTGATGGAACAAATGACTTGCTGTCTGACTTAAAAAATAAAATACCATTTGGAAATTGGTTGTTTAATGAGGATGACATAGTTGATCTGCCCGAACGATTATATACTGCAGAGATAACTCGTGAAAAAATTTTTAATAACCTTAGAGATGAGCTACCTTACAATATTACAGTCGAGACAGAAAGTTGGGTTAATAATAGTGATGGTTCTATAAAAATTGATCAAATAATATATGTAACAAGACCAAACCATAAAGGAATTGTATTAGGTAAAAGTGGTAAAAATTTAAAAAAAATAGGTGAAGACTCTCGAAGAGATTTAGAAAATATATTTGGCACAAAGGTACATCTATATCTTTATGTAAAAGTGGACTCAAAGTGGAATCAAAAATCAGAATATTATAAAACCTGGGGAATTAATTTTACTAAGACTGAGATTTAAGTATGGCCATTGAATGGGATGATATAGGTATAATTATTTCTTCTCGTCGTTATGGCGAGTCAGATATTATTTTGCATACTTTAACTCAAAACCATGGGTCACATTACGGTCTAGTAAAAGGAGGAGCAAGCAGGAAAAGAAGAGCAGATTTTCAAATTGGTAATTTACTTAATCTAAAGTGGAAAGCTAGGATTCTAGAAAATTTGGGGACATACACCTGTAATTTAGAATATTCTTTTTCTGCAAATTTTCTTGATAACTCTGATGTTATAATGAAAATTTTAACACTTTGCTCTATTGCAGATTCAGTTCTTCCCGAACGGGAGCCTTGTAATAATATTTTTACTCAGGCTTATCATTTACTAAAGGTTTTAAATGATAATTATTGGATATCAAGCTATACAAAGTGGGAACTAAATATACTTACTCATCTTGGTTTTGGCCTATCTCTAAATAGGTGTGCATTAACAGGAGCAACTGATGAATTAATATATGTTTCTCCTAAATCTGGCAGGGCAGTTTCAAAAAGTGCAGGGCAACCGTATAGTAAAAAACTTCTACCATTACCTGAATTTCTTTATAATAGTAAAATTATTGATCCATCTATAAATGATATGATTTGTGCTATGGATTTAACAGAATTTTTTTTATTAAGACATGTATATGATTCTGATATAAATAAAATTCCCAACGCGAGAAAAAGACTTAGAAGTAGTATTCTGGAAAGGTATGAGAGAGCTTAAATGACAAAAAAGAATATTTTTAAAAATAAAAATAGTGAAAATATAATTGAGACTAATTTTTCTGACGCACTTTCAGAACGTTATTTATCATATGCAATGTCTACTATTGTATCAAGGTCACTGCCAGATGTTAGAGATGGTCTAAAACCTGTACACAGGAGACTCCTTTTTGCTATGAGGGAACTAAATCTTAATCCTGAAAAAGGTTTCAAAAAATGTGCAAGAGTGGTAGGTGATGTTATTGGTAAATACCACCCACACGGAGATACTGCTGTTTATGATGCTATGGTTAGACTAGCACAAGATTTTGCAATTAGATACCCACTAGTAGAAGGACAGGGAAACTTTGGGAGTATTGATGGTGATAATCCAGCTGCAATGAGATATACTGAAGCTAGATTAACTCCTTATGCATTAATTTTAATGGATGGACTTGAAGAAGGCGGTGCTGATTTCCTTCCAACATATGATGGAGAATATAATGAACCAAAGGTAATGCCTGCGGGTGTGTTAAACCTTCTTGCGAATGGTGCAAGTGGAATTGCAGTTGGCATGGCAACAAATATACCTTCACATAATTTATCAGAAATTTCTGATGCTCTAATTCATATGTGTAAGGTTCGTCAAAAATATCCAAATCGAAATTATAATAAAGGTAGGCCCGAAATACTCGACTCAACACTAAGTAAATATATCAAGGGACCAGATTTTCCAACAGGCGGAGTAATTATTGAGAGCAAAGAAAATATAATTGAGTCCTATAAGCAAGGAAGGGGTGTATTTAGATTACGTGCTAGGTGGAACATAGAAAAGAAGGGAAGAGGAAAGTTTGTTATCATTATAACGGAAATACCATTCCAGATTTCTAAATCTAAAATTATTACTAGAATAGCAGAATTAATTGAAGCAAAGAAAATACCTTTTTTGAATGATATATTTGATGAGTCTGATGATAAAATTCGTATAGTTTTGGAGCCGAAAATTAAGACTGCAGATGTCGATATATTTATGGAACAGATATTTAAATTAACGGATCTTGAGACAAGATTTTCCCTAAATATGAATGTCTTATGTGATGATGGAATCCCAAGAATATTAAATCTTAGAGAAATATTACAAGCATTTCTAAATCATAGGCAAAAAGTTTTAATTTCAAGAACAGCATTTCGATTAAAAAATATAAAACGACGAATAGAGATTCTTAAGGGGTATTTAATTGTCTATTTAAATCTTGATCGAGTTATAAAAATAATAAGAGAGGAAGAATATCCCAAGCGTATATTAGAAAAAAAGTATAAGTTAACTGAAACTCAATCTGAGTCGATACTTAATATGAGGTTGAGGGCATTAAGAAAACTGGAAGAAAAAAATATTAAGCAAGAATATAAAAAATTATCAGATGAAGAAGCGGCACTTAGTAGCCTTTTAAGGTATAAGAAAAAACAGTGGAGTGCTATTGAATCTCAAATAAAGGAAATACAAAAACAATTTTCTTCATCTGAACTAAATAAAAGAAAAACATCAATTTCTGATCCTCCCAAGCAAACATACCTTCCAAATGAGCTTCTTGTTGAAAAAGAGCCTTTAACAATAATTTTATCTGATAAAGGTTGGGTTCGATCATTAAAGGGCCATAAAGAAAACATATCTGATATAAAATTTAAAGAAGGAGATAATTGGAATTTTGTTTTACACGCAATGAGTATTGATAATATACTTTTTTTTGCATCAAATGGTAGGTCATATGTTTTATCTGCAGATAAAATTTCACAAAAAAGAGGATTTGGAGAGCCTGTATCTTTATTTTTTGATTTACCTAGTGATGCCAAAATTATTGAAATGAAAATCCTCGAGCCTTCAAATAATCTTATTGTAGCTTCAAATATAGGAAGAGGATTTATTGTCAGCGAAGATATTTTAAATGCACAAACTAAAACTGGTAAGCATATCTTAACACTAAGTAAAGAAGAGCATGCTATGGTTTGCTATCCAATTTTTGATGATGATGATCATATTGCAGTGGTTGGGAATAATAAAAAACTTTTAATTTTTAAAATCAGTGAATTACCTATATTGAATAAGGGTAGAGGAGTTATAATGCAAAGGTATAATAAAGGTTATTTATCAGATTTGCGTTCTTTTAAAAAGTCAGATGGTTTATCATGGCGGACTGGCAGTAAGAATAGGACAGAGTTTAAACTATCTTCTTGGATAGGTAGAAGAGGGCAGGCAGGAAAAATTGCTCCTAAAGGTTTCTCAAATAAGAATAAATTTAGATAATACTATTTTAACTTTTTCCACCCGTCTAAAGATAATTCTTCTAATGGCCTGAATCTTTTTTTATAATTCATTTTAGCACTTCCTCTAATCAAGTAACCAAGATAAACATAAGGTAAATTAAGTTTTTTTGCTTTCTGGATTAGCCACAGAATAGTATAGGTTCCCAGGCCCAGTTTAGAATATTTAGCTGAATAAAAACTATAAACTGCTGATAATCCATCTGATGTTTTATCGGTTAAGCATACTGCTACAAGCTCATTATTATTAAATCTGTATTCTATTATGTATGTATCAATCGGTGTATCTTCGATCATAGATGTATATTCATAAAGGCCCATATTTGACATATCACTTCCGTTATGTCGAGATAACTGATAATCCTTAAAGACCTTATACTGCTCAACAGTTGCATGAGGTGGTAATACTTGACTTTCTAAGTTTGAATTGATGTTCCAATTTCTTTTAAAACTTTTGTTAAATTCAAATTCTTTTACATTCACTCTTACAGGAATGCATTCATTACATTCATTACAAATTGGCGCATAGGCGATTGAGTGACTCCTTCTAAAGCCATTTTGAGCTAATTTTTCATGTAAAATGTCTGATTCCGGGCCCTTTAAATGAGCAATAAGTTTTCTCTCAATCCTATTATCTAAATAGGGACATGGAGAGCTTTGTGTAGTGTATAAAAATGATGGTTTTTTTTTGTGAAGCTGTTTCATAGAATTATTAGTAAAAAAATGTTAAGATTAAATATTATTTATTAAGGAATAAGTGGGTCTGGAATTGGCTAGTATTTTTGACGAAAAGACTTTT
>CACGTM010000009.1 GCA_902575965.1 uncultured Alphaproteobacteria bacterium | reverse complement strand
ACCTTGTATCCTTGGAGTCATCTTTATCCCATCAAGGATTTTTTTAAAATCTATTATCCTTTTAGAGTTTTCTTCAGCCTCTAATCTATTATCATCAGAGAAATTATTTTTTGTATGCATCTCTGTATATGGAGTAATGAGTTTTTTCTTTGTGTCAAAAAGAGCTAAACTTTCTGCTACACCACTTCTCAATATTATCACCTTATCTGGATAAATCTCCTGAAGTTTTACTCCAGAAATAATTTCATCTCCCACTAAAAAATTTTTTTGACCTTGATTTGGTATTTGAATTATTGCCATTCCACGCGTATGATCAATATTTGATCTAACACCAAAAAGTTTTAACTCAAGATCAGTAGTAGGAATCTCTGATACCTTTTTATTATCAAAGCTTGAAGTTGAATTAGTACTATTGACCTTGAAAGCATCATGTGAAGTTAAAAAAAGAAACTTATTTTCTTTTAATGAATCTTCAATAGGTAATAACCCTTTAACAAAATTTTTATTAACTCCATTCTCAATAGATGAACCCGAAAAAATTAAAAAAATATACTTAACAAAAATATATAAAATTAAAGCTATAAAAAACAGTTCTATAGTTTTTTTAATTAGTAAAAGATTACCTTTTAGATAATTATTTACATCTTCAAAATTAAAATTATTTAAGTCGGGTAAGGTAAAGTTCATAAAATTTCCAGTAATATAAAATTAAGGACCAGAAATTAAATATACTAAGTTCTGGCCCTATTATTATATAATAAGCTAAAAAATTAGAATGTTGTTTTAATTCCTATAGAAAATGATACACCAAGATCATATTCTTCAGCGATCAAACCACCTTGAGTAATTTTATATTTATCATTTAACAGATTTTGGCCTTTAACTGAAAATTCATATAACCCATCCCAAATTTCAAAACTCCTAGCGTAATTAAAATCTAGACTTATTGGGGGTTTCTCAATTTCATTGGGTGCACCCAAACGACCAACACCAAGAATTCTATCACCTGTATAATTCAATAAAATTGCAAACCTCTCAATTTGATCAGGAGTATCGAAACCAAATTGAATGTTCCCAAGATAATCAGATTGGCCCTCAAGAGCCCGGTTTGGGTCGGTTTGTTGAGTAGCTTGAGTTAGGTCCAAATTAACCTCAGAGTCAATATAAGAAGCATTCAGCTTTAGATAGAAATCTCTAGATTTTGATAATGCGAGAGCTTTTTCTATTTCAAACTCTACTCCTTTAACCTTTGCAGATAAAGCGTTGGCCCACGATCTTAGAGGTGTATTTCCAATAAACTGGAAGGTTTGTTCTATTGGGTTGGTGAACTCTTTATAAAAACCACCAAAAGTTACAAATTCACCTGGACCGAAATACCATTCCCAACGAACATCGTAGTTATCAATTTCTGTAATTTCAAGCTCAGGATTACCCCTAGTCTGTTGACCTCGATCGTCAATAAAAAAGGCGCTAGCAGTTTCTCTTAGATCCGGCCTAGAAAGAGTTTGACTAAATGCAAATCTTAGTTGCATGTTATCATAAAACTCCCAAGTTAAAGTAGCAGCGGGAAGAAGGTATTCTGCTTTTTGGGTAACGACTATTGGGTCACCTGAAATACGATTAAATGTTTCAGTTATTTGCTCTGAATCCTCATAACGCCCACCAACTGCTAATCTAACAAAATCATTAATTCCAACATCCAAACCTGCATAGGCTTGAAGATTTTCAAAACCAGATTCAAATGAGTCTGATGGATCAAAAAACTCAGTAAGTACAAAACCTCCTGGCCCAATATTTGTTGTTCCAAAAATACTTTCAGGGATGAGCTCTCTTACCGCTAAATTTGCTCCTGGTGGGTTATCAAACCCATACTGAATAAAACCTGATTTTCTAGATTTATCTGTATAAGTTGCCCCTAACTTAACATCAAAAGCAATCCCTCCTGTCATAACTGGCTGTATAATATCAAATCCAGCTTCATAAATCTGATCTTTTAAATCATTCCAGCTAGTTAATGCAGCATCTGTTCTAAGAGGAAAACGAAATACTTCATCGAAATCATCATATATATATCTGTATCTTTTTCTTGCAGGAACTTCACGAGAAGCTTCAGAGTATGAAGCACGCCAATTCAATTGAGTTTTCTCAAATGCACCACTCTTGAGTGATTCAAAGAAATGTTCCCCAGAAAGTTGGTTAAACCATAAATAATTTTCAACATACTCATTTCTTACCTCGGTCCTTAAGGTGCCTGGGTCTGCTGCAAACTCACCTTTATCTATTTGTGATCGTTTTACACTTTTTCTAGAAACAAAAGAACTTGCCTTAATTATAGAATCGTCCATTTCTAAACCGATTGAAACTATACCATTAAGATTAACTTGCCATTCGGTCCTTCTGAGTCCACAATCTGAACCGCCTCCAATAAAATTATTACAAACCTCCTCTGAGATATTAGTACTTGGTCGCAGCTCACCTCCTGATATTTCGTAGGTTGCAAAGCTGCCAAATTCATTTTGCCTTGAACTATCGTAGTCAATTGCAGCTAAAAAACCCAAACTACTGTTTGAGTAATCAAACCTATCTCCATAAGCAGCATTAAAGCCACCATCAAAATAGTTATTTTGAAGATCAACAGACCAAATATTTGGAATAGCTTCACCCGCTTGTTCTAACTGAGCAGGAGTAAATCCAGAAAGAGTAGCATTAGAGTCAATAATATCTGGAATAGAGCGAGACTTACCTGGAAAACCAAGGGCCTCAATATCTGGACCAGCAAAGTCTAAACCATCCTTTCCTGTGGTTTCACTGTTAAAACCACCTGAAACCCCAACTGAATAAAATTTCTCATCGGGAACGGCTTTCAACCTAAGTTCAACCAATCCACCACCAAATTCACCCTGAAACTTTGGTGAATAGGTCTTTTGGACTAAAACCCCTCCCAGCAGACTGGTTGGAAAAAGATCTAAAGGTACTACGCGGCGAAGTGGCTCAGGACTTGGAATTAACGAACCATCTAAGGTTGCGTAAGAATAACGCCCGCCTAATCCCCTTACATATACATATTTTCCTGAAACTAGACTGAGCCCAGTAACTCTTTGAAGAATACCCGTAACCTCAGAGTCTCCAGTTTGTGCAAAGTCAACTTCGTCTATTAGGTTTGAAATCTCTGATGTGGCACGTTTTTCATCTGGTATATAAATCCCCTGCACAACTAGTTCTTCAACATTTTCTTGAGCGTAAGTTTTTGCTGAAAAAACTAATAAAACCCCAACAAAGAGCAGAGTAGTTAATATTAGTCTAAATCTATAGAATGTCATTTCAATACACCTAAATTAAAAAAAGTTAATGATAATCAAGGACCGTAACCATGCACTTAGTATTTGCATAGCTACGGTCTCTTAACTAACTAGGTTTTTATTGGTTTAGCCAAACAGTCCAACCAGAAGTCCAATTATTAGCAGCATCTTTAACACCACCAATATAATCAGTGCTATCAAAGAAAGGGTCGAGCGTACTTGCATCAAATGCAGTAACAGTTCCCTCATTTACTCCGCTAATAAAAGATCTCGTTCCACCAGTAGGAGCTACTAAGCTAGAGCTTCGTCCTGCTGGAGGAGGTCCAGAAGTGAAGTTGTTTGACTGGTTTTCAATAAACGCACGAAGATTCCAAGGGTCTCCAGTTTCATCATCTGTTGGATCTGAACAATCCAGCAAGGATGACTGAACAACTGTATCGCCTGTAAGAGCTACCGCAGATGTACCCGCAGCAGTAAATGTTGCTGTGCTATCTAGATCATAACAAGCATCTCTCCAGTTTGTCATAACAAAATTATAGAGTTTACCAGTTGTACCTCTTCTAAGAACAACTCCAGTATCACCAACGCTCGTACCACCAACAAGTGTTGCATTAACAATTGTAGGACCAGAACGAGGCAAAAAGTCATTATTCCCTTCTAAGTTGTCAGCTTCGATTCCACGGTCTGAGTTTGCCTGGTTATCATTTTGGTAAACAACAACGTGCTGAATTTTACCAGTATAACCATGCGTCCAGTCAATAGAGTCATCATCGGCGCCTGTAACAACAAGGTGCTTAACGTTAACTGTTCCTCCAAAAAATTCAATTCCGTCATCGGCACCATTATGAACTTGAAGATAGTCTATAGTTGTTCCTGAACCAACACCCTGGAAAGCAATACCATTAAGTTCATCAGTTGCAGTAATTGGGTTACCTGCATACTTAACAACAGTGTAAATTAAACTACCACTATTATCCGTATTAGATGTTCCACCATAGAGTCCACTATCACCTTCGCCTGACGCCTCGCAAGGAGGATTAACTTGGTTACATGTGTTAAGGATAGCCCTACCATTTATAACAAGACCTCCCCACAAACTAGTATCCGTATCAAGGTTAGCAGTTGAATCATTCACTGAGCTGAATATAACTGGTGCACTTTGTGTTCCATTTGATCTTAACTGAGATCCACGAGTTACAACTAAGTAGGATGTTGTATTCTGCCCAAGAACTTTAACACCCGGATCAATAGTCATAATAGCTGGGTTCGCAGTAGCAAGAGGAGCATCAGGATCTGGTCCAGAATCTGTACCAACATCAACTCTTCCGTTTAGTATGTAATCAAAAGGCCCAACAAGTCTAATATCGTCGTTATAAACTCCAGACATTATACATTGTGTTGTACCTTGCGGAGTTGTACCTGCAGGACAAGATGCCTCCCCATTTATTCCAAATGACCAACCTGTCGTCCAATTACCTGCAGTGTCTTTAACAGCACCAATATAGTCTACACTATCAAAAAATGCATCAATAGTACTTACATCAGTTGCAGAAACAGCAGCCTCATTTGCACCATTTACAACACCTGCCAATGTTGTGTTTCTAAATACGTTATTAGGCTGATTTGTGACAAAAGTAGCCAAGTCCCAAGGATCACCTGTCTCATCGTCTGTAGGGTCATTACAACCAAAAATTGATGACTGAACAACTGTGTCACCAGTTATATTAGTAGCCGAAGAACCGGCAGCAGTAAATGTAGCTGTGCTATCTAAGTCATAACAAGCATCTCTAAAATTAGTAACGACAAAATTATATAACTTTGCAGTTGTTCCTCTTCTTAGAACAATACCTGTATCACCAACTGTGGTTCCACCTATAAATGTAGCATTTGCAATTGACGGGCCTGAACGAGGTAAAAAGTCATTATTACCTTCAAGGTTATCAGCTTCAATACCACGGTCTGAATTTGGTTGATTATCATTTTGTATTACAATGAGGTACTGAACATTACCACGCCATCCATGAGTCCAATCAAGAGAATCATCATCCGCACCAGTAATAATAACATGCTTGGCATTTACTGTTCCCCCGAAAAACTCAACTCCATCATCGGCCCCATTATGGACATGAAGGTAATCGATTGTTGTTCCTGAACCAACTCCCTGGAAAGCAATACCATTAAGTTCATCAGTTGCAGTAATTGGGTTACCTGCATACTTAACTAATACATAACTAAGCGTCCCACTGTTATCTGCATCGTTAGTACCACCGTATAAACCACTATCGCCTTCACCCTCGGCTTCACATGTTCCAACCTGGTTACAGGTATTAATAGTAGCAAGACCATTAATAACGATTCCGCCCCACTCAGACGTGTTAGGATCGTTTTGAGCTAATCCAGTATATGCAGCTCTCTGAGTTTGATTGAAACTTGCTGCTACTTGCATATCTTGAGCACTTGTGAATGTTATTGGAGAAGCCTGAGTTCCATTTGCCTCTAAACGAGAACCCCGAGATACAACTAAGTAAGATGTAACATTCTGACCGTAAACAGTAACGCCAGGCTGAATAGTTAATATGGCTCGCGTACCACCTGCACCTGATGAGTCAGTATTAACTCCAACAGTTACTTTACCCTTTAGGGTATAGGTATTTCCTGCAACCAATGTTGTATTCGATGTAATAACTCCTTCTAATTCACAGTGCGTTGCAGAACCAACAGTAATTTCAGAAGTTCCATCCGGACAGTTACCAGCTACAGGGTCTGGAGCAGGTGCTGGGTCTGGATCAGGTGCTGGGTCTGGAGCAGGTGCTGGGTCTGGAGCAGGCTGCTGATTAACTCCAGGGTTTGGTCCCTGACTGCCCGGAGAAGTAATTTCAGTTGAGCTATCGCTACAAGCAGCAATAGAAAAAACTAATAAAGAAGTAAAAATTAATTTACCGAATGAAGATAAGCGTATCATCTTGGTCCCTCGTTTAAATTATAAAAAAGATTAGATAACTAATCATGCAGAGGGTTAGCAAATAATTTCGAAAGGATAAATATGATGAGAGGATAATTTAAAATAAGTTTAAAATTTGAGTCACTAAGTATTATTATTTTTGTAATATAAATGTAAACATTTATTTCTTAGAAAAAATTAAGAATTTAAAGCTGCTGTAGAATCAAATGCATAACCTGCAGACCTAACGGTCCTAATAATATCTTTTCCTGCACCAACCTGCATTGCTTTTCTGAGTCTCCTGATGTGAACATCAACTGTTCGCATTTCAATATATATACCCTGCCCCCATACAGTATCTATAAGCTGTTCTCTACTATAAACTCGGCCAGGATTCTCCAAAAAATGCCTTAGTAACTTAAACTCTATTGGACCAAGATGAATCTCTTGGCCCTCTCTAGTGACTTTATAAGAAGCTAAATCCATTATAACATTCCCGATGGATAATTCATCTGTTCCTGTGGATGGACGTGACCTTCTTAACACTGCTTTTATTCGTGCAATTAATTCTTTTGGAGAAAATGGCTTAGTTACGTAGTCATCAGCACCACCTTCTAAGCCTCTTAATCTATCTTCCTCCTTTGACCTTGCCGTAAGCATAATTATAGGTACTTTTGACAATGTTTTATTTCTTCTCATCATCCTGCAAACTTCAAGACCAGAGAGTTTTGGAATCATCCAGTCTAATACCACCAAATCAGGAGTTTCTTCACGAGCCAACGACATTGCCTCTTCACCATCGACTGCTGAACGAACTTTAAAACCCGCCTTTTCAATATTAAATGATAACATTACAGATAAAGCTTGGTCATCCTCAACAAGTAAAATGGAAGACTTAATCATTTATCACCTCATTCGAAGTTATCGTTGCTGTTTTATCTGCTTTAGGACGATCATCAGTTAGCCTCTCACCCCTAACCATGAAGTAAATTTCCTCAGCTATATTTGTTGTTAGGTCACCTATTCTCTCAATATTCTTACCTATGAATGCCAAATGTGTTCCAGAATTTACACTTCCAGAATTCTTTTCCATGAAATTTACAACCTCCACAAAGACGTTTGTATAAAGCTTATCTATCTCTTCATCTTTGCGCCAAGCCTCTAAAGCAGCTTCACTATCTAGTGCTTGATATCCATCTAAAACATTTCTGAGGCATTCACTAGCCAAGGTACCCATACTAACTAAACCCTCCATGATAGGTAAAACTTTGTCGTCAGTTATTGATTTACTTCGAATTGCAATATTTTTGGCATAGTCACCAATTCGTTCTAAGTCAGAAGATATTTTAAGCGCAGCCATAACATTACGTAAATCAACAGCCATAGGTTGTCGCAATACAAACAGTCGCGTAACTAACCCCTCAATTTCTTTCTCAAAATTATCCAATTCTAAATCACTTTTAATAGCTAAATCAGCTTTTGAAACATCAAGATTCTCAATTGCTTTAATTGATAAATTTAACTGACTCTCTGTAATCCCACCCATTCTAACTACAGTAGAAGTTAATAAATTTAACTCCTCACTATAAGATCTTACAATATGTTCCTGATTGTTATCTTCTAAAGACATAATCTTCGCTTTCAATATTAAAGTTAGTTTTTATAATCAAACCCTAACCAAACCTTCCTGTTATATAATCTTGTGTCCTTTTATCATCTGGGGTTGTAAACATTTTTTCAGTTGCTCCCTTTTCCACAAGATACCCCATGTGAAAGAATGCAGTATACTGAGCGACTCTTGCAGCTTGTTGCATTGAATGAGTAACAATAACAATTGTATACCTATTTCGCAGCTCATCCATGAGCTCTTCAATTCTTGCTGTAGCTATTGGATCAAGAGCTGAACACGGTTCATCCATTAATAATACTTGTGGGTTTACAGCTATTGCTCGGGCAATACATAACCTTTGCTGCTGTCCACCAGATAAACTTGTCCCAGAATCAGATATTCTATCTTTTACCTCATCCCACAACCCAGCTCTGATTAAGCTCTTTTCAACAATGTCATCAAGCTCAGAATTAGTATTAGCAAGACCATGTATTCTTGGGCCGTAGGCAACATTGTCATAAATTGATTTTGGAAAAGGATTTGGTTTTTGAAAAACAATTCCAACTTTTGCTCTGAGGGTTACAGGATCAATTCTTTGATCATAAATAGTTGATCCATCAAGCTCAACCTTTCCCTTTACAACACACCCATCAATAACATCATTCATTCTATTTAAACACCTTAAGAAGGTGCTCTTCCCACAACCAGATGGACCAATTAAGGCTGTTATATTATTCTTAGTAATATCGAGGTTTATTGAGAATAGAGCTTGCTTATCAAAATATGATACATCCAAATTCTCTACTCTCATTTTAGGTATACTGTCTTCCATGATATATCTTACCATCTTTTTTCGAACTTTTGTCTTAATAAAACGGCTACAAAGTTCATTGTTAAAAGGAAGAATAATAATAGCATTATTGCTGCAGAGGTCCTCTCTACAAAGGCCCTTTCCGGACTATCTGCCCATAAAAAAATCTGAACCGGAAGCGCAGTAGATGGATCATCTATCTTTGTTGGGATATCAACGATAAAAGCTACCATACCAATCATTAAAAGCGGAGCAGTCTCACCAAGCGCTCTTGCCATGCCTAAAATACCCCCAGTTAAAATTCCCGGCATACCTAAGGGCAATACATGATGAAGCACCATTTGCATTTTGCTTGCACCTAATCCTAAAGCTGCTTCCCTTATTGAGCCTGGCACAGCTTTCAATGAAGCCCTACTTACAATTATAATAGTTGGAAGAGTCATTAAAGAGAGCACCATCCCTCCAACAAGTGGAGCCGATCTTGGAAACTCAAAAAAACTTAAAAATACACCTAAACCCAATAACCCAAAAACGATTGAAGGAACTGCCGCCAAATTATTTATATTTACCTCAATTATCTCAGTGAACCTATTTTTAGGTGAAAATTCTTCAAGATAAATTGCAGCCATTACACCAATAGGAAATGAAATTAAAAAAGTAACAAGTAATGTAAAAAAGGAACCAATTAAGGCTCCAAGAGTACCCGCAATTTCAGGTTCTCTGGAATCACCGTTAGTAAAGAATCTGAAATTGAAACTTTTTCTTACCAAACCATCAGACATTAATTGATCTAACCAGCTTATCTGATTATCCTTGAACCTCCTAAGATTACTTGGAACATCCTTTTTAATATTTCCTTTTAAATACATATCTGCATCGTCAGATAAAGGAAGCCATACGCTTATTATTCCGCCTATAAGATCTCTGTTTTGAATTATACGATCACGCAATTCATGCCTTGCCCCGGAGCTTATTAGTGAATAAAGCATTCTTCTATCTGATCGAGATTGAACATTAGGGAACAGTTTAATCAGACTATTTCTTGTTAATTTATTTAACTCTGAACCTCGTATCTTTTTAGGGTCCATTAGAACTTCTTGACGAAAATTTTCTGTGGAAAGATCTATACTTAGTAGAACTTCACTTTGACGAATTGCAGACGACCCTTTCTCAATTATTGAAATAAATAGGATAAATAAGAAGGAGACTGAAGCCAAGACAGATAGTTTTCCAAGCAACTGAAAACGTTTCTCTTTTTTTTGTCTTTTCAACAATCTATCTGAAGAATATTCAGAAGGGCTCTCATCAGTCAATTGATTATTATTATCCAAATTATTCATATACTTCTCTGTATCTTTTAACAAACGCCAATGCAATAACATTGAGAATCAAAGTAAAAAAGAAAAGTGTCATACCAAGTGCAAATGCAGCTAGAGTTTTTGCACTATCAAACTCTTGGTCACCCACCAGAAGTGTTACTATTTGAACCGTAACTGTTGAAACAGCCTCAAGTGGATTAAACGTTAAATTAGCTGCAAGCCCTGCTGCCATAACAACTATCATTGTCTCTCCAATCGCTCTTGATACAGCAAGAAGAACACTTCCTACAATTCCTGCTAAAGCTGCAGGAAGAACAACTTGAAGAATTGTTTCAGATCTTGTCGCCCCTAATCCCCAAGACCCTTCCCTTAAACTCCTTGGTACTGCTGTTATGACATCATCTGACATACTCGATACAAATGGTATAATCATAATCCCCATAACTAAACCAGCTGCCAGTGCACTCTCACTGGCGACTTCTAAACCAAGTAGATCTCCTAAATCTCTAATAAATGGGGCAACAGTTATTGCTGCAAAAAAACCGTAAACTACAGTAGGTATTCCTGCTAAAATTTCTAAAGCTGGTTTTATTATCGCTCTAGTCCGTGGATGAGCATATTCTGATAAATAAATTGCACTCATTAACCCAAACGGTACAGCAACAAACATGGCAATTAAAGTTGTTAATAAAGTCCCAACTAGTAAAGGAATTATTCCAAAAGCTCCTTGTGCAGCAACTTGATCCGACCTAATTGCTGTTTGAGGACTCCACTCGAGACCAAACAAAAAATCTAGTGGATTAATTTTATCAAAAAAACGAACTGTTTCAAAAAATAGAGATGAAATTATTCCTACAGTAGTTAAAACAGCAACAATTGATGCTAAAAAGAAAACAATCGTTAATAGCCTCTCAATTTTTTTTCGAGCAGGGAAATCTAATTTTATTTTTTTTAATAAAAAGAATATGATTAAAATCGATAAAAAGAAAACGAGAATATTAAAATAGATACTTATATTTTCTTCATACAAGAGGTATTCCTGATAAACTCTTATTAAATTTGGATCAGTCTCTTGAGAAACAAGCTGACTTACATACATATTTTTTAACTTAGCCGCTAAAAGATTTATTTGATCAAAATTTAAATTAACAAACTCATTTTCTAATATGGAAAATAATATCTTATCAAGAAAATAACCCTTACATAACATCCAAAATAAAATTATTAAAAGCAAAGGCAGAACTGTTAAGGTAAGAACATATAAACCATGGTAAATTGGTAGTGAATTTAGCTTCTTACCTTGAGTCAAAGAAATAGTTGCAGCTTTTGACTGAGCTATGTAATAGCCAAAAACTGCTGCAAAAAGGATTAAAAAAATAATAAGAGTCATGTTTTTTTCTTAATCCTATAAATTTATTCTAACTCAGAAGCACTAAAAACTTCTAACGCTCTTGATGCACTTGCAGTATTATTTCTCTCACCTTCAGTAAGTGGAATAAGTCCCTTTTCCATCAAGTAGCCTTCAGGGCCCCATGCTAGTTCATTTGTAAATTCTTCAATAAATTCTTTTATTCCAGGAACAACCGAAACATGTTCTTTTTTGACATAAAAATAAAGAGATCTTGAAACAGGATATGCCCCGGAAGCAATCTTTTCAAACTCTGGAGCAACTCCGTCTACTAAACTCCCTTGAAGAGCATCAGAGTTTTGGTCAAGAAAACTGTATCCAAAAACACCATAGGCAGATGGGTCCGCTTGAAGCTTTTGAACTATTAAGTTGTCATTTTCCCCAGCTTCCACGTATGCACCATCTTCTCTTATGGAACGACAAACTGCCTTATATTTATTTTTATCTTTTTTCTTCAGCGCAGCGAACGATGAGAATGTTTTACAACCGCCTTCTATTGCAAGCTCATTAAAAGCGTCTCGTGTACCAGATGTGGGAGGGGGGCCTAATACAGTTATTTTTTTGTTAGGCAACGATGCGTCTATCTCATTCCAAGTTACATACGGATTAGGAGTTAGAGTGCCATCTTTTCCAGGTATATCCTTAGCAAGTGCAAGAAAAAGCTGCTGTAAAGTAATATCCATTCTATCTGATGATCTGGAATTAGCAATTACAATTCCATCAAACCCTATTTTAACCTCAATGATTTCTTTAACGCCGTTTTCATTACATCTATTAACTTCAGTGAGCTTTATTCTTCTTGATGCATTGGTAATATCTGGATGATTAAGACCAACTCCATTACAGAATAACTTGAGCCCACCTCCTGAACCTGTGCTTTCAACGACAGGGGTCTTAAATTCGGTATTATTGCCAAATTCTTCAGCAACTGCCGTTGAAAATGGGAAAACAGTGGAAGAACCAACAATCCTAATTTGATCTCTTGCACTAGCGTGATTTGTTATTAAGCCAGAGAAAATAATAAATAAAAAAAAGTACCTTAGTTTTGTAAACATTGAAGCCTCACTTCTATCAAAAAATTAAGCTCATATGTTAGTTCAGTTAAGCTTCAGAGATATTACATAATTATTACAAAATTATTACGATTCATTAGAGATTTCAGTATTTAATAAAACACTGAAAATACTTCCTTTTCCAACGTCAGATTGAATTTGAAGGTGACCTCGGTGTCTTGTTACTACATGTTTAACAATCGCCAAACCAAGGCCTGTCCCACCAACTTTTCGGCTCCTATCAGAGTCAACTCTATAGAATCTCTCAGTTAACCGCGGTAAGTGTATTTTTTCAATTCCGCAACCATAGTCAACCACATCAACTCTAACAAAAGTAATATTCTGTTTACCTCCCAAGGATTCTTTTTCTAGCTTAACACTAATATCCACTTTTCCATCACCATACTTCACAGCATTCAGAATCAGATTCCTCCATACTAACTGCAACTCAGAATCGTCTGCGATTACAGTTGGAATTTCATTAGATACATCGAGATTAATTTCTACTTCTTTGTTATGAAGGGTAAAGTGAGACTCTAATCCATTAATTGCTCTTCTGATGCCCAAAACTATATCTGTTTCTTCTGTAGGAACTAGATGCTGATTAACTTCAATTTCAGACAAGGAGAGTAAATCATCGAGTAAAGAAACCATTCTATTTGTTTCATCAGCTGCTATTTTTAAAAACCTTTCACTAGCTTCCTTATCATCCTTTGCAGGCCCAGATAAAGTTTCAAGACAGCCTAATAAAACTGCGAGAGGCGTGCGTATTTCATGACTAGCATTAGCAACAAAATCACTTCGCATCTTTTCGCCTTTAATTAAGTCTGTAATATCATTAAAAACCAATAGAATTGCGCTTAAACTCTCTTTATTTTGAGAACAAATAATATAGCAAAGATAATTTCTTGGAATATCTTCTCCAAGTTTTAATGCTATTTGAGAATTATTTTTTGTTTTTATTACCCTATCTACCTCTCTTATAACTTCTGGATTCCTAAGAGCGATGACCAAGTCCCTCCCCAGAGATGCCTCACCAATAAGTTCAATCGCTGAACTATTTTGCCTTACCACCTTGCGTTCAGAATTTATCTGTATTATTGGCATTGGGATCTTGTCGAGAAGAATATTTAACTCAGTGGTAATTTTCTGACTAACCTCAAATTGAGTCCTAACCATTTTTGATGCATTATCAAGGCCAGACCTTAACAATATAGAATAAGGAAGAGAGTCAATTTTAGGAGTTTCATAAACTTCTTTTGTATTTATCCTTATTAGAAAGTCTTTAATTGCAACTAATTGCCTATACGGCCTGTACAAAACTGGAATTAAAAGGAATAAACCAAGAATATAAATTATAATTCCAGTTAAAGCATCAAGGTAATTAAAATTGTTTAAAAGCCATAGCACCAGAGCATTAGGTAAGCTTAAAATTAAAGAGATCAAAAATAGAGACATTACTATTTTAACCTAGCTGAATAAATAAATTATTTAAGTAAAAAAGTATTTTTTATGTTCCACAAAGCACAGATAATTAATGAATATAAATTTGTTAAAAGGTAAATGTATACAAAATAAATTATTCTACATGTTATTATATAATAATTTAACAGAATACATGAGTCATTGTAATAAAATATACATATTAATGTCATTTATTTGTAATTTAAATGAAATAAATTAATCATTATATTTTAATATTGGGCAGTAGATAATGTATAAAACTTTAATTTTTATATCTTTAATATTTTTTAGTATTTCAATTAGCCTGTCAAAAGCTGATGAAGTAAAAAATATAAATAAAGACATCATTCAATTAAAAGAACAAATTTCTAACTTAGAAAAGAAAATTAATAAAAATGAACTTTCAGTAAAATGGGAGCCTGCTCCTTCTTTCAGTAGAGCAGATAAAATGTTTGAAATGAATATACGCGGAAGAATATTCTCTGACGCTGCTTGGATTTCAGATAAGGATGATAACATCAGCATTAAAGCAACTGAGCTTCGCGCAGCAAGACTTGGAATAGAAGGCAAGGCTTGGAATTCTATAAAATATAAATTTGAAGCCGATTTTGCAGATGATCAAACAACAGTAAAAGATGCAATGATTGAATGGAAAACTAAATCTGGGATTAAATGGTTAGCTGGTCAATTTAAAACACCAAATTCTTTAGATGAACAAACCAGTTCCCGTCATACATCTCTCATGGAAAGAGCTTCTTTCACTGATGCATTTGGGCTTGCAAGAAGAATTGGGCTTGGTGTCTCTTTAGGTGGAGACAGATGGACTGGTAAGATTGGCATGTATAAAGGCGCAAATAATATTGAAGCAGAAAATGAGGGGCATGAAATTGCTGGTAGATTTACCTTCAGCCCAAGAACTGATGAAATACAACTTCATCTGGGGGGGTCATTACGATTGAGAAGTAATGGAAGCTTATCAGAATATCGATACCGACAACGACCTCATCAGCATCTTTCTTCCCGGTTTGTTTCAACTGGAAGGATTGCCAAAAAAGATAATTTTTATGGTTTAGAACTTGCTGCGATTAGAAATAATATTTGGTTTGCTAGTGAATATACTTTTTTAAAAGCTAAATTAGAGAACAATTCAGTTCAAAACCCAACTTTTAAAGGTGCTTATATTGAATTTGGTACTTTCTTAACTGGTGAGACAAGAGCATATAAATCTTCAAAGGGTGCCTGGGATAGAACAAAAGTAAAATCGTCTGTTTTTGATGGCGGCTATGGGGCTTGGTCATTGACAACCAGGTTTGATAGAATTGACCTGAATGACTCGGCATTTAATGGAGGGATTCAAAATACCATAATACTAGGAGTGAACTGGCATCTCAATCCACATACAAAACTGCAAGTAAATTATAACAACTCTAAAGTAAAAAAATCAGATTTAAGTATTAATGGCATCGATAGGAAAAATACAATAAATGGGATTGGGATAAGAGCACAAGTTGACTGGTAAAGATTTACTTTAAGAGTCATATGGAAAGCTGGTTCAGTTTCTTAATTTTCCCCTCAAACATTAAGTTGCTGAACTAACCCTTCTTAAACTATTTTTGTATCTATCAATTCTACAGGGTAATGGGTCGATCGATGGTTTTTCCCTTCTATTAAATCAGAAATTAAAGTGGAATAATTATAGATTTCTATTTATCACCCAGCAATTTGAAATTATTAGTTTCTAAGACTTAGGATATTTTCGCGATAATCTTTTTGATTTCCAAATATTGCATTTCCAGCAACCAATACATCAGCACCAGCTTCAATACATAGTTTACCGGTGCTTTGATTTATCCCTCCATCAACCTCCAACTCAATTGCACGATTTCCAATCATATCTTTAATTTTCTTAATTTTTTCAAGTTGTGAAGAAATAAAAGACTGCCCTCCGAAGCCAGGATTAACTGTCATGACAAGAATTAAGTCTACCTTGTCTATAATGTATTCTATTGTCTCTGGGGGAGTAGAGGGATTTAAAGAAACACCTGCCTTTACACCCAAAGATTTTATTTTCTGTAATGATCTGTCTATATGGTTACCAACTTCAGCATGGACAGTAAGAATATCAGCACCTGCATCAATAAAGTTTTCAATGAAATTATCTACTGGATCAATCATTAAATGAACATCCATGGGTTTTTTTGTATAAGGCCTAATAGCTTTCAAAACTGCAGGGCCAATTGTAATGTTTGGTACAAAATGACCGTCCATAACATCAACGTGAATGTAATCAGCACCTGCTATATCAATTGCCTTAATTTCTTCGCCAAGGCGTGAAAAATCTGCTGAGAGAATAGAGGGAGCAATTTTTACAGACATAAAAAACTTTCTCCTAATTACAAAAGCTTCTTTATGGTTTCTTTTATTGTTTCTTTTGTGATTGAAAAGTGATCAAACAAGGCGTTACCAGGAGCAGAGGCGCCAAACGAGTTCATACCAACAATCTCGCCATTTTCTCCTACAAACTTTTCCCAACCATATGCACTTCCCGCTTCTAGAGCGATTCTTGGGGCATCTCCTAAAACTCTTTGTTTATATTCTCCATCTTGCATTTGAAATAATTCTAAACACGGCATTGAAACAACATTAATATGTATTCCTTCTTTTTCTAAGTCTTCCCTTGCAGATAACGCTAAGGAAACTTCTGAACCCGTTGCTAATATTGTTGCATTTAGTTTATTTTGTGTTTCAGAAATTATATAGCCCCCCTTAGCCGAAAGACTATGATTCGAAGTTTTAGTCCTCACCGCTGGAAGAGATTGTCGGCTTAATGCAATAACAGATGGGTTATTTTTATGCTCAAGAGCAAGTTGCCAGCATTCTGCGGTTTCAACCAAATCAGCAGGCCTGAAAACCAATAAATTTGGCATAGCCCTTAGACTTGCAAGATGCTCTATTGGCTGATGAGTGGGACCATCTTCTCCCAAGCCAATTGAGTCGTGTGTCATTATATATATTACACGTAATCCCATTAACGCAGATAATCTAATTGATGGTCTACAATAGTCTGTAAAAACTAAAAAGGTTCCACCAAAAGGAATGATTCCACCATGAAGAGCCATACCGTTCATTGCAGCGGCCATTCCATGCTCTCTTACTCCCCAATGAATATAGCGGCCTCTAAAATCTTCAGCAGTGATAACTTTAAGATCGTCAACTTTGGTATTGTTTGAGCCCGTCAAGTCAGCTGAACCACCTACAAGTTCTGGTAGTGCTTTTGAAATATGTTCAATAACTAACTCTGACGCCTTACGAGTTGCCATTTTAGGGGCATCTTGGATTGCAGTTTCTATAACTTGAGTAATTGATTTCTCCCAACCCTCGGGTAATTCTCCGGAAGTGGATCTGGTGAAGTGATTTTTTTGATCCAATGGAAGTAACTCTAGTTTATCTTCCCATTTTTTTCTTTCACTAGAACCTTGTTTACCAACCTCTCTCCACGAATTTAAAATTTCTTCAGGGACCTCAAATGGATCATAATTCCAATTTAGTGCTGATTTTGCTTTTGCAATCTCTTCCTCACCAAGTGGAGCGCCATGAGATTTATTTGATCCTTCAAGATTAGGTGCACCAAAACCTATTTTAGTTTTACATAAAATAATAGTTGGTTTTGATGAAATTTTAGCTTGCGATAATGCATTTTCTATCTCGGCAACATTGTGACCATCTACTCTAATAGCCTCCCAACCACATGCTTCAAACCTTAATACCTGATCATCCGACATAGCCAAACTAGTTGGTCCATCAATGGTAATTTCATTATCATCATATAAAACAATTAATTTTGCGAGCTTTAGGTGACCAGCAATGGAGATCGCCTCATGACTTAAACCCTCCATCAAACAACCGTCACCAGCTAGAACATATGTATAATGGTCAACAATGTCTTTTTGAAATCTGCTTGATAATAATTTCTCAGCAATCGCCATTCCAACGGCATTCCCTAGTCCTTGGGCTAGTGGACCAGTTGTGGTTTCTATACCTCCTACTAAACCATATTCTGGATGTCCAGCTGTTATGCTCCCAAGCTGCCTAAAGTCTTTTATTTCCTCTATGGTCATTTTTCTATTTCCAGTTAAGTACAACAAACTGTATAGAAGCATTGAACCATGACCTGCAGATAATATGAATCTATCTCTATCAGGCCAATAAGGGTCTGAGGCATCAAATTTTAAAAACTTTGTAAATAAAACTGTTGCAATATCAGCTGTTCCCATTGGCATTCCCGGGTGACCAGAATTTGCCTTTTGAACAGCGTCAGCAGATAGAAACCTAACAGCATTTGCCATTCCCATTAGATCAAAATTATTTGAATTAACCATTTAAAAGACCGAAAAAACGTGAATCATTAAATAAAATAACAGATAGCAGATTGATTGGTTATAAGCCAGTTTTTAAGCTGTGTTTTAAAAATAATTAACTAAAAAACCCAATTCACCTTCAAAAAATCGAAAAAAATTAAAAAAAAAGCAAAAAAAGGTTTACTCCACCTTTTTTTTATAAAGGCAGTTTAACGATGTGACAACTTTATTAAAATTTTATACTGCAGGTTACCTATTTTTATATAATTATATATATACCTTTAATTAATTTAACTCTCTAAAAGGAGTCTATCCTGAAAGAACTTAGGTATAGATCAATTTTTATCTCAGATATTCATCTAGGGACACCTGGCTGTAAGGTAAATTATCTTCTAGACTTTTTGAAAAATACTGAATCTGAATTTCTCTATTTAGTTGGAGATATAGTTGATGGGTGGAGAATTAAAAGATCATGGTGGTGGCCACAAGAACACAATGATGTTATCCAAAAAATATTAAGAAAAGCAAGAAAAGGCACAAAAGTTTTTTTCATTCCTGGAAACCATGATGAGTTCGCAAGAAACTATGTCTCAAATGATTTTGGCAAAGTAAAATTTAGAAGAGATATGATTCATAAAACTCTCGATGGTAAAAAATTTCTAGTTATACACGGAGATGAATGTGATGGTGTAATGATTTATGCTCGGTGGATTGCAATTATAGGTGATTATGCATATACCTTGGCTTTAAGCATGAATACTTGGTTAAATAGAGCAAGGCTTATGATGGGATTGTCTTATTGGTCTTTATCTGCTTATCTAAAGAATAGAGCAAAAAATGCTGTCAAATTTATAAATAACTATGAAGATGCAATTATTACTTTGGCTCAAAAAAGAGGTGCTGATGGCGTAATTTGTGGGCATATTCATCATGCTAATATCAAAGAAATTGATGGCTTTATATATTGCAATGATGGAGATTGGGTTGAAAGCTGCACGGCTCTTGTAGAACACTTCGATGGTAAAATGGAAATACTTAGATGGACTGAAATACAAGGCTTGCCGCCTTTAGAATACATCGATATTAAAAAGAACGTATGAGAATTCTAATAGTTACAGATGCTTGGTTTCCTCAAATAAACGGAGTTGTAAGAACCCTAAATAATCTGAAAGAAAATTTAATAAAAGAAGGACATGAGGTTTGCTATATTACACCTGACTTATTTTATAACCTACCTTGTCCAACATACCCGGAAATAAGACTATCAATATTTCCAAAAAAAAAGTTTATAAAAATTTTCCAAGAGTTCAGCCCCAATGCAGTACATATTGCTACAGAAGGCCCCTTAGGTATTACCGCCAAAAGATATTTTACCAAAAACAATATACCCTTCTCAACTGCCTTCCATACCAGATTTCCTGAGTATCTTAATTCTAGGTTCAATATACCAATATCATTTGGTTACAGATTAATTAGATGGTTTCATTACCAATCTCAAGGAATAATGGTTGCAACACAATCAATTGAAGATGAACTTAATAAATATAATATAAGGAAAGTAAATAGATGGACAAGAGGGGTTGATACAGAACTGTTTTTCCCAAGAAAAAAATCAAATAAAAAAATAGACATTCTAGGAGTAAAACGCCCAATTCATCTTTATGTTGGGCGAGTTTCTATAGAAAAAAATATTGAGTCTTTTCTTGATTTAGAATTACCTGGCTCTAAACTTGTAGTAGGAGACGGCCCTCAATTGAAAGAATTAAAATCAAAATATAAAGATACCTATTTTGTTGGATCAAAACATGGCGAGGAACTTGCTATGCACTATTCAACCGCTGATGTTTTTGTTTTTCCAAGCCTTACAGATACTTTTGGACTCGTTATTCTTGAAGCATTAGCATCAGGCTTACCAGTAGCTGCATACCCAGTTCCAGGTCCATTAGATATTATAAAAAATGCTAAGGTTGGATATCTTGATAATAATCTAGCATTTGCAATAGAAAAATCACTAGAATTAAATCCAGAAGCTTGCAGACAGCATGCTCTTAAATTTTCATGGAATGAAAGCACAAAACAATTTATAAATAATATTACTAAATTTAATAATCAAAAATTTAAAATTGGCTAAATTTCATTTAGATAAAACATTAGAGAGAGATTGCATGGAAATATGTAATCTTAGGCTTAGTAAACTTTTGTTAATGAATGATAGTCGATTTTTGTGGTGTATCCTTGTACCAATGCAAGAAGGATTAACCGAACTATATCAGCTTTCAAAAACAGATAATAATATCCTTAATGATGAAATTATAAAGCTTTCAAAGATTCTTTCTGATGAATTTCATGCGGACAAAATAAATATTGGCTCTTTGGGAAATATTGTAAGTCAACTTCATATTCATGTAGTTGCTAGAAAGGTTAATGACCCTGCATGGCCATTGCCAGTTTGGGGTTATGAGAAGCCCGTGAAATATAAAAAAAGCGAATCAGTAAATATAATTAAATTACTCAGGATAAAGTTTAATAATAGAAAATAAATAAGAAGCTTATTTTTAAAGCCAATAATTTAATTTACAATAGTTATGAGTAAAAAAACTTTTTTGAAATCCTGCTCAAAATAAGGAAACAAAGAATAATAGCGTATATTAGTGGTTCCGTATAATTAGCCTTTATCATCATAAAGTAATGAATAACAGCCAAAATTGCAGCTGGGTATATAAGTCGATGAAGAACCTTCCATGTCTTGTAACCTAATCTTTTAATACTTTGATCTGATGACGTTAAAGCCAATGGCAAAAGAAGAACAAATGATAAAAAACCTAACGTAATATACCTACGCTTTAAGATGTCCTCCCATATTACTACAAAATTAAAAAATTGATCTAAAATTACATATGAAGAGAGGTGCAGACTAATATAAAAAAAAGAAAATAAGCCTACCATTCTTCTTATGGTAAAGAGAATTTTAAATTTTGGCATGTTTAAAAGAAAGCCCATAAATAAAACAAGAATTATAAATCTCAAAGCCCAATCACCAAGATCTCTAATTACAAATTCTATAGGGTTTACCCCTAGCCCATCAAATAATAATAGTATTATCAAATTAATGAGTGGTAATAGACATAGAATAAATGTAAAAGTCCTTATAATTTCTCTTTTACCGCTAGATTTTGTACTAAAGGTTTTAATCACAAAAAAATCTCTTTTAATTCACAGTCCTGGTAAAATAACAGTAAAAATAGTAACCGAGTTCTTAATAAAGTGAAAATTTCAAAATTAGGTCCAATTATTTTATCAGAGGGTATTAGCACATATAATGCCTTTACACTATTATACGCTTCATTCTTTACCATCGGACTTTTGACGTTTATTGGAGTTGGAACACCGTATGTATTATCAGAAATTTTAAATGTTCCTCAAACAAAACAAGGTATTGTTACTGGTAATTTAGTTTTTTGGACTGAAATAACTACTCTACTCTTATTTGGCCCAATAGGGATTGCGGCTGACAAAATGGGTAGAAAAATTGTTTATGTCCTTGGGTTCCTATTTATGGGATTAGGATATGCACTTTACCCAACAGCCGAAAGTGTCAATGAGTTAATTTTTTATAGGGTCATTTATGCTATTGGAGTTGCCCTAGCCGCTGGAATGTTAGCTACTGTTTTAACCGATTATCCTCAAGAACGCTCCCGAGGAAAATTAGTAGGAATTGTAGGGGCATTATGTGGGCTTGGAATTGTAGTTATTAATATAGTTTTTGGAACATTACCTGAAAAACTTGTTTTATTGGGTTTTGATAGTGTTAAATCTGGTCAAATAGCACATTGGGCCATTGCCTCATTATGTTTTGTATCAGCATTAGTACTCATGGCAGGACTCAAAGGTGGCCTGCCCACCAAAGACAAAGATAGTCCTTCTTTAAAAGAATTATCATCAAGTGCTATAAAACATTTTTATAAAAATAGAAAAATCACCCTAGCATATTGCTCTGCCTTTATCGCAAGAGGAGATTTGGTCATCCTCGGTTCTTTTTTAACATTATGGGCTACCTCTATTGGTATAGAAAAAGGACTACCGATAGAAGTTGCCCAATCAAAATCCACTAAAACTTTTGTCCTTACTCAAATCTCTGCTTTAGTGTGGACTGGAATAATTCTTTTCTTTATTGATAAAATTAATCGCATCACATTTTTATGTTTATGTATTTCTCTTGCTTCAATAGGGTATATCTGCATAGGATTTGTAGATGATCCAACCTCGAAAAATGCGCTTCCCTTTATTATTCTCTTGGGAATTGGACAAATTTCAATCTTTTTTGGCTCACAATCACTTGTAGGCCAAGAAGCTCCAAAAAAAGAAAGAGGAGCAGTGATTGGTGGGTTTAACATTATGGGTGCAATTGGAATTATCTTTTGCTCAATTATAGGAGGAAGAATATTTGACTCAATCTCTCCAAACGCTACATTCTTTACAATTGGAGCAATCAATATTCTTTTGCTGCTCTTTGCAATTTATGTTCGATTTACTTCATCAAATCAAAAAAACTGATAAAAAAAAATTACAAAAACTATTGTAAATCTCTCGCTACCCTAAGACCAAAATGGTGATATGCAATATCCTCAGGATCTCTTCCTCTAAAAGATGTTCTGTGACGAGAAATTCTAGTACGCCAACTCCCACTTCTTACTGACCTTTTTTTACATTCTCCAGAAACCTGAAATGCAGTTTCATCAGTGATGCTTTCATCGTAAAATTTTACAGAACAATCTTCTGTCCATTCCCATACGTTGCCGATTGTATCATATAAACCAAATGCATTAGGCAAAAAACTACCGATAGATGCAACATGTTTGAAACCATCATCACAATCAACTGACTTTGCAGCAGCATTATCGTTCGTAGCAGACCTTTTTTCTGTAGTTCCTGTTATATCAAAGACATTACCATATTTACAAATTTCATTAACATCTTCTCCCCAAGGCCACATCTCATCTGACCCTGCTTTAGCAACATATTCCCATTCAGCTTCTGTGAGCAAACGATATTTATGCCCAGTAAATTGTGCAAGCCAAGAAACGTAAGCCTTTGCATCTTTCCATGTAATACAAACAACTGGTTCATTATCTTTTGGTAAGCTATCTAGGCCAGGGTTTTTCCAATTATAGCCATCTACTGACCCTTTAGCTCCCCAAACCTCACAAGAATTAGTGGGAGAATATCCTGTATCATCAATAAACAACCCCCATTCTAAGTTTGTTATTTCGAATGTCCCAACTGCAAAATATTTTGAAATAGTCATTTTTCTTATTGGTCCCTCTGGCCTAATCTCATTACCCCTCATTCGTTCAGTCTTATTAGAGCCCATAATAAAACTTCCAGGCGCAATAACAGTCATCATCGGACAATCTTCACAGTCTCTGAAATTTGCTCCCTTATTTAGTTCAACTCCCAATATTTCATTCTGTAACGAGATAAAAAAAACAAATAGAGTAATTATAAAAAAATTATATTTAAATTTTAGTAACATTGATTCTTCCTAACAAAATTTGCAAAAAATTAATAAAATTTATTTAAATCCATACCTGAGTACATATGACCAACCTCTTCTGCATACCCATTAAACATGAGAGTGGGTCTTCTAAAAAACTCTCCTATTCTTCTTTCTCGACTTTGTGACCAACGTGGGTGATCAACATTTGGGTTTACGTTTGCAAAAAAACCATATTCTCTTGGTGCCATCCTTTTCCATGTATTCAGAGGCTCCTCTTTAGTAAAAGTTATCTTAACAATAGACTTGATTGACTTAAAACCATACTTCCACGGAATAACTAATCTTATTGGAGCTCCATTTTGATTAGGCAATAATTCACCATAAAGTCCAAATGCTAAAAAAGTTAAATCATTCATTGCCTCATCAAGTCTTAATCCCTCTATATAAGGCCAAGGAAGAATTCTTCTTGATCTCTGGCCTGGCATTTCTTTTGGTCGATAAACTGTCTCAAATTGTATATATTTTGCAGATCCCACCGGTTCAAATTGCTTCAGAAGTTTTGATAATGGGATACCTATCCATGGTATTACCATTGACCATGCCTCTACACATCTTAAGCGATAAATCCTCTCTTCCAAATCGATATCTTTTATGTATTCTCTGAGGTCTATTTTTCTAGGATTAAGACACAACCCCCCAACATCAACAGTCCAGGGAAAAGCTTTAAAATCCTGAGACTTTTCTGAAGGATCATTCTTTGATGTCCCAAATTCATAAAAATTGTTATAGGTTGTTATATCAATCTTTGAATTTAAAGTGTCATCACTATTGAGCTTTGAATACCCCTTAGAATATCTTAGAGTTTTTTCATTATTTTTTGAAGTTGCTGCATTAACATTATTTCCCAAAAACTTACCGCTTAAGTAACCAGGAAGAAAAAAAGACGAGGATAAAATAATCTTCCTTCTATTCAGAAATGTCTCCTTTGGTGTTATTTCACTATGATTAATTTTGTCTTTTGCATTTCTCAAGAGCATTGGTTTATCCTTTATCTAATTATACTTAAGCATCTCTCCAAAAGCTTGGCAATAAGATTACAAAAAATACAAATAATTCAAGCCTGCCTAATAACATTCCTAATGATATTAAAATTTTAGTTATAGACGGAAAGTCTTGATAATTGACATTCATACCAACAGCTGGCCCAACATTTGTTAATGAGGCAGCCGCGGTTGACATTGAAACTTGAAAATCAAAACCTGTTAAAGAAATTAAAGCAGATAATAAAGCCCAGCTAATGAGATACATTGTGACGAAAGCAGTCACTGAAAATATAATATTTGATGAAATTACATTATTTTCATACCTCACTACGAATACACCATGAGGGTGGAGCAACTTATCTAGCTGAGTCTTTAAGAACTTTAGAACTAATTGGTACCTAAAAACTTTGATAGAACCTGAAGTTGAGCCCGAACAACCTCCTGAGAAGGCAAGGATTAGAACAAATACATATGCACTTCCCCAATAACTTGCGTCAGAAGAACTAAAGCCCGTAGTTGTAATAATTGAAATTGTATTAAACATAGAAAAAATTAGAGCCTCAAAAAAGTCTTTTGATGTAGTTAACCAAAACCAAAATGTAATTATTAAAACCATGATAAAGCAAAAAAAGAGAAAAAATCTTACTTGGCTATTAGAAAAAATAACAAAAATATTTTTTCTAATAGCCTTTATGTAAAGTGTAAAAGGCATGGCACCAACTATCATAAAAAAGGTAGCTATTAACTTTACGTATAGAGAATCGTAAAACTCAAAGGGCGTATTGTGTGGAGCAAACCCACCTGTTGAAATTGTAGTCATTGCATAATTTATTGAGTCAAATAAACTCATTCCAAAAATGCTATAACTAAATAAACAAAACACTGTAATAAAAAAATAAATTACTGCTATTGCAATTGCTAACTCAAAAGTTCTTGGAAGAGCCTTATTATTTTCCTTCAAAGGTTCAATTGTCATAAAATTAATATCCCCTAACCTCAGTAAAGGAAAAATAGCTATACTCATTACAATGATCCCAACACCACCAATCCATTGTAATAGAGACCTCCATAGTAAAATACCAGGTTGAACATTGTTAAGATCATGAATAATGGTTAAACCAGTTGTTGTAAGTCCCGAAATACTCTCAAATATTGAGTCAACCAAATTAATGTTATCGATACTGAAAAGAAATGGAATAGACCCAATAATAGGAAGTACTAACCATATTAATACAGTAAGGAAAAATGCATCACGTGATGTTAGTTTTTCAACCTTGTTTGAGCCGGATAAAAGTAAAGAAACGCCAATAAAAAATGTAAAAATAGAACTAAAAAGAAACACTATCCAATTTTCACTACCTGAAATTAAATCAGATAAAAAAGGAAAAATTTCCATCATTGAAAGAAAAATAAGTATTATCCCCAAAATATATAGTATCCTTGACATAGAATATCCTGATAATTTCCTTTAAAAGAGAGGTATATTATATATAATTTCTTGAGTAATATAACAATTAGCCAAAACAACAGATAAAATAGGAGATTATAATTATGTATATAACACCATATGATATTCTTGTTTACTTACATACACTTTTATTTGTCTATTGGTTAGGAGGTGACTTAGGAGTTTACCTTTCAGCAAAATATGTTGCTAATAGAGATCTTTCGTTAGAAGAAAGGTTTAGGTTTTTACATGTATTAATGCAATGTGATATGGGCCCCCGTACAGCATTAATTGGACTCATTCCCCTTGGTTTTCAAATGGCATGGATGCGAGGATATTCCCCCATTGATGGAGCTTCATTATTACTCATCTGGATTATTTGTATCTCCTGGTTAATTGCTAATTGGTGGTTATTTTTTAATGAAGAGCATTCATCGTCAATTTTAATAAAGAAGATAGACATGCTCCTTAGGTATTTAATTATTTTTGGAATGGGCTCTCTTGGTTTGTGGTCACTTTTCACAGGGGATATTATTGAAAATAGTAATGTAGCAGCAAAAATCTTCCTTTTTGCATTTACTGTCTCACTTGGCGTCTATCTACGGTCTGAGATAAAAAATTGGATTATAGGGTTCTCAATGATAAGAGATGGAGGAGAAAAAAAGGATAAAGGCAATGATATTATTGAAGATGCCCTCTCAAGGTCTAAAGTAGCCGCATTAAGCCTATGGGGAATAGTTGCCCTAATAGCATTCCTTGGAAAAGTTCAGCCACTACCTTAATGACTCAAAAATGGAACCCAAATACATACCTTATTTTCGAAAAAGATAGAAGCAGACCTGCTATAGATTTGTTATCACAAATTAGTCTAGATACTGATGGAGGTATAGTTGATCTAGGATGTGGGCCAGGTAATATTACAAAAATCATAAGAGATCTTTGGCCAAATAGAAGTTTAACTGGTATTGATATTTCAGAAGAAATGATTAATGAAGCCAAAAAAAAATATCAAAAAACAGATATACACTGGATGAAGGCTGATATAGCTCATTGGGTATCAGATGAAAAGCTAGCACTTATTTTTTCCAATGCGGCCCTTCAATGGATTCCAAACCACGAGATTCTTTTCTTAAAAATTATACACAACCTAAAAAGCAATGGAATACTCGGAATTCAAATACCATTAACAAAAGAATTAAACTTTCAGAAAGCAATAAGAAAAATTACATGCCTTCCAAAATGGAAAAATTATTTTAAAAATGTAAAACAAATTAATAACTCTATAAAAATTAACAAAATATATCAGATTCTTTCCAATGATTGTAAAGATATCAATATATGGAAAACAAATTATTACCATATATTAGAAGGAAATAGCCCCGTAACAGAATGGATTAAAGGCACTGGGCTAACGCCTTACCTGTCTACTTTAAGCAATCAGAATAAAAATATTTTTTTAGATGAATACAAAGAATTAATCAATAATATGTACCCTAAACAAAAAGATAAAAAAACAATATTAAAAATGAAAAGACTTTTTATAGTAGCGAAAAAAAAATAAATTATTATGATGTGGACAACTCTAACCTTTCTTTACATTTTTTTATAACAGATTTTTTCTCAATCAGTGTCATATTTCTCCAATTACCAATTTCTTCTAAAGTTCTATGACATCCGATACATGATCTAGTTTTCTTATTAATTGTACAGATACCAACACATGGTGAAGCAGGAATATTTTTTGAATTTGGATTATCAAACAATTTTTTTAGCCTATAATGGTGAAACATTAACCTTTTGAAAGAATATACTAGTATGACGAATAAAAAAAAGCTCACAATTTTGGGAAAAAAAACATCAATACCAGACTCACCCGAGGAATCAAGACTAGAAACTGTAGATAATCCTCATGTTGACACTCAATATGTGATAAGGTTTACCTGCCCTGAATTTACCACTATTTGTCCAATTACATCACAACCGGACTTTGCAAATATTATTATTGATTATATTCCAGAAAAATACATTGTAGAGTCAAAATCACTGAAAATATTTCTCTCATCATTTAGGAATTTTAATGGCTTTCATGAACATTGTACCATATTAGTTGCGAAAAAGATAATAACTGCCGTAAGCCCAATATGGTTGAGAATTGGAGGTTATTGGTACCCAAGGGGAGGGATTCCGATTGATATTCATTGGCAAACTGGACGCCCACCTGATAATGTTTGGATCCCAGAGCAAAAGATTGCTCCATATAGAGGAAGATAAAATTTTTGATGCAAATTGTGCCAAATATTTAGCAATAACCATAGGAGAAAAAAATGAATCAATTTGAAGGTAAGATTGCATTAATTGTTAATTCTAAAAGTACTACTGGCGAAGCAATCTGTAAAAAAATACTATCTGAAGGCGGAACAATAATAGAGGCAGACTTTGATACAGAATCTGAAACTGTCTGGGAAAATGAATTGAATAAAATTGGGGATCATTACAATGGATTAGATATAATTGTAACTGTATCTGAGTCAAAATATGAAATACCTAAAACTATTGAAAATACAAGTCTAGAGGAGTTTAGAAAAGTAAATCGTGAAAATCTAGAAGTTGCTTTTTTAGCTACAAGGTTTGGGGTTGTAAAGATGAGAGAGTTTAAAAAAGGGGGATCAATTGTCCATGTTTCTCCTGCAGCTGCTACTGTTGGTATTCCTGGACAAGCAGCATACTGTTCATCCGCAAATGGTATAAGAATGATGACTAGAGGGGCTGCACTTTCATGCTGTGAAGCAAAAGATAAAATTAGAATTAATTGTGTGCAATCAGGGCAAATCAAAAATACCCCTCAAGAAAGCATCATAGATAAATCTAAAATACCATTTGGAGCAAGTGGTGAAGTTTCAGATATTGCAAATGCAGTAGCTTTTTTAGCCTCTGATCAAGCATATTATATTACAGGGTATATCTTACCTGTTGATGGTGGCTTTTTGGCAGCATAATTTCTAAAATTTGGAGTTAAAAACTAATGCACTCATTATATAACAAAGTTGCCATCGTAACTGGATGTACTGCTGATAGTATTGGAAGAGCATGTGCTCTAGAATTAGCTAAGAAAGGTACAAAGGTTGTAGTAACTGGGAGAACTGAAAAAGGAGGATTAGAAACTGAAAAAATTATTAGAGACTGCGGAGGAGAATGTATTTATGTCAAACATGACGTAACAAAAGTAGGCGACTGGAAATTGGTTATTGATAAAACACTGAAAGAATTTAATCAGATAAATTTTTTAATTAATAATGCTGGTGAAGCAATTGTGAAACCTATTGAAAAATTATCTTTTACAGATTTAGAATTTCTCCGTCTTGTTGATCTTGATGGTCCTTTTATTGGAATAAAGTATTGTTGGCCGCACCTAGTAAAATCCGGTGGTGGAGTAATTTTAAATATGAGTTCAATTGTAGGGCAGAAGGGAAACCCAAAAGGTACTGCTTATGGTGCAATTAAGGGAGCACAATTGGGCCTCACCAAGAGTTGTGCATTAGATGGTGCTTTAGTAAATATCCGTGTTAATTCAGTTCACCCTGGAATGATTTGGACCGCAGGAGTACCAGATGTCCTTGGCCCGGATGCAGAGGCTAAAAAACCTGCAGTCGCTGCGCGCATCCCATGGGGCGAAACAGGAGATTCTAAGCATATAGCCGATGCTGTGGTTTTTTTATGTTCAGATGAAGGTAAATATATAACAGGTGTTGAATTCAATGTAGATGGTGGTGCAGGAGCTTAGTGTGAAAATTTATGCAAAATATGAGTGAAATAATTAATAAAGCGATAAATCTTCAAAAAACTGGAAAATTAAAAGAAGCAGAAGAATACCTTCAATTGCATTATGATAATTCTAAAGACGATAGAAATATTTCTATTGCATATGCTTCTATTTCAGAGAATATTGGAAATAAAGATGTTGCAATTAAAATACTTAAAGAAGCAATTCTTTTAAACCCTGATGATGGTTTATTACATACGAACTTGGGTGGAGTACTTGTCAGAAATGGTAAATCTCGAGAAGCTATTTCTTATCTTGAGAAAGCTTCATCACTCATACCAAATAATATAATTAATTACACTAATCTAGCATGTGCATACGCCGAAGAAAAGGATTGGAAAAGAGCCGCAGCTAGCGCTGAGGTAGTCTTATCGCAAGATCCATATTCAACATTTATGCTTAAACTAATAGCTCAATCATCTATAGAGATAAAAAATTACTCAAGGTGTTTATCAGCCTATGACAAATTATCAGACCTTCAAAATATCAAATATCAATATATCAGAAACTCACTATCATCAATTAATATTAATTATAGCAGAGAAAAACCAAGTGATCGATATTATGAACTCTCTAATCAATATGAAATTATGCACAAAAAGAGTGTAAAAGAAAAAAATCTTACATTTGCAGGAATTGTTACATTCTTAAGAGTTGCACCTTTCATCAAAAAGAGCTTTAGGAATAAAAATATAAGTTCAATGCTAGACTACGGAGGTGGACAAGGAAAACAATATATTTTAGAAAACCTTCATGACTCAAATGGAATAAATTATCAAAATATGAAAAATTTTTTAGATATTAATTCGGTAAAAATTTATGATGCCGGTAGACCCGATACTTTTGAAAATCTTGGGAAAACATATGATGCTGTAATATGCACAGATGTACTTGAGCATTGTGATAAATTAGATTTACCATGGATTATTTCTGAATTATTTGAACATACAAAAAAATATTTATTTGCAACTATTGCAACCTATCCAGCAGTAAAAATTCTTCCAAACGGTGAGAATGCTCATTGTACTATTGAGAATTCTAAATGGTGGTCTGATTTATTCTCAAAAATAGCATACAATTTTCCTGATATAGAATATTCATTCTTGGTTGTAAATGATAAGTCATTTGACAATGTTGAAGCCTTTACAAATTCAGATTTGAAAGTTTAGCCATGGTAAACCTTTTAGGTAAAGTTGGAATTATAACTGGAACGACCGCAGACAGTATTGGAAGAGCATGTGCACTAGCAATGGCAAAAGCCGGAGTAAAAGTCGTTGTAACTGGACGAAATGAAACTGGCGGTAAAATTACAGAAAAAATAATTAATGATGCAGGTTACTCAGCAATATATATAAAACATGATGTAACATCCGAAAAAGACTGGGAAAATGTAGTTAATAAATGTATCGAAAAATATGGAAGGCTCGATATATTGCTTAATAATTCAGGAGAATCAAGAGGTGGAGCGATTGAAAAATTAAACCTCAGTGATTTGCATTTTTTATTAAAAGTAAACGTTGAAGGTCCATTTCTTGGTGCAAAATATTGCTGGAAGCACCTATGTAATAGTAAAAGTGGAGTTATTCTTAACATGTCTTCACTTACTTCCCAACAACCAGGACCGGGAGGAACAATCTATGGTCCATCTAAAGCAGCTCAAAACTCTTTGACTAAAGTTATGGCTTTAGAGGGTGCCAAACATGGAATTAGAGCTATTTCAGTTCTTCCAGGACTTACATTTACTGATGGTGTTCTAGACTCACTAGGAAACGATACATCAAAATATAAAGAACCCATGGCAAAAAGAATATGGATGGGTGAATGGGGAAAATCTGAACATATTGCTGATACCTGCGTCTTTCTAGCATCTAAAGAAGCAAACTATATTACAGGTGTTGAATTTAATATTGATGGTGGGGGAGTTGGTCAAATACCTAAAAGATAGACCTTACTTGATGTCATCATCATGAATAATGGATATAGAATTTATGCAATATCTAAGACCTGTGGGTTTTGGCCCATCAGGAAAAACATGGCCGAGGTGCCCATCACAATTTGAACAAACAACTTCTGTCCTAACCATACCATGACTGATATCCCTAATTTCATTGACAGAATTTTTTAAACATTCATAAAAACTTGGCCACCCAGATCCTGATTCAAACTTATGAGCTGACTCAAACAGAGGATTCATACATCCTGAACAGTAATATTTTCCCTCAGATTTATGTTGATTATATTTACCAGTCCATGGACGCTCTGTACCCTTTTCTCTAAGAATATAGTATTGGTCATCTGAAAGTTTTTCTCGCCATTGTGAGTCAGAAATTTTTTCTTTTTGGTCTTCCATATAACCTTCCTTAAAGTTTTAATATCTATAAGTAAATAAAATTTACTCAGTATTTATTTTACATTATATTTTATCATAATTCATAAAGCTAAATAAATACATAAAGCTAATTAAATAATGATTTCTTCAATTTCAATTATTCTCATCACTATATGTGGGCTAGGTTTTAGCGCTAGCGATTACTTTAGAAAACTTGCACTAAATAATCTAAATGCAAGAATCTTGCTTTTGGTGTTTGTATCCGGACAAATCCCACTTATAGGTTTGTGGTTTATTCTAAGTAATGATTATCATATAAAAATTTATTATTGGCCGTTGGGGATTTTAGCAAGCCTAATGGGACTCATAGCTAATCTTTTATTTTTAAAATCCTTAAAGGTGAGCGAAATTAGCAAAGTAATTCCAATACTTGGCATTATTCCAGTCTTCACGTCTTTATCCAGTTTTTTAATAATGGGCGAAACATTAAACTTATATCAAGTATTTGGCATTGCATTATCATGCTTAGCATTAATCATTATATATTCCCCTTCAGGAATGAGCCCATTTTTAGGTTTTAAATCTTTTATTCATGACAAAGGTGCACTCTTAATGACTGCGGTTGCAGTTATTTGGTCGATACTCGCTCCAATTGATAAATTATGTATTCAGTATTCATCTAGTGCCACACATGGTCTAATACAAACAGTATTAATTGCCCTAGCGCTTCTTATTTATATATCTCTTAATAAACAAGAAGCTTCACTTCCATTAAATAAAATTTCTTTAAGACCAGCAATGCTAGCATCCGTAACAGCAGGAATTGCCTACGGTGCACAACTAATGGCTTATGAAATGACATTGGTTACTTTTGTAGAGCTGTATAAAAGAATAATTGGTATTATTGGATCATTAATAGTTGGTAGATTTTTTCTATCAGAAATAATTACAAAGAAAAAATTATTTGGTATAATAATGATAATTATTGCCTTACCGTTAGTTATGATTGATTTCTAAAATTTAGTAATGAGAAGAAATAAATGGTTAATTACTCGCATGAATCATTAGAGAATAAAGTTATTTTAATCACAGGAGGAAGTAGAGGGTTTGGTTGGTTTATCGCTGAAAAACTTCTTAGTTTTGGCGCTAAAGTTGCAATTACAGCAAGTAGCCCAAGTAAAGAGTTACAAGATGCAAAATCTAAAGCAGATAAAATAGCTGGATCAGATAAGTGCATTCCAATAGTTGCAGATGTTAGAAATTGGGATGCATGCAAACTAACAATCAACCAAGTTGTTGAGAAATTTGGTAAGATTGACGTATTAATAAATAATGCTGGTAAGGGAAGTAAGGAATACAGAATTGATTATTTAGGAGATGGAACAACCAAATTCTGGGATATCCCGATAGAATCTTGGAATGCTATCATCAATACAAATCTTACAGGGTCCTTTTACATGACAAAAGCTGTAGTGCCACAAATGATAAGCCAAAAATATGGAAAAATATTTAGTATTTCAACAAGTCTAAAAACAATGATTGGAGCAGGCTTATCACCCTACGGTGCATCAAAAGCAGCTTTAGAACTGACTCACATAACTTGGTCAAGGGAACTTAGAGAGCATAACGTTGATGTAAATATTCTATTACCAGGAGGAGCATCTGACACAGATTTTATACCTGAAAGTATGGTTCCTGGTGAAGTAGGAAAGAGACAAGATAAAATACTACCAGGAGACATTATTGTTCCACCAGCAGTATGGTTATGTACAGATAAAACCAATGGTATAACTGGAAGAAGAATTATTGCTAAATTCTGGGATGGAAAACTTAGCTCTGAAAAATCATTTGAAAAATGCCTTCAACCAATTCATGAGCACCCCGAAATAATGTAGTTGATAATTATTTACCAAGGCAGTTCAGAACCATCATAAACCATGTAACGGCCTGAGTCTTTTATACTAAGGCTATCTATTACCCTTTTCATTCCTTCTACACTTGTTTTTGTATCTATGTCTGCGTTAGGTCCTCCCATATCAGTTCTTACCCAGCCCGGATGAAGTGGTATACAAATAATTCCCTTATCTTTAAGATCTATAGCCATAGACCGCATAATTGCGTTTACACCAGCTTTACTTACACGATAGGCATACATCATACCCTGATCATTGCCACCAATAGAACCGATGATACTCGATAAAGTAATAATCTTTTTATCATTACCTAATTCAATATTATTAATTAATGTTTCGCAGATTTTCATTGGACCAAAAATGTTAACTTTTATTATTCTCTGCCAATCTTCATAGTCTGTACTTCCGAATTCTTGAAGTCCACCAGGCTCAGAAACAATCTTCTTACCATAATAACCTGCAACATTTGCTAACACATCTATAGGTGTATTTTGTAATACTTGCGACAAGTCTGATATAGACTTTAGGTCTTCCACATCCAACTGAAGTATTTCAATATTGTTTTCATTTTTATTAGCAAGCTCAAGTAATTCATCTGAATTATTAGGGTTTCTTGATGTTGCAATTATTTTCCAACCATCTTTTGCATATTCCTCTACTAAGCCTAAACCAAGCCCTCTGTTCGCACCAGTAATTAAGATTGTTGACATGTTTATTCACCTTTTTAAAAATAATGTGTTATCAAATATAAATAAGTATTAAAAAATAACCATAAAAAATTGGAAATTCCATATGACAATAGATGAAATTATTGAAGCCGCACAAACTAGAGAAAATGATTTAAAATTACTTAATCATACTGTTTTATTTGACTTAGAAGATGATGACAAAATTCTGATGGATGCCTCAGGAGATGATCTAAAGATAACACTTAATCCGCCAAATGATGATGCTGAAACAACTTTAATTCTATCAAAAGAAAATATGGAAAAGCTAATAACCGGAGAATTAAGTCCTATGGTTGCCTTCACCATGGGTAAGGTAAAAGTGCTAGGATCAAAAGGTGTGGCTTTAAAATTGAGTGGTTTATTAGAAAGTTAAAAATAACCATCAAAATCAGTCTTTTAGAATAAAGGTTTCTTTAAGTAAATATAAAAACAGAATTATGTTGACTGACTAGTTAGTCAGTGAAATAATGAGATTATGATTTTAAATCTAGTTTTTGTATAATCTTTCTTGATTGAGAACTAAACTAATGGATAAGCAATTATCTTCAGTTGATAAACCTTGGATAAAAAGCTACCCCAGCCATATTAATTGGTCTACTAAATTACATGTTTCCTCTATCTTTGATGGTTTAAAAAAAAGTTCTGAAACAAATCCAAATAGAGATGCAATAATCTTTATGGGAAAAAAATGGACTTATGAACAAACAATCTTAATAGTAAATAAATGTATATATGGGTTACAAAAAATTGGTGTTAAAAAAGGTGACAGAATTGCCATAGCTCTCCCTAACTCCCCTTACTATATATTCTTTTTTTATGCATGCACTGCAATCGGGGCAATAGTTGTAAACATAAACCCTTTGCACACAGTCAATGATATACTTGAACAAGTTAGTATTACAAAACCAAAACTAATTATTACTATAAACGTAAGCGATATTTTTAAAAAAATAGAGAAGGCTTGTGAATTTGGAACAGTAGAAAAAATAGTTTTATGCTCGATTCAGGATGTTATGCCAATTTACAAAAGAGTTTTAGTTAATCTATTTAAGAGGAATAATATTTCAAAGGTTAGTAACTCAAAAAAAATTTTCCCTTATAAAAAATTAATAAATAATAGTGGTACTTTTACAAAAAATATTATAGATCCAAAAGAAGATATTGCCATCCTCCAATTTACAGGAGGTACCACAGGTATTATAAAAGCTGCAAAGCTTACCCATGCAAATATTACATCAAATATTAATCAAATTATTTCATGGAATGATGAAACTAAATCGAATAATGATAGAGTATTAGCTATTCTTCCATTCTTTCATATTTTTGGTTTAACAATAGCGATGTTAGCACCAATAAAAGAAGCTGCAACCTTAGTTATTATGCCAAAATTTGAAATTAAAGAGTCCCTAAAAAATATAGAGAATTATAAAATTAGTTACCTTCCAGGTGTCCCTACCATTTTTGGAGCTTTAAAAGAATACCCAGAAATAAAGAAGTTTAATCTCAAATCAATTAAACTTTGTTTTTCCGGAGGAGCACCTCTTCCAAAGGAAGTTAAGAATGCTTTTGAAGGAATTACTGGTTGTAAAATAATTGAGGGTTATGGTTTAAGTGAAACATCACCAGTAGTTACAATAAACCCTATTAATGGAAAGCATAAATCTGGATCAGCTGGCATTCCCGTACAAAATACTGAAGTCCAAATCAGAGTTTTAGATGGATTGGATAGAATAACTGAAAATGGTAAAGCGGGTGAAGTATGTATTAAAGGTCCGCAATTAATGCAAGGATATTGGGATAAAGAAGATCAAGAGGATATATTTTCTGATAACTTTTTTAGAACTGGGGATATTGGATATCTAGATGAAGATGGTTACCTTTTTCTTGTCGATAGGATTAAGGATATTATAATTGCAAGCGGATATAATATTTATCCCAGTAAAATTGAAGCTGCAATTTATCAACATCCTAATATTTTAGAAGCTGTTGTAATTGGTGTGCCAGATGATCATAGAGGAGAAACACCTAAGGCTTTTATCAAATTAAAAGAAAATAAAATTCTTAATAAAAAACAATTACTTTCTTTTTTATCTGATAAGCTTTCATCAATCGAAAAACCAACTCATATCGAGTTTAGAGATGAAATGCCTAAAACTATTGTGGGTAAATTGTCTAAGGAAGCACTTAGAAACGAATATAACTTAAGAGGAGATAAAGATGACTAAGGCCTATATCGCCGGATTTTCAAGAACACCTTTTACACCTGCTAATAAAGGTGAACTTATTAAAATGAGGCCAGATGATCTAGGAGCACTTGTGGCAAAATCACTTGTTAATGACCTAGACATAGATCCAGAAACGATTGAAGATCTCATTGTTGGATGTGCTTTTCCTGAGGGTGAGCAAGGATTAAATCTTGCAAGAAATATAGTTTTTTTGGCTGGTTTTCCAAACAACATTGCAGCTACAACAGTAAATCGTTTCTGTGGATCATCCATGCAAGCAATCCATATGGCTGTAGGAGCTATTCATTCGGGTGCAGGTGATGCCTTTCTTTGTCTAGGAGTTGAAAGCATGACTAGAATTCCAATGCCTGGATTTAATCCCATGCTAAACCCTAAATTAATATCTGAAGAACATCCCGCTTATATCGGCATGGGTGAAACTGCAGAAAATCTTGCAAAAAAATATAATATTACATTTGATGAGCAAAATATTTTTTCAGAAAAGAGTCATAGAAAAGCTTTTAAGGCAAGAGAAGAGAGAAAATTACAAGATGAAATAATAGAGGTAAGAACTCATAATACAACAATCTCACTCGACACATGCATAAGACCAGATACAACTACTAAAAGTCTTTCTGAGCTCAAACCAGCTTTTGATATCAAAGGAACTGTGACTGCGGGAACGTCTTCACCATTAACTGATGGAGCAGCAGGTGTGTTAATTGTAAGTGAGAACTATTCCAAAGACAATGGAATGGAACCGATTGCAGAAATTAAGTCCATAGCTGTATCAGGTTGTTCACCGGAAATAATGGGTATTGGTCCAGTTGAAGCAACCAATAAAGCTTTGAAGCGTGCAAGATTAAAACTCAGTGATATTGATGTTATTGAGTTAAACGAAGCCTTTGCAGCACAGTCGATAGCTGTTCTAAAAGAACTGAACATTGAAGAATCTAAGCTAAATATTGACGGTGGAGCAATAGCAATTGGTCATCCTTTAGGAGCTACTGGCGCAAGAATAACAGGTAAAGCTGCCCAATTACTAAAAAGAGAACAAAAAAACTTGTCTCTTGCCACTCAATGTATTGGAGGTGGTCAAGGGATAGCTACAATTATGGAAGCAATATGATGTCATCATTTAAAAACGTCACAGTAATTGGTGCAGGTGTAATGGGAGCAAGAATAGCTGCCCATCTTTGTAACGCTGGTATATCAACAAATTTATTAGATATTGTCCCAGATAAGAATAAAAATAAAAATATAGTATCTGAAAATGCTCTTAAAGTGATGCTTAAAGAAGAACCTGCCCCATTCATGTCAAAAAAAGCTTCTAAATTATTAAACATAGGAAATCTTGAAGATAATCTAAATTTCATTGAAAAATCTGACTGGGTTATAGAGGCAATTGTTGAAAATCTTGATATTAAGAAAAATCTTTATTCAAAAATTTCAGAAAAAATTCCAAATGATTGCATTGTCTCTTCAAACACCTCAACAATACCGTTAGTTGAATTAACTGATGGTATGAATAAAAAGTTAATTCCAAATTTTATGATAACCCATTTTTTTAATCCACCTAGATATATGAGACTTCTAGAAATAATTACATCTGAGTTTACAAGAGATGACCTTAAAGAAAAAATCCAAAACTTTTGTGATCAAAAACTTGGGAAAAGTGTCATTATTGCAAAAGATACACCTGGATTTATTGCAAATCGTATAGGAACATTTTGGTATCAATTAGGAATTAAATCAACTTTAGAATATAACCTATCTGTAGAAGAAGCTGATATTCTTTCAAGCTTGCCATTTGGAGTGCCAAAATCAGGTATTTTTGGAACATTAGATTTAGTTGGACTTGATTTAATGCCTCATGTTGCTGCGTCTATGCTCAAAAGACTCCCTAAAAATGATAAATTTAGAGACATTTTTTCTGAACCTAAAATTATAAAAGAAATGCTTGATAAAGGTTGGATTGGAAGAAAAGGTCCCAGCGGTTTCTATAAGCTAAATAAAAAAAATAATTCAAGAATTAAAGAAAGCATAGATCTTAAATCAGGAAAATACTCAAAGTCTGAAAAAATAAAACTTGAGAGTAAAGATTTAAAGGAGATTATTGAAGATAATAATAATTATTCAAAATTTGTATGGTCTTTACTATCACAAGCAATTCCATACGCCGTCTCGTTAGTACCTGAAATTTCAGAAGAAATAATAGATATAGACATTGCAATGAAAGATGGCTATGGCTGGAAATATGGACCATTTGAAATAATAGATATTGTTGGGGCTAAATGGCTGTTAGAGAAGCTACGTGAAGATAATATTCAAATTCCTAATCTACTGGAATTAGCTGCCACTAATGAAGGTTTCTATAGGGTAAAAGATGGAGTTACTCAGTATCTAAGTTCTAATAATTCATATAAAGATATACCATCAAAGAAAGGTGTGATTAAACTCTCAAACATAAAAATCACTCAACAACCTATTTTAAAAAATCATTCTGCATCAGTTTGGGATATTGGAGATAAAGTACTCTGTTTTGAATTTACATCAAAGATGAACAGCTTAGACCCTTTAGTGATGGAGATGTATAAAAAAACTATCAGCTTTATTAATAAGTCTGAAGATTATAATGCATTAGTAATTTACAATGAAGATAATAACTTTTCAGTAGGAGCTAATCTAGCGTTGTTTCTTTTTGCAGCGAATATAGCAATGTGGAATGAAATTGAATCTCAAATATCAGAGGGACAAAAAACATATCAGGCCCTAAAAAAAGCACCATTTCCAGTTGTTTCTGCTCCATCAGGACTAGCACTTGGCGGAGGTTGTGAAATACTTCTTCATAGTGATGCGATACAAGCTCATTCTGAAACTTATACTGGTCTAGTTGAAGCAGGTGTTGGAATAATACCAGGATGGGGGGGATGTAAAGAAATTATTTCTAGACTTAGACGAAATACTAAAATACCTGGCGGCCCAATGCCTTTCCTCATGAAAGCTTTTGAGCTTATTGGTACTGCTAAAGTTGCAAAGTCAGCTTTCGAGGCAAAAGAGCTCGGTTTTTTTTCAAAAGATGATGAGGTAACAATGAACAGAGATAGGCTCCTTTTTGATGCTAAACAAAAAGCAATGAGATTATCAATAAATTATATTCCTCCAGAAAGTGAAGAATTTAGTCTTCCAGGAAAAACTGGTTACTCAACCTTGCAACTTGCAATAAATGATCTATCTAAAAAGGGACAAATAACAGAACATGATAAAGTTGTTGCTGGGGCATTAGCTGAAGTTTTAACAGGAGGGGATGCTGATATTACTGAAAGCCTAAGTGAAGATGATCTTTTAAAATTAGAAAGAAAGGTATTTTTGAAGCTTTCCAAAACAACAAGTACATTAGCAAGAATGGAACATATGCTAAATACTGGTAAGCCACTCAGAAATTAGGAGTAAATCATGATTAACTATACCGCACCTGTTCGAGATATGCGATTTCTATTTAACGAATTACTCGATGGGCCACAGATACAAAAAATCAAATGCTATGAAGATTTTACACCGGAAGTAATTGATGCAATGCTTGAAGAAGGAGCAAAATTCACTAAAGAAGTTCTTCTTCCTTTAAACCTCAGTGGTGATAAAGAAGGATGTATTTTAGAAAATGGCGTTGTTAGAACACCAAATGGATTTAAGGATGCCTATGATAAGTTTGTTGAGGCTGGATGGACATCACTTGCTTCAAGTCCTGAGTATGGTGGGCAAGGAGCTCCGGCAGCATTATATTTTTTATTACAAGAAATGATTTGTTCAACAAATATGGCTTTTAGTACTTATCCTGGCTTAACTGAAGGGGCCTATAACGCCATAAAACTTCATGGCTCAGAAAATCAGAAAAATTTATACCTCCCAAATTTTACGAACGGTAATTGGTCGGGAACAATGTGTTTAACTGAACCTCAGTGTGGCACTGATCTTGGTTTAATAAAAACAAAAGCGGAGCCCACGCAGAATGATAGTTACAAAATAAGTGGAACAAAAATTTTTATAACTGCAGGTGAACATGATTTAACGGAAAATATTGTGCACCTTGTTTTAGGTCGCCTGCCAGATGCACCAAAAGGAATCAAGGGTATTAGTCTTTTTCTTGTTCCAAAGTTTATTCCAACTAAAAATGGAAGACCTGGAGAGAGAAATAGTCTGGCCTGTGGATCCATAGAAAGTAAAATGGGCATTAAAGGGTCTGCTACATGCGTTATGAATTTCGACAATGCAATTGGTTGGATTGTAGGTAAACCTAATAATGGAATGAAAGCAATGTTTACAATGATGAATTCAGCAAGACTAGGGGTTGGTATCCAAGGCATCGGTCTTGCCGAAGTTTCATACCAAAATGCTCTTGCTTATGCCCAAGATAGATTGCAAGGTAGGGCTCTTAGTGGTTCTAAAAGCCCTGATAAGGTTGCCGACTCTATTCTTGTTCATCCAGATGTTAGAAAAAATCTCCTTACTGTAAAATCACTCACAGAAGGAATGAGAGCTATAAGTCTCTGGACTGCCTTAAACTTAGATATTGCAGAAAAATCAGACAACCTTGAAGAGAAAAAAAATGCTGATAATCTAGTTCAACTAATGACCCCTATTGTAAAAGCTTTTTGTACAGATAAAGGTTTTAATGCAACAAACACTAGTTTACAAATTTTTGGCGGACATGGATATATTCATGAATATGGTATGGAACAGTTTGTAAGAGACGCAAGAATTACTCAAATTTATGAAGGCACCAATGGAGTTCAGGCACTTGATTTAGTAGGAAGAAAAATGCCAACAGACTATGGAAGATACCTAAGATCTTTCTTCCACCCAGTTGAAGAATTTATCCAGAAAAATAGTGCAAATAAAGAACTTGAATTTTATATTTTGGGGTTAGCCAAAGCCTTTGGGCGACTTCAGCAAGCTACGGCGATAATTGCTCAAAAAGGCTTGAGTAATAGGGACGAATTAGGATCTACTGCAAGTGAATATCTTAGTTTATTTGGTTATGTAGCCATTGCATACATGTGGGCCAAAACATCTAAAGTCTGTATTGAAATGTTAGAAAGCGATGAAACGGGTTTTTATACGGCAAAGTTAAAAACAGCAAAATTCTACTATGATAAAATTTTACCTGAAACAGGAAGTCTATTTTCAATAATAATGTCTGGAGGCGAGTCAATTATGAGCTTCTCTGAGGATGAATTTGAATTTTATAGCTCTGCATAATTTCAGAGTTTTAATCCTTAGTTTTTGATAATATGGTTTCTATAAGCTTAATGGTTTCTTCTACGCCATAGAGAGAGATAAAAGAACCTATCCTAGGACCCTGATCTTGACCAAGTAATATTTCATAAAGAGCTTTAAACCAATCTCTCAGGCTTGTAAATTCTGATGAGTACTCCTTACCTACGTCATAAACTATCTGCTGAATTTGTTCAGAATTTAGTTTATTACCAGCTTCTTGTAAAAGACTTTTCATCGTATTAAGAGCATCACATTCTTTCTCACTTGGGATTCTATATTCCTTGTTGGGTAGAACAAAGTCTCTATAGTAAGAAATTGAAAAATTTATTAATTTTTCTAATTCCTTATTATTTTCCTTAGATAGTCCTTCGTAATATCTATTAACATAGTACCAAATAACCTTGGGATCTTCAGTATGACAAACACTAACTAAATTTAATAGTAAACTAAAACTTACACCATGAATTTCTTTAAGTGGGTCACCATTATGAATATGAAAAACAGGATTAGCATATTTTGATTTTATATCTTGATCAAAATAAGATGACTTACTTGATAAATACTCATCAACTGACTTTGGAATAGTTTCAAAAGAAAGTCTTTTGGCAGATGATGGCTTTTGATAGATAAAATAAGACAAGCTTTCAATTGG